>PAAX01000013.1 GCA_002698995.1 Ignavibacteriota bacterium | reverse complement strand
AAGTCATTTGTTCTACTGCAGAGGCAACTTCAGAAGCTTGAGCTGATTGTTCTTGTGCTCCGGCTGCCATTTCTTCTGCTGATGATGAAATCTGTGTTGATGCTGAGGCTGTGGCTGCTACGGCTTCGGAAATTTCAATAATTATTCTTTCTAAAGAATCACCAAGCGAGTTTACTCTTTCCTTAATTACCCCTTTATAATCTTTTGTTAATCTAGCTGTTAAATCACCAACTGCAATTTTTTCTAGCACATCTAATCCATCTTGAATAGGAATTATTACGGTATCCAGCAGATTATTAATTCCTTCAACAATTTCCTTATAGGAACCTTTAAATTTATTAACATTACCTCTGGAATTTAAATTCCCTTCTTTAGCTTCACTAATAAGTTCATTTGTTTCTTCGGATAATTCTCTAATTTTCACTCTTACTTTTTCATATTCATCAATTCCGCCTTGAGCTTTATATAACATTGAATCAAATACATTTGCCATTTCTCCGATTTCATCCTTTAAATCCAACTTCAATGGTTCGGTTCCTTTGGTAACCTTAGCGGTTAGATCGCCGTTAGACATACTAATTAAGCCGTTTCCAAGGTTAGCTAAGCAGACAGATTCTAACTGTGCCATTCTTTCTTTTACCAAAATCAAAGGATTTTTGATACTTTTAGTAATTGTTGATGCAATTAAAATCACTGTAATAACCATGGTTATTCCAATGATAACTAACATAATAATTGCTGCTTGAAATGTAGAAGCAGCATCACCAGCAACCTCTTGAGTAAAATCTGTTTGATATTTTACCAATTCAAAAACTGATTCAATATATTTTGCCTCTATTTTACTTAGTTGATTTTGCGTCAATTGTATTGCAGAAATGCGGTCTCCCCCTTTATATAAAGAGATTACCTGCTTATGAATCGGATCATATTCATTCAGCTTAATTTGTTCAATTTCAGTAAGCAATATCTTTTCTTCTTCTGTAGTAATATTATTTTTTAACTTTGTAATGTTATCTTCAATTTCGTGGTTTGCTTTTGATATTCTTTCTTCTTCTACGTTTAATGTAGAAAAGTCATCTACCATTAAAATGCTTTGAGTTGCTTTTAAGGATTCGTTTACAG
Organism: Ignavibacteriota bacterium; assembly: GCA_002698995.1. Classification (GTDB taxonomy): domain Bacteria; phylum Bacteroidota; class Ignavibacteria; order Ignavibacteriales; family Melioribacteraceae. The sequence continues at coordinate 116,798 of PAAX01000013.1, read as the reverse complement.
CATCAACTATATTATTAGCAAACACAGTCTTAACAAATTTTTCATTAGCCAATAAATCAACTTTGCTGTTTAATGAATATAGAATGCCTATTGAAAGAAGAATTATTATTAATTGAGCAGCTACCGCAATGCCGAATCCGACCGCTAATTTTCTCCCAATTTTTAGATTTTTGAACATTAGTTCTCCGATTTATTTTTTATTGTTAATGACTTTAAAAACCCATTTAAGCGATTATATAAGCAAGGAATGCAAAGTTAAATGACTTAGAAGCAATGGATATATTTTTCATAATTTACAATCGAAAAATTATCTGATTACTTTAGCAGAAATCGAAAAATAAGCGATGCAATTTTGTAGTAAGTGAATCAAAAATAAAATAAGCGGGATTATTTGAAGTAAGGATAAGAAAGTAGCTGTAATTGATTAAAAAATATCATTTGCTTTAGTTAACTTAATTGATATTATTTGTATAATAAACTTTTACAGTTGATAAATTGATTCCGATTAAAATATTACCGCAGCCGGATGATGTAACGTGCGGTCCGACAAGCCTTCATGCAGTGTATCAATACTACGGTGAAAATCTAAAATTACAAGAAATAATTGATGAGGTAAAATATTTGGAAGAAGGGGGCACTTTAGCCGTTATGCTGGCTAATCATGCCTTGATGCGCGGTTATAATGCTGAAATTTACACTTATAATCTTCATCTCTTTGATCCGACTTGGTTCAAAAATAAAAATGAAAATATAGCAGAAAAATTAAAAATGCAGTTAAAACACAAAAAGGAAAAGAAATTAAAGTTTGCTTCCGAAGCTTATATTCATTTTCTCGAATTGGGAGGTAAAGTTTCTTATCATGATCTTAATGTGAAATTTTTAAGAAATTTTTTTGAAAATAGAGTTCCGGTTCTAACCGGACTGAATGCCACTTATCTTTATAATTGTTCGAGAGAATATACAAATGAAAATAATCAATCTATTTATGACGATGTAAAAGGATATACAACCGGACATTTTGTAGTTCTGTATGGTTATGATGAAGAAAAGAAGCATGTAATTGTTGCCGATCCGTACAAGGAAAATCCGGTTTCTCATAATAATTATTACTCTGTTAGAATAGGAAGATTAATAAATTCAATTATGCTTGGCATTGTTTCTTATGATGCAAACTTATTAATTATAACACCTAAAGGAAAAGTGTAATGCGCACAATTGTAGTTGTTAACAATCCAAAAGACTGGAATTTCAAAACAGGAGGAGTTGAGATTGTTGCAGCAAAAAATTATTTAACAGATTTATCTTATTCGGAAAATAAATCGATGAGGGTTTTTAATCTTTGCCGCTCATATCGATATCAGGCAACCGGTTATTATGTATCACTTCTTGCCGAAGCCAGAGGGCACAAGGTGTTTCCTAATGTTTCTACTATTCAAGATCTTAAATCGCAGACGATAATAAGAGTAATTTCCGATGATTTGGATGATCTAATTCAAACCAGTCTAAAAAAAATTAAATCGGATCATTTTACTCTTAGTATTTATTTTGGCAGAAACATCGCAGTTCAATACGATAGACTTGCTAGTCAGTTATATAATTTATTTCAAGCTCCTTTAATTAGAGCACAATTTGTCTTTAATAAAAAATGGATTTTGCAAAGCATATCGCCCGTTCCGGTAAATGAAATACCCGAAACACACTGGCAATATGTAGAAGATTTTGCCGGACAATATTTTTCAAAGAAAAGAATTCATTCTGCACGCATCTCAAATTCAATGTATGATATGGCAATTCTTGTAAATGAAAATGAGACAGAACCTCCATCCAATCATAAAGCAATAAAACATTTTATTGAAGCCGGTGAGGAAATTGGAATTAGATGTGAAACTATTACCAAAGATGATTTCAGTAGAATTCCGGAATATGATGCACTTTTTATTAGAGAAACTACAGCAGTTAATCATCATACTTATAGATTTTCCAGAAGAGCTTTTACCGAAGGTCTTGTTGTTATTGATGATCCGAGATCAATCCTAAAATGTACAAATAAAGTTTACTTGGCTGAAATATTATCGAAAGCAAAAATTCATGCTCCCAAAACCATTATAGTTAACAAAGAGAACAAAGATATTCTTGAAAAGGAATTGGGTTTCCCGATTGTATTAAAACAACCGGATAGTTCTTTCTCACAAGGTGTTATTAAAGTTAATGATTCACTTGAGCTTAATAAGAATGTTGAGAATCTTCTTAATGATTCTGATTTAATAATTGCGCAGGAATTTAGATATTCTGAATTCGACTGGCGAATTGGCATTATTGATAAAGAACCTCTTTTTGCATGCAAGTATTATATGGCAAAAGATCATTGGCAGATTTACAACTGGAAAGGTTCAAAAAATGATAAGTACGGAAATTTTGAATCCGTTCCTATTTATAATGTTCCCAAAAATATTTTAAAGCAGGCATTAAAAGCTGCTAACCTTATTGGTGACGGACTTTACGGAGTTGATCTGAAACAGATTGGAAGTGAAGTTTTTGTAATTGAAGTGAATGATAATCCATCAATTGAAAGCGGGGTGGAAGATCAAATAATGAAGGATCATTTATATCATACAATTATGAAATCATTTAAGGAGAGAATCGAAAAGTTAAGGTTCAGTAAGGAAATTAGTTTATGAGAAGGACATTGAAATTGTTTGAAGCAGTAGGTGTTGAACTTGAATATATGATAGTCGATAAAGAAACTTTAATGGTAAATCCTATTTCGGATTTAATTCTAAAAGAAATTGCCGGAGAAATTACGAGTGATGTTGAATACGAAAATTTAGAATGGTCAAATGAACTTGTACTTCATGTTATAGAATTAAAAACCGGAATTCCGGCATCAAATATAGCTGATCTCGATATTGAATTTCGTAAAAGTGTAAAAAAGATAAATTCCATTCTGGATAAATATAATTCAATGCTACTTCCAACCGGGGCTCATCCTTTTATGAATCCTTTTACGGAAACAAAATTATGGCCGCACGACAGCAACGAAGTTTATTCTTTATACAATAAAATATTTGACTGCAGAGGACACGGTTGGTCTAATCTGCAAAGCACACATATTAATCTTCCTTTTGGTGATGATTTAGAATTCGGAAGACTTCATGCGGCAATTAGATTGATTCTCCCTTTAATTCCGGCTCTTGCTGCAAGCACTCCAATATTCGATGGAAAATTAACAGGTATAGTTGATTCACGTTTGGAAGTCTATAGAAATAATCAAATTAAAATTCCATCAATTGCTGGAAATATTATACCTGAGCAGGTATTTACAAAATCGGATTACGAAAATGTCATCTTCAAAAAAATATTTAATGATATTAAACCTTTTGACGACGAAAAAATACTTCAGCATGAATGGCTTAATTCAAGAGGAGCAATTGCACGGTTTTCAAGAAATTCGATTGAAATAAGAATTGTAGATATTCAAGAAGCTCCGATTGCGGATATAGCTATTGTGGAATTTTTTAATGCACTATTAAAAGTGATTATAAATGAAGAACTTATAACATACCAAGAACAAAAGGAGGTAACGGTAAATCAACTTTCATCTATACTACTTAATACTATCAAATACGGTGAGGATTCCGTAATATCTGATAAAGATTATCTCTCTCTTTTTGGAAAATCCGTTAATGAAAAAATTAAAGCGGGGGAATTGTTAAATCATATTTACCAGACTATTATAACTGATGATCTAAAGTACAAAGAAACTATTCAGAAAATTTTAAATAAAGGATCACTTTCAAACAGAATTATAAAAGCGGTAAATAATGATTTACGAAGGGAAAATCTTATTGAGGTTTATAAGCTATTAGCTGAATCGCTGAAGGCTAATAAGTTGTTTGAAATATAACATTTATGAAAAAACTTATTATTACTTGCGAACATGGGGGAAATAAGTTACCTGAAGAATACAAAAATTTAATTCCGCAAAATGTTCTTAATTCCCACAAGGGATGGGATCCCGGTGCCTTAGAAATATTTAAGAATTTTTGTCTAATTCCTAATTACTTCTCATTGGTATCAGAGACAAGTAGATTATTAATCGAACTTAACAGATCAATCGATCATAGAAACTTATTTTCAAATTATTCTAAAAATCTTTCTGCCAAAGACAAAAAATTAATAATTGAAAAATTTTATTCACCGTTCAGAAAAATTATTTTGGAAAAAATAAAAGCTGCTATTAAAAGTGGATTTACAGTTATTCATCTTTCAATACATACTTTTACTCCAACACTCAATGGGAAAAAACGAAATACCGATATTGGAATTTTGTATGATCCTAAAAGCGAAGGGGAGAAAAATTTTTCTGCTTTATTTAAAGAAGATATATTAAAGAAAAGTGATTTGAAAGTAAGGTTTAATTATCCTTACCTAGGTATAAGTGACGGACATACATCATATTTAAGAAAAAAAAAATGGTTATAAAAAGTATTTAGGGATAGAACTAGAAGTAAATCAGAAATTTTATTTTGAAAAGAATAACGGTTTTGATCAAATAATTAATATTCTTAAAGATGCATTTGAAAGCTCATTTTTAAGATTTCAGCCGATTTGATTATTTAAAGGGATTGATTATTTTTAAGTACATTTAATTGAGTTTATCTAAGAACATATATGCTGATTCCATACTTAAATAGTGCAAGTTACAGTTCATTGGTTCAAAACGGAATTTTGAGAGGAACTGAAAATCAGCATTCACTAAAATCTGAAAAATCGATTAGCAGTTTTGAGATAAACTCTGTTGAGAAAGAGCTTAATCATAATTCAATTCAGCCTCAATTGCAAATAAGCTCTCCGGTTAATCAATCTAATAGCTCTGCAAAATCATTTCTGGAAATGAACATTCCTCATCAGAATATTATTAAGCTGAAAAATAATCCATCAAAGAGTGTAAACGTACAGATGGAAGATGAAATTAAAAATGATGAGATCTCTTCCGAAATTAAAAAGGGATATTATATTTTTGATCCTTCTTTTGAATCAAAGCACTTCTCCCAGAAAAGATTAAAAGGGAAGAATACAATACCCTTTGTTTATGATAAATCTGTTTTAAGAAATGAAGGTAAACTTGTTGATTTAATAATCTAACTTATCTTTAAAATAGGATTTGTTTTTATACAGTTCTGCACCATAAATTCTCTGATTCCCAATTTGATTTACTATAAAATGCTTTTCCGGTTTTCCGTCAACTTCCAAAACTTCATAACCAACAATTCCTTTTTTAAGCAGAATGGAAAGCATCTTTAAGAATTCATCTTTCTCTTCTTTAGTCATTCCTTCGGTTGATAATCTATCCGGTTTACCTAGATTTAAAAAATCATCAATCTTCTTAAATACCTTAGAAGTATTCGAAATTTCCAGAGAATCTTTCTTTATAGAAGATTTATCACTTTGATTCTTACTTTGAGATAATTCATAGTTTAAAATCTGCAGAATATTATTTTTATCCGTAACTGAAAGCATAAGTAAATTTTATTTTTTAATTATTATCGAATAAGAAAAGGAAAAATTTAATCGGTTTTGTGTGAGGAAAAAATTGGGAATGACTTAAATTAATCAAAGTCATTCCCACTAAAATAATTGTTAAGGATTCTGCTTTTTAGATTTTCTTCTTTCAAGAAATTCATATATAGTAATATACGCAGTTGGAATAAGTACAAGAGTAATAAGAGTTGAAACAGATAAACCACCAATTACAGCACGAGCTAATGAAGCTTGAATTTCTCCACCAGAACCTGTACCGAACGAAAGAGGAAGCATTCCTAAAACTGTGGTAAAAGTAGTCATTAAAATGGGGCGTAATCTTAATTTACCCGATTGAAGCACTGCATCTTTTATACTCAAATTCTGTTCTCTTCTCATCAGATTTATATAGTCAACTAATACTATCGCATTGTTTACCACAATGCCGATTAACATAACAACACCCATTAAGCTTTGAATGTTGAGTGAAGTTCCGGTAATTAAAAGAATCGGCACTACACCTATGACTGCAAGCGGAACTGACAACATAACAATTAAAGGATCTAAAAACCGTTCAAATTGCGCAGCCATAACCATGTATATTAGTATTAAAGCCATAAGAATAGAAAGGGTAAAATCAGTCTGAGCTTTCTGCTGTTCTTCATATTCACCACTGAAAACTAATGTAAAGCCTTCGGGAAGATAAATATTTCCTAATCTGTCCTGAAGTTTTTCAACAACATCCCCTAATGCGGCACCGCTGATAAGATTTGCAGTTATATAAGTTACGCGCTGTGAATTTATTCTATCAATCTCTGTTGCACTTCTTCTGTTTTCGGTTTTTACAACTGCAGAAACCGGAATTATACTTCCATTGTCTGTCCTTAATGAAATATTTTTCAAGTCCAGCGTACTTAATCTATCTTTAGCCTGAAGACGAACAGTGATTGGAAATTCATCTCCCCCTTCTCTATAAACACCGGCTCTGCTGCCGCCGATATTTGTCTGAATTACTTCTGCTACATCGCTCACGGTTAAACCTAATTCAGCAATTTTCTCTCTATCAATAATTAAGTTTTGTTCAGGTCTTCCCTCACGTCTGCTTACTCTAACATCTTCAATTTCGGGGACTTCTTTAATAACGTTTTCGATGTTTGCAGCAATTTTATCTGCTAATTCTAAATCATAACCTCTTAGTTCTATCTGAACAGCTTCAGCGCCTCCCGAACCGAAAAGTCTTCTAAGCATCCATAATCCTGAAGCGGCACTTACTCTAATCTCAGCTCCGGGTATTTTACCGGCAACATGTTCTCTAATTTTATCTGCAAGTTCAAAACTGTTAACCGTTCTTGTATCGGCACTTTCTAAAGAAAGCTCTACTTCGGCATCTCCCGGTCTGATTTCAACAGAAAGATGTTTTACTTCATCCATCGGAATAACTTCTTTAACCAATCTTTCCAGTTCGGTTAAATACTGCTGAACTACTGCTATATTGGTACCTTGAGCCATTTCAAGTTCAACATCTATTTCATCCGCATCTGTCTGAGGTGCAAGTTCAACCGGAATTAAAGGCCATAAAAAAAGTGTAATTACAAGAAGTGTTATAGTGGATATAAAAACTAATTTCTTATGATGTAATGCTTTTTCAAGTTTAGCTGAATAAAAATTTTCTACTTTCAGAAACCAATTGCCGAATCTGTTTTTTTTGCCATTTGAATTATTTCCGTTACCGTTGCTTATTCTTAAAAATTTACTGCCAAGCATAGGAACAAGAGTTAAAGCAATAATTAATGAACATGCTAATGAGAAAACAACAACTAAAGCAAGCTCTCTAAAAAGCATACCGGAGACAGTCTGCATAAAAATTACCGGAAGAAAAATAACCGAAGTTGTTAAGGTGGAAGCAACAATAGCACCGGCAACCTGCTTTGTTCCTACCAAAGCACTCTCTTCTCTGCTCTTTTTATTTTCTCTTAACCGTACCATATTTTCAAGAACTACAATAGCATTATCTACAATAAGTCCGATGCCGAGAGCTAGTCCCCCAAAACTCATTTGATTTAGTGTCAATCCGTTAAAGTAGAGCAGTCCTATTGTGGCAATAAGCGAGATTGGAATTGACAAAGCAATTATAAAAGTAGAAGAACCATTGCGTAAGAAAATATAGAGAATAAGAATTGCTAAAAATCCTCCCCAAACTGCGGAGTTCTGAACATTATCAATTGAGTTTTGTATAAACTCACTCTGATCAATAACCATCAAAAGATTCATATCTTTTCTTTCGCGGTTAATTTGATCCATAACTTCTCGAACATCTTTAGCTACTTCAACAGTATTTGCGCCGGATTGCTTTCTAATTCCAAGTCTTATCATCGGTTGATCATCAATATTAACTACTCTATTAATATCCTCGTAACCGTCAATTACGTCTGCAACATCTTTAACTCTAATCGGCATTCCGTCAACAACTTTAACAATTGTATTAGCAATTTGGTCGATTGATTGAAATTCACCTTTTGTTCTAACGTAAAGATCATTCATTCCTTCGCGCATATCTCCGCCCGGGAGAGTAACATTTTCTCTTCTTAGTGCATCTTGAATATCGGTTGCGGAAAGCTGACTTGAAGCTAATCTGTCTCTTTTAAGTTGGATTTGAATTTCCCTGTAAACACCTCCCCAAACATCTACCGAACCTACTCCAGGAATTTGTTCAAATCTTTGTGAAATTTCTCTTTCAAGAACTCTTGTTAACTGTTCCAAATTTCTGGTTGATTGAGCACCTAGAATTACAACCGGAAAATTATCTGGATCAAATTTCCATACTCTGGGTGATTCAACTTCCGGAGGGAAATCATCTCTCACCCTATCTAATGCTGCTCTTACATCATTTGCCGCTTCATCTATGTTTACACCTTGTGCAAACTCAAGTGTTACTCTGCTTCTTCCTTCTGCAGAAGAAGAACGGACTTCTTCTAAATTAGGAACACTTGCTACTGCATTTTCGATTCTATCTGTAATAATTGTTTCTATTTCTTCCGGACCAACATTCGGATATTGAGTTACTATGCTTAATCTTGCATATTCCACTGCAGGAAGTAAATCAACAGGGAGAAATCTTAAACTCATAAAACCAAGAACAATAACAATCAGAAAAATCATTGCGGTTGTAACGGGGCGTCTTACTGCTGCTTCTGTAATATTCATAAAAATTTCGCTCCTCTCAATCTTAGTTGCTTATTTTGTTTTGGTTTGAGTTCTCGGTTTCTTCTTTTGGTTTTTTCATTATATCTTTTAGTATATCCTGGCTCTGAAGATTCTGCAGCTCTTCAACTCTTTCCCAGTTGAGAGGATTTACTCTAGCCATTCCAGTTTCTCCACCTAAAAGATTTTGTCCTAATGTAATAACCCACTCATCCTTTTCGATTCCTTTTACTGCCACTTCCATTCTTCCTCTTGCAATAATGTCAACTCTCCTAAATTCAAATTGAACCGGATCAGTTAGTGAAATCGGATTATCTGCGCTTCCTCCTTTTTTCAATTCCATATTAATCTTTTCACTAGAAACATAAACACCTCTGTTGCCGGTCTGCGGGTTTTCATACAATGCGCTTAAAGGAATTAATGTTGCTTGTTCACTTTCACCATAAAAAATATCTACCGTAACAAACATGCCGGGGTTCAATTTTCCTTCCGGATTTTTTACATCAATTTCTGCTTCGGTGCTGTGTGCAACCGGATTAAGGAAAGGGGAAATTCTTGAAAGCTTCGAGTCTATTTTCCCGCCGGGAATTATATCGGCAAAAATTTCTGTCCGTTGTCCAGTTTTTATATAGTTAAGCATTATATCGGTAAGAACAACTTCCACTTCAAGATTTCCTAATTCACCCATAGTAAAAAGTCTATTATTGGTATTTACTCTCATACCAATTTCGGCATTTCTATTTCCTATAGAACCTGAAACCGGAGCTCTTACAATAGTTCTGGAAAGAGTTTCTTCTCTTTCATCAATTGATGCTTGAGTCTGGACAACTCTAGCTATTGCCAAATCCAAATCAGCTTCTGCCGAAACTGTTCGAGTTACAATTTCTTCTAATTCAGAGTCACTTATTAATTCTTTTTCTGCAAGTGTTTTTGATCTTTGAAGTTCAAGCTGAAGTCTGTTTAATTGAGCTTCTGCTTGTTTCTGCTGTGCTAATGCAATTTGGTGACTTGCTTTTGCCTGTTTCAATTGCTCTTGAAATTCTACATCTCTCAGTTTTACTAAAGGATCACCTTTTTTAACAATATTGCCGTCTTTAACATATACTTCGGTTACAACTGCATTTATCTGCGGATAAATTTCAACTTGATTTTTAGCTCTTACAACTCCGGTTAATCTTTCAACCAAAGGGAGTGAACCGGTTTTAGCTTGAACTGCCTCTACCGAATGAACAATTTGTGCTGCTTCATTTTGACTGCCGTTCTGGTCATCACTTCCGCAAGCTGTTAATAACATTGCCACAATAAATGAAATAACAAATAATAGACTTGATGAAAGCTTTGAATTTCTGAAAATAAGTTTTCTCTGCATTTGAATATTCATAATAGTATTCCGTTCTTCAACTAAATTTTAAAGATAGTCTTAGAGTTACAAAAATTGTTTGTTAAGAAATGGTAAAATAATAAAAAATGATTTTTTGAAATTGTTTAAGATGGCACAACATATAAAAAAATAGAACAAGATTCTCTTGAAAAAGGGAGTAGCATTGAACAACAGATAGCTTATAAAATAAAAAAGCCTCTCGGGATAAACCTGAGAGGCTTTATAAACATACTATTTATTAAGAATTATCTTATAACTCTAACATCAGATGCTTGAAGACCTTTAGCTCCATTAGAAACAGTATATTCAACTTTATCATTTTCTTCTAAAGTTTTATAACCGTCGCCAACTATTGATTTGAAGTGAACAAATACATCGTCACCACTTGCTTGTTGAATGAAACCAAAACCTTTTGTGCTGTTGAACCATTTTACTGATCCTTGTTTGCGCTCTGCCATAACAGATGCTCCTTTAAATAAATTATAAAATGTTTGTTGTAATAGGCAGGGCTTTAAAATTGTACTAGGATTTTCGAATTACTTCTACTTCTACAAAATCACAAACTGCGGATCTACTTTTTAAATCTTACTGCTTTACACAATCAAAGATAGGCTAATAATAGATTGAATCCAAACTTTATTTTTAAATAATCCTTTAAACTTAACACCCATAATTAACATTCCATGTGCTGTTTATAATAATTCCAACTAAACTGCCGTCAATAGATTATCTTTCATTTATAAGTTTTTCCAATTGAATAGCAACCGAAGAAGTTCAATTAAACATTAAAAAGTGAGTGATGATATGATGCTGAAATTAAAAGGTCTTTTTGAGCTAATGAGATTTGAACTTCCTTTTGCTGCGGGCATTTGTGTAATTCTTGGGCAGTTATTTGCATTGGGATTTTTTGCTCCATTTACTTTGAGTCTTTTAGCTTTTTTTTCCGTATTCACAATTTCAGCTTCAATATTAGTTCTTAATGATTATTTGGATTTAGAAACAGACATTATTAATGCGCCGCAAAGACCAATTCCTTCCGGGATTGTATCAAAAAAAGAATCTCTCCTCTTAACTGTATTGCTGATTTTTTTCGGTTTGTATTTTAGTTATTTGATAAGCATTATTGCTTTTGCAACAATTATTTTCCTTTTGATTATTGGTAATCTCTATAACAGATTTTTTAAGAAAAGCGGATTGCTTGGAAATTTAATGGTAATTATTTCTGTTGGTATGACTTTTATCTTCGGCGGTATTTCTGTGGGAGAACCATTTAATAAAACAGTAATATTTTTTGCTTTAATTGCCGCACTTATTGATCTGGGAGAAGAAATTGCAGCCGATGCAATGGATATTGAAGGAGATAAACTTATTAATTCCAAATCAATTGCAATAAAATACGGCAGAGTAAAAGCAGTTAAAACCAGCAGTATTATTTTTTCTATCGTTTTGTTATTGTCACCGGTTCCATTTTTTCTGGGATGGTTCTCTTTTATTTACTTAATTCCAATTGGAATTATGGATTTATTTATTCTTTACTCAACTATTAAACTCATAAAATCTCAGCAAAATTCAGAAGGAAGAAAATTTATACGTCTTCTTTATATTGGTTCTACATTTGGGTTGGTAATTTTTCTGGTTATGAAGATGTTAAAATTATAATTCTTACACTTAGACGATTAAATACTTTTCAGATAAAAAAAAGTATTTACGCCGACTTTTGTGCGTGACATAAATTCATAAAAAATAAATGATGATTACTTAACTTGAGTTTTTTTCCATTCATCTGTAAGGAGTCCTGAAAATCCCCAGTCCTCTTCAGCAATTTCTTGAATAACAACATGAGTATGTTCCGGTTTTTTACCAAGTACCCGAACTAATGAATCCGTAACATCTTTAACCAATTCAGCTTTTTGTTCTCTTGTTGCTCCTTTTGTTATTTGTATATTTACATAAGGCATCTTAATTCCTCTCTTTTAATTCAAAATGATTTTTAAAGAATCAAATATAACTCTTTAATTTTAATTACCGGATTAGAAATCCTATTACAATATTAAAGATTCACCATTTAATCTTCATTAAAATCTAAAATTTACGCTAGTTCCGATATTTGTAATCTGATTTTCATCTATAAATTCCAAAAATTTATTCGATAATCTGAAATAGGAAATTCTATATTTGTTGTATCAAATTAAAAGATTAATTCATCTTTAGAAGAATATATGAACGATCATATTCAGCGAATAATTCTGATTATTTTTTGCTTTTTCTTTTCTTTAAATATAAAAGCAGAATATAAACCATATCGCTTTTCAGAGAAAGTTGACAGTCTAATTATTCTTCAAAGCCGGATTAATAATGATACAAACAAAGTAAAGCTGTTAAATGAAATATCATGGCATTTGGTTGTTATTAATGCAGACAGCAGCATTTCATACGGAAAAGCCGCATTAAATTTGGCTTCTTCACTTAATTGGGAAAAGGGAAAAGGAGAAGCATTTAACAATATTGGGGAATCACTCAGATTTAAAGGTTTAGTTGAAAGCTCAATTACAAATCATAAAAAAGCTTTAGAGATTTTTCAATCGATTAATGATCAGAGAGGAATTGCTCATAGTCTAAGTCAAATTGGTATTTCTTATTTCAATTCATCAAAACTTTCTATATCGTATCAATATTTTTATAATGCTTTATCTATCAATAGAAAAATAAATGATAAGGAAGGGATTGCAAAAAATCTCAGTTATATGGGGATTATCCAAAGCAATCTTAAGGAATATCAACTTGCACTTGAGCATTTCAACTATTCAAAAGAGGTTTATGAAGAACTTAACGATAGACATAATTATGCTATTCAAATTGGAAATATTGGTCTGACTTATTTTGAATTAAAGGATTATTCAAAATCATTAGAAAATTATGAAGAAGCATTAAATATTTTTGAAGAAGTAGGTGATATATACAGCAAATCAATTTTTTTAGGAAACAGCGGTTTGGTTTTTACAGCCTTTTCAGAATATGAAAAAGCCTATGCAAGATTTAATGAAGCACTTAACATATCAATACAAATAAATGATAAAGAGGGAATTGCTTTACAAACCGGGAATATCGGAAAGTTATTCTTAAAACAGGTTGAAGATAAAACTCACAAACAATTCAATAGAAATCAAGATTTTTTGTTATCTAAAGCAGTAAGTTATTTGGAAAGATCAAATGCTTTACTCTTATCAGTAGGAGAAAATCTTGAAAGAAAAGAATATTTGTTTTCTCTTTCTAAAGCATATAAACTGTTGAATAATGATAAAAAAGCTTTCGAAATTTATTTAAAAGCAACTGAGTTAAAAGATTCAATTCTTACATCGGAAAGCAAAAAGCAAATTGCTGAATTAGAAATACAACAGCAGCTTGATCTAAGGGAAAAAGAATTAGATTATATAACATCCAAAAATGATTTCAATAAAATTATCAACTACTTTGTTTTTGGATTGATGTTCCTTATTACCGGTTCGGCAATTGTAATTTTCATTCTTTATTCAAGACTTAAAAAGCATAATAAATCACTTAATGAAAATATAAAATTAAGAGAAGAAGTTGAAGCTTCATTAAAAACAAATGAAGCTGAACTTAAAAAATATCATGAGCATTTAGAAGAGCTTGTAAATGAACGGACAATTAAATTAGCAAACGAAATAAATGAAAGAATAGAAATAGAGAATAATTTAAAGCGAAGCGAAGAAATAATTAGAAATCTATTTGAAACAATGCCCACTGGATTTTATAGATCAACCCCAGAAGGAAAATATATTGATGCAAATCCGGCTTACATTAAACTTCTTGGTTATGATACTTTGGAAGAATTAAAATCCTTATACATTCCGGAAGATGTTTATGTGAGTCCCGAAGAAAGGGAAGAACTTACAAAGAGTAATCCCGATTTTATTGAACGGGAAGAAACATTTAGATTAAAGAGAAAAGATGGTTCAATAATTTGGCTGGAAGAATTTTCCCGGTTTGTTAAAGATGAAAACGGAAAAGTAATTTTTAACGAAGGATTATGTAAAGATATTACCGATAAGAAAATTGCAGAAGAAAAATTAAAAGAGAGTGAAGAACAGAAATCAAAGATTCTCTCATCTACATTGAGCGGGATGTATATTTTTGATGTACAAACTTACAAATATGATTATATAAATCATGCTCATACTAAATTTACCGGCTGGTCTGTTGAAGAGTTAAACCAAATGGGAGAGAAATTTTTTGATCTTTTTCATCCGGAAGATTTCCCAAAAGTTTTAAATCATTTCCAATCTATTATAGAGGAAAAAAAAGAGGATACTTTTACAATTGAATATAGGTTTAGAACTAAATCAGAAGAATGGATTTGGCTTCTTTCTTATGATCAAGCTTTTGAAAGAGATGAATTTGGAAATACTAAAAAGATTATCGGTTCATTTATAGATATAAGTAAACAAAAAGAAATTGAAGTAGCTTTGCGTGAAAGTGAAGAACTATTCAGAAAATTAGTTATGACGGTTCCCGATCTGATAGTTAGAACAAATCTAAACGGAGATATAATTTTTGTTAATGAAATTACTTTTGAAAATTTAAAATTTGTTAAGAAAGAAGATTTATTAGGAAAAAATATCCTTTCATTTGTTGCTGAAAAAGATTTGCCGCGGGCAATTGAAAACACAAAACTAATGTTTGAGAAACCGCTTGGAGTTGTGGAATATCTTCTACAGTTTGAAGACAAATACCAATTTGATTGTGAAGTGAACGGTGATGTAATATTTGATGCGGAAAATAAACCGGTTGGAATGGTTTATATAATCAGAGATATAACCGAAAGAAAGAAAGCAGAAATTGCACTCAAGGAAAGTGAAGAAAGATTTTCAAGAGCTTTCAAGTCAAGTCCTGCACCCCACGTAGTTTTAGAAATTGAAACCGGAAAGTTTATTGATGTTAACGAGCAATGGATTAAAATGCTTGGTTATTCTTATGAAGAAAATATTACTCAAACTTCCAAAGAATTAAAAATTTGGGAACATCCATCCGATAGAGATAAGGCGATTAATATTTTAAAAAAGGAAGGACATTTCAAAAATTATCCAGTCAAGTTTGTTACTAAATCGGGGGAAAAGAGAGATGCTCTTTGGTCTGCAGAAAAAATTACCTACGGCGGAAAAGAAGTAATGCTCGCTATGATTTATGATTTTACCGAACAGAAGAATATACAGGAAGCTTTAATTGAATCACAAAGATTAAGTGCAGTAGGAGAAATGTCATCCGCAATCGCGCATGATTTTAACAATGCTTTACAGTCAATATCCGGCAATGTGGAACTAGCTTTAATTAGATCAGAACAAAATAAATCGGTTGAAAAATATCTTAATACGATTAAAAATTCTGTTAATGATGCTGCAGTAAGAGTACAGCTGCTTCAAAGATTTGCGGGAAAATCAAAATCAAAGAATGAACATACTTTAGTAGATTTAAATAGAATAGCAGAAGATGTAATTTACCAAACCCGTCCCCTATGGAAAGATAAAGTTCAAAAAGAGGGGATTGTAATAAACTTTGAAACAAAATTTTCTCAAATTCCAA
Source organism: Ignavibacteriota bacterium (assembly GCA_002698995.1). GTDB lineage: Bacteria > Bacteroidota > Ignavibacteria > Ignavibacteriales > Melioribacteraceae. Next base: position 101,095 of record PAAX01000013.1, on the reverse strand, counting down.
AGCTGCTTGGAAATGAAGGTGAACTAAGATCGGCTCTATATAACTTAGTTAAGAATGGAATTGAAGCCATGCCTCAAGGGGGAGAAATTAGAATTGAAACATGGAGCAGCGGTAAAAACATTTATCTAAAATGCAGCGATACCGGAATAGGTATGGACGATGAGACAAAATCAAGAGTATTTCAACCCTTCTTTTCTACAAAAGGATTTGAAACCGGCAGAGGAATGGGAATGGTAAATGCTTACAGCATTATTAAAGAACATAACGGCAAAATCGAAATACTTAGAAGTGAACCGGGAAAAGGGACGGAAATTCAAATCATTCTTCCGGCAAGCAGTAATAATGAAAAAACTGAAAATGATGATGTGAAAGCGGTAAACGAAAAGAAATCAGTTAAACTCCTTTGGGTTGATGATGATCCTCAGATTAGAGAGGTAGCTAAAGAATTGCTGGAAGTAATTGGCTGCGAAGGTGAAATTGTTGGAAGTGGTGAAGATGCCCTGACAAAACTTAACAACGGAAATTATGATCTAGTAATAACCGATATAGGAATGCCAAATATGAACGGCTGGGAACTTGCCGATAAAATAAGAGAAAATTACGGCAGTAAAATTAAAATTGCAGTTTTAACCGGCTGGGGGGATTTAATAGACCAAAAAGAGAAAGAATCTCATGGAGTTTCTTTTGTACTTGGAAAACCATTTACCCTAGTCCAAGTAGAAAAATTGATAAATGACATGTTTGAGTGAAAGAGTTCTCTTTTTAATCAGCCGAATACAATATCCTTATAAATACTAATGTAATTTGCAGAACTTCTATGAGTTTTTAACATACTTTTTATTAATGATGAATACTTATTAAAATCTGTACTCATTTTTTTAACTACTAAATCACAATTATCGGCATCTTTAGGAAATTGAAGCTTTTGGTTTAACAAAGAGAAGTTTTTATATAAGAAATGAAATAATCTTATTTGACCATAATTCTCAAATGGAACAATAATTTCTTTATTTCCGCTTTTAAATTTTACACCGTAAGATGCAAAAATGTTGTCATCGGTTTTAGATAAATCTTTAGGGAAACTTGGTTCCAAGTTTGGTATTGTAAACTCAGTACAATCAATTCCGTTTATTAATTCGTTATAACTTTTTATTTCATCAAAACGGTCTTTAATTAATCTCAGTGAAGAATCATAATCAATTTTCTGTTTTGATTTAGTTTTATTTACTGAAGATGCTTTTTCATTTCTGCTTTTTCTGAATTCAGTTGCTTCATAGTAAAATTCTTCCAAGTCACCTTTTGAAAGACCAATTAACTTAAATATAATTTCATCTAATTTATTTCTATCCTCTTTCTTAATTTCTTCATAAATAGTTTCTTGTTGACGCGAATTAAATGAATGATATATTCTTTTTAATTCAACTTTGTATTTCTTTAGGATATCTGGATTGATAATTAAGTTCTTTTGTACAACGTTCACATCAATATCTGTTAAACCTTCGCCCATTTGACGTGCAAATAATTCCAGTAAAAATCTAAATAAAGTGCTATTCATTATTAAAAAAACTTCAATTGATAATTCTCTATAACTCTCGGAAATCTTAATGTTATAATTTACTTTGTCAGTATATACTTGTGATTTAATATTATCAATTAGTCCATACTTTTCATGAATTTTAGAAGGGAAAATAAAATCACCAATAAATAAATCTTCACCAAGGTTAAACCAATCTTGTGTTCCATCCGGTTTAATACGAGCAGCACAAGTTGGGCGTAAATGAAATTCGTATGGTGGTCTTTCCGCTTCTTCAATATAATTTAGAAGTTTTATTTTATGCTTTCTTAAATAAGTTTTACTTTCATTACAAATAAGAACCGAGTACTTTAATTTATCAACATTAACTTCCAGATTAACAGCTTCTTTTTGAGTTTTGAAAAGAGGTTTAAAAAATCTCCTTTCAAGCAAGTAATGTTTATTACTCATTTCCGAATAATACCAGCCAAACTTTTCCCAGCTAATTTTAGAGGCAGCCTTTTTATGTCCAAAGTAGGCATAAAAATCATCGTCATTTAATTCTTTAGCTTTTTCTGTTTCATCAATAACATAAAAAAATTCATTAGCTCCAGTTTTAATACCATATTTTACCTCGCAAACTTTGCTAAGAGGAATTAACTTATCCCCTGCAGTCTCAATTATTTTATTATAGATTTGCGGAGAACGTAAATACTTAGCTCCCCAGTTTCCGTTTTGGTATTCGCCTTCAAAAGTGCTTTCTTCTTCAAGTTCCTTTTGGTTGCGGACAGTAATAAATAAATCTTTATCTTTAATAAGCTTATTCGCTTTTTCAATTCTATAAACAAACTTGCTTAGGTTTTCAAATCTATCTTTATCACTGCTGTTTCCTATAAGTTCATCATACTCTTTAAATATCCTAACAAATTTTACTTTATTCTTTTCTCTTTCTTCCCTTACAGAACATTTTTCTATAATAAGAATAACCGTATTTATAGATGCAGTTTCAAAGCTTCTAATTTTTTGATTATCTATTACGGCTATTATTTTAAAGTTATCTAAAAGATATTTTTGTAAACCGGAACCGAAAGAAACATCAAGCCAACTGCTTGAAATAACATAACCTAATCTTCCCCCTTCTTTTAGAAATGAAACGGTATGCATCAAGTAGTAAACATACAAATCACTTTGCTGATTTATCTTTTTAAGTCCGTTTTCGGATAAAGCCAAATCTATCCATCTTTGTTTATGTTCAATAAATTCCTGCCGTATATAAGGGGGATTTCCAACACAAACATCAAAAACGGGAAGCTTAACTTTTTTTAGTTTACCGCTAAAATCTGTTACTTCAAAACGTTGACTTAGGTTAGTAAAAATTAATTTAGTTGAAGAAGTACTTTTTATTTTAGAAAAATCTTCTCTAATAATAGCAGGGTAATTGTCTATTGTTCTTATATTAAGTAAGGAAAGATTCATAATTGCAAGAAAAGCCGGAAAAGTTGCAATCTCAATTCCCCAAAGTCTTTCAAGTAACTGTTCATGAGTAATTTTTTTATGGAAATATTTTTGAAACTGATAAGCTCTAACTAAAAAAGTTCCGGCACCGCATCCGCTATCAAGCACAAGTTCGGTATTTTCATTAATACAAAATGCATTAACAATATCTACTTCGTTAATATTAGTAAAATGCTGTCCGCGATGATGCTGCTCTTGGTTATCAATAAGAGTATTGTAAATAGATCCGATAATATCGGCATTTAAGTCTGTAAAATTAAGTGCTCTTATTTGTTCAACGTTTCTTTTAAGAACCGGTATATATTCTTTATCATATTCAAAATCATCAAGAATGTTTTTGCTGAATATTAATTCAAAATCATGTTTAAGAACATCATCAAATCTTTCTCTTAAAACTGCATTTAGTTTATCTTTATCCTCTGGAATTTCCAAAGGCTTTAGTTTTAATTCCGGTACTTCTCTTTGTAAGTATGAATAGAATATAATTTTTAAGTAGAGCAAGTAATTTGCTAACTGACAAATTTTATATACTTCTTCACCATCAAATCTTAGGGAAATATTAAATATATCTTGATTTGCTAAATATCCCTTTAAGCTGCGTTTAAAATCCGAATCTGTATTAATAACATCATACATTATCTCAGCCATTTCAACAGAACCTTCTAAGATGTATGCAGAGAGTTTCTTGACGAAAAACTTATCAATTGAATCCCATTGAATAGTTCTTATACCATGTACTAAATCATCCAAATCTTTCAAGAAAATTTTTAATTGAGGAATGGCTTGTTTTTCAAAGGTAGTAGTGGTTATTTCAGTATTTTTCCTAATAGTAGAAATATCATAGATTTTTAACTTTCTGTCATTTAAAGTAGTATCTGCTTTAAAGGTCTGATAAATAACTAACTGTCTTGGTGTGCCGGTAACAAAATACTCAAAGCCCTTATTGAACGCCTTAATCATGGCATCATAAACTAATTTTTCATCTGTTGCATCCCAAGATGAATCCTTTAATTCAAATAAAACTTTTTTATGGGTATCTAACTTTGAGTACAAAAGACCATCTGCAAATCGGTTATCATCTACACCAATATTCTGTTCTTGAAGAATTATTTTGAAATTATATTCATCAGTATTACTAAGAATACTATTTACATGGTGCCAAAGTATTCCTTGAAATGTTCTTTCGTTAGATTTTTCCATATTAATATTAGCTTAAGGATTTAAATCAAAAGTTTGATAACCGATTACATTTACTGCAATACTGTATTGAATTGCTAAATAAGAATTAGCATTTATTCTACCACACTTATCTCTGAAATTATTTAAGTGTATTGGTTGGTAAAGCTGCAGTAAGGCAAATGATTTACTTGCTAATTCAAAATCTTTTTCAATTTCTTCGTAAGCATCCGATATTGGTAATCTAAGTAAATCCGGTTTTCCTTTTGAAGTAAGTGGAACAACATTAATTATATTACATCCTGGAATAGTAAGTTTATTATTAGAGACTATTAAAACGGGTCTCTCTTTTTTGTCTTCCTTTTTTTGATCATTCATAATAACAGAATTATCAACAACTTTGTATACCTCGCCGGGTTGTGGGGGGCGCAATTTTAGATAAACTTCCGATTGTAAATCAGGCATTATAAGGTCTTAACTTTTCCATAAATGCAAATTCTTTATAGTCTTTTTTTTGCTGCTCTAACGAAAAGTTAGGATATTTTTTCATATGCTTTAATGCAATTTTAATTCCTTCAGGTACACGATCTTTTGATTTTTTTATATTTATCATAGGTGATTCCAAAACATATCCGCCGGTTTCTTTCTTATATGGATTATTTTGATAATTTATAATTGGTTCGGTTTTGTATACAAAAGTTTCAAGTTCATCAACGCTTAGCTTTCCAAACTTTGTAATAATATTGTCTAACAAAATCGCAGCATTATTTGGGAGAGGATTTATAAAATACGATTTATTACTGCTTCTTATTGCTTGTCTTCCATAACTATAATCATCGGTCAGTTTTCTATTTTTCTTAAGTTCATCAGTATTGGTTAAGAAGAATTCCCTTTGGGCTAAATTAATGAAAATCCTTTTATAGTTAGAAATAACAGGACCATGCGGATATTTCAAAAAGTATTCTTTAGTAAATCTTTCACCAAAATTTTTAATATAGAAATACTCAAACAAGTAGGTAAGTTTATTTAAATGATAAACACCAATTTCATTAGATTTATATACTAAATATATCAGTACGCTTTCTAATTTCTCTATGTCGGTATTTTTACTCATACTTATCTATTATTGTACAAAATTTCAACTTCTTAAAACTTACCTTAAATATAATGTTTAGGTAACTTTTAGTAAATACTAATAATTATTTTGGTAAATATTGGGTCAAATAAATTTTTTCTTCAAATCCTAACTTTATACTTTCATCTTTAAGCAAAAACCAGTAAATTTTAACCATTCAAAATACATCAAAGAGAATTTAGAGTTGCTTGTTCGATAGACTCTAAAGACTAAATAATAATACACATCAATAACATAAGGAGGCGCCATGCCTGAGGACAATAGTGTAGCTATTCAAATTCCCGAAGCCGACGTTGCGGAAATTAATGCTGCAATAGAAACCCTAAAAACTAAATTACAGCCTTACCTAATTGCTCTTACTCCGGAAGAAAGAAGAACATTGCCTAAAATGAGCGATAAAACAATTCCTTTTGTAGATAAGGCTTTGGATTACGCAGAAAACTCACCACAATTTGCACCGCAGTATATGAATGTACCCGAAATGAAAGTGGATGTTTCTGCAGTACATACACTTACCGGATTTTTCAGACCATTAGAACAGTTAATTTCCGGACTTGACGATACAATAATGCTAAGTGGAAGTGAAGCCTATGTTGCCGCACTCTCATACTATAACTCAGTAAAATTAGCTGCAAAAATGAATATACCAGATGCAAAGCCGATTTATGATGATCTAAAAGAAAGATTCAAGAATAAATCGAGTGCAGCTCCTGAACCTGAAAATTAATAACCGAAAATATAGATAGATAAAGATAATTTGGTAAGGGCTGTCTCGAATGTCGATAATCGTCATTGCGAAGCGGTTTTTGCTGAAGCAATCTTTCTTTTTTAGCTAAAAAATGAGATCACTTCGCTTCCCTCGTGATGACAAAAGTCAATTTGAGACAGTCCCTTATCCTCCAAATCAAACCAAAAAGCCCCGATTTCAAACCTTTTATAATCAACCGATAACCAAAAATACTCGACATTTGAGCAAAAAGATTCAACGTTTGAGCAAAAAGGGAGGAAGTTGAAGCTAAAAGCCTCGCGATTGAAGCAAAGAGCAGTAAAAATTACAGCTAAAAGCTCCTAGCTTGAACCTCTGAGCTAGAACCTCGAAGCAAAAAGATGAAAATTTTCACAAAATTGCAGAAAAGCCGAGTATTTTTGCTCGAATTGAGAACCTCCGAGAATCAAAATCCAAGTAAATTACCTAAAAAATTGAGCTAATAGCTTCATCATTGGTGCTAATAGCTCAAAAATCGCAGCTCAGAGCATAAAAATTGGATATTTGAAGTACCCCTTAATAGTTGGGAACTGTAAGTTACAAAGTTTTGAAGGGCTAATATTAGCCAACTATTTATAATCGGACAGAGAAGAAATAAAAAAGTGGTAAAATGAGCTGAAAAACGAATTATGTTTGGTATAGGAGTTGAATTAGTGTCTAAAAAAATATCAATTTTAATAATTATTGTGAAATTTTCAATTGAATTTCAGGTTTATATGGATGTAAAGAATTCGTTAGTAGATGAGTTAATTAAAGAATCTGAAAGATTAATAGAGGTTAATAAAATAGACGAAGCAAGAGCTGTTCTATTGAATATTTTAAATGAGCTTGATCCGGAAAGTATTGATGCTGCTAACAATTATGCTGTTACTGAAATATTAAAAGGTGATTTTGAATCTGCAGAGGATTTATTAAGGCAAATATTAGATAAGGATAAATTTAATATTACGGCTAATGAGAATCTGAAGTATATAAAAAGTTTATCTGTAAAAAGTAATAATGAATCAAAGGAATTAAAGGTTTCTGAAAAAACGACAGAAATTATTGTTGAAGAAAATTCTAATGAGTATGAAAACGAAATATATAAAGAACAATTTCCAATTTACTCTAGAGAATTAGTGAGAAAAGAGAATGTTTTATTGGAAGGCTCTAATTCTAAATTAACAATAGAGCAAGTAAGAAGAATTTCGTTCGAAATCTCAAATACATGTAATCTCGCAAGTGCCCATAAACTTTGTCCGGTAAATCAATGTAAAGAGAAGATATATCTTTCTTCAAAAGTAGTTGAAAAAACAATAGATGAACTATCTCAAATAAAATACAACGGTGCAATTAGTTTTCACATCTATAACGAACCCCTTATCGATCCAAGGTTATTTTACTTTATTAGATATGCTAAAGATAAATGTCCCGATTCAAAGATTTATATTCTTAGCAACGGACAGAATTTGAGTCAATATTTAGTGGAAGAACTAGAATATGCGGGTGTTTGGATGCTTGTAGTTTCCGCATATTCTATGAATGATTTCAATAGATTAAAAAATATTAAAACGAAAATACTGTTCAAAGTATTTAAGTCCGTTTTAGATGAACGACTTAATATGTACGATATAGAACCGTTAAATTTGGCAAAAAACTGTCTCCCATTCATAAGGGATTTATCAGTCAATTGTTATGGTGATTTGATTATATGTTGTCTTGATTGGAAAAGGAAGCACAGTTTTGGAAATTTATACAATGAAACTATCAGTGGAATATTAAAAAAAGATGAAGTACAAAGTATTCATAATGAATTGCTGTATGGCAAAAGAACATTGCATTTGTGCAGGAGGTGTGATTGGAAAAGATAATAAATAACAGTTACCGAACTAAGCTGAAACCGGAAATTAACAGCTATAAAGAAGGACTTAAATTAGCTGAAAATTACTTGAAAAGCGGAAAATTTAATGAAGCATTTGATGTTTATGAAGCATTGTTAGACTTAGATAATACCGATAAATTTGAATTGCTTTCGATTATTTATGAATCTTTCAGATCTTTTCCCTTACAAGACAGATATAATTTGTACCAAAGCAGAGTCTTCAATTTCGGAATTAAAGAAGGAGATAAAGTTTTAGATATTGGAAGCGGTAACGTTCCTTTTCCTTTGGCTACACATCTTGCAGATATTACAATTGAAGATAATACATACGGAAGAGCTGGAGTTCCTTTTAAGTTTTTGGAAAATAAACCGGTTTATGAAATAAACATTGAAGATATGCCTTTTGAAGATAATGAATTTGATTTTGTCTATTGTTCACATGTATTAGAACATGTAGATAATCCTGAAAAGGCATGTAAAGAATTAATGCGGGTTGGCAAAAGAGGTTATATTGAAACGCCAAGTTATCATAAGGATTTAATTTTTAATACGGCGGAAGTAAGCAATCATAAGTGGAAAGTTTCTTTTAGCAATAACACTCTGGAGTTTAATAATTACGAAAATGATGAATTAAAAGGTATTGGAGTTGATGTATTTAGAGAAATGTCATTAAATCCAGCTTCCGATAGAGAAAAAGCCTTTTATAGCTTAATACATTTACGTCCCGAATTATTTAATACAATGCTTATTTGGGAAGAAAAATTTAATGTTAAGGTTAATAACCACTTAGTTAAAATTGAATCTGAAAATAAAGTTGATCTAAACTTTATTATAATAGTCCTAAATGGAATGCCATTCATCAAATATCTTCTAAAATCTATTTATAAGTATGCAAAAAGGATTGTTGTTATTGAAGGAGCAGTTGAGAATTGTAAATTTGCAGCAGATGAAAATGGAAACTCAATTGACGGGACAATAGAAGCAATCAGAGAATTTAATGACCATGAGGATAAACTTGTTTTTGTACAAGGATTATGGGAAGAAAAATTACATATGCAGAACAAGGGTCTTGAGTTTATTGATGATGGATATGTGTGGCTTGTTGATTCGGACGAATTTTACAAAGATACTGATATTGAAAAGGTTATCGATTTACTTTCCAAAGATAATTCAATAACCCAATTAAACTTTATATCCAATTTTAATTTTTGGAAAGGATTTGACTATTATTTTACATCTCCGGAATTCTTTAAACCGATACATCATTACAGAAGAATATTTAAATATCAGAAAGGAAGTTATTTTACTTCACATCGCCCTCCCACACTTTTGTATCCTCAAGAAAACAGGACTTCTGAAGAGATTAACTTAATTGATGGATTTCAGACATACAGTCTTGGCATTAATTTATATCATTACAGCTATGTATTTAAGGAACAAGTAGAACAGAAAATAAAACTTTACAACAAATATGGCTGGGGAGACGGCTGGAATCTGGATTTAATAAATTGGTATAATAACTTTTACCTTGCTTGGACACCGGAGAATAGAGAATTACTTGAAAAAGAATATCCTATTTGGACTGGTAGTAAAGAATCGTTTAGTGTAAGATTTTTAGGAGATCATCCTTTGGAGATTAACAATTTAAGAAAAGAAATAAAAATAGAAGACGCAGATATAACCGAAGAATATATGGCTAATTGCGAACTTAATTTTAATGACAGGTCATTGAATATTCCGGATCAGTTTTTAGTTTCAGAAATAATAGGGGATACTAAATATCAACAAAAAGTGTTAAATGCGTGGTCTTATATTCAAACAGATGCGCCAATAGATAAAAGGAAAAAATGGATGCGATATAATATTCAGAATAATATGCCTTTCTGGAATATTCATGTTGCTCTTACATATACAGCATTAAAACTAAAACCTGAAAATTATTTGGAAGTTGGGGTAAGAATCGGCGGTTCTATGGTTCAGGTACTTAATGCCTGGATTCCACCAAAAATTACTGCAGTTGATATTTGGAGCGGAGAATATGCATCATTGCCTAACACTATTGAATTTACCCAGAAACAATTAAATAAATTTTTAGAATCAACTCAGAAGATGACTAGTATTGAATATATACATGGCAATAGTCATGATGTACTAAAGAATTTAATTGCACAAGGCAGAAAATATAAGCTAATAACAATAGATGGTGATCATACACTTGAAGGTGCGGAAGAAGATTTAGAAGATGCTGTTAAACTGCTTGATTTTTCAGGAGCTATAGTATTTGATGATATAACTCACCCTTCTCATAAATATTTACTCGATTTATCAATTCAGTTTGCAGATAGGCACAATCTTCAAATTGTAATCAATACGCATCAGGATAATGGATGTGCAATATTCTTGAAGAATATTGATTTATGGGATTTCTTAAAACCTGAAGAAGAAGAGAAACAGGTAAAAAAACTAAAAGTTGCCGAAGAAGAATCTAAAGGGGAAGATTTAACAGAAATTTCTGAAAATTCCACATTTTCGAAAGTAATTACAGAAGTGATAACAAACTATAAACCTAAAAAATTAATTGAAACCGGGACTTATTTAGGTACAGGAACTACTAAAATAATTGCATCTGCGTTGAAATCATTAAATATAAATTCCACATTTTATTCAATAGAAGTTAATCCGCAAAATTATGCAAATGCAAAAGTAAATCTAACCTCTGCCAATTTAATTGATAAAGTTAATTTGTTAAATGGCTTATCTATGCCTAAGGAACTGTTGCCGGATAAGGAAACACTAAATAAAACAACTGTAACATCGGTTGAGTTTTCAGATGTTTTTATTGATCATCCGGAAAATGAACGAGTTGATAAATATTTCAATGAAACAAACTTCCCTTATTTACCTGATAATTTATTGGATAAGTGTTTACTGGAATTTGAGTATAAACCGGAATTTGTAATTTTAGACAGCGGTGGACATATTGGTTTCATTGAATTTAATTATGTAATTAATAAAATAAAATCAGATTGTATTATAGCACTTGATGATATTTATCATATTAAGCATCACAAAAGTTATCTGTTTATTAAGCAGGATAATAGATTTGAAATAATACATGAATCCAAAGAAAAATTCGGTTTTTGCATAGCTAAATTTACTCCAAATGATATTTTATCTGAAAATGAGAACAAAACTACTGAAAGCATAAATGTAAAAGAGAAAATCGATTGTCTCGTTTGCGGATCTAAAATGTCCATACCTGTAAGAGGAAATGATATTGTACAATGTATTTCATGCGGATTTGTCTATTTAAAGGAAAGACTGACAAAAAGTGAAATGGAAAAATACTATCGAGAAGTTTATGCAGTTGATGATCCTAATGCTGCTTCACCGGTAAGAGTCCCTAAATCTATTGAAGAAATTGAATTAAAAAAAGAATATAAAGGAGCATTACGAGAAGCCCTTTTTGATGAAGCTGTTAAATTTTATGGAAATAGTATAAAAGCTAAAAAATTTATTGATATTGGATGCGGATGGGGAGGCTTATTATTAAATGCTTCTAGACATGGAATGGATGTAATGGGTTTTGAACTTACACAACCCAATGTAGAATTTGCCAGAAAAAAGCTTGGTTTTGATGTTAGACAAGAGCAATTTGACAAAAGTGATCTACCTGAAAATTATGCTGATATTATCACAATGAGCCATGTTTTAGAACATGTCCCTGAACCTGCTGAATTTGTAGAAAAAATCTATAAAACTCTTAAGAAAGACGGAATATTTTTTTGTGTAGTACCAAATTTTAACAGTTTATGTTCTTCAATTGAGAAAGAAAATTGGCAGTGGTTGGAAAGAGATTGGCATTATTCTCATTTTACTCCGAAAGTACTAAAGAAGCTTTTGGAAGATAAAGGGTTTACCATTGAAAAATTAGAAACGGTAAGTGGTGACTATGGAACAGATGCACCAATTAAAGCATTGTATTCATTGTATCCGGATTTGAATACACCAGAAAAATTAACCGATGCTCTTAATAAAATAAATAATGCAGGGCAAGGCGAAGAAATTAGAATAATTGCTCGAAAAAGTACTAATGGAAAAAAGAAAGGAAAAAATAATAATCTTTTATGGTTAAGAACAGATTCTATTGGTGATGCAATTATTTCTCTAAATTTATTAGAAAAAATATCAAATTCTCTTCCTAACTATCAAGTTACGGTTGTTTGTCAAGATCATATAAAAGAGTTATATCAAAATTTACCATTTGTTACCAATATAATTAGTTTTAATAGAAAGAAATTTTTTGGGGATTCGAAATACAAGAAGGATTTTCTATCAAAATTAAATGAGATATCATACGATTTACTCATAAATTCTGTCTATTCAAGAGAATTCATTTCAGAGCAAATTGCAAAGCAATGTAATGCTGAAATTAAAATTGGTATGATAGGGGATCACTCTAATTTAACTAAGGAGTTGAAATCTGAAGCTGATTTAATTTATACATATTTGGTGGATATTTCCGAAAGTCAAAATGAACCTGAAAAGTATAAGGAATTATTGCGCTATTTTAATATTGGATTTGAAGATTATAAAGCAAGAATTATTCTAAGTAAGGAAGATATAATATTTGCTGATAAATATTTTGAAAAACACAATTTAGACCCGGCTAAAACGATTGCATTTTTTGCTGGAGCTCAATTTAATATCAGATACTATTATAATTTTGGTAAGGCTATTGAAGAATCACTTAAAGGAAAAGACTATACAATTCTTGTATTAGGGGGAAAATCCGACGAATATATAAACGAAAAAAATCTAAATGATTTTACCGGGAAGGTAATTAATGCTACAGGACTAACAAGCTTTAATCAATCTGCTGCATTATTGGCTAAATGCGTCTTAGCTGTTGGTTCAGAAACCAGCCTTGCACATGCCGCATGTGCTTTGAATGTTCCAAATGTTATTTTACTTGGAGGGGGACATTTTGGAAGATTTATGCCTTATTCTGAATTGACAACAATTGTTTCGCTTCCGCTTGAATGTTTTAATTGTAACTGGAATTGTAAATATGATGAAATCTATTGTATTCAGAAAATCGATTACAAATTAATTTCTAAAGCTATAACAAATAGGTTATCGGAAAATGAATCTAATAAAAATGCATATCTTCAGAAAAGATATAAATTTGATTGGATTAATGAACAACCTAATATAGCTGCCTGCTCGTTAGTTTTGAGCAATTATCACGAATTTTACCCGCAAATAAGAACTGAAGATCACTCTAAGTTTGACGAGATTATTGATAGAAGTAATTCTGATAATTCTGTTATTAAAGTGCTGGAAAATTTGTATAAGTTATTTAATGATGACAGTCGGAATTTTAAAGATTATTTGAAATTAGAAGAAAAATTGTTAAGTCTAACTAATAATAAAGTACAAGTATTAATTTCATTTAAAGAGCCTAATTACTTCGAAAATTACATAAAAGGTTTGTTTGAGTTAAGAGAAAGGAATCTTATTTCAGCGGAAAAACAAATTGAAGAAATAGTTGAATATTCTCCTTCTAATAAACGAATAGTATTATTACTTGCGGAGATTTATTTCCAAAACAGAAAGTATGTAAAAGCTTTGAATCTTTTGAATTACTTAAGAAATGAAAATATTTATCTTGATACAAAGGCTAATGAATTGTTGAAAGCCTCGTTAGTCGTTAAAGAGGCAAAATTTATTAATCAGCTAACGGATGCATATAACTATGAAATTACTCCTAAAGAGAGAGACGAAAAATTAGATTTAAAGAAATCAATAGAAGAAAGTGTCTCAATTATAATTCCTTCTAAATCGAGAAATAAATATCTGATTGAAACTCTTGAAAGTTTGATTTCCGCAGCAATTAATATTAAGTATGATGTAATTCTTTATATGAATGAAAAGGTGGAATTTAGCCCAAAGGAAATGGATAAATATAGAATCTCCAACATATATTATGACGCTGATGTGTTTAATGGAGGCAAGTTTAGTTGGACCAAATTAATGAATCATGGTTTTAAAAATTCATCCGGTAACTGGATTATGTATGGTTCAGATGATATTATTTTTCATCCTCTTGCATTTAATTATGCCTTTCAACTTAACCTGACTAATAATGTAGGTGGAATAAACTTTTTGCATAGAAATACCGAAGAAGACTATGGAGGCTTCTATAAATTATATGGTTTTGATACCTTAGGATATAAACCGTTTATAAACTTCGGGATAATAAAAAGAGAAGCATATAATAAAACTGATGGGTTTAATGAAGAAATTCAATTCTATGCCGGTGATGTTGATATATGTTGGCGGATTATCAATAAAGGTTATGATATTATTCCTTCATATTTCTCGTTAATAGAGCATGTAAATATTACTGATAAGAATAGAAGTGAAAAATCAGATAAAGTATATAGAGATGATACTCAGACCTTGGTAAAAGAATGGTTCGAAGAAATAGAAAAATTTGCCGAAAAGAAAATTTATAAAGAAAGATTTTTTATTGAGGATATTTATTCAATTAAAAAAGATATATACTTAAATAGTGTTGAAAACTCTATTTCATTAGAAAGCTTAAAAGAGATTGATAAAGACTATTACGAAATAGAACTTATTGAAAATAATAAAAATCATACAGAGAATGATATATCAGTATCAGCAATAGTCTCGGTTTTCAATTCAGGAAAATTTATTAAAGGCTGCTTAGATGACTTACTTTCTCAAACTTTATATAAAAAAGGACAACTTGAAATTGTATTGGTCAATTCTGGCACAGATGAAAAAGAAGATAAAGTTATAAAAGAGTATAAATCCAAGTATAACAACATTGTTTACATAAAACTTCCTTATCCAGTTGGAATTTATCAAGCATGGAATATTGGGATTAAAGCTTCACAAGGAAAATATATTACTAATGCAAATACCGATGACAGACATAAGTCGGATGCATTAGAAATAATGTTCAACAAACTTAATTCTAATTCTAATCTTGATTTAGTTTATGCAAATAGTTTTAGAACAATAGTTGAAAATGATTATTTCAATTCTTCAACCCCAAAAACAAAAATTGAATGGGTGGATTTCGATAATGATTTGTTATTGTTTGGATGCTTTTTAGGACCACATCCAATGTGGAAAAAAGAACTTCATCAAAAATATGGATATTTTAATGAAAACTTAAATGTTGTTGGAGATTATGAATTTTGGCTGAGAATAAGCAGAGTTGCAAGTATTTACCATATAAATGAAATTTTGGGACTTTATTATTATTCTGAAGATAGTGCCGAACATAGAGACAATAACATTACAAAAAATGAAAATTACTGGGTTCAGAAAAAATATATTTCAAAATATTTGAAAACAGAAGATGATATTCATCAAGTTTTAGAAAAAATTAAAAAGCTGGTTAATAATAATTTAGATAACACTTATTTCAAAACAGCATTCAATTTATTAAGATTAAGAAATGAAATTGTATCAATTGAGGATGAATTTCTTCAAGTAATGAGAACTGCATATAAAACTAAATCAGCAGAACCTAAGAAAATATCGGCAGTTCTATCCAAACTTATAAATTCAAAGGATAGAATGATTGACAATGAGAGATTTATTGCTATGCTGCGAATTTTTGATCTCTTATTGTACTCCTTAAGTAATAATTCTAAGTTAGAAAAATATGTTTTAAATAGAATAGAAAAACAGGTTCCGGAATTTTTATTTGAAAGTACTGTAAAAAGTAAGGAAGAAACTTTAGCGCGAAACAAAAGCAGTAACCAAAACAACTTCACCCAGGCTTTTGAAAGAAGCTTAATTTTGCTAGAGGATAAAGATTATAACGAAGCTGTTGTTGAACTTCAAAAAGCTATTGAATTCATCAATGAAAAAGACCCGGCTAAATATTCAGCCATTACAGAAGAGGAACTTGTTAACTTAACAGCAACTACTTTTTTTGAATTGGGCAACATAGAACAAGCCAATAAGTTCTTCGAAAAAGAATTGCAGATTTATCCTAGTTCATCTAGAGCCTGTTTTGGGTTGGCGGAGACTTTTTACATTGCTGAGCTTTACGAACAGGCAAAAGCTATGTATGAGTGGGCAATTAAAAATGGTAAAAATGATGAAATAACTTGGAATAAACTCCGATTAGTGAACAAAGAATTGAATCTTGATGAAAATGATAATTCATTGGATTTGGTAAATATTCAAGAACTGCTGCAAAGGGCAGAGGAATTTATTAATAATGATGACTTTGAAAACGCTCTCGATATTTTGGATAAAATATTAGGAACAGATGAAAATAATATTGATGCGCTTAACGATCTTTCAGTGATTTTCATATTGCAGAATGAAATTGAATCAGCGCTTAATGTGATTAATAAAGTAATTGATTTAGACAGTGAAAATGAAATCGCGAAGAATAATCTTCAAGTCTTGGAAAATAAGATTAAAGCTTCTGCAGTACATTAGTAATATTTAGCAAGTGTACAATATTAGCCAATCAAATTAAAATTAAGGGAGCAGACTGCTCCCTTTTTTTATTTATAAGTTCTCTAAGATTTTAAAATGTTTCGAATAAAGACTGAAATCGAAATAAATCCATATAATTTTCTTGTAATGGCTAATAAAAACAAAACTGGCATATCAGTTGATTAAAATTATCATCAAAATAAGGACATTAACAATGAGAGGTAGAAATGACGGCTGTAAATAATATCATTGATGAAGCATATGAGTTATTTACTCAAAAGAAATTTCAGCTGGCTCTTGAAAAAATAGAAACTGCTGAAACAGAACTTGAAGAGAATCTTGTCCATTCAGGATCTTCACATGAAGAACAAATCGAAAACACTGTTAGCTTAGAAAATTTTAGAGGATTTGTTTTTCTAGGGCTCAATCAGAATGATGATGCTCAAGCTTGCTTCGAAAAAGCAATTCAACTAAAACCAAATTCATCACAAGCATGTGCCGGTTTAGGTGAAGTTTTTTATTTGAAAGGATTAGATCCGGAAGCTAAAATTATGTACGAATGGGCTTTGGATATAAATCCAAATAATGAATTTGCAAAAGGGGGATTGAAAAAAGTTAACAAACTTTTAAATCTCAGTGAAGATCATAATTCATTAGATCAAGATACTCTTGAAGGAGAATTCTTAGAAAAATTCAATCAATATTTAACGCTGGCATTTGAACTCTTTGAAACAAAGAAATTTAATGAGTCCTTAGATAAAATAAATCATGCAGAAGATATTCTAAAGCTTGGCTTAATGAGCAACGCAATGTTAAGTAAAATAGCATCGTTAGAAAACTTTAGAGGATTTAACTACTTGGGTTTACATCAATTTGATGATGCTACATCTGCATTTGAAAAAGCTCTCAATCTAAATCCAACTTCATCTCAAGCTTGTGCCGGATTAGGAGAATTATTCTATTTGAAGGGTTTGGATACTAATGCAAAAACAATGTTTGAATGGGCAGTATTAAATAATCCTGAAAATCAATTTGCAGTTGCAGGACTTACTAAAGTAAACAAAGTTTTAGGATTGCCCGAGAACGATAATAAACTTACAGACGGACAATAATAAAAATGAATCCCAAACTTACACTTAGCATGATTGTAAAGAACGAAGAAAAATATCTTCGTGGTGCTTTAGAATCTGTCCAATCAGCAGCCGATGAAATAGTTGTTGTTGATACAGGTTCTACAGATAATACAATCAAAATTGCTGAGGAGTTTGGAGCAAAAGTTTTTCACTTTGATTGGGTAAATGATTTTTCTGCTGCAAGAAATTATGCTTTAAGCAAATCAACCGGCGAATGGATTTTATATCTCGACGCCGACGAAAGAATTACACCAAATTCATTAGCTGAATTAAAAAGAATAGTAAATCAAAATACCAAAGCGGGTGTTTGGTGCTTATTGTACAGTGATGATAAGGTTAAGAAAAGATACGATGCAATGCATTATGTAAGATTATTTAAGAACAGCAGCAAAATTAAATTTACCGGAAAAGCACATGAGCAGATTTATCCTTCATTAGAAAAAGAGAACTACAGATTTATAAAATCCAACATAACAATTGAGCATCTTGGTTACAGTATTGACGAAGAATCATTCAAGAAAAAAGCAGAAAGAAATCTTGAAATGCTTTTAAGTCAGTTTGAAGAAAATGAAGAAAGCTACACAGCATTTCAAATTGCTCAATCTTATGCAATTCTAAATAAGGAAAATGAAGCAGCGCATTATTTTAATATTGCTGTTAAAGATAAAAATCTTGGTGGTGATTATTTAATTATAGCTTTACGTTATTTAGCCGGTGTAAAACAGAGAGAGAAAAATATTGATGAGGCTTATAATCTGATTAATAAAGCTCTCAACTTGAAATTGAATCAGCCTTTGGTTTATGTGGTTGCTGCAGATATTTATTCAGAAAAAGGATTAATAAAAGAAGCTGATAATTTATACAGAAAAGCAGTTGACGAAAATATTAAGTTAACAAATCACCAGTTAAACGGTTCATACGCACTCACAGTACATTCAGAAATTCTAATTTTGAAAGCAATTAACTTTGCTACAAAAAATAGAATAAAAGAAAGTTTTAATTATTACTTGAATCAGTTAAAGAAAGTTAATGATTCAGGTGTAAGTAAAACTACAATAACCGAATTAGAATTATTGGAAATATTGTTCAATCAAAAAGAGATTACTGAAAATGAAATTCTAAAATATGTTTCATCGGTAAGTGAATCAAATGTTGAACTAATATTGGTATTGCTGAATGAGTATTCTAATACGAGTAGAGATATTTTACTACTAGAACTATACAAGAAATATCCGCACATAATTTCATTAGCCGAAGAATCGGCAGCAATGTTAGGCAAATACGGGAAATTTTCGGAAGCTGTTGATCTGCTTGAAACTAATTTCCGTATTGATCAGCTAAGTATAAAATCGATTTTCAACTTGATTTCATTTCATCTGCAATTAGGAAATTATGATCAACTGCTTAACGTGATTGAGTATGCTGAAAATAAGTTTGCCGGTTACAACGAAATTGAAAACAAAATAAAACAAATAAAAGAACGGATTTTAATTTATATAAAATAATTACATGGAGGTATTATGTCATCATTCCAAATAAGAACAAACATAGGCGCATTAAAAGCCTATAACGCATTAGCAAAAGTAAACAAGCAAACATCAGATGCTCAATTACGTTTAGCTACACAGAAAAGAATAAACAGTGTTGCGGATGATACATCCGGCTACAACGTTGGTAAATCTTTAGAAGGTAGAGTAAGTGTAATGAAAGCCGCACAAGGTAACATCTCTGCTGCTAAAGATATGCTTTCTACTGCAGAAACATCATTACAAAACATCAACGATTTGTTGAACCAAATTAAAGCAAAAATTACAGACGCAAATGATCCTACAAAAGATAAATCATCATTAGCTGCTGATATTGAAGCACTTGGAAAAGAAATCGAAAACATCTTCAGCACAACCGAATTCAACGGAACTGCATTGTTAACCGGTGTTAGTGCAGGTGATTTCAAGTTCCAGACAGGTCATGATTCAGGTGATGAATTAACTTTAGGATTTACCGAGAAGTTAGCTTCAGTTGATGTGTCAGATATAACAAGTGTTACATCGGCAAACATAGGTGGTTCTGCTGGAACTACTTTGAGAGGTACAGTTGAAGGAATTGAAACAAGTGTTAAAAATGCTCTTGGTTCAATTGGTAACGATGTTCAAAGATTAGATGTAAAAGACAATTACTTAACTGCAGCTATAACAAATGCTAATTCAAGTATAAGCAGATTGTTTGATGCAGATATGGCCATGGAACAGTTAAATGCAACTAAAGGATCAATTTCGGCACAAGCTTCAACAGCAATGCTTGCGCAATTAAACATGGCTCCGCAAAACATACTTTCATTGTTCCAATAAAACTTATTGTATTTGTAATGTCCCTACAAGCCGCTCTCAGAGCGGCTTTTTTATTATACATTCCAAATAGCAGAACAAAAAAGTCAGTCTTCCATTATATCAAATATAAATTTCTATAGAAAGTTTTCATGTAATATCATTCACACTTCACGAGTAAAAATATTTTTAAAAAAATAAATTAATTGGGCTAAACTTTTGATTAGGGCCTACGATAATAGTGTTGAGAATTAAATTAAATAACAAGTTGAGCAGGGAAGCTTAACTAATTAAACAAAACACGGAGGTATAAAATGTCATTTCAAATCAGAACAAATATTGGCGCTTTGCAGGCTTACAATGCTTTGTCAAAAGTAAACGAAGATACTTTCAAAGCTCAATTAAGACTTGCAACACAAAAGAGAATTAACAGTGTAGCTGATGATACATCAGGTTACAACGTTGGAAAATCTCTTGAAGGTAGAGTAAGTGTAATGAAAGCTGCGCAAGGCAACGTTTCATCTGCAAAAGATATGCTTGCAACTGCTGAAACATCTTTGCAAAACATTAACGATTTGTTAAATCAAATCAAAGCTAAAGTAGTTGATGCTAATGATCCTACTAAAGATAAATCATCATTGGCAAATGACGTAGTTGCTCTTGGAAATGAAATCAGCAATATTATGAATACTACAGAATTTAACGGTACAGGATTATTATCCGGTACATCTTTCTCAGGCGGATTCTCATTCCAAACTGGTCATGATTCAACTGATAAATTAACACTTGGTTTTACAACTAAGTTAGGAAGTTTAGATTTATCATCCATCACTGGTGCAACATCTTCTACAGTAGCTAGTTTATCAGTATCAACTGTTGAAACAAGTGTTAAAAATGCTCTTGGTTCATTAGGTAATGACTTGCAAAGATTAGATGTTAAAGATTCTTACTTAACATCAGCTATCACAAATGCTTCATCAAGTATAAGCAGACTATTTGATGCAGATATGGCTATGGAACAGTTGAATGCAACTAAAGGAACTATTTCCGGACAAGCTGCAACTGCAATGTTCTCTCAACTTAACATGGCTCCACAAAACGTTCTTTCTTTATTTGGTTAAGATTTAATTCTCGATCAAACTTAAGCCGGGAATTTTTCCCGGCTTTTTTTTCTCAATTAAAGCGGATTTAAAACAATGAATCATTTAGCATATGCAGGTAACGGACATAATATTGCAAAACAATATTTAACCAAAGAAATTTTGGAAGCTACGCCGGAAAAACTGCTTCTAAAGGTTTACGATTTTGCAATTATGAATTGTCAGAAAAAGAATGTTGCTAAAACTAATAAAGCTCTGCAAGTTTTGATTGATGCTTTAAGATATGATACCGATGAAGTGAAAGAAGTTTCTATCGGTTTATTTAAGCTCTATAAATATTGCCAAGATAAAATGCGTGAAGGTAATTATTCCGAAGCTCATAAAATTCTATCCGAACTAAGAAGCTCTTGGGTAGGAATATTTAAGAAATAGGTTATAAGAATGGAAATTCTTTCTACGTCATATATAACACAAATGGTTAACTCATATAATTCTGCTGAATCTGCCAGAAGAGTTACTCCATTAGTTACTAGAAAGAATAAATTCTCAAATCTTTCATCCGCTTATTCAACTCTTTCTAAAAAAATATCTACATTAAATACACAGCTCGAAAAACTACTCAAAACCGGAACTGAATCACCTTTCAATTCAACAAAAGTATCATTATCTAACAGCGATTATTTTAATGTTACCTCTACAAGTTCTGCTGAACCGGCATCTTTTAATTTAAGAGTAAACCAGTTGGCAAAAAATGATATCCTTCTTTCACAAAGATTGGATGAATCTACTGTTCAGGGGATAACAACAGGAACTTATAAATTTAATATCAAAACTGGTGATGGTGAAGGGGGAGAATTTAACAGTGAAGTTTCAGTTGATATTCTTGATACAGATGATAATGAAACAATTCTCTCAAAAATTAACAGTGCAGTAAATAACGATAAAGCTGTTGTTGAATCAAATGCGGTTACAGGTTCTTATTCCGGTGCAGACGGAGAATTTAAAATTGATCTTGCCGGAACTGAACATAAAATTACTTATTCTGCCGGTCAAACTTACGAAGAAATAATTGATTCAATAATTTCACAGACTTCCGATATTTCAGGACTTACAGCTGAAAAAGTAATTGATGGTTCGAATGTTAATATAAAGTTTACAGTAACAGATTCTACTAAAGATATTTCTATTCTTCAATCAAGTGATACCGGTACATTACTGACAGATTTAGGAATTAATATTGAGAAAGAAAAAGGAGCTTCAGGAAGTATAACATCATCTCAGTTTTCTCCTACTTCAGGATCAACTCAAATTTCATTTACTTCAAAGCAGAGCGGACTTGATTATCGAATCACAAATATTGCAGATTCATCTGGTGATTTGCTTGCAAATCTTGGGCTTGATTTAGGATCGGCAAGAACATCTTTTGATGAAAATACAAATATAGGTGGTTTTCTTTATTCGGATATTACTTCAGCTAATAATCAATTAAATGCGAAAATTTCTTTTAATGGTGTTAACATTAATAGAAACAGCAATACCATTTCAGATTTAGTGAACGGAGTTACTATTAATTTAAAGTCTGTAATGGATTCTGGAGACGCTGATGTAAATGTAAATGTTGAAAAGAACATTGATAATGTTAAGACCGAAATCAAGAATTTTGTAACAAATTTTAATGAAGTTTATACTTACATAAAGAACAATTCCAAATCAATTGACGGAAATAGAGGTTTCTTTATTGGAGACAGTAATGCCTCAACTATATTAAATGAATTAACATCAACTGTATATAAAACCTTTGATAACGATAATTCTCTTTTGAATACATTAACTTCAATTGGAATTTCATTTAATCCCGGCACTGGAATTTCACTTGATGAAACAACAATAACTGATAAACTCAATAATAATTTTGATGAAGTAACAAACTTGTTTACCGGAGAAACCGGTATTGCAAAAACTCTTTTTAATAAATTAGATTCTTATGTTGGAACCGAAGGATATTTAACACTTTCGAAAAAAGGTTACGATGATTATATAAAAAGTATTAATGACAGAATTAGTTCTGTAGAAACTACAATTAATAAAAGTGCAGAAGTTCTAAGAAAAAAATATCAAGATATGCAGATGCAGCTTGCAACTTTACTTGCTTCTCAGGATGTATTCAGTAATTATTCGTCGGGAAGTTTTTTCTAAAATGAATGCAATTAATCAACATATTGCGGCAATTAAACAGCAGTTAAATCAAGTTCTTTTTGGATTGAACGGAATTAATGATTATAATTTTGATGAAAAAATGGAATTAGTAAATCAAAGATTATTATCAATTAAACATAAACGCGAAGAAATGTTGAAAAATTATGATAAAAGTGATCTTCAACAATTTAACTCGGAATTTGAAAATATCATTAAAGAAATAAATAATAAGTTCGATAATATGATTAAAGAAAGAACAGAATTGAAAAATAAGTTTGGCGAGGAATTAAAAGTTAAGCAGAACGAAAAAAAATTGGTTAATTATAAAAGGTGATAAAGTGGATATAAAAGGTTTAGGAAATAACATTAATCCTATTAGGGATGCGTATAACAGGCAGAAAATTGAAAAGAAATTAGCAGATGCAAAACCAGGATCGGATAAACTGGAAATTTCCGATGCTGCCAGAGTTATACAGAGCAGTTCAGCCGAATTGAAAAATGTTGAAGTAATAAAAGAAAGAATCAATTCTAATTATTACAATAGTGATGAAGTTATCAATAAAGTTGCGGATGCAATTTTAAGCGAGCTGAAAGGTTCAAAATAATTTTTAAAAGCCTATAAAACGATATTTGCAAGTTTTTTACTTTTTAAGTAATATATTTTCCATAAAGAAATCGGTTTATAGGCTTTTTTATTGAAGAACGAAGTCCAAAATAATAAACTTGTAATTCTGGGTAAACTTGCAGCAAGTTTAGCTCACGAAATTCGCAACCCCCTCTCAGCTATTAAACTGAATCTTAGTCTATTGGAAATGTCGGTTGAAAAATATGATCCCGATACTAAAGAATCTGTTTTATCCGCTATGGAAGCGGTTGAAAGAATTCAATACTTAATTGAAAGCACACTTGAGTTTTCCAGGAAAAATGTAAAAGATACCGATCTTTATTCGTTGAACACAATTGCCGAACAATCGTTAGAAATAATTACAAGTGCCGCAAGAAGAAAAAGTATTGAAATTGTGCCGGAACTTTCTAATAATCTTCCAATGGTAAATATTAGTAAAAATAAAACTACTCAGGTAATTTTGAATTTATTAACCAACGCAATAGAAGCGAGTCCCAGAAATTCACAAATATTTTTGCGTACTTACAAATCGGGTAAAGAAAAAATTATTATGGAAGTTGCTGATTTAGGCTGTGGAATTAAAGATGAGGATAAAGTTAAAATTTTTACCGATTTTTACACAAACAAAAAAAATGGTACCGGATTAGGATTAAGCGTCTGCAAAATGCTTCTTGAAGAACAAAATGCGGAAATTGATTTTAATAGTAAAGAGGGTGAAGGTACAACTTTTACAGTGAAATTTAAGGTTTAGAATTTATGATAACTCCAAAAATACTAATAGTAGATGATGATAATTTAATCTGTCTTTCATTAAAAAGAGTGCTGGAAAGATTAGAATATCAAGCTGAATTTTGTATGGATGGAGGTAAGGTTATTGAAGCAGTTGAAATGCACCAGCCCGATATTATTCTGCTCGATATTTATTTAACTACTCACAACGGTTTGGATATTCTTAAAGATCTTCAGGAAAAATATTTTCATATTCCTGTTGTAATGATTACGGGATACAGTGATGTAAAGATTGCGGTTGAAGCGATGAAAATAGGAGCATTCGATTTTCTCTTAAAACCACTTGATTTGGATCAACTTAAACTTGTGCTTAATAAATGTGTTAATCATCTTAAACTAAAATATGAAGTTGATAAACTTAGAGATGTTATAAATTCCGATGATAAATTAAATCGTGAATTTTTTGGCAAGAGCAAACCGATTGTAAGAATAATTAATGTTGTTGAAAAACTTGCTAAAAGTGATGATACAACAATTCTTCTTGAAGGAGAAAGCGGAACCGGAAAAGAAGTTTTTGCAAAGTTTATTCATCAGCAAAGTCCAAGAAGCAATAAAGTTTTTATCCCTATTAACTGTGCAACAATCCCCAAAGAATTGGCGGAAAGTGAATTATTTGGGCATGAAAAGGGAGCGTTTACCGGGGCAGCTCAAAAAACAAAACTTGGTAAATTTGAACTTGCCGATGGCGGTACAATCCTTCTTGATGAAATTGGTGAACTTACTCTAGATTTACAAGTGAAACTCCTTAGAATTTTACAGGAAAAGAAATTCTACCGTCTTGGCGGCGAGAGAGAAATTTCCGTTAATGTTAGAGTTTTAGCTGCTACAAATAGAAATCTTGAAGAAGAAGTAAAGAAAGGAAATTTTAGAGAAGATCTTTATTATCGACTTAATGTAGCAAAAATTATCATTCCCCCTTTACGCGAAAGGAAAGAAGATATTCCGGTTTTAGCATTCAGTTTTATGCAGAGATTTGCATTAAAGTTCGATCAAAAAATAAAAGGAATGGATGATTCGGTAATAGAACTGCTGCTAAATCAACCTTGGAAAGGAAATGTTAGAGAATTAATGAACACAATGGAAAGAGCTGTATTAATGATGGAAGGTGATGTTCTTAAAGAGAAACATTTCGGATTTTTAAAAAACTTTGATGATAACGATACAACCTCCGGATCGGGAAAATATGTTCTTAAAGTTCCTTCCGAAGGAATTAAAATTGAAGTTGTTCTAAAAGATTTAATTCTAAAAACACTTGATATTACCAAAGGGAATCAAGTTCAAGCCGCAAAAGTTCTTGGTCTTTCTAGATCAAAACTAAGATATAGAATGGAACAATTGGGAATTGAAGTAACAAGAACAATTTCTTAATTCAATTTTAGTTTAATACCCCCCTCATTTTATATAATTATGTAAAAATTACTGATTTCTTTTTAAATGCCTATAAATAATCAGAAAAATTTTCCGATAATTCACTTAGATAAACTGGTATTAATAAAGGCATTTTATGGAACAAAATATTAACCCGCAGGAAATCCTAAAAAAATTGAAGAATACAGATTCTTCTGAAAAAAGAGAAGCAATTGAATCAATAAATTATCATGATTTGGATAACAGTTTAATTGGTGATCTGATTCAGTTGATAAAAGATGAAGATAAAGGGGTAAGAGATGCTGTATCAAATCTTCTTATCTTATCTGATAACGAATTAATTCCCAGAAATGTTGTTCCGTTAATTTCTTCGGATGAAATTTCAGTTAGAAATTTAGCCGGTGAAATTTTATTGAAGAAAAAATATAATTCGCTCCCCGCAATTAAAGAATATTTAACTTCATGCAATGATGATGACCAGAAATTCTTAATAGATATTGCAGGTTTGATTGGTGATGATTCAATAAGATTTCAAGCAAAGGAAATTCTTTCAGTCTCTAAAAATGATAACGTAATACTTGCATGTATAGAAGCTCTGGGAAATGTTAACTGTCAGGATTGCATTGACGACTTAATAAAAGTTTATGATCAGAACGAACTTTTCAAACCTACCGTAATTGAAGCCCTTGGAAAAATTGGAAATAAAGAAGCAGTAAATTTTATAATTGAGAGATATCCTAAAGAAGATGAATTGACAAAATTTTCTATGATTGAAAGTCTGGGCGAAATTGGAAACGAAGAAGCATTCTTTTTATTGGTAAATGAAATTAGAGAAACAAAAGGTCCAATCTCTTGGCCTATTGTTGAATCATTAATGAAACTTCAGCAGAAATTTTCTATCGATGTTCCGTTCGACGAGAATTTTAAAAATATAATTTTAAGAACATTGATTGAAGGGGAACCGAGATATAAAAGAGCAGCTTCTAATTTAATTACCGTATTTGAAGATAAAGAAGTAATAGAAGCATCACTAAGTATTTACGGTATTGACGAAGTTATTGATAATAATGTGAAGACTAAATTCTTTGAAAATCCTTCATACTTATATCCCAAATTGACCGATTATCTAAATACAAAACCAAAAAACCTAAAAGAACTTTTTGAATTGACAAAAGAAATAATTCAGAATGACGGTGGTCAATCGTTAGGTGAATTATCTGCTCTAGATATACAGAATTTAAGTGATGTGTTTGCAAATAACTTAACACATCCGGATGAAGAAGTTAGAAGAAGTTCAATTGAACTTCTCTTTTTTACAGCATTGGATAAAGCGTTATTATTTACAGATACAATGCTTGAAGATGATGATATGTGGAATAGAATGAGATTACTTGAAATTCTTGAGACAATTAATGATGAGAGATCGTTTGAAGCAATTAAACAATTAAGTAAAGATTCAGAAGAAATGATTGCCGAAAGAGCAGAATATTTTTTGAATCAACTTGATATACAAAATTCGTAACCCGAGGCCCTAATAATGAATAATTTTGCAAATACGCAGGCAAAAAGTCCAATAAATCTCACATTCGGAAATAGTCTTTTAAATAAAGATGCAAAACTTTCCGATAAAGCTTTTGAGGATTGGCGTAAGTTTATTTATGATATATGCGGTATTTATTTTCAGGATAATAAGAAATATCTTTTGGAAAGCAGACTTCAAAAGAGAATAACTTATCTTGGTATAAAAACATTCGAAGAATATCTAGATTATGTTCGATTCAATTTTAACAGGCAGGCTGAGTTAAAATATTTATATGAAGTAATTACAATTAATGAAACTTTCTTCTTTAGAAACCAGCCTCAGCTTGATGCGTTGGTAAGTTCGGTAATACCTGATCTGTTGAATAATCCGGCTAAATTAAATAAGAATAGAATTAGAATTTGGAGTGCTGCTTCCTCTTCCGGTGAAGAAGCTTATTCGGTTGCAATTCTTTTTCAAGAACTAATAAAACCGAAATACCCAAATCTTACTATAGAAATTGTTGGTACTGATATAAACCACGCAGTTGTAGAAACCGCGCAAAGCGGAGTATATAAAGAATATGCAATAAGAAATGCACCGGCTTATTATCTGAAAAAATATTTTAAGCATGAAAACGGTAAATATATTTTAGATGAAAAAATAAGAAGTATGGTCAATTTCAAAATACTCAATCTTTATGATGAAGCGGCAATGCGTTCTATGATGGGTTATGATGTAATATTTTGTGCAAACGTATTAATATACTTTGATCAGATTTCAAAAACTAAAGTAGTATCTCAGCTTTATAACTCACTTATAAAAGGGGGATATCTATTTATTGGTTATTCCGAAACACTTCACGGAATATCAAAAGCATTTAAATTAATTAGTTATCCCAAAACAATTGGATATAAAAAGGAGTAGTCAATAAATGAAAAAGGTGATTTTAATTGCAGACGATTCCCCCACAATCAGAAAGTTTGTCTCCTTTTCACTTACTATGCAAGGATTTGAAGTAATTTCTGCATGCGATGGAATGGAAGCCATAGAACTGCTTCCCAGTAAAAAAGTTGATTTGATAATTACTGATCTTAATATGCCTAACTTAGATGGCTTTGAATTGATTAAATCAATTAGAGAAAACTTAGCTTACGGAGATGTTCCGATTATTATTCTCTCCTCTCTAGCTGGTAGTGAAGAAATTGAAAGGGGAATGAGCTGCGGTGCTAATTCTTATCTTGTTAAGCCGTTCGATCCTAAAAGAATTCAATACGAAGTAGCAAAATATTTAAACTAATTTACAAGGATGAATTAAATGGGACTCAAATTTTTAGTAGTAGATGATTCAGTAACCATGAGAAGAATTGTTGTGAATTCTTTGAAAAATTTGGGTTACAATGATTACGTTGAAGCTAATGATGGTAATGACGCTCTTGCAAAATTAAATGCCGATAGTTCAGTTAATTTTGTAATAACCGACTGGAATATGCCTAATATGACAGGATTGGAATTGACTCAAGCTATACGCGGTGATGCTTCAAAAAATAATCTTCCTATACTTATGGTTACAACCCGCGGTGTTAAAGAAGATATTGTTCAAGCTTTACAGGCAAGAGTAAACAATTACGTTGTAAAGCCGTTTACTCCACAAATATTAAAAGAAAAGATCGACCAAATTTTAGCAAATTTATAATAAGGGAAGTGAAATGCAGACACCAACAAATATGAGTCAGATTTTTGATAAATTGAATGATCTTAAAGATATATTCAGATTTGGCGAAAGAATTGTTCCCATTATACAAAGTCTAATTAGTTTTATGCGGGATGTTGTTCCTTTGTTAGAAAGTATAAATACTTCAATCGCAGACAGCACAAGCCAAATGCCCAAAGCAGCTAATCAAATTAACAATGTAACCAGTGCAACCGAATTGGCTACTACCGAAATTCTTGATCTTGTTGATGATATTTCAAATGAGTTAGTTGTAGTTGACGGGATATTTCAAAAGATTTTGGAAAAAAGATCTAAAAAAGATGAACTTTATAAAAAGCTTTTCGAAACATTAAACAAAGATTCCGAAGAGTACAAACTTATAAATGAAATTTATCAGCTTGATGATCATAACGGAATTTTTGATGATATAAAATCAAAGATGCAGAAAATTAATGATGATACTTACAAAATAACCTTATCGCTTCAAGTGCAGGATATTACAGCACAGCAGCTTGCTGCTGTAACACATTTAATCGAACAGGTACATGGAAAATTAGCCTCTTTAGTTAATGATATTGAGCATGCTGAGATTAAAGATAAAATTACTGATAAACATATAGTTATTGATGAACATGTAAGTTTTGATCCCAATGCAAGATATGATAAATCAGAAGAAAGACAGCAGACAGTTGATAATATAGTAGATGATCAAAAAAGAAAAGCTTCGCAAGAAGAAATTGATAAATTATTTTCGTGAAAAACTATGAGTGATGAATTTAATATTCTTAATGATCCTGAAATGCAGGAGATCTTCCAAAGTTTTTTAGTTGAGACTAAAGAAATATTGGAACAGTTGGATTTAGATTTGGTTGAGATTGAAAAACGTCCGGATGATGTTGATCTCCTAAACCAAATTTTCCGTTCGTTTCATACTATAAAAGGAACTTCCGGTTTCCTCGGTTTGGAGAAACTTCAGAAGGTTACTCATCGCGGTGAAGATATTCTTAATAAGCTGCGTAAAGGAGAAGTTCTTCTTAATGATGAAATAATGGATAATATTCTTAAAAGCTATGATGCCATTAAAGATTTGGTTGATGTGATTGAAGAAAAGAAAGAAGAGGATTTCGATACTTCTGAAATTCTTTATGAATTGGATACATTAATCGCTAAGCTTGAAAATAAAGAACTCCCGGTACAAGAAGTAAAAAAGAGTAAACAGACTAAAACAACAAAAGCGAAAAAGACCAAAACAGCAAAGACAACAAAAGACAAAAAATCAACCGTAGAGAAATCAGATGAAGCAATAACTGAATCTGAAGATGAAATTATTGAAAGTGTTGAAATTCCGGAAATGAATGAAGTATCAACTCACGCCGCAATGTCTCAGAAAGAGGACTCAAATCAAAATTCTGATAAGAAAGATGATAAATCATTGCAGCATGGTAAAAAAGGTGAAAATACAATTCGTGTTGATGTACAAAGATTAGATGAGCTGCTAAATATTGTTTCCGAACTGGTGCTTGGAAGAAACAGACTTGCACAGATAAATATTGAAGCCGGAATTCAATATGAAGGAACAAAAATATCCAGAGATTTAGCTGAAACTACAAGACAAATTGATTTAATGACTACCGAACTGCAGCTTGCAGTAATGAAGACGAGAATGATTAAAATTGCTAAAGTCTTTAATAGATTCCCCAGATTGGTAAGAGATTTAAGCAAAGATTTAGGCAGAGAAGTTCAGCTAATTATTCAAGGGGAAGATACCGAATTAGATAAAACATTAATTGAAGAAATAAATGATCCTCTTGTTCACTTAGTTCGTAACTCAATTGATCATGGAATTGAAACACCGGAAGATCGTAAAGCTTTGGGTAAACCTGAACTTGGAACAGTAACTCTTTCAGCCGAACATGAAGGCAATAATATTATTATTTCAATTGAGGATGATGGAAAAGGAATTGATACTGAAGCTATAAAGGAGAAAGCAATTCAGAAGGGAATTATTTCTGCAGATAAGGCTAATGAGTTAAGTAAACAGGATATTTTCAATCTTATATTTGCACCTGGATTCTCAACCGCTAAAAAGGTAACTAATGTATCCGGACGCGGTGTTGGTATGGATGTGGTAAAAACCAACGTTGCTAAATTACGCGGTATAATTAATATTGAATCTGAAGTGAATAAAGGAACAAAAATTATTATTAAGCTTCCTTTAACACTTGCTATTATTCAAGGATTATTGGTTAAAGTTGCCGGCGAAACTGTAGTTGTTCCTCTAAATTCTGTTATTGAAGTTGTTAGAGTACCGATCACTCAAATATATTCTGTGAAAACTAATGAATGTATAAAACTTCGTGAATCTGTACTTCCTTTAATTGATATTGATGAAGCTTTGTACGGAATGAAAATAAATGATATTCAAGAAGATTGGCAGTATGTTGTTGTTGTTGGTATTGCCGAAAAACGATACGGATTAAAAGTTAATGAACTTGTTGGTCAAAAAGAAGTTGTTATAAAATCACTTGGCAGTTATATTGGGAACATAGATGGAGTTGCCGGTTCTACTATTATGGGAGACGGTAAAGTTGTAATGATTCTTGATATTGCCGAGATGGTTAACAAAATTATGGTTCATGCATAATGCAAAAAATTAAAGCTGTTATTGTTGATGATTCCGCTTTTATGCGGAAATCATTATCTATTATTCTTGGTTCTGATCCTTCTATTGATATTGTAGCAACCGGACGAGACGGAATTGAAGCAATATCTTTAGTTAAACAATATAAACCCGATATCTTAACTCTTGATATAGAAATGCCTAAGATGGACGGGTTAACCGCACTTAAAAGAATTATGACCGAAAATCCTACTTCTGTTATTATGGTTAGTTCTCTTACTACGGAAGGTGCAGAAGCTACTCTTAAAGCTTTGGAACTTGGCGCAGTTGATTTTATTCCGAAAGAAATGTCTTATGTAAGTGTTAATATCATTAACATTAAAGATGACTTAATTAGAAAAGTAAAAACAATAGTTAGAGAAAAAGCACTTAGAAATAGATTAGCAAAAATTCAAAAATTTGGTGGATCAGAGTCTTCAGCTCCGGTAAAATCAACTTCCCAAATACTTCCCCGAATTGGGTACAAATCTTTAGCCTTAGGAATTTCAACCGGAGGACCGTTATCACTTCAAAAAGTTATTCCAAGATTAAATGGAAATATAAAAATTCCAATTTTCATTGTTCAGCATATGCCTCCAAAATTTACACAATCTCTTGCCGAAAGATTAAATGCAATGAGCTCGTTAAAAGTAAAAGAAGCTGAACATGGTGAGATAGTATCAGGTGGAACGGTTTATATAGCTCCCGGCGGTTTTCACATGAAAGTTAAAAAGAATTTGAAGGGTGAAATTTATATCGATATTTCAGACCAGCCGGCAGATACTTTACATAAACCTTCCGTAGATGTAATGATTAAATCGGTTTTTGATATTTACGGAAAAAATACTTTGGGAGTAATTATGACTGGCATGGGACGTGATGGTTTAGAAGGAATTAAGGATATTAAATCTGCGGGGGGATACTGCCTTGCACAAAACGAAGATACTTGTGTAGTTTACGGAATGCCGAAAGCAATAGTAGATGCCGGATTAGCAGATGTGATAGCTCCTTTAGAAAAAATTCCAGATATAATTAATATGGCGGTTTAAAATGAAAGAGAATAAAGACGAATTCAAAGACCAAGTTTATAAAGAAATTTCCTACAGAAATGTTTACGGATCGGGAAATATAATTAAGGCAGAAGATGCAAAAATTGTAGGTTCTGCAAAAATTGCTTTAGAGCAGGAAAGTCATGACGGAGTAAAAATAATCCTAAAAAAAGATGAAGACGATAACATAAAAGAGATCAAATTTGTTTGTTCATGCGGCGAAACTAAATCAATTTTATTAGATTATTCTGAATAATAATTATCAACTGTACAAATATAGCCACATCTTAAGTTTACATTCCGAAATAAACATCAAAAATAGTAATTAAAAGCTGGCATTGGTTTTGATTTTCCTGCTTAAAAAATAAGCAGGAAAATTATGTCGGCATCTACATCAAAATTAATGGAAAAGGTTCTTGATTACACTTCATTAAAAAATAAAGTGATAAGCAAGAATATAGCTAATTCAAATACTCTCAATTATAAAAGAGAAGATGTAGAATTTAATTCATTGCTGAATGGCGAATCAGGCAAAATTAAAGCTACTAATTCAAAGCATATTGGTTTTACCGAAAACCTAGATTCAAGTGAGATGAGAATTATAAAAGATGAAACTTCTGTAAATCATTCCGGAATAAATAATGTAGATATAGATCATGAGATGGCTGAAATGGCTCAAAACTCAATCATGTTCAAATTTGCTTCTAGAAAAATGAGTTCCTACTATAAAACACTTCAATCAGTTATAAAGGGAGGTAGATAATGAAGATCTCACCAAACTTTAGTTCTTTTAATATGAGTGCTAAAGGAATGTCAATTCAAAAACGCAAAATGGATTTAGTTGCTGAGAATATGGCTAATTCGGATACAACTAAAACTAAAGAAGGAATTCCATACCAAAGAAAATATTTAGTTGTTAAAAATGAAGAAACCTTTGCTAATAATTTTTCTGCTGCCCAAGGTAATTTAACATTAAAAATGGCAAGAAGTGAATCGGCACATTTGCAGCCGGCTAAATTTTCAGGACCGGTAAATAATCAGCAGTTAAGTAATGATACAGGAATTGAATCGAATATTGAAGTAGATAAAACGCAAGGTAATTTAGTTTATATGCCGGATCATCCGGATGCAAGTAATGAAGGTTATGTTGAGCTGCCAAATGTGAATGTTGTAAATGAAATGGTTGAAATGATATCGGCAACTAGAAGTTATGAAGCAAATTTAACTGCATTTAATTCCAGTAAACAAATAGCAAAAGACTCTTTGGAGATATAATATGAAAATTGGTGCTACCGCTTTAGGAAATTATAATCCGTTTCAAATAAAAAATGTTGCCGCTAAACCAAAAGTAGATTTTGCAAAAGAACTTACTGAATCAAATCCAATAATAAACAATGATGAAAAGAATTTTTTCACAAAGCTTTATCCTGAAAATCAAACAGAAATAATAGATTATCATTTTTATCAAAAAAGCGGAAAAATGTCCGGTGTTGCTTTAGGTACAAATTTCGACAGAAGAGGTTAATATGAAAATAAATTCGATTAACGGAATAAATCCAGAATTACAAAAACTTGGTGAGATATCAAAAAAGCAAGATGCAAGTTTTGGAAATTTACTTGGGGAGTTTGTAAAAGGAGTTCATCAAAATCAACAAGAATCAAAGCAGCTTACAAAAGATTTTGTTGAAGGAAAAGATGTTGAACTGCATGAAGTAATGATTGCCGGTGAAAAAGCCAAAACTAGTCTTGAACTTCTAATGGAAATAAGAAATAAAACAATAGATATGTATAAAGAATTAACAAGGATGCAATAACAGTGGAAGCTAATAAAAATTCTTTAGGAGCTGTATTTAATATTTTTAACAAACTTTCTCTTCAGCAAAGAATGCTGCTTGGCGGAATCTTAGTTTTCACAATTATTATTCTCGGTTTTGTGATTTTCATTTTCAATGAACCGAATTATTCAAAACTGTATTCCAACCTTGCACCTGAAGATGCTTCAAAGGCAATTGAATACTTAAATACTCAAAAAGTACCATATAAACTGGAGAATAACGGGCAGGATGTATTGGTTCCCGCCGAAAATTTATATGAAATGAGACTTGGTTTAGCCGCTAAAGGAATTCCAAGTTCCGGAATTATTGGATATGAACTTTTTGATAATAATATGATGGGCATGAGTGAATTCATGCAGAAACTCAATTTTAAACGTGCTCTTGAAGGAGAACTTTCTAGAACTATAATGCAGCAAAGTGGGATTGAAGGAGCAAGAGTTCATTTAGTATTTCCGGAAAAATCAATTTTCAAAGACGAACAAAAAGAACCGACAGCTTCGGTTGTTCTTAAATTAAATTCAGGCTATAAACTTACAAACCAAAATATTAACGCAATTTCAAATTTAGTTGCCGCAAGTATTGAA
This sequence comes from Ignavibacteriota bacterium, assembly GCA_002698995.1. Taxonomy (GTDB): domain Bacteria; phylum Bacteroidota; class Ignavibacteria; order Ignavibacteriales; family Melioribacteraceae. The sequence continues at coordinate 65,735 of PAAX01000013.1, read as the reverse complement.
GGACTTCAGCCCGGGAAAGTTGCAATAATTGATACTAAAGGAAGACTCCTTTCAAAACAGGAAGATGAAGAAGGATTAGGAATTTCAGGAAGTAAACAGTACGAGATTAAAAATAAAGTTGAAGATTACCTTGCTAATAAAGCTCAAAGTCTGCTTGATAATGTATTAGGATATGGAAATGCAATAGTTAAAATAAATGTAGATCTCGATTTTAAGCAAGTTGACAAAACAATGGAATTGTATGATCCTGAATCTCAGGTTGCAATCAGTGAGCAGATAATTAAATCGGAAAGCGGCGGTAAATCTATCGCAGATTCAAGCGCTGTAGTTACAGAAAACAGCACAACAAATTATGAAATTAGTAAAACCATTGAGCGTGTTGTTCAGGGTGCTGGAAACATTAAAAGAGTTACGGTAGCTGCGGTTATCAACGGTATAAATAAAGAAGTGAAAAACGGTGAAGTTACGGAAATTATAAACGAACCGAGAAATGAAGAACAGCTTCAACAGTTAGAACAAATAATTAGACAGTCGGTTGGCTTGGATCCGTCTCGTCAAGATCAGATTTCTATAGTAAGTATCCCATTTGAAACACAATTTTTAGAAGAACCTGTAGTTGAGGAAGTATCACCTTTGGATGATATTCAAAAATGGTCGAACTTAATATTAATAGTGTTTGCAATTGGTGCATCATTATTTGTTATAAAAGGTTTGATGAAGAGACTTAAGAACGAAAAGATAATTATCGGAACAGTAAACTATAAAGATGATTCATTCAGCGATTTAACACCTTCATTATCTGCTGCCGGATCAGTTGGAGCAATGCCCCAGCTAAGCAGTAAACCGAGAAAAAAACTTTTAGATGTCGGCGATATTGAAGATGAAATTACGGATGAAGCGCAGCAAAGAAAAGTTGTTCAAGATAAGATTGTAAACTATGTAGCAAAAAATCCAAGTGAAGCAGCAAAGTTAATTAATTCATGGTTGAGAGAAGATGAGTACTAGAAAATCATTATCGGGCAAATCATTAACTGCAGAAGACCTTTCGGGTTCACAAAAAGCTGCTTTATTATTAATAGCTTTGGATATTGAAAATGCAGCTTCCGTATTTAAATATATGGAGCCAACCGATGTTGAAGTAATATCTGCAGAAATAACTAAAGTAAAAAATATTCCTTCCAATGTAGTTGATCAAGTAATGAATGATTATTACAACATGGTTACTGCAAGAGAATATGTTCTTGAGGGAGGATTAGAATTTGCTCAGTCGGTTCTCGAAAAATCTTTTGGTTTAGCTAAAGCATTAGAAATTATTGAAAAAGTAAAAAATGTAACAACTCTACACGGATTTGATGTATTAAAGAAAGCAGACTCAACACAATTAGTTAACTTCCTAAATAAAGAACATCCGCAGACAATAGCATTAATACTTTCACATTTAAGTCCCGACCAAACCGCAGAAGCATTAAAAGAACTTCCGGAAGATTTGCGCGGAGATGTTGTTTATAGAATTGCCACTTTAGGAAAGATTTCACCTCAAACATTAAAACAGATTGAACAAGTAGTCGATGAACTAGCTGGATTTTCAATCAATCAATCAATGAGTAAGCTTGGCGGACCAAAAAGTGTTGCTACAATTCTGAACAGAACCAATACTACATTAAGTAAAGAAGTAATAAATGATCTTGAAGATAAAGATCCCGATGTAGCAAATGAAATCAAAAGATTGATGTTCATATTTGACGATATAATTCATCTTCAAGATAGAGATATTCAAAGAATTCTTAAAGAGGTTGACAGAAAAGATCTTGGTCTTGCAATGAAGATATCCGAAGAAAAAGTTAAAGATAAAGTATTCTCTAATATGTCTGAAAGAGCCGCTGATCTGCTTAAAGAAGAATTACAATATATGGGTCCTGTAAGACTTAAAGAAGTTGAAGGTGCTCAGGCAAGAATAGTTGAAGTTATTAAGATGTTAGAAGAACAAGAAGAGATAACTATAAACTTCAGAGGAGGCTCGGAAGAAGTTTATGTCTGATGTTATCAAATTAAATATAAAATCAAAATCATTAAAAGCTGTTTTAAATGAAGATAATATTTCAAGCATTGATATTGATGATCAAGAAAGCAATGATAAAAGATTTAGGGTTGAACTTGAAAGACAATTTAACTTAGGCTACAATAAAGGATATGATGATGCAAAGGCTGAATTGGAGAGCGAATACAACCAGCAAATGATGGAAAAAGCTGAAGAATTTTACAGTATAATAAAATCATTTGAAGAGAGAATAATCAATTATGAAACAGCATTCGAAAAAGTTGTAATTGAAACTTCAAAGCAGATTTCAAAAAAAATTATAACCAGAGAAATTGAAAATCAATCGATTATAGAAACAGTTTTAAAAAATTCATTACAGAAAGTAATTGGTGCAAATCAAATTTTAATTAAGCTTAATCCCAATGATTATCAATCAATTGTTAATTCAGATTTCCTTCCCGAACTGGAAAATCAATTTAATAAAGTAAAATTTGAGGAAGATGAAAAAATTGAAAAAGGAGGCTGCTTAATAAATACCGAACTGGGAAATGTTGATTCGAAAATATCGACTATGGTTAATGAGCTAATTAAAAAACTAGAAAATGCGGTTGAAGAACAATAATGGAATTAGCCGCAAAATATATTGACAAATATTCTTCAATAATCACATCTACAGATGTATATAAAATAAATGGAAAAGTAACTGATGTTATTGGATTGGTAATTGTTTCAATTGGACCTAATGTTTCTTTGGGTGAAGTCTGCACAATTGTTAATAGAGATGGAACTGAAGTCTGCAGAACCGAAGTAGTTGGATTTAAGGAAGGAAAAGTATTATCAATCGCTATTGGAAATGTTGAAAACATTTCTCCTTCGTGCGAAATTATTGCTACCGGAAGAAGTTTTTCAATTGGAGTTGGCGACGAACTTTTAGGAAGAGTTATTGATGGAATGGGAGAACCGATAGATGGCAAAGGACCGATACAAAATATTTCGAACAAAACTGTTTTTCGCGATCCTCCTAATCCGTTAAATAGAAGAAGAATTGAAACTCCATTGCAAACCGGGGTAAGATCAATTGATGGTTTGCTTACAGTTGGACGGGGACAGCGCGTAGGAATTTTTGCAGGAAGCGGAGTTGGTAAAAGTGTAATGCTTGGTATGATTGCTAGAAACACAAATGCCGATGTAAGCGTTATAGTTTTACTTGGTGAAAGAGGTAGAGAAGTTAGAGAATTTATTGAAAAAGATTTAGGTGAAGAAGGACTTAAGCGATCGGTAGTAATTGTTGCAACCAGCGATAAACCGGCATTAATGAGAATTAAAGCCGCTTACATTGGAACCACTATTGCCGAGTATTTCAGAGATCAAGGGAAAGATGTAGTTTTGATGATGGATTCGGTAACAAGATTTGCATTGGCACAGCGTGAAGTCGGTTTGACAGTCGGCGAACCTCCAACAACAAAAGGTTATACACCCTCTGTATTTGCAATTCTTCCAAAATTATTGGAAAGAGCCGGTACATCAGACCGTGGTTCAATTACCGGTTTTTATACTGTTTTAGTTGACGGTGATGATATGACCGAACCGGTTGCTGATGCAGTAAGATCCATTTTAGATGGACATATTGTTCTTTCTCGAAAGATTGCAAATAAGGGGCAGTTTCCGGCAATTGATCCTTTACAAAGCGTAAGTAGAGTTATGCCCGATATTGTTAACAGAGATCATAGAATGCGTGCAATACAGTTTAATGAAATATTAACAACGTATAATGAAGCTGAAGACCTTATAAATATTGGAGCTTACGTAAAAGGAAGTAATCCTCAAATTGATCATGCACTCTCAAAGATTTCTAAACTTAGATCATTCCTAAAACAGGATATGACGGAAAAAGCAATGTTTCAAGATTCGATAAGTAAGTTGAATTCAATAATTGAAAAACCATTGGTATGATAAATGGCAAAGTTCAAATACAAATTTGAAACTATAAAGAAAATAAAAGAGACAATGGAAAAGAAAACTCAGAAAGAGCTTTCTTTAATTGAACTTGAGATTACTAAAACTAATGAAGCAATTAAGAATTTACTTGTATCAATAAAACTGCACAAAGCAAAATTAACAACAAACGGAACAGTGAAGGTAAATATGCTTCATTACCTTCAAAATTATGAATTACTTATTGATAAAAAAATTGAAACATTACAAAAGCATATAACTGAATTGAATAAATCAAAAGAAAAAAAAATTGCTGAATTAGCTCAAAGAACCAAAGAAGCCAAAATGTTTGAAAAGTTGAAAGAGAAACATTATTTGGATTTTCTAAATGAACAGAAAAAAATTGAGCAGATAGAGATAGATGAAATAGCAGCAAAAAAGTTTGTAAGGGAATCTTAAAGTGAAAAATAAAATTGTTTATATAATTGTTTTTTCTACGGCATTTCTGGGTGTAACCGGTTTGCTTATTTTCTTGAATACACAATTCAATAATATTTTCAAGTTTGATTTCAGCAAACCCAAAACCGTTAATGAGAGGTCGATTAAACTTGCTGAGAAAGATTATACGCAGGTTGAAGATTTTATTAAAAATGAGTTTAAACAAGAAGTAATTGACAGCTTAAAGAAAATTTATGTAACAACTAAAACAGATACAGTTTACAAAGTTGTTCTAAAAGATCCTACACTGCAAGAGAGTCTGGCTGATGCTAAAGTTAATTTTTCTAAAATGGCAGATGACTTAAAAAACCAGGAAAAGAAAATAGAAACTCTTGAAACAAACCTAAATGCAAAGCAGGATTCTGTATATAAAGACTGGATTAAAAGTACAGTGAAATTATTTGAAGCAATGGATTCTCGAAAAGCAGCTAAAATTATTACAGAATATTCCGATAATGTGGCAAGAGATATTATTTATTCTATGAAAAAGAAAAAAGCAGCAGAAATATTAACTCAATTAGATCCTCAGACAGTCATTCAATTAACAGGTAAACAATAATGGTTTTCAGTCCACTTTTTATAAATACAGATGTGCAGGAAGGATTGACTTTTGCTAAACAGGCAAAGCTGAAAAGTACAAATTATTTGTTCTCAGATATTATAAATGTATTTATAAACCATGAACAGAATGAAAGCGGTTTCCCTACACTTCTTAAAGGAAAGCAAAACGAATTACCGAGTTTGGATGTAAAATCAATATTTCAAAATGATCAGATTAGTTTAACCCAATTATCACAAGATAATTTAGAGGAAGTAAAACTTACTCTAAATGTAAATGAAATTACTAAACAAAATGGCAGTAATGATTCGGCACAAGTGAATTTACTTAGTATATTAAAGAAGATATTATCTGTTAATGAAAATGAATCAAGTGAAAGTAATACCGATGTTGAGACAAAAGTTGCGAAAATAGAAACCCCAAATGATAATCAAACAACATCAGATAATAATAATAAGATTGTTAAGGAATTAAATTCGGGCAATCCTCTTATTGTTTCTGTTAGTACTGATAAAGGGATTCAGTCTTTTCTTATTTCAAAGGTAAATAAAGATAATGAAGTTGTTAAAAAGAGCACTGATCAATCTGAGACCAAATCAATTAAATTATCTGTACAAAAGATTGATTCGGATTTAGATGTTCTACAAAAAAATGTTGATAAGATAAAACTAGATAAAAAAGATTTTGCATTAGTGGATGAAAACAATCTGGTTGTTGCACAGATAAATGTAATAAATAATAAAGAAGAATTATCAAGTTTTATTGAAGATGAAAATCCAGTTTATGCTTCTAAGAATATTGCTTCATTTGCTAACAGTAAGCAGCTGAATTTAGCCTTGATTACCAATAATAATGCTGTTCAAAATACAACTCAACATGCTGCTGCATTGTTAAATGAAAACATTATCAGTATTGATCTGGTTGAAAAAGTAAGTAATGAAAGTGCTAAACTTACACTAGTAAAAAGTGCTGACAATAATATTAATGACTTAAAATCAAACTCAGATTCACAAATAATTAAATCGATTTCAAGTGAACTTAACCTTTCTGATTCGACAACTAAAATTCAGAATAAAGATAACATTGAAGAAAAATCAGAAAAAATAGAAATAATGCCTAAGACTGAAACTGCAGTACCGGCAAAGGAAAGTGTAAATTCTGAAGTAAAGATTGAATCGACAAATGGCAATGAAAATCAATCTGATAACATTACCAAAAATGTTATCGGACAACCTTCAATCAATATTTCAAATGGATCAGAGAGTAAAGTTGCTACTGAAATTGAAGAGACTGAATTAAATAAAAAAACTCCGATTCTTAATACAGTAAATTCAGAACCGGAAAAAATTGCTAACCATAAAGTGAATTCAGATTCTAAAAGTGAAATCAAAACTGAAGCTGCTGAAGTAAAAACAAGCACCAATCCTGATAAAAATATTCTTTCTTCAAACAATGAAGCAGAGAAAGTGGCTGTTCAAAATTCAACCGAAAGAAATAATCAAAACAGTGAAGTAAAAATTTCCGCGAATAATGAACCGGTTAAATTGATTAAACAGGAACCAGTTCAGCAAGATTCTAAATTAGCAGCGACTAAAAATGATGATATAAAAGTCACAGTTCCAAATGCTACAGTTGAAAAACCAAAAGAAAATAATTCAGGTGAGCAGATCAGTATCAAAGTTAAAAAGATTGTTAAAGATGTTAATTACATAAAATCAGAATCAAATAATGATAAGGAAATTGTTAAGAAGGAATTGACTAACAGCGCAATTGCAGATAAAAAAAGCTTATCCAATTCTACTGTAAAAAAATCTGTAACTGAACTAAATGAAACGATAAAGAATTCGAAGGCAGATGTAAAACCCACATTGCAAAGTGAAGTAAAGAATGTAAAAGCTGAATTAAATTCAAGTATTGAGTCGAAACAAAATACAAATAATGTTGAAGTTAAACCAGTTCAGTTAAAAAGTGAAATTAAAGTTGATAACACCAATAATAAAATAAATGAGAGTGCGGAAGTACACACTGGAAGAGAGAAGAATCAAACTGAAGTAAAAGCACCGGTAAGTAAAATTGAATTACACCAAACTGAAGTAAAGAATGATAAACCGGATACAAAACCAACTTTGCAAAATGAAGTAAAGATCATCGATGGTAAAATTGAACAGACTTCAGCCAAAGAAATAAAAGTTGAATTGCATCCAAATCTAAAAAATATTGAGGAAGTTAAAACCACTGAACCTAATACAAAATCACAGAATATGGAAAAGATAATTTCGGAAAAGAATAACGGTGCCGCCAATAAAACAGAGAATAAAGAATCTCTAAATGCAAATCCGAAAATGGATGAACTTGTAAAGAAAGAAGAAATCAAAGTTAAACCTGAGAAGCATGTCGCTGTTGAAAAGGAAATTATTGTAGATAAAAAAACTAGTACAGATCAAGTAAAAGAAGATAAACCTAATACAGTTATTGAAAGGGATATCAAAACTGCATCATTTGAAAAACCGGGTGGCAATCAAGAAGTAAAACATGAAGAAAAGCTAAAATCAGTTTATAACAATTCTACTGATAAAAATACTATACAAGAAAATGGCAAACCGCTGAAAAGTGAAAAATCAGAAACTGTTCAGTTAAACAAAGTAAATGATACAGAAAATAAATCTTCTAAAGAATCAGTAAGCAAAATTGACGATGATAGAAAACCGGCTCCAGGTGCGGACTTAAAGAGCAGCGAAAGAAATAAATTAAATGAGAAAGTTAAAGAGACCAATTTTGAAACAGCTGCAAAACCTGAACAAAAGATTGAAAAGGAAACTGTTGTTATAAAAGAATCTGTGACAAAAAATGATAACAATAAATCTGAAAAGACTCAGGTTAACGAAAAAGAATTAACTGCGGAATCTAAAACTAGTTCTGATTCTAATCTAAGAAATCAAAGCAGTACAAAAGAAGATCTATCTAAAAATGATCAATATAAGCTTGACGATCACAAGGATGTTAAAACAGAATTAAGAGATAAACCGGAATCAAGATTCGAAAAAGAATTAATAAATAGTAAAGAGGACTTTACTAAAAAAGTTAATAACGAGTTTAGAAACGAACAAGCAAGATTTAACAGCAACAACGTAAGAATTGTTAAAACTGCCGAGATAATGAGAGAAGTTGCAAAGCATATTCAAAAGCAGGACAAGAATACGTTAGTTCTTCAAGTCGATCCGGAAAATCTGGGTAAGATGAAGATAAAGCTGGAGATGGTTGAAAACACACTTAGAGCAAAAATTGAAGTTGAATCTACGGCAATTAAACATCACGTAGAAAATAACCTTAATGAATTACAGTCGCAGTTGTCAAGAAGCGGTATTCAACTTGGCGGTGTAAATATATCTTTAAGTGATACTGATGTAAAAAGCGGAAAGCAGTTCAGCGGAAGCAAAAAAAGAAGTAACGGAAACTCACTTAGAGAAGAAGAAATAGAAATTACTGATGAATCTAAAGTTAAATCACTTGGCTATAACACATACGATTATGTTGTATAGGAGATTAAAATGGTAAACGGAGTTCAAAACAATATTTATGGTACAAATACAACTCAAGGTAAAAGCGAGTTAGGCAAAGATGATTTCTTAAAGCTTATGATTGAACAGATGAAAAATCAAGATCCACTTTCGCCTATGGAAGGAACGGAGTTTACTGCACAGCTCGCACAATTCAGTTCTCTTGAGCAATTAAGTAATATGAGTGATTCATTAGAGCAAAGTATAAATGCAAATTACCAGTTAACTCAGGCTGTTAACAATACTATGACTGCAGCTTTAATCGGCAAAGAAGTAAAATTAGAAGGAACAACTTTAATTAACAACGGACAGGAGGAAATCGGTTTAGGCTATAATCTTCCGTCTGAAGCCAGGTCGGTTACAGTTAAAATATATGATGAAAACGGTGTTTTGGTAAAAACCTTTGATGATTTACCTGTTTCTGAAGGAGACCATAAACTTTCTTGGGATTTTACCGATAATAATGGTGAAAAAGTTTCTAATGGTAATTACAGATTTGAAGTAGAAGCAAAAACATTAAATGATGAAGATATGGTAACAAAAGCATTCAGAACAGGATTAATTGATTCACTAAGGTTTACAGAGAATGGAACAATGCTGGTAATAAACAACATAGAATATAATTTAGCTGATGTTTACGAAATATTAAACGCGGTTCAAGTTACGAGCGGAGGAAGATAGATGGCTCATATTAATGGGGTAAGTGTTCCTTTTGTTCCGATTGTTAAAGAGAGTCAGCAGGTTGCTAAAAAACCTCAAACTACAGGTTCAACCTTTGATGATCTTTTCAAGAAAGAACTTGATAAAATTAAATTCTCAGCTCATGCAATGAAAAGATTGGAAACAAGAAATATTGAAATGAGTGATACTGAATTAAGCAGACTGCAGGATGCAGTATCCAGAGCTGAAGCAAAAGGAGCAAAAGATTCTTTGGTAATGATGGATAACAAAGCGTTTATCGTTAATATCCCAAACAAAACAGTTGTAACGGCTTTACCAATTGAAGAAAGTACCGATAATGTTTTTACAAATATAGACAGTGTAGTTTTTGCACAATAAATTTTAATTAACTAACACTAGGGCGGGACCTTTTAAGGACGCCCCCGATTCAGCCGACTGACAGACGCTGAATCAAATAAAATAACAAAATCCTTTAGGAGGTCATATGTCACTTATTAATTCACTATTCGCAGGCGTTTCTGGTTTAAGAAATCACCAATCTATGATGGATGTTATTGGTAATAACATCGCCAACGTTAATACAATCGGTTATAAAGGTTCAAGAGTTACTTTCAGCGATACTTTCAATCAGTTTGTAAGATTTGGCAACAATCCAACTGATCTTTCCGGTGGTACAAATACATTTCAAATAGGTTTAGGTATGAAATTGAATTCAGTTGATAGAAACTGGAATCAAGGTACTTTTGAAAGAACAGGTATTGTTACTGATTTAGCTTTACAAGGTAGCGGTTTATTTATTCTTGAAAATAACGGCGAAAGATTTTATTCAAGAGCCGGATCGTTTGTTTTTGATGCTGACGGAAAATTAGTTAATCCTCAAAACGGTGCTATTGTTCAAGGTAAAGTAGCAACCAGCGAAGGTGTTATACCTCCCGGAAATAATTTAGAAGATATTTCAATAGATACAAATTTAAGATTACCTGCAGTTGCAACAACTAATGCAACATGGGGCGGAAACTTGGATAGTACCGCTTCAATTACTAGATCAGAAGAATATGTGCAATCAGGAAATATCAATTCTGCAATTGCTGTTGGCGATTCAGTAACTGATTCGAATACTATTTATGATTCAAATGGAAATGAATATACATTAAGTGTAACATACACAAAAACCGCTGCCGACGAATATGATATGACTTACGAATTAACCGATGCAGACGGTAACGTTGTAGCAGATAACGGTGCAACAGCTTTAGCAGTTGTTTTTGACAATACAACAGGTGATGTTGCAACTGTTAACGGAGCAGCTGCCGCAGCTATCAATATTGTGGAGCCGACTTTAGGAATTGATTTTAATTTTGACATGACAGAAATAACACAAACAAGTAATTCAACTACAGTAAGTTCTACAGTTGATGATAACAGAGATGCAACTATAGTAACAGGTACAGTATCAATTTTTGATTCATTAGGTAATTCACATACATTAACAGTTAAGTTTACAAAAACTTCATCAAATAACTGGAACTGGACAGCAGATATTCCAAACTCAAGCGGTACTTTAAGTCAAAACTCCGGTACAATATCATTTAACTCTGATGGATCAGTTGATTCAATCTCTCCGAATCCACCGGTAGTTACTTTTGCACCAACAGGCGGCGCACAAGCTGAAAATATAACTTTAAACTTTGGATCAGGCTTTGATGGAATTACACAAACTTCTGCTGATTCTGTACTTTCAGCATTAAGCCAAAATGGTTCTGCTGCAGCTTCTTTATCAAATTTAAGTATAGATCAATATGGATATATAGTTGGTGTTTTCTCAAATGGTCAATCAAAACAATTAGCTCAAATTATGATGGCTACATTCCCTAACTTAAACGGATTAACAAGTGTGGGTGAAAATATGTACACAGTATCAGCTAACTCTGGAAATCCTTTAATTGGTGAACCGGGCGAATCTACAGGAACAACAATTCAATCTGGCGCCTTAGAACAATCAAACGTAGATCTTTCTGAAGAATTTACAAGAATGATAGTTTCTCAAAGAGGATTCCAAGCTAATGCGAGAGTTGTAACAACAAGTGACAATTTACTTCAAGAAATAACAAACTTAGTAAGATAAGTCCTAAATAAATTCCTAAAGGTGGGGGGAAGAAATTCCCCCCTTTAGATTTCGTCAACTGTGCAATATTAGCCAGTAATATTTACAATCACTCCTAAAAACCCCCAATTTCGTTCAAAATTAACTTTTTCTTATGGTATATCATTTGAATAAAGTTAATAGTTATGGCAAAAAACGAAAAAAATATGAACGAAAATGTAGACGAAAAATTAAGTCTTCCGGAAGCTAAAACTTCTTCTGCGATCAATCCCAAAATCTTTTTAATTGGATTGCCCCTTTTCATAATTCAGTTGATTGTGGTTTATTTTGTTACTGCAAACATATTATTGAACAAAGGTACAAATGCAAATCCGGTTATTGATCCTTCAGGATTTGAGGTTGTAGAAGAATCACCCGAAGAAACAGAAGAAACCAAGAAATTAGATTCTGTTGAGGTTGGCAAACACATATTAAATGTTGATGATATGATTGTTAATCCTGCCGGTACAAAAGGACAAAGAATTATGCTTGTTTCAATGGGATTTGATTTGGCATCGGAAGAAGAACTTAAAACTCTTGAATCGAAAAATGTAATTCTAAAAGATCTTATAATTTCTACATTATCTAAAAAGACTTTGGCAGAATTAAGTAATTACAGTTTTAGAGATACATTAAAAATTGAACTTTCTTCTAATGTTTCTTCGATGTTTCCCGAAGTAAAAGTAAATAACGTTTATTTCTCAAAATATATAATACAATAATGGCAGAAGTACTATCACAACAGGAAATTGATCAGCTTCTTAATAATATGAAGACCGGTTCTGAAGAATCGAGTCCTTCACATCAAGATAAAGAAGCAATTCCATTCGATTTTAGATTACCCAACCGTATATCTAAAAATCAGTTAAGAACTATCCGCAATATTCATGAAAACTTTGCCGAAATATTCAGCTCGTTTTTAATGTCTAAGCTGCAGTCTATAATAAACATTAATGTTATTTCTGTCGATCAAATTTATTATTCCGAATATGTCCTTTCAGTTTCAAATCCGGCTTGTTTATTTACATTGGATATTAGAGATACCGACATAAAAGGAATTCTCGAATTTAGTCCGGAACTCGCTTTAACATTAGTTGACAGACTTCTTGGCGGATACGGAAACGGTACTAAACAATCAAAATTAATTACACCTATAGAACAGAAAGTTTTAGTTGTTGTTGTTGATAAAATAATGAAAGATTTAAGAAAAGCCTGGCAGATAATTGGCGATTATGAATTTGGAATAGATAGATTTGAACCGGATATAGATTTTGCCCAAATAACATCTCAATCTGAAAGTGTGCTTTTAATTACGTTTGAAATTTTTATAGGTGAGCAATCATATTTGATGAATTTATGTTTTGCTACTTATGCATTTGATTCAATTCTATCAAAATTATCGACTCAAAATTTTTCAACAATTCGTCCCTTAAAATATACCGGAACAACAGCACGCAAAATTTTACTTCATCATTTACATGATACTGAACTTCCGGTTTCGGTTGAGTTTGGCAAAGCTGTTGTAAAGTTTTCACAAATTATGGAATTAAGCAAAGGGGATATAATTCTGCTCGATACAAAAATTGGTGATGAAGCTAAAGTAAAAATTGATTCCAAAGAGATGTTTTATGGATCGATTGGAACTGTTAATAATCATAAAGCAATCAAAATTATGAGAAGAGCAGATACAAAGGAGAATTAAAATGAGTGACAATAAAGAACAAAAAAATGTGAATGAAAATATGGAAGAGACCACCGCAAATTTAGCAGAGTTCCCGGAATTTGATGAATCAAATAAAAAAGGTTTTTTAGGGGATAATAAACTTGACTTCTTAAAAGATCTGCAGCTTAATATTTATATAGAATTAGGCAGAACTAAAATGAGAATAAGTGATATTCTTGATCTTGAAAGAGGTTATGTTATTGAACTTGAAAAGCTAGCAAGTGAACCGGTTGATGTTTATGTGAATAACAAAAAAATTGCCGAAGGTGAAGTTGTTGTAATCGATAAACACTTTGGCATTAGAATCACAAGTTTAATTGATGCTTCGGATAGATTAAAAGGAATTCAACAATGAGTTTTGTTGATATCTTAAAAATCATATCCATTCTTTTACTTTTGCTTGGTGCAATGTTTGCCATTCTTTGGTTGATGAAAAGATTTATATACAAGTTTGATACTAAAGCAAATAACAGTCTGGGAATTAGAGTATTGACAACTCAAGCAATTCTTCCTAAAAAATATATCTCCTTAGTAAAATTTAAAGACAAAGTATTTTTACTTGGAATTAGTGACAATGCAATAAATCTTATTGATAAAGTTGATGCAGATGAATTAGGACTTGATGAAATGCAAACAGTTGGAAATTCCAACTTTATGGAAATTCTTAAAAAGAGCATGAATATAAAATGAAACGATGGAAATTAATTTTTATAATATCATTTTTATTTTTTGCATTTGAAGTCAGTGCTCAGCAAAATACTGTTCCATTACCCAAAATCGGAATTGATATAGGAACTGCCGATAGTCCCGAAGATGTTTCGGTAACACTCCAATTATTACTGCTTCTTACAGTACTATCACTTGCCCCTTCAATTTTGATAATGACTACATCATATCTTAGAATAATAATTGTATTTCAATTTTTGAAGAATGCAATGGGAACAATGCAGATGCCGCCCAATCAACTATTAGCCGGTATTGCATTATTCTTAACATTTTTTGTTATGGGTCCAACTTGGAATAAGGTAAATACGGATGCACTGCAGCCTTATTTAGAAGGACAAATATCAATGGAAGAGGCGTATGATAAAGGAATTACTCCCTTAAGAGAATTTATGTTTAAGCATACAAGAACCGAAGACATGGAATTGTTTATGAGTTTTATGGAAGTTGATAAACCACAGACAAGAGAAGATCTTCCAACTTATGTTTTAATTCCGGCATTTGTTTTAAGCGAATTAAGAGCCGGATTTATAATCGGATTTTTCTTATTCATTCCCTTTTTAATGATTGATATGATTGTATCCAGCATATTGATGTCTATGGGTATGATGATGCTTCCTCCAATGATGGTTTCTCTCCCATTTAAAATATTACTATTTGTTTTAGTTGACGGATGGAATTTAATAGTCGGATCAATTGTAAGGAGTTTTGCATAATGACCGTTGAACTTGTAACCGAAATTTTAACTGATGCTTTCTATACAGTATTGATAATACTATTACCCATTTTAGGAGTTTCATTAATAGTTGGAATTATACTTTCTATTTTCCAGGCTGCAACATCAATCCAGGAAATGACTTTAACCTTTGTTCCCAAAATAATAATTACCGGTATTGCAATAATTTTAATGCTTCCGTTTATGATTGAAAAAATTATTGGTATTACACATAAAATTTTTAACCTAATTGAACAAGTTGCAAAATGACTGAAATTCTTGTAACAGATTTTGTTAAAGGATTATTGATTTTTTTAAGAATCATCGCAGTGATGTTTATGGCGCCGGTTTTCAGTCATAATGCCGTTCCTAATTTTGCAAAGATGCTGTTGGCTTTAGCATTAACGTATATCATTTATTTTACTATTCCCGGAGATGTAAATTATAACCCTCAAGATGGAATTGTTCTGTTGGCTTTTATGGGATTTAAGGAAGTATTAACCGGTTTGATTATGGGTTTTGTTCTAACATTTATTTTTCATGCGGTTAATTTTGGTGGTATGCTGATTGGTTTTGATATGGGACTTTCAATGGCTCAAGCTTTTGATCCCAACACCGAAGCTGAATCAAATGTAATTGGACAGATTTTGGTAATGTTTGCAATAGTTATTTTCATATTGATAAATGGACATCATTACATTGTAAGAGGAATTACTGCTTCATTTAAGGTTATACCGCTCGGTTTTTATACTATTAACGAAAGTCTCTTTACATTAATGACAAAATACTCTGCTTCTATATTTGTAGTAGCAGTAAAAATTGCATCCCCCTTAATGGTCTCTTTTTTCCTAGTTCATTTATCGGCTGGTATAATTGCACGAGTAATTCCTTCTATGAATGTATTTTTTGTTTTATTCCCTCTTAAACTTGGTTTGGGATTTTTACTCATAATTGCAAGTCTTCCGGTTATAGTTTATTTGCTGAAATCAATTATGTATTCATACGAAAATAAATTATACGATTTAATTAAGGTAATGAGTTACTAATGGCGGAATCGAACGGACAAGAAAAAACCGAACAAGCGACGGGGAAAAAGCTTGAAGATTCCCGTGAAAAAGGGCAGGCCGCCAAAAGTATGGAAATTAATTCCCTTGCAATTTTTACATCAGGAATTATTCTTCTCATAGTTGCCAAAGAATTTTTAGGTGGAAAACTCTCATCACTTACAATTTTTATTTTTGATTCGTTAGACAAACTTACATTAAGCAGAGATCTTGTTGTTTACTATTCGCAGCAAGGATATTTTTATTTTATAATTGCACTCTCTCCATTTTTTATTGGATTAGTTATTGTAGCAATTGCCGCTGGTTATGGTCAAGTCGGATTTAAAATTACTCCCAAAGCATTAGAACCAAAATTTTCAAAGTTAGATCCTATTAAAGGAATTAAGAACAAATTTTTCTCTTCAAGTACTTTTGTTGAAACGATTAAATCAATTGTTAAGCTAAGTGTAATTTCTTTATTCACCTATTTTATTTTGGAATCTATGATTTTCAACTCGGTTGGATTAGTTGAATTAACTGTAGCAGAAATAGTTGATAATATGATTGACAGTTCTTTTACACTTCTTTATAAAATTGCAATAATTTTTGCAGTTATAGCTATTGCAGATTTCTTCTTTCAAAGATGGAAATTCAATAAAGACTTGATGATGACCAAACAGGAAGTAAAAGAAGAAAATAAACAGTCCGAAGGTGATCCACTTGTTAAATCTCATATTAAATCTAAACAGTTTGAGATGGCAAGAAGAAGAATGATTAAAGATATTCCTACTGCTGATGTTGTTATTACTAACCCTACTCACTTTGCTGTTGCGTTAAAATATGAATTGGGTAAAAGCGGAGCTCCAAAAGTTGTAGCAAAAGGGATGGATCATTTGGCACAACGAATAAAACAAATTGCAGCAGAACATAATGTTCCAATGCACGAAGATGTTTTCTTAGCAAGATCACTCTACAAAGCATGTGATGTTGGAGATGAAATTCCCGAGAAATTATTTAAAGCTGTTGCACAAATTTTAGCATATGTTTATCAATTGAAAAACAGCAAAAAGAAATCCATAGTATGAGTAAATTCTTAAAAAATAGCGATATAATTTTTGCCTTTGGAATAATATTCATTCTAGGATTAATGATTATTCCTCTTCCTCCTTTCTTTTTGGATTTCCTATTAGCAATAAATATTTCTTTAGCTGTTTTAATTCTTATTGTGGCTTTATATATTAATTCACCTCTTGATATTTCAGTATTCCCGGGCTTACTGCTTGTCTTAACTATTTTTAGATTATCCCTAAACATAAGTTCAACAAGATTAATACTTCTTGATGGTTATGCCGGAAAGGTAATCGAAACTTTTGGAAATTTTGTTGTTGGCGGAAGTTATGTCGTTGGTTTCATAATCTTCTTAATTCTTTTGATTATTCAATTCATAGTAATCGTAAAAGGTTCAGGTAGAATTTCGGAAGTAGCTGCAAGATTTACTTTAGATGCCATGCCCGGTAAACAAATGGCAATTGATGCCGATTTAAACAGCGGTTTGATAAACGAATCAGATGCAAGAAAAAGAAGAGATAATATTTCAAAGGAAGCTGAGTTTTATGGTGCCATGGATGGTGCAAGTAAGTTTGTAAAAGGAGATGCAATTGCCGGACTTTTAATTAATGCGATAAATATTATAGGCGGAATTATTATTGGTGTTGCTCAGCGCGGACTTTCAATCACCGATTCATTGCAGACTTATACAATTTTAACAATTGGTGATGGTCTTGTTTCTCAAGTTCCTGCTCTTTTAATTGCAACCGCTGCCGGTATGGTTGTTACAAAAAGTGCTGCCGGTGAAACTCTTGACTCGCAAATGAAAACGCAATTGTTTTCTAATCCAAGAGTTTTAGGAACTGTTTCCGGTGCGGTATTTTTATTTGCTCTTGTTCCCGGTATGCCAACAATTCCTTTTATGATTTTAAGCATCAGTTTAGGGGCAGCAACATTTATTATAAACAAACAGAAAAAAGTTGAAAAAATAAATGATGAACCTGAAGAAGTTGTAGCTCCAGAAAATAAAGAAGAAAAAGTAGAAGAATATCTCCAAGTTGATCCGATTGAAGTAGAAATTGGATATGGATTAATTTCTCTAGTTGATGAGAATCAAGGCGGAAATCTTTTTCAAAAAATTGCTTCTACAAGAAAATTTATTGCATTAGAATATGGAGTTTTGGTTCCTCCGGTTAGAGTTAGGGATAATTTACAACTAAATCCAAATGAATATATTATAAAGATTAAAGGAAATGTTGTTGCACATTTTGATATTTACAGCGATAGATATTTAGCTATGAATCCGGGCGGAATAGATGAAGAACTTGCTGGAATTCCAACAACTGATCCGGCTTTTAATCTAGCTGCAATTTGGATTACCGAGCAAGAAAAAGACAAAGCAGAACTTTTAGGATATACAGTTGTTGACAGTATCTCAGTTTTATCAACTCATTTACAGGAAACAATTAAAAAGAATTTTGATAAAATATTAACTCGTCAATCTGTAAAACAGCTTCTTGAAAATCTGAAAAAGGAATATCCGGCTGTAATTGAAGATATAAATCCGGATGCACTTCCGCTTGGAACAATACAAAAAGTATTGCAGAATTTATTAAGAGAATTAATACCAATTAAAGATTTGGTTCAGATTTTGGAATCATTAATTGATTATGCTAAAGTTACTAAGAATATTGATGTGCTTTCAGAGTATGTACGTCATTCACTTGGTGATACGATTGCAAATCTATATAAAGATCATAATGGAATTATTCATGCCGCAGCAATTGGAGATAATTTGGAAGATCATATCACAAGCGCTTTAGCTAACAATAAAGATTCGGTTCAATCATTAGGCTTAACTCCCGAAATGCTGCAGAAATTAAATCAATCAATACATAATTTAGTTATGCAGTTTAGAGAATATGGTTACATTCCGGTTTTTATAACTTCGGCAACAATTAGACCTTATTTCTTTAAATTAATTAATTCAACTTTTCCTGATGTTATACTTTTAAGTTATACCGAACTTCCGGCAAATGTTGATATTGAATTTATTGGTAAGGTTGAGGTGTAAAAAATGCAGATAAAAAAGTTTAGAGCAGCATCATTAAAGGATGCTATTAATATGATGAAAGAACAGCTTGGTGAAGAAGCTGTTGTTTTAAGTACTAAAGTTTATGAAGGTGATTTAAAACTTGGTAAGAAAAAAGAATTTGAAATTACTGCCGGGTTTGATGATGAACCGAAAACCAAAGATTTTTTAATTGATGATAATGAGCCGATATCATTCCCTAATTCTTCAAAAAATTTTGAAACCGAATTAAAAAAACTTACAAATAAAATTTACGGTGCAGCAAATCAAACGAAAGATAAGAAGCCTGAAAAGGAAATAATTTCTGCTGAAAAGCTGAAAAACAAAAAAGCTTTTAGTGATTTTCAAGAAGTAATTGATATTCTAAAATATAAAGAAGTTGATGATTTACTCATCAATACAATTGTAAATCAGTTGAAGAAATATTCGATGTTTCTTAATAAAGAAAATATTGATAATTACGTTTTGTCAACTATCAGTTCAATGATTCCAACATCCGAATTTAAAATTACAAAAGGAAAAACTCCTAAAACTATTGCGCTTATTGGTCCAACCGGAGTTGGAAAAACAACGTGCATCGCAAAACTTGCAGTAATTTCAAAAATTCTTCATAATCTAGATATCGGATTGATTTCAATTGATACATACAGACTTGGTGCATTAGATCAGCTTAAAATATTTGCTGAAGTTTCAAACATAGATTTTTTAGTTGCATACGAACCTTCCGAAATGAAAAGTTTAATGCAGAAATTAAAGAAAAAAGATATTGTATTTATTGATACGGTTGGAAGAAGTCAGAAAAATACTTCTTTATTAAAAGGCATCAATGATTATTTAAATGAAGTTAATATTGACGAAAAATATTTGGTTATGAGTACCACATCAACAACAAAAAATATGATTGATGTAGCAGACAAATTCAAATCAATAAAATATGACGGATTTGTTTTTACAAAAATTGATGAAGCTGTTACTTATGGAAATATTCTTAATGTGGTGAATAAGTTTAATACACCAATAAAATATTTAACTAACGGTCAAGTTATTCCGGATGATATAATTGCAGCTGATCCGGATTTTATTGCTAACTTAATTTATACAGGTTCTACTTCGTCATGATTGGTCAGACTGAAAGATTATATGAATTAAATCATCTTAGAAGACAATCATTAAAACAAAATTTTGATTGCCCAATTATTGCATTTAGTTCCGGTAAAGGGGGAACGGGAAAATCTTTTGTAATCTTAAATACTGCCTATGCTTTGGCAAGATTAGGAAAAAAGATTCTTCTTCTTGATGTTGATCTTAATCTTTCCAACATAAATATTATGCTTGATGTTAAAGTTGATCAGACTTTATATCATTTCTTAAAAGATAAAGCTGCTCTGCCGGAATTGATTAGTAAATATCTTCCAAATCTTCATTTTCTCTTTGGTGATTCCGGTAAATCGGATCATCCCGAGATGAATGAAGCGAACAGCCAAAAGATTTTTAATGGATTGAGAGAAATTTCAAGCAATTATGATTTTATTCTTCTTGATACCGGTTCCGGAGTTGGTGAAGAGGTGATGTCTTTTTTAACTTATTCTGATTATAATGTGATTGTAACAACCCCCGAACCTACTTCAATTATGGATGCATATGTTGTAGTTAAACTTCTTTCAAGAGAAGGAATTAAACAGAATAAATTTATAGTGGTTAACAGATGCAATAATGAAAATGAAGCAAATCTTGCCTTTGAAAACTTAAATAAAGCATCATTACATTTTCTTAAAGAGAGCCTCCAAAGTGCCGGTTGGCTGCCGTATAGCGAAAATGCATCCAAATCTATTTTAGATCAAAAACTATATATTGCCGAAAACACAGAGACGCACTTATCAAAAAGGATTTATTCATTAGCGAGGAAAATAAGCAAAATCAAGCAAGTGGCTAATAGTAACCAGTAACAATTTCCTACAGATAAAATAACCCTTAAAAAAGTTCGAATTTGAGCTGAAAACAAATCAAACCAGAAAATCCTATTGGTATATTCTTTGAATTAATCCTTGCTAAAAGGAGAACTAATGAATAAGATAATACTTAATTTTGGATTGCTCGTCTTTTTCATATCGATGATAATCTTCAGTCAAAAAGGCTGGATGATAGAACAAGTTCTACTTAAATCATTTATTGTTTTTGTTGTAATAACCGTAATGTTCAGCATTTTAGCAATCGTATTCGTAAAGGCAATCAACAAAACAACATTTGAGAAATCAAAGAATTCAAACCAAAATTTAATGGGAAGCAACAGAGATGAATAATTCAACGCTGTGGGCTGAATATAAGAAAGAACAGAATCCTTCGCTAAAGAAGAAAATCATTATAAACTACTCTAATTTAGTTCATTATGTTATTCATCATTCTAAATTTATTAATCTTAATGTAGTTGATGAAAAAGATTTTTTTCAGTTTGGAATCGAAGGATTAAGTGAAGCAATAGATAGATTTGATCCCGACTTTGGAACTAAGTTTGAAACTTATGCAATCCAAAGAATAAGAGGAAAAATAATTGATGAATTAAGAAAGCTTCAAATAAAACCCCGCACACAATCTTCAGAAAACGCAGTTCCTTTTTCTAATGTTTCATTAAATAATTCAATTGATAAGGAAGACGGATATTTACTTTATGAAGTTATTCCATCCGATGCAGAAACTCCAGTTGAAATTGCTGATAAATCTGAAGAAAAAGAATTATTAGTTGATGCCATTAAACAATTAAATGAAAGAGACAGACTAATTATTAGTCTTTATTATTACGAAAATTTAAACTACAGAGAAATTGCCGATATTCTAAAAATTACTGTTTCCAGAGTATCACAAATTCATTCTAAAGTTTTGAAAGACCTTAAACAAATTCTGGAAAAAAACTATAATGAATAATACTGTTCAAGAATTGGATAAGAAAAGAGAAAAAGCATTAAGAATTATTTCTACTGTTCAGAATTTACCTTCTGTTCCGGCAATAATTTTTGAATTAAATAAAGTTATTGAAAACCCAATGGCAAGTGCTGCACAGATTGGAAGAATTATCAGTAAGGACCAAGGATTAGTTACAAAAATATTAAAAGTAGCAAATTCACCTTTGTACGGAATACCTAGAAGAGTTGCCACTATAGATTTTGCCGTTGTTATTCTTGGCTTTAACCAAATTAAAAACATAATAATTGCCATCTCTATGATGGAATCATTTAGAGATTTAGGAGATGTTAAGTTTCCTAAAAAAGAATATTGGATTCACTCAATTATGGTTGCATCTGCCGCAAAAAGATTGGCAGATGATCTTAATTTAAATTGCAGCGGTGAAGCTTTTACTGCCGGTCTGCTGCATGATTTAGGTCTTCCGATTGTTCATAAATATTTTAATAAAGAATACACTCAAGTTTATCAAATATTGAATAATTCCGAACTTCCCGTTGATTTAATTGAAAAAGGAATTATTGGTCTTTCACACTGCGAAATTGCCAAAATATTAATTGATAAATGGAATTTACCTTTAACATTTTCTGAAGCTGCAATGTATCATCACAGTCCTGTTAATTCAGAAAATTACAGAGAGCTTGTTGCTGTTGTTCATTTAGCAGATTATATGACTAATGTTCTTGAAACCGGAAATTTCTTTTGGGATAGAGAATTTAAACTGGATACAAGCATTATTAATACATTAAATCTTCATGACGAAGATTATTTGAAAAGTTTTATTGAAACTTACAGAGAACTTTTTACAAACCAATTAGAAACCATAAACTTTTAAGAGACCTATTATGACTGTAGAAGTTAATGACGAATTAAATCAAAAAAGAAAGAAAACTGAATTAATACTTTCTAACATTTACAATCTTCCGGCAATGTCTTCAGTTATGCTGGAAGTTTCTAAATTACTGGATGATCCATCAACCGGAACTTCTAGATTAAGTAAAATGATCGGAAGAGATCAAGGATTAGCTACCAAAATTCTTTCAATTGCTAATTCTCCTTTGTATGGACTTCCGCGCAAAGTTTCTACAATCGATTTTGCAATTTTAATTATCGGTTATCAAGATATTAAAAACATTGTTATTGCTCTTTCTATGATCGAATCATTCAAGAATAAAACCGATAAAAATCTTAATCAAAAAGATTTCTGGCTGCATTCAGTTGTATGCGGAAACGGCGCTAAAAGAATTGCAGAAGATAGAAATATTAAACTTTCGGGAGAGGCTTTTGTAAGCGGACTTCTACATGATTTAGGTATTCCTGTAATTCATAAATATTTCCATTCCAGTTTTGAAGAGATTGTTAAAAAGGTTAATGAAAAAGGTTATTCTTATTTAGATGCCGAACTTGAAACTATTGGTTATAATCATCAAGATATAGGTGGATTCCTAAGTAAGAAATGGAATCTTCCAAGTCAGTTAAGTGAATCTATTACTAATCATCATTCTCCATTAAATGAATCTTCAAATATTCAATTAAACTCTTTGGTTCATTTTGCTGATTATATGACACAATATTTGGAAGTCGGGAAATTTTATTGGGATAATTCATTGGAATTAATTCCAGAAGCTGCTAAAGTTTTAGGTTTTTCTTCAGTTGCCGAAGCAGAAAGTTTTATGAACAATTATAAATCATTATTTCAAGAAGAAGCTGAGTCATTGAGATTCTAAACCGTGAGAGTAGTTAAATCAAATACCGTTGAATACGAACCGTTCTACAAAACTTTGCAGAACTTAGCTGCCGAAGAGGATGAAGGTTATAATCCGATTTCTTTAATAAGTCATAAAAAAGAAACTAACGGAAATAATAATTCATTACTTGAAAAGTATTCACATTTATTTCAGACGATAATCAACTTTGAAAAAAATTGTGATAAACTTGAAAAACCTTTTGAAATTATTGATGAACTTACCCTCTCTCTAAAAAGAATTGTACCGGTAAAAGAAGCAAATCTATTCTTGTTCGATTCTTCATTCAATAAATTAAATCCAATTGGAACAACTAAAGAATATGAAATTACTTCTGTAATAAATCATTATTACAAAGAAGGGGTTTTAAATCTTTTGTTTGAATCTGCTAAAGTTTTAGTTGTACCGGAATTACAATCGCATAACAGTAATGAAGCAAAATTAAATTATGTAATCGTTCCGATTTTTGAAAAAGAAAAGAAAAAGGGATTGTTTGTAATTCTAACTTCATTAAGAAAAGAATCAATTACAGAAGTTGATAAACAAATGCTTTCCGTTATTCTTAATCTTGGTTATGCAAAAATAGAAAGACTTCAGCTCAAAAAAGATTTAACAACTGTTTATGAAGAATTACAGACTTATCAAGCTAAATTAGCAAATGATTTTAGACTTTCGGCAATTGGCGAATTAACCGAAGGAATTGTTGAAGATATTATGTCACCGCTTCAAGTTATGGTTTCACAAATTGATATGCTTGATATTCCTGAAGAATCCAACGAAGAAGTCGAATCGATTAAAAACCAAATTCAGAAAATTAATCGTTCTGTAACAAGATTAATAAAATTTGCAAATGTAACTCAAAGCAGCATTAAAATTCATCCATGCTCAATTAACTCGGTAATAAATGATTATTTCACTTTGTTGAAATCAACTTTGGATAGCTCTAATATAGAATTTGTATTGGATTTAGATTCAAATCTTCCTCCAATTTTATCACATGAAAATTATTTCTTCCAGATTCTTACAAATCTTTTCGGAATAGTTAAAGCAAGAATTACAAACGGCGGCGGAATAATTATTCAATCAAGAAAAAAATCTGATTCCGTATTATTAAAAGTAATAACTACAGCTAACTTGAAAGATTTAAGCAGATCGAAGATTAAGTCCGGTTTGGATATCAATTATAAAATCATCAAAAACTTGATGAAGAAACATGAAGGTGATTTTATAATTGAAAGTTTTGATGAAAGCGGATCGGCAATAATGTTAAGCTTTCCTTTAAGGAGAAAAATTAGAAAATGAAGAAACTCATTTTAATATTGATTTTGTCGTTATCGGTTTCTGCTCAAGAAAATGTAAAGCAAGATTCAATTGATATCCGCTCTTTAGTAGCTGAACAAATAAATGCGGTAAAAATAAAAGAGAATCAAACAGCAGTAGAAAGTAATAAAGCTGAAGTAATTCCACAGACTTCAATAGAAGTAAAATCAGAAAGTAAGGACTACACCAATTACGTTATCTTTTTTGTAATTGAAATTGGTTTAGCTGCAAGTCTGATTTTACTCTGGATGAAAAGAAAAGAAATAAACAACAAGTATGCAGTAAAATATCTTAAGCTGAATGTCGCAAAAATTAGAAAAGAAAAAATCGGCACAAAACTAAATGATGAACTTTCAAGATTAAGAACAACATTAATTGCTCAACCTATTAACGTGAATGATCATGGAAGAGATATTACATACAAAGCAAAAAAATATTCAATCTCCAAAGGGGAAGTTCATTTAGCTGCAAAATTAAAAATGCTGGCGGAAAGAAGTAAATGATAAATGGAGTTTCAAATATTGCCCAAGTTTCTAACGGAACAATTGAAGTTAATCCGGTTAACTTAAAAAGAGCTTTACCGGATTTGAATTCACTTGTTAAAATTGAAGTTCTTGAGCCGGTTAAGGATTCTACTTTTAGAATAACTGTAAATGGTTCCGTGTTTATTGCTAATCTTCCTATACTTGCTAAAAAGGGGGATGAGTTTTTTGCTAATGTATTTGGTCATAATCCTTTTACACTAAAGCTTGATGGTTTTTCTCAAACAGCAATGAATAATTTATATGCTCAGCTTTTAACCGATTTTGGTCTGGATAAAAACATTTTAACAAAAGAAATATTCGGTAAGATAAACTCATTCGGTAAATCTTTTTCGAAAGCAAAAATGAAAAGATTTGAAGAATTCTTAAAAGAATTGGGATTAGAATTTGATGAAAATCAGTTGTTCCTTTTAGTCAATTTAATTTGGAATGATTCACCAAAAGATTTTGATGAAATAAAGAGTGTATTCAAAAAATTCTTATCAACATCTTTCGAAAATTTAGTCGCTGCCATTTATCAAAAAATGAAAGAATTAAATACGTTAAATCTGCCAAACAGAATTTATGATGAATTGAATAAAACATTCATGTTTGAAGAGAATGATTATAATAATCCGGCTAAAGTAAAATTGTTAAAGAGTAAGGATGAAGAAATAGTAAATCTAATGAATTCTATTGATTCGGAAGAGTACTTACTTCAAGAACACAAAAGAGGATTAAATGAATTTTTCGAATTGATTGTGAAGTATCAAGTTCAAAAAGAAGTTTACTCAACTTTTAATGTATTCCCCGATTTCATATTTGAAAAGAACGAAAATGATTTTGCACCAGTAATTTACTTTGTATCACTAAACGGAAACAGTGTAAATGTAACGATAAAATTCTTATTAGACAGACTGGAAGCAAACTTTGCAGCAGTTACCGATCACTTAGTTCTAAAAAGAAATGAATCAAAGATATTTAAAGGACTTGAAGAAAAACTATTGAAAATTTTCAATTTCAGTTCATTTGTTTATGAAGAAATTACAGCAAACAAATATTCAATAGATAGGGTAGCATAATGAAATTTGATAGAAACATTATTTCGAATGCAAGAAAATTGAAAATGATAAAAATGAGCGAAGCAGAAACTTTAATGAACTTAATGGAAAGAAAAGATAATAAATCGGCAAGTATAAAAGTTTATTCGGCAATTGGATTAATGATTAACGAACATCAAAAAAGAGGATTCAAAAATGATTAAAAGTTTAGCACTTGGTGCAAAAAATTTGAATTCAAGAATGAAGAATATGGAAATAGTTGCCAACAACTTGGCAAACATAAATACAACCGGTTTTAAGAGAGAACTTCCATTTGCCGAGTATTTACAAAGAATGCAAAATCAAGATGTAAGTCAATTAACAGATTTTACTGAAGGTTCTTTCATCGAAACAGATAACACTTTTGATTTGGCAATTTCCGGTGATGCAATGTTTGTTGTTAAAACTGATGATGAAATTCAACTGACAAGAAACGGCAGATTTAAAATTGATGAAGAAGGTTTTCTTGTTACTGAAAACGGTGCAAGAGTAATGGGTAAACAAGGTGATATTAATATTGCAGAAGCAATAGTTGGTAAAAACCAAAGTGTAAATATTAATACAAAAGGTGAAATAAAAATTGGTGAGAATGTAGTTGATCAGCTTGCAATGGGTAAGATTGATGATCAATCTCAAGTAAAAAGATCTGTGGGACAAAATTTTATAGTTAAAAATGATGATTACTTGGAAGCTATGGAAGATGAATATGAAGTTCATCAAGGATTTTTAGAAGAAGCAAACGTAAATGCAATTCAAGAAATGCAGTATATGATTGAATTCAGCAAAAATTTTGAAATGTCACAAAAGCTGATTACTTCGCTTGACCAGATTATGGGAATGGCAAAGGAAATTGGAAGAGTACAATAGGAGAGGTAAATTATGCCAACAAGAGCACTTAGAACAGCAGCTTCCGGAATGTATGCACAGCAGTTAAACATACAAGTTATTGCTAACAATATTGCAAATATTAATACAACCAGCTTTAAGAAGAGCAGAGCTGAATTTAGTGATCAGATTTACCAAGAAGTCTCTACTAATACTGAAAATGTTAATATTCCCGGAATAATTGAAAACGTTGCTACAAAGCTGCAAATAGGTAACGGTGTTCAGCCTACTTCCACGCAAAAATTATTTCAACAAGGTGATCTGCAGCAGACCGGTCATCAGCTTGATGTTGCTATTTCGGGCGAAGGTTTTTTCCAAATCAGAAAACCGGATGGAACATTTGCATACACAAGAGATGGTTCGTTTAAGATTTCAGGCGACGGATCATTAGCCACTGCAGGAGGATATTTAATTGAACCTGGAATATCTATAAATGATGATGTTCTGCAAGTTCAGATTTCTGACGATGGAACTGTAAGAGTTACAGATGTAACTGGAGATGCTGTTGAAATTGGTACAATTGAATTAGCAAAGTTTATTAATCCAGCCGGATTAAAAGCTCTTGGTGATAATCTTTATGCAGAAACAGAAGCTTCCGGTGCTCCATTATTAGGAAGACCAAATCAAGAAGGTTTTGGAATTCTAAAGCAAGGATTTTTAGAGTCTTCAAACGTTGATATAGTTGAAGAAATGATTTCAATGATTACTGCGCAAAGAGCTTATGAAATAAATTCTAAAACAGTTAAAACCGTTGAAGAAATGATGACAATGGTTAATAACCTTAGGAGATAAAATTGAATAAACTTCTTTACATATTAATTTTATCCGTAAGCTTAAATGCCGGAAATGGTATTGAAGAGTATATAAAGAATATTCTTGCCGGATATGTAAAGTATGATTATGAACTGGTTTCAAAACCAATTGGAATAGAAAGTATTAATGATGAACATTTGAAAATAGACAATTCCAAAGGATATAGAATTAACGGGAAATATTTATATCTGCCGGTTTTAGTATCAGTTAATGGAATTGAGAAAAGTTCATATCTCACTCTTTCCGTTCAATTATATCAAGAAGTTTTTGTTGCAGTTAAGGAAATAAAGAGAGATGAAAAACTTACTCCTGAAATGTTCAAACAAGAACTAAAGGAAGTTTCTAAAATAAGAATAGAACCTGTGCATGATTTATTTAACATCACGGAATATAGAAGTAAAGTAAATATTGAAGCCGGTGAAGTATTAACTAAAAATCTTATTGAAGGAAATCCTATTGTACATGCAGGTGAAATCATTTCGGCTTATTCTGAATATGAAAATTTAAGTATCACCTTTCAAGTTAAAGCGAGAGACAACGGAGTTTTTGGAGAAAAAATTAGAGTAGTAAGAGATGATAACAAAATCTTCATCGCAGAAGTTATCGATTCAAAAAATGTAAAAATCATAGAGTAATAAAATGAAAAAGTTAACCGTAATTACATTAATTCTGCTTTCAAATTTATTTGCACAAGATTTTAGAACGAATGCAAGCAGATCAATTTTTTCCGACTATAAAGCTGCAAGAATTGGGGATGCAATAACTATAATTGTTGTCGAGTCATCTGAAGCAAGCAATCAAGCTCAAACTTCTGCCGGAAGATCAAGTGATGTTGGATTAGCTGCCGGTGGTTCATTAGACGGCTCCGATTTACCAAGTGTTGATTTTAGTCTTGGAGCTAACAACGAATTTAGAGGAGGCGGTTCTACTAAATCATCCGGAATGGTAAAAACAAAAATTAGTGCAATGATTGATTCAGTTTATTCTAATGGTTTGTTAAGAATTTCGGGAAGCAGAAAAATTGTAGTCAACGGTGAAGAACAAATTATAAAAATAAAAGGAATTGTAAGAAATTCTGATATCAATTCTGATAACATGGTTTACTCTTATAACATTTCTGATGCTGAAATAATATTTGAAGGAAATGGAATGATTGACAGCAATACAGAACCGGGCTGGTTAACAAAGTTATTCCATTGGTTATTCTAAAAGGAATTTGGATATGAAAAAATTATTAATATTATTAATCCTTACTTCGCTTGTTTCTGCACAGCGGATTAAAGATTTAGCATACTTTCAAGGAGTTAATTCCGAACAGCTTATTGGATACGGTTTGGTAGTAGGTTTAGCCGGAACCGGAGATACTCATCGTTCTTCATTTACAATTCAATCTGTTACAAGTATGCTTAAAAGATTTGGAATAACAGTTCCCGAAACAAATCTTAGAACAAGAAATATTGCAGCAGTAATGGTAACTGCAAGAGTAAATAATTTTATAAAATCGGGAAGTGAATTTGATGTTAATGTTTCTTCTATGGGAGATGCAACAAGTTTAATGGGAGGAACATTATTAATGACTCCACTTTCCGGCAAAGACGGTTCAGTTTATGCAGTTGCTCAAGGTCCAATGTCAATCGGTGGATATGACATAAATACCAGCTCAGGCGGAAGAGTTGCACAGAATCATGCATTATCCGGAAGAATTCCAAATGGTGCAATTTTGGAAAAAGATTTTTTTCAAGGAAATTTAAGTGCATCACAATTAAGCGTAATATTAAAAGATCCCGATTTTACAACTGCGTATAATATTGCCGAAGCAGTTAACGGACAATTTGGAGCCGGTGTTGCCGAAGCTAGAGATGCTTCTGAAATTAAAATAAATGTACCGGATCAATTTTCAGAAAATTTAACTTCTTTCTTATCCGGAGTTGAATCAATAGAAGTTCAGAAAGATGTAATTGCCAAAGTTGTACTAAATGAAAGAACCGGTACAGTTGTCTCAGGTTCAAATGTTAGAATTAGTCCGGTTACAATTTCACATGGAAGTTTGAATATAACAATTAGATCATTCCCGGTAATCTCTCAGCCTAATGCATTTTCAAATGGTGAGACAGTTACTTTTAATAATTTAGTGCCGCAGGCAAATCAGAATAATTCAAATGCAATTTCAATTGACGGAGCTGCAAATGCTCAGGAAGTTGCTGCAGCATTGAATTCATTAAAAGTTGCACCGAGAGATATTATAGCAATATTTCAAGCATTAAAAGAAGCCGGAGCATTAACTGCTGAGTTAATAATTATATAAAAAAATATTATGGAACAGATACCATTAAAAATATCGAATAATACAAAGCATATTTCTGAACCTCAGAAAATTGAATCAAGATATACAGCAGAGGAAAAGAATAAGCTTGCAAAAGCATCAATGGATTTTGAAAGTATGCTTACTACAATGATGCTTAAAAGTATGAATCAAACTACAAACGGAATGTTTGGTGAAAACAATTACGGCGGTGATGTTTTTGATTCATTATTCCAAATGGAAATTGCAAGCCATATGACCGAAAGTAAAAGTTTGGGAATTGCAAAACAGATTTTTGAAAAAGTAACAGGTGAAAAATTTGATCCCTCACAGTTTGGATACGGACTACCTGTAACTAAAAAATCTCCCGAACTTAAATTTGACGGCGGATTAAAAGGAATTATGCCTTCTAAAAATTCGATGAGTAAAGTAGATTACTTTAATCCGATAATCAAAGAGGCTTCTTCAAAATTTGGAATAAGTGAAAATCTAATAAAATCAATTATACTTACTGAATCTGCCGGAAATCCAAAAGCTATTTCAAAAGCAAAAGCAAAAGGATTAATGCAGTTAATGGATGGAACTGCTAAAGATATGGGTGTAAAAAATGTTTGGGATCCCCAGCAGAATATTTTTGGCGGTACAAAATATTTTTCGCAGATGTTAAAAAAATATGATGGTGATGTTGAATTAGCTTTAGCCGCTTATAATGCGGGTCCGGGGAATGTTGATAAATACAATGGAATTCCCCCGTTTGATGAAACTCAAAAATATGTAAAAAGAGTTCTCGGTTACTTAAATCATTTGGAAGGTTAAAATGGACTTAAAAGAATTATACAGTTCGCTGCAAAAACATGAAAAAAACTTAAATGAACTTTTAGAGACAGTTCAAAAAAAGCAGATTGCCTTGATTTCAATGTCTCATCAAGGAATTGAAGATTCGATTCAGCAGGAAGAAAAATTATTAATAAGAGTTAAGGAAATTGAAAAGGAAAGACAATCGGCCTTGGACAATTTAACTCTTACTTACAATACTAAATTTAATTCAACAAAATTAAGTGATGTTGTAGAGAAATTGAAAAATTTGGTTTCAGAAGATGAATTAAAATCTTTATCAAAATTTGAAAACAAGATTAAAAACCTTGCAGAAATGATTTCGGATGTAAATAATCAGAACATGTTTCTAATTCAGCATTCAAAAAGATTTATAAACGAAACCATAAATACGCTCTTATCAAACAATAAAAAATCAATAGTGGATAGAAAAATATAATGGGCGTTAACAAATTATTTGACATATCGCGTACATCACTATCTGCGTATCAGAAGGCGCTTGCTGTAACATCAAACAATATTGCAAATGCCAATAATCCAAATTATTCAAGGCAGAATGTTGTGCTTGCAACCGAAATTCCGGATATGAGAACCAAAATAGCCTTCGGTTCGGGTGTAAGGTTGGATGATATAGTTAGAGTAAAAAATGAAATTACGGAAACGCAGATAAGAACTTACAACCAAAGCTATTCTTTTGCAGATAAGCAGTCCTCAATACTTGGACAAATAGAATCACTTTTAAGTGAACCTTCTGAGCTTGGGTTATCAAATTTAATCAGCGGTTTTTTCAATTCTTGGGATGAACTTGCTGTTAATCCTACTTCAGTTCCTTTAAGAAATAATGTTGTACAATCTGCCCAACAGATGGCTACCAAACTTGAAAATATTTATTCAGGGATTACAAGAGTAAAATCAGATCTTAAAAATGAAAGTTCCGATATTGTTGATCAGTTGAACGGATTAACTGAACAGATTAGGGTATTAAACAGACAAGTTTATGAAGCAAATGCAACCGGAGGAAGTTCGGTTAACGATCTTTTGGATAAACGGGATGAATTAATAAATCAGTTGAGTAAACTGGCAAACATAAATGTTTCGTATGATGAATTTAATGTTGCCAATATTTCCATTGGTGGTGTATTTGCTGTTGATAGAATTCAAAGTACTCAATTTAAATTGACCGAAACCGGCGGTAAAATTAAAATTACTACAGAAGATGGAGCAGCATCTTTGGCATTAAACGGTGGAGAATTATTTGCTCTTTCAAAAGCTTACAATACACAGATTCCAAGTTATCAAAATGAGTTGGATTTGGTTGCAAAAGCAATTTACGAACAGGTAAATACACTTCATAGTTCAGGTTATTCAAATACCGAACCACCGGCAACCGGAGTTAATTTTTTCAGCAGCTACGATAGTGGAGTGCTAAAGTTAAATTCGGAAATTGTCGATAATGTTAATTTGATTTCAATTTCTGAAGACGGAACAAGCGGAAATAATTCTATTGCTCTTCAGATATCAAAACTACAGGATGAAAAATTAATAGACGGAATAACTATATCTGAAAAGTACTCAAATTTTGTAAGCGGATTAGGAAACGACAAGAGAGTTCAAGAACAAAACCTTGAATCGTATGAATTGGTTTTGAATCAGTTGGAATTACAGAAAGCAGAATATTCCGGTGTTTCAGTTGATGAAGAAATGGTAAACGTATTAAAGTTTCAAAGATCGTATGATGCTTCTGCAAGATTAATAAAAGTTGCAGATGAAATATTACAAACATTATTAAGCATGGTATAATTATGAGAGTAACAGATAGAATACTTCAGCAGACGTTTCTTTACAATCTTGAAAAGCACAAGGTTGATACTCAAAATATACAAGAACAGATCTCTACAAGAAGTAAAGTAAATAGACCATCTGATTCGCCTGCAGGTACTTCTAGAATTCTGAGACTTCAAAACCAGTTGAGCGGAGTTACTACATTTCAAAAAAATATTGAAAGTGCGCAATCATATTTGGATGCAACAGCACTTTCTCTTGAAGGAATAACTTCGGAAGTTCAAAATGTTTTGGTGAATCTTGCTTCTATTAATAATGCTTCCGTAAATGATTTAAATTCTTACGCCTCAAAGATTGGAATGTCGATTGAAGCTATGCTTAATTTTGCTAATTCTAAGTTTGATGAACAATACTTATTCGGCGGAACAAATCATTCAACTGATCCTTTTGTTAAAAATGGTTCAACAATAGATGCTTCTTCAAGCGAATTAAATGGTGAACAAAAAATTCGAATAGCCACCAATATAAATCAGAAGATTAATATAACCGGAAATGAATTATTCTTCCCATCGCTAAAACAGACAGGAAATTTGGATTCAAGCTCAGCAGTAGGTTCTGTGGTTTCTAATACGGTTAAAGTTTTGGATCCTGATGGAAACGAATACGATATGAATATATCCTATACTAAAACTGCAGCAAATACTTATACATTGGATTATGATATTGTTGATGCAGGTATGACATCAGTGACTTCAGGTTCAAATACTTTGGTGTTTAATGCAAACGGGGCTTTGAGTACAATAGATGGAAATAATGAAGAATCAATTTTTATTGAGGATTCGGCAACTGGAATTAAGCTTGATTTGAATATAAAAGGATTAACGGAAAAATCAGCATCGGCGCAAGTATTTTCTAATCAAGTTCAAAAGGCTGATATTTTCAAAACACTGCTATCTATTAAGGAAGGTTTGGAAAATGGAATTAAGCCGAATAGTAATCAGGTAAAAATTGTTGAGGAATTTAGTCAGCATGTTATTAATAAAACTTCGGAAGCCGGAAGTATTATGAATAAATTAAGCAGTACTGGTGAACTGCTTTCTAATCAATCAATTGAGCTTCAAGAATTACTTGGCAATGAAAGAGATGTTGATTTGGCAGAAGCAATTATGGATCTAAATAACACACAATTCAATTTAGATATGAGTTATAAAATTTCATCCATGATTCTTCCTAAATCACTTATGGATTTCTTATGATAAAAAAACTTGGCGGATTACATGGTTTAATTTTGGGTTTGCTTGTTGTATTCGGCGCCTATATGATTGAAGGAGGTTCGTTTAGAGCACTTTTCCTAATTTCACCAATTATAATTGTTTTTGGCGGAACTTTTTCCGCTACAATAATCGGTTTCGGCTGGGAAAAATTTTTCGGGGCATTCAAACTTATTAAACTTGCGTATAATCCCAAAAAGTATGAAGTAAAATATTTAATAGAAATTTTTGTAGAACTTTCTAAAAAATCGAGACAGGAAGGATTACTTTCTGTAGAAAAGGATTTATTTAGATTAAAATATCAGTTTCCGCAAAAGCTGATTAAGTATGTGCTTGACGGAACTGACCCGGTTTCATTAGAAACCATAGCTTTAACAGAAATAAAATCGATGCAGGAACGCCATTATTCAAATGTTCATATTTTTTCCAAAATGGGAGGTTATTCTCCTACAATGGGAATTTTAGGAACCGTAATGGCTTTAATTATAACTTTAGCTAATGCCGGAAATGATCCGAATGTATTAATACAAAGCATTGCAACTGCTTTTATTGCTACACTTTGGGGAGTTTTTAGCGCAAATTTAATTTGGTTTCCAATAGCAGATAGATTAAAACAATGTCATCTAGAAGAAAAACATATGATGGAAATATCTTTGGAGGGAGTTTTGGCCTTGCAGAGTGGGGAGATTCCCACAATAATCAAGTCGAGAATGATAAGTATGCTTCCTCAAAGAGAACAACAAGAGTTAATAGCCGCTTAAGTATTGAAGATAATTTTTCCGAAGATGATGGAGAAAAAGATCGTTACTTAATTACTTATGCTGATTTGATTACTCTTTTGCTGGGGCTCTTTATAATTCTTTATGCTATTTCTTCAATCGATTTGCAGAAATATGATTCATATACTGCTGCGTTGGGAAGTGTATTTGGTAAGGAAAATGAACTGACTGATTTTGAAGATTCTAATTTAGGTATTACTGATAGATTTAACGGAATGAGAACATGGAAGGCTACCGTAAATGAATTAATAGAAATTAACGGTCTTTCAGATGGAGTAGAGTTAATAGAAACAGATAAAGGATTAACTCTAAGAATTATGGATAAAATTCTGTTTAATTCAGGTGAAGCAGAATTAAATGAAAATGCAAAAGTGGTTCTTAAACAAATTGCGCAGGTATTATCCGAACTTCCTAATGAAATTAGAATTGAAGGACATTCGGACAATGTGCCGATTAGTACTCCGGAATATCCAACTAATTGGCATTTATCGGTTGCAAGAGCAACAAATACTGCCCACTTTCTTCTAAATATTGAAGGTATAACACCGGATAAATTATCGATTGCCGGTTTTGCGGCATACGAGCCTATTAAACCGAACGATACTGAAGAAGGAAGAGCAAAAAATAGAAGAGTAGATATAGTAATTTTAAAACAACAACAATAATACAGGCATTATGAAACTACAAAATCAACAATTTGGTGAATTTGAATTCGACGAGAAAATCATATTACACTTTGCTGATGGATTACTCGGGTTTGAAGAATTCAAAAAATTTGTTTTGATAACAAAAGACAATGACCTATTTTTCTGGTTAACTTCAATTGATGAACCGGAACTGGTTTTTCCTATATTTCCGGTTAAAATGATTGAGGAAAATTATCCTGATTACAACGAAAGTGAACCTTTCGGAATTGTAAAACTTGATAAAGATCCTCTAAATATTTCTATTAATCTTAAGGCTCCAGTTTATATTAACCAAAAAAATAATACAGGTGAGCAAAAGATTATAGATAAAGAGAATTATCAAGTGGATTATAAACTATTTACCGAAAACTAAATAAGAAAAAATATTATGCTTGTATTAACCAGAAAACAAGGCGAGAAAATTAGAATCGGAGCTAATATTATTATCAGTGTGCTAAGTACAAGTGATAATCAAGTGAAAATTGGAATTGAAGCGCCGGCAGATATGAAAATTTTAAGAGAAGAAATTTATGAAACTGTTAAAACTCATACTGTAGAAGCTTCTAAACAGAGCTCTAATATTTCTCCTGATGAATTAAAAAATCTCTCAATTAATAAGCTGAATAAAAAGAAATAATGCCGGGCAAAACTAAAATACTTATTGTTGACGACTCGGATGTTATTCTTAATTCATTAAAAACTTTTTTTGAAGATTTTGATTTTAATGTTATTACCAGTTCCGACGGTTTAGACGGAATCCAGAAAACGGCAGAGGTTAAACCCGATTTAATCATTCTCGATTTAATGATGCCGAATTTTGACGGAATTAAAATGCTTCAAGTAAAAAAAGTATTAAAAGATATTAGAAATATTCCGGTTTTGGTTATCAGCGCAAATACCGCAAGAAGCAATGTTTTAGCTGCTTTGGAAGCGGGAGCAGATAAAGTAATTTCCAAACCGATTGACGACGAGGAATTAAAAAGAAATGTGAATGAATTACTTGGCGGAAATAATTTTTCTTCATTTAATTCATCCTCTTTTTCAAGTAATGATAAATCCGAAATAAAAAATAAATTAGCCGAATTTTTTATCGAATCATTTCAGATGAAAAAAGAAATGATTAAATCAGCATTAAGAGAAAAAAACGAAAATATGCTGAGAATGGCAGTTCATGAAATTAAAGGAGCGGGTGGTACAATCGGGTATCCCGAATTAACCGAACTGAGTTCGTTGATTTTGGAAAAAGAATATAATAATCCAAGCGACTGGCTCTTTGCCGAAATTAAATGTAATCAAATATTTTTAACTGTCGATCAAATAAAAAGATTAATAAACACATAAAGTAAAATGCTATGTTCATAATTATTGGTGCTATTGTTGTAACGGTTGGTGTTATAGTCGGCTTTTTAATGGCCGGCGGAAATTTAATTGTACTTCTGCAAATTTCTGAATTTGTAACAATTGGAGGTGCGGCAATAGGAAGTCTTTTAATCTCTGCACCCCTGGAAACAATCAAACAGATAATTGCTGCAATACCAAAAGCAATTAAAGGAAATCATGTTTCCAAAAAAGATTATATGGATTTATTAAAATCTTTTTATGAATTATTTCTGGTTGCGCAAAGAGACGGACTTTTAGCAATTGAAAAACATATTGAAAATCCGAAGGAAAGTGATGTACTTTCCAGAAATGAAAAATTCATAAAGAATGAAGTTGCACTGACTTTCTTATGCGACACATTAAAAGTAATGCTTTCCGGCGGTGTTCCTCCGCATGAAGTTGAGTCTTTAATGGATACAGAAATTGAAACTTACGAAATGGAACAGAAACCAATTCCTCATTTAATTGCTAAAACGGGAGATGCATTACCCGGATTGGGAATTGTTGCTGCAGTGCTTGGAATAATTGTAACAATGGGAAGCATTAATGACGGCGCCGAAGCTGTTGGAAAACACGTTGCTGCAGCTTTAGTTGGAACATTTTTAGGTGTGCTTTTATCGTATGGATTTGTAAATCCTTTAGCAACAAATATTGAACATCAGATTGAAGGTAATGTAAGATATTTGGAAACCATAAAAGCTGCAGTTGTTGCTTATGCAAAAGGAAATCCTCCAATTGTAGCTGTTGAAATTGCTAGAAGAACAATTTATTCAGATGCTAGACCGACTTTCTCTGAACTGGAAAACTTCTTAAGAGGAAAAGAGTAAATGGCTGATTCCGGCGAAAATACCCCGATAATAATTAAAAAAGGGAAAAGAAAAGGGGAAGGGCATCATGGCGGCGCTTGGAAAGTTGCTTATGCAGATTTTGTAACTGCAATGATGGCTCTTTTTATTGTGCTTTGGATTTTAGGACAAAGTGAACAAGTAAAAGAAGCAGTAGCCGGTTATTTTAAAGATCCGGTTGGATTTGGAACCGGAAGAGGACCAACCGTTATTGACGGCGGTGGAATGACTAAAGTCAGCCCCGAAATTATGTCCGATCTTCAGCTTCAAGAAATGGAAAGAAAAAAACTTGAGCAGATGGGGGAAGAATTGCTTGATGAATTGAGCAGCAGTTCAGATTTTGAAGGAATTCTAGATCAAGTTGAAATTGAAATTATAGATGAAGGATTAAGAATTGAAATAATGGAATCTTCCGAAGATGTTTTTTTTGAGGTTGGTACAGCTCAAATGAATAATCGTGCGGAACAATTAGTTAGATTAATTGGTAAAGAAATTTCTAAACTAAATAATAAAATTGTAATAGAAGGACATACGGATTCTCGTCCTTTTCCTGGAGCTGAAAACGGCGGTTATTCTAATTATGAGCTAAGTGCTGATAGAGCAAACGCCGCAAGAAGATCGCTAATAAACGGTGGTGTTAAGCAAGAACAAATTGATGAAATTAGAGGTTATGCAGATAATAGATTAAGAAACAAAAATAACCCTTATGATGTTGTAAATAGAAGAATCAGTATTATTGTTAAGTACACAAATCCTTTATGAAAAAAAATATTTTAATTGTTGAAGATGATCCCTTTACACAAAAATTTTATAGTTATTTATTATCTAAAAGAGATTATGAAATTGATGTAATTGAAGATGGTGATAAAATTTTTGAACTGATAAATCAAAAAAAATATTCGATTATTATTATGGATGTGAATCTAAAGAACACTTATTTGAATAATAAAAGAATAGATGGAATTGAGCTTTCAAGAATTTTAAAACAAAATGAAAATTTTTCGGATATTCCTATTTTAATTATTACGGCATATAATCTTTCTCATGGAAGCGAACAATTTGCAAAAAGTCTTGCAGATGATTTTTTAGTTAAGCCAATTGAAGACTATAATCTTTTAATAAACAAAGTAGAAAAGTTGGTAAAAAGTGAGTGAAGAAAAAGATAGAATATTAGTTGTTGAAGATGAAGAAGATACAAGATTTATCTTAAACAGACTTTTATCTAAAAATAATTATGAAGTTCAAACTGCCGAAAACGGTGAAGCAGCTTTAGAAATTTTAAAAGAATTTAAACCGAAAGTTGTGCTTGCAGATTGGACTATGCCCGTTATGGACGGACTTCAATTGTGTGATATCCTGAAGAGTAAAGAAGAATCTAAACTTATTTATTACATTGTTTTAACTGCAAGAGCTTCATTAAAAGATAGAGTTACCGGTTTGGATGTTGGTGCAGATGATTTTCTGGTTAAACCTGTTGAAAATCAAGAATTGCTTGCAAGAATTCGCTCGGGAGTTAGAATTCATAATCTTCAGAACGAATTAAGAAATATTGAGCATAATAAAGCACTTATTGAAATGGCTGCAACTTTGGGGCACCAAATTAATAATCCTCTGGGCAGTTTGGTAATGGCTGTCAATAATCTCCAGGAAGACCTGAAAAATTCCAAATCGAAGCATGAAGATGATTTATTTATAATCAACCAATCGATTGAAAGAATTAGCAAATTTGTTGAAGCATTGAAAAATTTGAAAGATCCTAGTTTTACAGAATATGCTCTCAATAATCAAATGTTAAAAATCGACTAACCGCAATTAAACTATTCTTAAATTTTTCCGATAATTAACTGGAGGATTGTCTCTATGTTAGGAAAAATTGCAAATATTAATCCGGATGGAAAGTACACTAAAGCCAAACGTTACGGCAATTATGAAAACTTTCTTCAGAAATCATTCGATTCGAATTTTTTCCCTAGGGATTCTATTGTCTTTTCTTCGGCTGCAGTATTTTTATCAAAAATAGGCTGGTACTTAAACGAAGTTAAGAATCATTCTAAAGATAAAATTCATCTTAATTTTATTATTGATGAAATTGAATTTTCTGCTGATATAGATTTAGTTGGATTTACGGTTTCTTCGCGTCAATTATTGGGAATGATTAAAAAATCTGCTTCATCTCAAAAAGTTATTAAAACATTTGTTAAAGTTTCTGTAAGAAAATTGTTCTATTTAGAAGATGAAATTATGATTAGAGAAATGAGCGGAATTAAAAAGCTTTTTGAAAAAATTGATCAGCTTAAAATGGAAGGTAATTTCGACAAATACGATTCCTTTGCTTTTAATAATCTATTGGACGGAATTCAAAGTGAAGTTGAAGAGGATTTCATTTTTATTCTTTCGGGACTTTATACCTTTATTGAAAAATTGAAAAAATATGAATCAATGAAATCTTATAAATTTATTGATGATAAAAAATCTGCCGTAATTATTGAAAATATTGTTACAGCTTATGAATGAACTTAATCCTAAAGAGTTTGTCTCTTTATCCGAATTTAAAAAACTTGTCGAACTTCCCGAAACCAAAGCCCTTTCTTTGGTTGATAATGAAGGAATAATTAAATACTGCAACAAAACTTTCGAAAATCTCTTTCTGCTAAAAGAGAATGATTCATTTGTTCAATTAGATTCCGAACCAAATATTTCATCTTTAATTAGAAATCTCATTCAAAGTAAATATGCCAGTTTTCATTTTGATCTTTTTGTTTTTCAAACAGAAAACATTCCATTCTCAAGCTATGTTGTTGATTTAGATAGAATTTTGATAGATGGAAAAGAATTGTTTCTTCTAATTTTTACATCAAATGAAGAGAAAAAAGAGTTAGAAGAAAAAATTAATAGTCTGCACAATGCATTGGATTACGGCGATGTTGCAGTTATTATTACTGATGAAAACGGTTTGATTAACTATGTATCAAAAGCATTCGAGAAAATTTTACATAAAGGAATAGAGAATTTATACAATCAACCGATTGTAGACGAACTTTCAAAATTTTTAAGTAAGAGTGATATCAAAGAATTTAACTTTTCATTAGAGAATAAAGTTGAATGCATTAAAATTATTTCTTCCGTAAATAAAGAAGGAGAAATCTGGTTTAAGGAACTGAAATTTTATCCGGTAAGAAGAAGTGAATCCGAGAATCTGAAATTTATTCTAACTGCAAATGATATAACAAATTACATACTTAAAAACCGTGTTATACAAAACTCTGAGCAGCAGCAGAAAACAATCATCAATAATATTTCCGATCCATTGGTAATTCTTAAAAAAGTAAAAGAGAAATATCTTATTGAAAATGTTAATGAAAGTTTTATAACAGAATTCAAAATTGACAAGGAAAATTCAATAGGCAATGAAATTGAATTTATTTTTCCGGAATACTTCTATATCCAAATTATAGATAAGCTTGATAGTTATAATGAAGAGAGGAACAGTAAAAATTATTATACATGTAAAACCAACGGAAGAGATTATCAAATAAAAATATCTACTGTTGCAGATGAATATTCAGATGCGAAATTTTTTATAGTCAGCTTAAATGATATCACAGAACAACTTCAAAATGAAAAGATACTAAAAGCCGCTTACGAAAAGGAAATTAAACTGAATAAATTAAAAACTGCGTTTCTTGCAAATATGTCGCATGAAATAAGAACACCATTGAATGCAATTGTTGGTTATGCCGATTTACTTGAAGATGATATTCTAAACAAAGAATTTGACAATGTTACTGAAATGACCGGATTTTTAAGAGACGGTGTAAACAGACTTCTAAATTTAGTTGATAATATTTTAGAAGTTGCCAAATTAGAATCCGGTGAAAATGATCTTGATTTTGAAATCTGTTCGGTTAATGCTGTGATATCAACATATTTTGATAATCTTAAGCAGAAATTAAATGAAAGAAATATTGGAGTTGATTTTAGATTTGATGAAAATAATCCGCAGATTAATATTGATGAATCCAAATTCCGAAAAATAATGCTGGAAGTTATTGATAATGCAATTAAGTACAATAAAAATGACGGGAAGATTCTTGCTACTACTTCAATAAATGAAGGTAAAGTAAATATTGAAATTATTGATACCGGAATAGGAATAAGACAAGAAAAACTTGATCAGATTTTAGAACCCTTTTTGCAGGATACCGATGAGGGATATAAAAGACGTTATGAAGGTGCAGGACTAGGTTTAACTATTGCAAATAAACTAACCTTAATTTTAGGGGGAAAACTTGAAGTAACAAGTGCCGAAAATATTGGTACTAAAGTTACTTTAACCTTCACTTCAGCTAATTAAATTGGACAAAATAAAGTTGCGTTGAATGTCCTA
This sequence comes from Ignavibacteriota bacterium, assembly GCA_002698995.1. Lineage (GTDB taxonomy): Bacteria > Bacteroidota > Ignavibacteria > Ignavibacteriales > Melioribacteraceae. The sequence continues at coordinate 23,376 of PAAX01000013.1, read as the reverse complement.
TTTAACCTATCTTTAACGATAAAAATTTTCAAATTCTTTATAGTGTGGAACCTATGCAAAAAGTATTAATTTGGATTGTCTCATTCATTATTACACTTTCAACTGCATATTATCAACGAATTACCGGTCCTACTTACCCAATAAATGATAAAATTACTTTCAATAATACAGAGATAAAATATACTTTAGCTAGAAGTCACGGCGGATTTGAAAACCATGAAGTAATTCTGGAAACTGAAAATAAAAATTTGGATATCAATCTATATTGGAAAGCATTAAACTCGCCGGAAGACTGGCACAAAGTTAAGTTTGAATACAAAGAGGGGAAATATATCGGTATCCTTCCCAATCCCAAAGTACTGGCTGCAAAGCTTGAATATTATGTTGAAATTTCAAATCAATCGGAAACTATCAAACTCCCGCAGGACAAAGATTTCATCATTATAAGATTTAAAGGTGACGTTCCTCTTTGGGCTTTAATTCCGCATGTAATTATTATGTTTGGTGCAATGCTGCTGGCTACAAGAACCGGAATAGAAGCACTTCTAAAAAGAAATAATGTAAACAAACTTACTTATTGGACAATCGGGTTTTTATTGATAGGTGGATTTATACTTGGACCATTAGTGCAGAAATTTGCATTTGATGCTTATTGGACAGGCTTTCCGTTTGGTTATGATTTAACAGACAATAAAACTCTTCTTGCATTAATCGGCTGGCTTATTGCATTATTTATGATTAAGAAAAACTATAAACCAAACTTAGGGGTAATATTGGCTTCAATTATTATGTTGGTTATTTTCCTAATTCCTCACAGCTTATTAGGAAGCGAAGCAGATTACCAAGAAATAAATAAACAACAAACCGAAAGAAGTACTGAAAATTAATTAGGTGATTTATGAAAATTAGAAAATTATTATTGATTGTAATGCTGTTAAGCATTTCATTGATTGCTCAGGATTCTCTCCAAACTTTTCTCTCTTTGGAAAGAACAGGTGTAGCACAGTTTATTAAAGATAATCCAGAATTTGACGGACGCGGGACAATTATTATAATTCTTGATACCGGTGTTGATATGGGAATTGACGGACTATTGAAAACAACAACCGGCGAAACTAAGGTAATTGATGTTCAAGATTTTACCAAGCAGGGAGATATCAAATTTTATGAAGCAGATATTGATGAAGAAGATGGGAAAAATATCTATTACAATGAAGATCAAAATCTGAAAGTAATTTCTACTTCACAATTAGAATTAAAAGCCGATGAAGAGAAAATTTATATTGGTGCAATCAAAGAATCTTTATGGATGAATTCAGGCAGCGGTGTAAACGATGTTAACGGAAATGGAAAGGAAGATGATGTTTTCCATTTTATTACCTTTAAAGTTATGAATGAAAATTACTGGGTTGTGTTTGCTGATTTAAGCGGAGATGGTGATTTATCTGATGAAAAGCCTTTAAGAAATTATAAAGAAAATTTAGATTCCTTTACATTTAAAACCGAAGATGATCTTCCTCCTTTTACAATGGGATTGAATATTTTACCAGAAGAACAGATAGTAAGCTTTCATTTTGATGATGGATCACACGGAACTCACTGCGCTGGTATTGCATCAGGTTATCAAATTGATGGAAGTTCATTTAATGGTGTTGCTCCAGGTGCTTATTTAATGAGTATGAAACTGGGTAATAATAATTATTCCGGTGGATCAACAGTTGCAGAAAGTATGAAGAAAGCTTTCTTATATGCAGATAAAGTTTCAAAAGAAAGAAATGAACCATGTATTATTAATATGAGTTTTGGAATCGGTTCTGAAATTGAAGGTCATGCAGAAATTGAAAAATTTATTGCAGATTTAGTTAAAGAAAATCCCTACTTATATATTTGCACCTCAAACGGAAATGAAGGGACAGGAATTTCGACATCAGGCATTCCGGCAGCTTCAAGCAATCTCTTTTCTAGCGGGGCAATCTTGACTCAAGAAGTAGGAAGAGATTTATGGGGAACTAATCTTAAAGATGATATTATTCTTTACTTTAGTTCGAGAGGTGGTGAAGTTTCAAAGCCCGATGTTATTGCTCCGGGGGCATGTGCATCAACAGTTCCAAACTTTGTTGACTGGGATAGATTTTGGGGAACAAGTATGGCTTCTCCTTATACGGCAGGAGTGATGTCACTCTTATTAAGTGCAGCAAAAGTTGAATTTCCAGATATAAAAATTCCGTCAAAACTATTATATAGAGTTGTAAAAGAAAGTGCTGTTAAAATGAATCAATATCAGGATATTGACCAAGTCGGCGGTTATATAAATGTAATTAATGCTTATGAACTTCTGAAAAAATATTTAAATAACAATGCAGTTAATACTTTTGAAACATATACAACAAAAGCATTATCTCCTAATATGCCTTCTAATACTGCTCCTAATATTTACTTAAGAGATGCAAGATATTTAGAGAAAGACAATAGCTTTAGAGTCTCTTTATCAAGAGATAACTTTTCGAATGAAGGTAAATTCTTCAGAACTTTTAACATACAAACCAATCAAGATTGGATTCAGTTAATTACTAAAAAAACTTATTTGAGAAATGATCAACCTTCGTTTATTGATTTAAAGATCGACAGAGAAAAATTATCAAAACCCGGATTGTATAATGGAATTGTGAAAGCTGTAAGAGATGATAAAAACAAGTTTGTAGAATTCGATTTCATGGTTACTGCCGTTATTCCATACGAATTTAATGCTTCTAATAATTATGAAATGAATTTTAACGGTGAATTGGATCCGGGAATGTTCAACAGATACTTCATTTCTGTTCCGGCCGGGGCAAGTGCAATGCATGTAAATCTTAATGCTGTTGAAGGAAAATACGGTAAAGCTGAATTTAGAGTTTTTAATCCCGACGGCAGAGAAGTTTATACTTCATTACCAATTGATACTAAAGATGATAAATATCAAAGAGAAGAGTCATTTTATGATTTGGTACCTGGAGTTTACGAAGTTGTAGTAACCGGAAACTTTTCAGCGTTGGAATTATCAGCTTATAAACTTAACATAACCTTCAAAGGAATAAATAGAATTGATGATTTTGAGATTTCTGAAAATCATAATAAGATAAAATTAATAAATGAATTTACCGGAAATACATCCTATAATCTAAGCGGAGAAATTTATGGTTATGAAAAAGCGCATTTCATAAACGTTGATGAAAAAGCAGTTTATCATCTGCCATTTACGTTAAAGAAGAATGAAGATTCAAAAGAGTTTTATGTTTCGGTTACTAAAGAGGATTTTAATAAACTTACCGATTGTGCCTTCCAAATATTGGATGAAAAAGGAAAAGCTCTTAGAATTAGCGCTTTATCTTATAGGTCAAATTCTATAAAAATCTTTAATAGATTTGAAGCAGACAGCACAAATTTAGTTTTGGAATTAGTCCCGGCATTTGCAAATCTTCCAAATAAAATTGACTTTCATATAACTGAAATCGGTAATTTCAAGAATAACGAAACTATTGAAGTAAGAGATGGAAAAAGTAAATCGGTAACATTATATCCATCTATAATTGAAACTTTGGAACTGAAGTATGTACTTCCAGCCGATAAAATTCCGGCGGAAGCAAATTATAAAGGGAAACTAATTTTTAAGAATTCAGTAAATGATAAAATAGAACAAGAACTTCCTCTAATATTTAAATAGTAAGGAGAAATGCATGAGTGATCACGAAGTAAAAAAAGTAGAAGGACTGCCTGAGAATGCCTACTTTGAATTGGCTCCGGGTGAAGAATATGTACCTGTAATGTCTCCGAAAGAGAATGTACCAGAAGTAAATATATGGTCGGTTTTATGGGGTTTGGTTATGGCAGTTATTTTTTCTGCAGCCGCCGCTTATTTGGGATTAAAAATTGGGCAGGTATTTGAAGCCGCTATTCCTATTGCAATTATTGCCGTTGGTTTATCAACTGCATTCAAAAGAAATAAGGCATTGGGTGAAAATGTAATTATCCAATCAATTGGTGCTACGTCCGGATCAATTGTTGCCGGTGCAATTTTTACTCTTCCTGCTCTTTACATTCTTGAACTTGAAGTTGAGTTTTATCAAATATTCCTGGCTTCATTATTCGGCGGTTTTCTTGGAATTTTATTTTTAATTCCATTCAGAAAATATTTTGTTGCAGAAATGCATGGTAAGTTTCCTTTCCCTGAAGCTACTGCTACTACTGAGGTTTTAGTAGCAGGCGAAAAAGGAGGAAATCAAGCTTTAGTTCTAGTTTCTAGTGGAATAATTGGGGGTTTATACGATTTTATAATTGCCACTTTTGGTTTGTGGAGCGAAGTATTTTCAACTAGAGTTTTAGAAGTTGGTCAATCTGTTGCAGATAAATTTAAGTTAGTATTCAAGCTTAATGTTGGTGCGGCAGTAATGGGCTTAGGTTACATAGTTGGATTAAAATACGCCGCTATTATTGCCGGAGGTTCGTTTGTTGCTTGGTTTGTTATCATTCCGGTTTTTGCATACTTAGGTGATTTTATAAATGTTCCTATTGGGGCAAATGTTGATTTGCTGATTAAGCAAATGTCCGCAGAGCAGATATTTAGTAATTATGTCCGCCACATTGGTATTGGCGGAATTGCAATGGCAGGATTAATTGGAATTATTAAATCATCAGGAATTATTAAAACTGCCTTTTCACTTGGATTCAAAGAAATATTCGGTGGAAAAGATGGTCAATCAAATAATCAATTAAGAACACAAAAAGATTTACCGATGAAGATTATTGTTTCCGGTATTGTTGTGACTGCAATTATGATCTTTATATTCTTCATGCTTGGAGTTGTATCTAATGTTCTTCATGCAATAGTTGGGTTGTTAATCGTTTTAATTATTGCTTTCTTATTTACAACCGTTGCTGCTAATGCTATTGCTATTGTTGGAACTAACCCAGTATCCGGTATGACATTAATGACACTTATTCTTTCTTCAATAATTTTGGTTTCAGTAGGATTAACCGGTGAAGCGGGAATGGTTTCGGCATTAATTATTGGCGGTGTAGTTTGTACAGCATTATCGGTTGCCGGTGCATTTGTAACAGATCTAAAGATCGGATATTGGTTAGGTTCTTCTCCTTATAAGCAGGAAAAGTGGAAATTCCTTGGTACTGTAGTCTCAGCCGCAACAGTAGGATGGGTTATAATGCTTTTAAATGATACTTACGGTTTTGTAGGTTCTGATCTTCCTGCGCCACAGGCTAATGCAATGGCTGCTGTTATTCAGCCTTTGATGTCAAACCAGCCTGCACCTTGGATGATGTACATTGCCGGAGCATTTATGGCTTTAATATTAACAATGATTAAAGTTCCGGCTTTAGCATTTGCTTTAGGTATGTATCTTCCTCTCGAACTAAATACTCCAATTTTAGTAGGCGGTATGATAGCTCATTTTGTTTCAACAAGAAGTAAAGATGATGAATTAAATAAAGCTAGAAGAGAAAGAGGAACATTAATCGCATCTGGTTTTATAGCCGGCGGTGCTTTAATGGGTGTTGTTAGTGTTATTCTGAGATCACTTGGAGCTGATTGGAGAATGAGTGAATGGGCAGAATCACATTCTGCTGAATTAGTTGGTATAGTTATGTTTGCATTAATTTGTATGTATATGATTTGGGATTCATTAAGAGCAAAGAAAAACTAAAAAATAAATCAGTTTTATCCTGGGGCTGTCATCAAAAAAATGACAGCCTTTTTTATTTATGATAGTGTAACATTCCTTCCGGTAAAATCGTCTAAAACTAAAAAAATTAAGGAGAGAAATCTTGAAAAAGTTAATGTTTATCTTGTTAATTCCATTCTTTCTCTTTGGACAAGAAGACGATAATTTCTGTAATCACAGCAGCTTTAACTTAGGTGCAGGAAATGTGGGTATTGGATTTGGAAATTCTCAATATCACAGTGGAATACGTTTTAATATTAGCGATTGTGATGTAAAAAATGTTAATGGAATTAATATTACTTTTTGGAGACCATATCATAATGATGATTTTATTATGAATGGTTTTGCTTTAGGAGCTGCGCCGGCAGCAGATCAAATGAATGGAATTTCAGTCGGACTTTTAGCAAACATTACGCATTCTTATTCAAATGGATTTAACTTTGCAACTCTAGCAAATATTTCCGAAGGAAATCTGACAGGAGTTAACTTTGGCGGATTGGCCAATGTTTCCGAAGGAAACCAAACCGGAATTAATATCGGTGGTTTAGCAAATGTGAGTGAAGGTAATATTGTTGGAATAAATTTAGGAGGACTTGCATTAGTCGGGCAGAATAATATAACCGGTGTAAACTTAGGTGGGTTGGCTGCCGTTTCAGAAGGTGAAATGACCGGCTTTAATTCCGGCGGATTAGCAATTGTTGGTGCTAAAGGTATTGTCGGAATTAATTTTGGCGGACTTGCAATCGTTAGTGAAGGTTCAGTAACCGGTTTAAATTTATCAGGAGCTGCAATTGTTTCCGGTTCTAATATTAACTTTATTAACTTATCCGGATTTGCATTAATTGCAGAAGAAAATATCACCGGGCTTAATGTTGCCGGTACTGCAATTCTTTCAAGAGATAATATTTCTGGGATTAATTTGTCTGCAGGGAAAATAAAATCATCAAATATAAGCGGAATTACTTCTACTATATATAAGATTGAAGCAGAAAATTCCAGCGGCATAAATATTAGTGCTTTTTGGAACGAAGTAGAATTTATGAAAGGTTTATCAATAGCTTCATTTAACAAAATCCATAAACAGACAGGAATTGCAATAGGAATCCTGAATGTAGCCGAAATACTTGAAGGGGTTCAAATCGGATTACTAAATATCGCAAAGAATAATCCAATTCCTTTTAGAATTTTACCTCTTATAAATATGAATCTTTAGAAAGAATCTTAATTTTTAATCTAGATTGATGCCGGATAATTCCGGCATTTTTTTTATCCATTTCTTAAATTAAGCTCTCAATTTATTAAGAAAAGAAACTATAATATGATTATTGGTGAAGGAAATAAAAAACCGAACATTGAATATCCATGCAAATGGACATTTAAAGTTATTGGTAATGATTTAGAAAAAATGATAGCTGCTATGGAAGAAGTTTCAACCGGATTTGATTATGAAATCACTTCATCTAACATTAGTAAAAAAGGAAACTATTTTTCTATGAATTTGATTGTACTATTGAATTCTGATACGGAGAGAATTTCAATTTACAATCTCCTTTCCGAAAGACCATGTATTAAATATATTTTGTAATTCTTTTTAATCATGAATTCCATCCTTAAATTTGTTTTTCAAATTTTTATGAGAGTATGAATAGAATAATTTTTGTTTTTTTGCTTTTAGCGGTTTCTATATCAGCACAAGAAAGAAACCACTGGAATATAATGGGAGGAACAAGATCCGCATTAATGGGAGGCATAGTTATTGGAGGAGTTAGAGATAACAGTGCTTCTTTCTATAATCCCGGGGCACTTGGATTTATAAATACTTCAAGTCATTCAATCTCATCAGATGTTTACGGCTATTCATTATACAGAATTAAAGATGGAGCCGGAGACGGATTAAATATTATTGCTAATGACTTTAAGACACTTCCCTTAATGGCTTCCGGATTAATTTCCTTAGATTTTTTAATTGATGATCTGAAAATTGGTTATGTGCTGTTAACAAGAAATAAATCTGCACTAAACTTTACATCAAGAGTAGAACTTTATCAAGATCTTATTCCGCAAAATCCTAATGGAATCTATATTGGAAATGATTCTTTCATTCCAACTTTCAGTGGCGAGGAAAATGTAACTGCTCAGTATCTTGTTAGTCAATCAAGTGAAGAGATTTGGGGAGGAGGAAGTCTATCCCAAAAAATAAACGATAATTTGTCTGTCGGCATAAGTGGTTTCGGAATTTATAAAACTTATTCATTTAGAGAAAATATAAATGTCTTTGCAGTTGATACTTCATACTTTCAAACTGCCTCTAATTCTTTATTACGTTATCAGGATATTTGGAGTTTAGCATTATTAGTAAAAATTGGGCTTGCATATCAAAATGATTTTATAAAGTTGGGACTAACTTTAACATCACCTCAAATTTCAATTTACGGTCAATCAAAAGTTGCAGGTATTCTCAGTTCGCAAAACGTTCTCAGAGACGCTGATTCTCAATCAGGTATTGTTACTCCTATTGATTTTACTGCAGATGACAGACAGCAGGATCTTTTCGCTAAAGTTAAAACTCCATTTTCAATCGGATTTGGTTTTGAGACACCTATAACAAATAAACTAAATTTTTCTTTTGGTGCTGAATATTTTGCTCCTCATAAGCAATATACAGTTTCCGAACCATGGCAGAAAACTTTTGTTCTTTCTTTAGGAAGCTCAAAAGATATTGAATCAAATAGTGCGGAAAATCTTAAAATTGTTGATGAATTTAAATCCGTTTTGAATTTCGGATTTGCATTAGAATTTGCTGCTTCTGAAGTTCTTAAGACTTTCTTCAGTTTTAGAACTGATTATAATAACGGTGTTTATAAACAAAGAAATAATTATTACTTAGGATTTTCGGAATGGGATATTTATCATTTTACTCTTGGAGCAACATTTAATGATTCCCGTTCAGATTTCTCTCTTGGTTTAGGTTACAGCTTATCATTTGATGATAACTATAATCAACTTGTAAATTTCAGTAACTTGCAGATCAATGATGAGATATACTTATTTAATCAACCGAAAAAAGCAAAACTTAATTACCAGGATATAAGTATTATACTTGGTTATACATATAATTTGGAATAAAGGATTTTTATGAACAAAGAACCCAAATGGCTTTTGTGGGCAAGAGAAATTCAATCATTAGGACAAACAGGATTAGCTTTTGCATCCAATAACTATGAAGTAGAAAGAAATAAAAGAATAATTGAACTCGCCTCAGAAATAATTGCGGAACATACAGATTTAGATTTGGAACACACAAAAAAAGTTTTTATGAATCAGCCCGGTTATGCTACACCAAAAGTTGATGTTAGAGCTGCAGTTGTTCATGAAAATAAGATTCTTCTGGTTAAAGAAATAAGTGACGGTAAATGGGCAATGCCGGGAGGCTGGGCAGATGTTGGCGATATACCATCTGAAGCAGCTATAAGAGAAGCTTGGGAAGAAAGCGGTTATAAAGTAAAGCCCTTAAAAGTTATTGGAGTTTATGATGCGAACAGAAATCCGGGTCCTTTAGAATTTTTTCATGCGGTAAAAATAGTTTATTTATGTGAATTGATTGGGGGAGAAGCATCTACCAGCAGCGAGACTTCGGATGTTAGATTTTTTCCTTTTAATGAGTTGCCGGAATTATCTCCAAATAGAACTAATCATAAGCATTTATTAGATATTCAAAAACATTTGATGGATTTAAACTTACCTACTGTCTTTGATTAAAGGCCGGTTAACAAATTTAACCAGCCTTTTGTATTCTCTTTTAATTCATTAATCTTGTTGATTCATAAGATTGTAATTCTTTGCCAATATTAAAACTTGATATTAAGTTTCTCAATTGTTCCGTTAACTCAGTCAAATGGTTTGCTGATCTTGCTATTTGCTGTGTTCCCATTGCTGATTGATTTGTTACTGCACTAATATTCTCAATATTTTTACTTATCTGTTCTGAAGCTGAAGATTGCTCCTCACTTGCAGCCGCAACTTGATTTATAACATCAATAACTTGATTTGAACCATGTATAATTTGCTCCAAAGATTTACCCGCTTTTTCTGCAAGTTCTTTCCCTCTGCTTACTTCACTGTTTCCTTCTTCAATCGATTTAACAGCACCGGCTGTATCTTTTTGTATTTGACTTATCATTACGCTGATTTCTTTTGTAGCCTTAGTTGTTCGTTCAGCTAATTTTCTAACTTCATCTGCTACAACTGCAAAGCCTCTCCCTTGTTCACCAGCTCTGGCAGCTTCAATTGCGGCATTAAGAGCAAGCAGATTAGTTTGATTGGCAATATCATCAATAACTTGAACTATTTCACCAATTGATTCACTATTCTTTCCTAAGGTTTTTACTGTATCTGAAGCATCTCTTACAACTTCAGCAATCTTCTGCATTCCGGAAACTGTTTCTTGAACTACTTTACCACCATCAACAGCTAAACTTCCCGCCTTTTTGGATGCTTCTGTGGCAAGATTTGCATGACGAGTTGTTTCCATAATTGTTGTTGTCATTTGCTGTATTGCAGCGGCAATTTCAGAAGCTTGTGCTGTCTGTTCATGAGCTCCGGCAGCTAATTCTTCTGAACTTGAGGAAATTTCTAAACTGGCTTCTGCAGTTGATTTAACAGCTTTTACTACTTCAACAAACATATTTCTGATATTTGTGATTGCTGAATTAAATCCTTCAAATAGCTTTGAAATATCATCACCTTGCTTTTCAGGTTTTAGATAAACAGAAAGATCACCTTGTGCAAATTTCTCCATTTCATCAAGCATTCGTTTTGTATTTCTCTGAAGATACTCTTGCTGCTCTATTGCCAGCTTTTCTTGATTCATTGCTCGTTCTGCAGATTCTTCGGCAATTTTAGTCTTATTATTTATCTCGTCAATTGAAGAAGAAATATTTTTTATCATTTTATTGAATGAATCTGCTAAGTTACCAAGTTCATCATTGCTTATTGATTCAATATAAACATCCTGCTTGCCGTTGCTGAAATCATTTGCTGCTTTGTTAAGTGTTTTAATAGGATTTAATATTTTACGAATTACATAAATCAAAATTCCTAAACTTATTAAAGAAATGACTGCTAAAATCGGATATAGATTTGATTTAAACTCAGCTATTTCTCTTTCAACATTGTCTATATAAACTCCGCTTCCCAAAAACCAATTCCATGGTTTGTAAAGCTTAACAAATGACAGTTTTGGTGATGGTTCTTTCTCTCCAAGCTTTGGATAATAATATGTTACAAATCCTTCTCCTTTTTCTTTTGATACTTCAATCATCTCTCTTACAAAATAATTCCCGTTGTCATCTTTTATATCAAACCTATTTGTGCCAGCTTTTGTAGGATCGGATCCAAGTATTTTTGTAACTCCGATTAAATCATAACCGAAGAAATATTCTTTTTCATCATAACGTAATTTGTTTATTTCTGCAGCAGCCTCTGCTTGAGCTTCTTCTAAAGAGAGTGAACCGTTATTTACTTTATCTTGATAATACTCGAAAATATTAAAAGCTGATTCCACAACATTTCTTAATGCTGTTTCTTTATCAGAATAATATTTGTTTTCTATCTGAGGAAAAATGTAAAAGAAAATTAATATTATTGGAATTAAAGCCGGAACAACCAAGAAAGTAAGTTTGATTGATATAGGCCAGTTTTTAAACATATATTTTTGCATCGTTCTCCTCTAAATCCTTTCTAAAAAAAGTAATACACTGATGTGTAAACTCTGTTGTTCTTAAAATTAGTTGTGTTCTCTACAATTCCCTTTTGATTTGGAATTCCGTATGCTGCTGCAGTTAATTCATACTCAAGAGATATTAGAAGTTCTGCATGCTTGAAAGAAATTCTTGGAGCAATTCTGTATATACTTTTTATGTTTGATCCCCTCGCAAAGTATTGATTTTCTACTTGTTCTGTTGAACCTAAATTTTCTGTATATCCAAGAAATAATCCATATATAAAGAAATTGTTATATGAAAAATCTGTCCATACTGAATAAGTTTTTAACGGTTCGTACTTTTGAACTTTTGTAACCGGATCAGTAGATTTAACTGCATAACCGCCAAGCATAGTATAATCTGCAAGGTTAGTTCCGTAAACACCTTCCGCAAGAAAATTAAAATTACTGGTTGTAATTTTTGTAAAAGCCATAAAAGAATATCCGCTTACAGTTTCATCGGTATAATGATTTAACTCGCTGACAGTAGAAGGACGAAGTTTCTTGAACTGCCCGGAAACTCCTACTAAGAAAGAGGGAATATTATATCTTACTTGCAGATTAAAATCGGGCAAAGTAGAGTTTCTCATATATTCAGAGCTTGAACCGTTGGGACCCGGACTTACATAATCTCTCTGAGTCATCATTGTTCCGATTAAGGAAATACTTCCGAATTTTTGTGTTAATCTAATTTGAGGATTTCTTCCGAACGGTTGAAAAGGAGCACCGCCGTTAGAGCCAATCTGCTGAGGAAAAGCTTCTGTTATAAACATTGGAATCCAAGTCTGACCAATTAACAAACTTGTGCTTCCCCAATCAAGATTAATAAAAGCGTGACGAAGTCTGAATCCATTAACATCAGCTTCAGAGTTTCCCATAAATTCAGCTTCAATTAATCCATAAGTTTTAGCACCAAGAAAAGTTGGCGTTGTAACTTTAGATGAAACTCTTGTTTGAATTACAGAAAAATTTAGATTTGGTACAGCATTTATATCTTTTCCAAAAGCATCTGCACTCAAACCTTTTGGATATAAAAGAAAATGACCTTCTCTGGCAGAAACGGTTTGTCTCGAATCATAAATTGCTGTCCAATTAATATATCCGTGATATTCAACATTAAATGAATCTTGCGCAATTAATAATGTTATCTGGGAAATAAATATTATTCCCGCAATTATCTTTTTCGTATTAGTCCTTTTAATAATTATTACAATAGGATTATCGAAAATTGAGCACAAAAGTTGACCAAAAGATATTATTATAACTGTTGAAATTAAAAGAGACATGTATTGCTTATTAACCTAAATTTAACTTGCCATTCGTAATCTGTTAAGCTATTCTTTGCATTGAATTTTTGTTCTTTATAAAAATGTAAGAGAAAGTGCCTTCTATTTAAGGAGGTACAAAATGAAAAAACGTATATTAATTATGATTGTAGTTTTATCTGCAGTCTTATCTCAAAAGCAGATTATTGCTCAAGAGAATATAAATTATAAATTTGATGATAGATCAATTGCGAATCTTGTTTTAGGTATTGAATCCGGTAATTACGGTTTACAGAAAAGTTGTATTTATTTAGCGGGAAAATATAAATTAAATAATTTGGTTGATGAATTAATTAGGACAATTAAAGTAACAGATAATAGTGATTTGAAAATATTGACAGCCTTAGCTTTGCATGAGATAGGAGATTTAAGAGGTAAAAAAGCCTTGATAAATTTCTTTAAGAATGAAGATGATGAAAGAGTTAAAAGAGTTTATGTGAAAGTTTGCAAGGAGTGGAAAGGATGGAACGAGGCTGCTGTTATTCAATTAAAGAACTGATTAATTCTAAATACCAATTAAATAATAAAAAACTAAAAAGCCTGAAGGCACTTCTCTTATAAAAATTTTAATTTTGCAAACAGTCTATTTGTTGCGTATCAATTTCAAACCGAATTATATATCATTCCAAATTTTCCTAATTATTTAGTAACTTAACTTTTTATTTAACAGCAATTTTTGGAAAATAGAATGACAAAGAATGAAGTCCGCCAATTATTCCCTCATTTACAAACCGGAAAAATTTATTTCAATCACGCTTCAATCGGACCTTTAGCATCACCAATTGTGCAGAAATTAAACGATTACTTATTTGAAAGATCTGTCTCACCAATTAAAAATTTTAACACGTTTGTAAGAGCTAGCATTGGTGCTAAGGAATTGCTGGGAAAACTGATTAATGCAAATCCCAAAAGAATTGCCTGGGTTGATAATGTTTCAAACGGACTTAATGTTCTAGCACAAGGATTGGAATGGAAATCAGGGGATAGAATTATTTTGAATGATCTTGAGTTTCCTTCAAATGTTTATCCTTTTCAAAATTTAAAAAGCTATGGTGTGGAAATTGATTTTGTAAAATCCAGAGATGGTAAAATTTTATTGGAAGATTTGGAAAAAGCTATTACTCCCAAAACAAAAATGCTCTCAATAAGTGCTGTGCAGTTTTTAAGCGGATTTAGAGCCGAATTGAAATCAATTGGAGAATTATGTAGAAAGTACAATATTATTTTTGCAGTTGATGCAATTCAAGCTGTATCGGCAGTAGATATTGATGTTGAAGAAATGAAGATTGACTTTTTAGCTGGAGGTTCACAAAAATGGTTGATGGCATTGCAAGGACTTTCATACATTTATTTAACTGAAGAATTACAGAACAGAATAAATCAAAAACATCTTGGTTGGCTTTCTGTTAAAAATCCTTTTGATATGCTTAACTATGAACAAGATTTGAATGATAATGCAGACAGATTTCAAAACGGAACTATGAATGCAATTGGAATAACAGCTCTTTATGAGTCATTGAAATTATTTAATTCATTTGGTTTTGAAAATTTAGAAAAGAGCGTAATTGAAAATTCCGTTTACTTAATTGACAAATTGAATGAACTAGGAATTACTCCTTTTGTTAATAGTGATGATAAAAGTATTCTCTCCGGAATAGTTTCGTTCAAAACAGAAAATAGTCAGCAGCTTTTTGAAGAATTGAATGATCAAAATATTTTGGGTGAATTGCGGGAAGGTTATATAAGATTTTCACCTCATTATTATAACACAAAAGAAGAAATTGATATAGCTGTAAGAACATTAAAAATCTTACTCTGATTTCCGCTTAGGAAAATTAATCTTCGGTCATATCAATTATACCGGATTTAGCCCTTTCCAATTTTTCAAATCTTTTGTTGAATTGATCCAATGCAAAATCAGTGAAATCTTCCATCTTTAATCCAAACGGCATTTCATCGTAACTTTCGAAAATCTCACTTATAATTCCCATTGCAATTAGGAAAAGCGAATTCATTCTTTCTTCAATCTTTTCAAAAAGGGAAGGATCATTTTTTATAGATTTTGCTAAAAGATATACTCCGTATGCAATATGTCTTGATTCGTCACGTTTAAGAAGAGTAATTCCATTCTGCATTCCTTCCATAATTCCGTTTCTCTTAAGCATTGTAAAATAGGCATGATAACCTGTCTCTGCTAAAATACCTTCAACAATCATATTATATGTAGTTGAAGCAATCACAAGAGCTTCATCAGAATCATCTGTTAAAAGATTATTCATTGCATTAGGAAGTTCTTCATAAAAGAGAGTTCTATAATTTTCTGTGTGATATTTAGTTAAATCAAATTTTGATTCGGTTACATCATCCAAAAATTTTCTGAAAAATTCTGTATGCTTTGCTTCTTCAAAAAGAAAAGTAGTCAAATACATTTCTTCTTCAAGTTCTTTTCTTTTAGCAATAACCGAAATCAATGGAAGAATATGCTCGGTTACTGATTCTTCACCGGCTTGAAACATAGCTGTTAATCTTAAGATAACATCTTTCTCTTTTTCATTAAGATTGATCCAGTCAGTTTTATCCTTTGTGAAATCAATCTCCTCAGGATTCCAGATCCCAAATTTTTTCGCTTTTTGATAGAGCTTAAACGGAAAGGATTCTTTATCCAATCCTGTCTCACTTGTGGTTTTATAGATTTCATTCATATTGATATAACCGTTAAAAATATGTTTCAATTTGTTTGGCTGTCTTTAATAATTCTTTTGCAGCATTAACATATTTCAGCAAATTTGTAAGACTCCCTTTAACAAGAATTAATTTTTTCTGCATAATTGCCATAACCGGATCAACTTTTCCTTCTAATAAATTTCTCCATACATCTATCTTTGCGTTAATAACATAAGTAGTACTATCATAATCATTTTGATCTGCAATCTTTGCTAATGTACATTCACCATTTTTTAATACTAACAAAACACCAACTTTTTCTTTTTCTTCATTTGTTTCAAGAATTAAAGAATCGCTCCATGAAACTGCCAGATTTTTAAATTCATTATTAGAATTAATTTTTTCTTTGTAGAGATGTGCCCATTCATTACTAAATGCTTTTTGTTTCATAAATCACCTAAATGTTCAAATACTTTTATATAAATTTGTAAAAAAAGAATTAACGGTAAAAGGCTTATTTTGAAAGAAACGGCTATTTATGTTCATATTCCATTCTGCGATCATAAATGTATCTATTGCGATTTTTACTCAATTGTTAGTTATGATAATCTAAATAATTATTTAACTACTCTTAAAAACGAAATTGAATTTTATGCTTCAAATGAAAGAAATAATCGAGAAATAATCTCAATTTTTTTTGGAGGCGGTACACCAAGCTTTGTAGAACCAAGTTATATAGGAGAAATAATTGAGTCAATACAAAGTAATTTTCAGTTGAAAGAAAAGTGTGAAATTACTTTGGAAACTAATCCGGGAACCGTTAACAAGCAAAAAATAGAAAAGTTTATTGAAGCCGGCATAAATCGAGTAAGTATTGGGATTCAATCCTTTAACGAGGATGAATTAAAATTTTTAACAAGAATTCATGATAAAGAAACTGCATTAAAAACAGTTTATAATGTTAAAGAAGCCGGAATTGATAACATAAGCATAGATCTGATTTTTAATCTCCCTAAACAGACAAAAGAAAAGTGGAAATCGAATCTGGAAACTGCTTTTAAACTTCCCATAAATCACATTTCTGCGTACAGCCTCATTTTGGAAAAAGGAACAATACTAAACAAAATGGTTTTGGATGGTAAAGTAAAACTGCAGGATGATGATTATGATGCAGAACTTTATGAGTTCACAATTGATGAAATGACAAAAAATAATTTTATGCAGTATGAAGTTTCAAATTTTTCTCAAGAGGGATTCCAATGTATTCATAACAAAGCTTACTGGGATTATAAAGACTATTTGTCATTCGGTACTTCTGCTCATTCATTTGCAAACGGTAAACGCTGGTGGAATGTATCTTCACTTAAAATGTACATTACAATGATGAATCAAAAAGGGAATGCAGTTATTGGCGAAGAGATTTTAAGCAGAGAACAGATGCTTGATGAATATATAATGCTCGCTTTAAGGGGCTCAGGTTTGGATTTAACAGAATTAAAAAATATTTTTGGAACGAAATGGATTGAGATCAACAAGAAATATCTTGATACACTTTTGTTAAATAATTTTGTTGAAGAAAAAAATAATCTAATTAAGCTTACCCCAAAGGGTTATGCAATTTGTGATGAGATTTTACTAAACTTTCAATAAGGAATTCAAATGCTAAAAATTAAGCTGCACTGGCAGATATTAATCGCATTAGTTTTAGCTGTTTTATACGGAGCACTTTTCCCAAATTATGTTGAATATGTAAGCTGGATGGGAGATTTATTTTTAAGAGCTCTTAAAATGATTATTGTTCCTTTAATTCTCTCTTCTATTATCTCCGGTGTTACTAACATTGGAAATGCCGAGAATTTGGGCAAGCTTGGTATTAAAACGTTGACTTACTACTTATCAACTTCTTTATTAGCTATTCTTATTGGTCTGTTTCTTGTTAATATTTTTCAACCTGGTATTGGTGCTGATCTTGGTCTATCAAAGCAAGTAGAAGAATTAGGAATTGCAAAAGAATCCTTTGGCGATACTTTAATAAATATAATTCCAGTTAATATTTTTGAATCATTCCTTAAAGGAGATATGCTTTCAATAATCTTCTTTGCTATTCTTTTTGGATTTTTCATAACTCAAATAAAAGAAAGTTATAGAGTTAATCTAACAAACTTCTTTGATGCTTTTTTTGAAGTAATGATGAAGATTACAATGTTCATCATAAAATTTGCTCCTTTAGGAATATTTGGAATTGTTGCCGTTACAATATCTCAACAGAATGATTTACTTCAGTTAGTCCAAAGTATGGGATTGTATATGATTACTGTTTTGTTGGGATTAGCTTTTCATTCAATGGTCACGCTTCCTCTTATCTTAAAGTTTTTTGCAAAAGCTGATCCTTGGCTTCATGTTAAGGCTATGACTACTCCCTTATTAACTGCATTTTCTACTTCATCATCAAATGCTACATTACCCCTTACAATTGATGCGGTTGAGAATAATTCCGGGGTATCAAACAAAATTACAAGTTTTACTTTGCCGCTAGGGGCAACTGTAAATATGGATGGAACTGCTTTATACGAATGTGTGGCAGCTATTTTTATTGCACAGGCTTACGGAGTTGAGTTAACTTTTGTTCAGCAGATTATTGTTGTGATTACGGCTCTGCTTGCTTCAATTGGTGCTGCAGGTATTCCAATGGCGGGACTTGTAACAATAACAATTATTCTTTCAGCAGTAGGTCTTCCTTTGGAAGGAGTTGGTTTAATTCTTTCTGTTGATAGAATTTTGGATATGTGCCGCACGGTTGTTAATGTTTGGAGCGACAGCTGCGGTGCTGTAACTATTGCTAAAACTGAAGGTGAAGAATTAAAAGTATAATAAGGAATAAATAAAATGAAAATCTCTATTCTTGGTGTCGGAAATATCGGATCATCTATTGCTAAAGGATTGGTTAGTTCCAAAGACTTCAAACCAAAAAATATTTTCCTTACACGCAAAAGAAGAAATTTACTTGAAGATTATGAGAAACTTGGTTTTTCAATTGCTGCTGATAATAAAGATGCAGTAAAGAACAGTGAAATTGTAATTGTTGCTGTTACTCCTCAGCAGTTAGATGGAGTATTAAATGAAATTAAAGATGTATTGAATCCGGTTAAACATAAAATATTATCTGTTGTGTCAGGCGCATCAATAAAACAGATAAAAGAACAATTGGGAGTTGATCTTCCGGTTGTTAGAGTAATGCCAAATACTGCAATTGCTATTCGTGAATCGATGACATGTATAAGCGGAGATAATGAAGAAGCAGTCAGTTTATCAGTTAAAATTTTTGATAAAGTAGGAAAGTGTGCAATTATTCCGGAAGAACATATGGTTCCAGCTACTGCATTATGCGCTTGTGGAATTGCATTTTTTATGAGAGCTATCAGAGCAGCTTCTCAAGGTGGAATTGAAATAGGTTTTCATGCAGATGAAGCTCTCTTTATGGCAGCACAGACTGCAAAAGGAGCCGCTGCTATGCTTCTTGATGCCGGAAATCATCCAGAAAGAGAAGTTGATAGAGTTACTACACCGCAAGGATGTACAATTACAGGATTGAATAACATGGAGCATTCCGGTTTCAGTTCTGCTCTAATTAAAGGAATTGTTTCTTCAGCCGAAAAGGCTAAAACTCTCTATTCATGAACAAACAGATATTTCGCTTAGCAATTCCAAATATTCTAAGCAATTTATCAGTCCCTCTTTTAAGTTCAGTAGATACTGCCGTGGTAGGACACTTAGATAAAGTCTCTTACCTCGGCGCTATTGCAATCGGCTCAATGATTTTCAACTTTGTCTATTGGGCTTTTGGTTTTCTTAGAATGGGAACTACAGGTTTAACCGCTCAATCATTCGGAAAGAAATCTGAACAAGATCAGATTTTAATATTAGTCAGATCCATTATCTTAGCTCTTTCTGCGGCTTTGCTAATAATTCTTCTTCAATCATTAATAAAGAAAGTCAGCTTTTATCTTATTGATGCAAATTATGAAGTAGAGTTTTATGCAAAGGAATATTTTGATATAAGAATTTATGCTGCACCGGCTACCCTTGCTCTTTATGCTTTCCATGGCTGGTTTCTCGGAATGCAGAATGCAAAGTATCCTTTAATTCTGGCTTTCTTTGTTAATGCTGCTAATATTTTCTTTAATCTTCTTTTCATTTATCAGTTTGATATGAAGAGTGACGGAGTTGCCTTGGGAACTGTTATTGCTCAGTATATGGGATTGATGTTAGCAGTTTTTCTTTATCTTAAAAAGTATTCTGATCTAAAAAATTTTTTAATCAAGAATAAAATTCTTGATTTAGAACCGATCAAAAAATTCTTTAAACTCAATTTCGATATTTTTATCAGAACATTGTGTCTAATCTTTACTTTCAGCTTTTTTACTGCCGAATCTGCAGAATATAATCAAAACATTTTAGCAGTAAATACTATTCTGCTTCAGCTGTGGATGATATTATCATACGGAGTTGATGGATTTGCTTTTGCATCAGAAAGTCTGGTAGGTAAATACTTTGGTGCTGGTGACAAACAGAATCTTACTAAGGTAATTAAACTCTCTTTTGTATGGGCGTTATTACTTGGATTTCTTTTATCAATAACTTACTGGCTGTTTGGAAAAGAAATATTAATGCTTTATACTGATAAAACTGAGTTGATAAATCTTGCATTAACATTTTTTATTTGGACAATCATTGCGCCGTTAATTAACAGCTTTAGTTATATATGGGATGGAATATACATTGGAGCTGTTGCAACTAAACCTATGCGAAACTCAATGCTGATAAGCACTTTATTAATATTTCTTCCATTTTATTTATTAACAAAAGATATCTTTGGAAATCATGCACTTTGGGGAGCCATGTTATTTTTTATGGCTGCAAGAGGAATAACTTTAACTCTCTTATCAAAAAAATATATTTTTAATAGAATGAATCTAACTTAAATGGAAATGCCATGAAAAAATTTATACTTACTCTTCTTATTGTCATATCAACAATTAATGCAGAAAATATTAAGCAGGTTAAAGTCTATCTGGATAATCTTAGTGATGTAGTTACACTTCAAAAATTAAGTGTGATAGATGACCATTTTATTTTTGACAGAAAAAATTCAATCACATTTTATGTAGATGAACAACAGTATACAAAACTACAAAACTCAGGATTTAGGTATGAAATTCTAATTGATGATTGGAAAGAATATTATAAAAACAAAGCTAAACCGGATGAACAAAAGTTAAATCAACTGCTGGATGAAGCAAAACTGAAACATAACATTAGCGGATTTGATTACGGCTCTATGGGAGGATACTTAACCATGGATGAAGTTTATCAGAAGCTTGATGAAATGTATTCCTCTTTCCCATCATTAATTACTGAAAAGTACGAAATTGGTGAATCGATAGAGGGGAGAAAAATATACGCAGTTAAAATTTCGGATAATCCGAATATTGATGAAGATGAACCGGAAGTATTTTTCAATTCTTTAATTCATGCCAGAGAACCACAGGGCATGATGGTTTTGATTTACTATATGTTTTATCTGCTTGAAAATTACGGCGTTGATGATGAAGCTACATATTTGATTAATAACAGAGAAATATATTTTGTACCCGTGTTTAATGTTGACGGTTATGAGTATAACAGAACAACCGATCCAAACGGAGGAGGTTATTGGAGAAAGAACAGAAGATTAAATTCCGACGGCTCTTTTGGAGTTGACTTAAACCGCAACTGGGGATTTGAATGGGGTTATGATAATAACGGTTCCAGCGATATTCCTTCCGATCCAACTTATAGAGGAACTACTCCTTTCTCCGAACCGGAAAACCAGGTTGTTAGAGATTTTGTTTTATCCCGTAATTTTAAAGTTGCATTAAATTATCATACATACAGCAATTTGCTAATTGTCCCCTATGGTTATGAAAATATTGAAACTCCAGATTCATTGATCTTTCGTGACTATGCTGCTGAAATGACAAAGTATAATAATTATGCTTGGGGAACTTCCGCTGATTTGCTTTATGCAGTTAACGGTTCAACAGATGACTGGATGTATGGTGAGCAGTTATTAAAAGAAAAAATTATATCCATGACTCCTGAAGTTGGAAACGGCTCTGATGGATTTTGGCCTGATCAAGATAGAATTATTCCTTTAGCTGAAGAAAATCTTTATCCTAATTTATTTTTGACATGGGTAGCCGGCGCTTATCCTTTATTAGAGAGTCCTAATTTTAGTCAGAATTATTTTAATCCCGGAGAAACTTTTAGCCTTAATCCTAAAATTAAAAATGTCGGTTTAGAAAAAATGACTGATATTTCAGTTACTTTAAGCTCATTAACTGAAGGATTAAATATAACAACAAATGCCGGCTTTACTATTGAATTTATTGAATCAAGAGAAACTATTTTAATTAATGAATCTGTAACTCTTTCCCTCGATGAGATTTTGTTGGAAGATAAAGTTAAGATTGAATTTGCTTTTTCAAAAGATGGTTATGAAATTAGAAAAGATACAGTATCAATAAGAATAGGAACTCCGGAAATAATATTTGAAGATATAATTCTTATGGAAAATGATTACTGGGATTTCTCATCAACCAGCGGTATAAACTGGAAAAGAACGGATAATCAATATTTCTCAGCTCCTTATTCCTTTACCGATAGCGAGAGCGGAAACTATTCGGCAAATTTAACATCAAGATTAACAACAAAAAATTCTATTAGTCTTGCTAATGTTTCAAGTCCAATTCTTACATTCAGAAGCAAATGGGATATTGAAGCTGGATGGGACTGTGGTAAAGTCCAAATCTCAACCAACAATGGCAGCACATGGATTAACTTAACAGGCAACTATACTTCTTCTGCAAGTGGTGATGGTGCGCAGACTCCTGTTGGTACTCCGGTTTATCAAGGGAGTCAATCCAATTGGATTGAAGAAGAAATTGATCTTTCACAATTTGCCGGAACAAACATTAAACTTAGATTTGAACTTAAAAGCGATACCTATATTGAAGAAGACGGCTGGTATATTGATGATATTAGAATAAGCTATTATAAAATTGTACCTGTTGAATTTACAAGTTTTACCGGCTCTATTATTGATAAGACAGTCAGTTTAATATGGCAGACAGCTACAGAAACTAATAATCAAGGATTTGAGATTTACAAATCAGTTGATAAAATTAACTGGAATATTATTGGATTTAAGGAAGGAAAAGGGACTACAGCATCAAGCACATATTATAATTTTATTGATGAAAATCCATTTAGCGGATCAAATTATTATAGGCTATTACAGATTGATTATGATGGCACAGTAAACCAACTTTCTGATATTGAAGTGAATAATTCAATTCCAACTGAATTTAGTTTATCGCAGAATTATCCGAATCCTTTTAATCCTTCTACCAGTATTGAATACTCAATACCGAGTAGTGTGTATGTTAGTCTAACAATCTATGATGTACTTGGAAATAAAGTAGCTGAATTAGTTAATGAAAGGAAGGAAGCGGGTATATACAAAATCAATTTTGATGGTAATACTTTAACAAGCGGAATTTATATCTACAAATTACAAGCCGGTTCATTTATTGAGACTAAGAAACTTATGCTCCTTAAGTAGAACTTGTAAAGATTTTTAGATGTAGGATGAGGTGATTTAGAAATTTGATTTATGTAGCTTGTTTAGATTTACTGTGCTTATTTTAAAACACTGAAATTACCTTTAAATTATCCTTGCAATTTAATTTGTACATTTGTTCACTTTTTGTTCGGACAACGAATGTAGTTTGTACATTCGTCCACTTTCTGTTTGGACAACGAATGTAGTTTGTACATTCGTCCACTTTCTGTTTGGACAACGAATGTAGTT
>PAAX01000012.1 GCA_002698995.1 Ignavibacteriota bacterium | reverse complement strand
TTGTACATTCGTCCACCAAGCATTTTGGCAAGGAATGTAGTTTGTACATTCGTCCACCAAGCATTTTGGCAAGGAATGTAGTTTGTACATTTATTCACCAAGCATTTTTTCTCCAAATGTACTTAGTACAAAGGGAGGAAAATAGTTTACTCACATAAAAACATTATTTTTTAATTATTTAGTTGTGCAATAAAGTCAAATATTTTAATTTTAGTTCCATCTGTTAGCTTTTAAGGGCTCTGTAATTATAAAACTAAAAAGACATATAAACCTCTCGTCTGCAAATCAAAATCTTTCATTTGGGGTAAATGTGATTGTTGTAATTTGGGGTTAATTATAATAGGCTGACAAACTTTTTGATTGAGTTATTATTTGGTTGAATTATTAGTAATGTACTTGGAACTGAATTAGGATTTAGCAATAACTTAAACAAAGCATTATCTTTGTTTGAATATAAAATTAGGTGAAATGAAGGTTGAGCAAAACATAGCACGTTTAAAAAATTTGATGAAAATGTATAAAATTTCATCAAAAGAACTTGTTTCTGAAATAAGTGAAGGTTTAAAAAAGCCTATCACTATTGAAAATATTATGAATAATCAGATTGAATTAAGTCACCTGAAACGGATTGATAAATTCTTTAATAAAGGATTGCACTATTATCTCGATCCAAAAGCTCCTGAGAGTTCAAAAGAAGCAAGTATATTTTTCAGAAAAGAAAGTTTTAATTCTGAATTAAATATTGGCGCAAAAAAAATTGTAAACAAATTTGAAGAATTCAAAATCTCTTTATCTGCTATAGCAAAATTAGCAGATATTGAATTTACACGTACATTTCCTGTATATACCATTAAAGATAGCCCATCGAAAGTTGCAAGGGCTGTTAGAGAGTTATTATATCCTAATTTTGAACCTGATCTTAAGGCATTTCTTAAATCACTCATTACGAAGCTAGCAGAATATAATATTCTAGTTTTTGAGTTTGTGGAATATTGGAATCAAAAAGAAAAAGCCAATATTGACGGATTTTTCTTAAGTCCAAATGTAATTGTTTTAAAAAGACAACAATCTTCCTTCAGAAGAGAAATTTTTACTCTAATACACGAATTAGCCCACTTTCTTCTTAATGAAGAAGAGATTGAAGAAGTTGATTATTTCAAAGAAGATACGTCTTCATCAATTGAAAAGTGGTGCCACTCCTTTGCTTTTCATTTTTTGATTGGTAACCATTTAATGGAATTTGAAAGTATCGAATTTGCTGGCCCAGAAAATGATTACCACTTCGACTTGATTGAAGAAATTTCAAAAGCTACTCATTTAAGTCAACTTGCCTTATTCACTAATCTTTTATTAGTAAACAAAATTTCGAGAGATAGTTATGACAAAATCCGTGAAGATTTTGATGAAAAACATCGAATTAGGCAAGAAGAATTGAGAAAACAGAAAGAAATAGAGAGAGAACTTGGTATAAAACGTAGTGGTTCTGCTCCCAAACCTATTCAATCTCCTTTATTAGTATCAACTATACAGACCGCATTCTATGAAGGAGTTTTAAGTGAGTATGAAGTATGCCAGAAACTTAATATAAAACCAGATAAACTAGGTGACTTTATTCAATGATTGTACTTATAGACACGAGTTCACTCATATCATTAGTACGTTATTACTTGCCATTCGATAAAGATCAAATCCTTTATAATTTTTTTAAAGATAAAATTGAATCGAAGAAGATTTTAGTATTAGATAAAGTCTATGAAGAATGTGCTCGTACTGCTAGGGGCATAGTGCTTGAAAAATTAGATTATCTTAAAAACAAAAAGAATATTACTAAGACCACTGAAGTATTACCCTCAAAAAAATTCTTTAGCCAGTTAGAGAATCAATTCATTAACGGTTCAGTAAAAAACAGATTATCTGACGTTGAATTCGAAAATAGAAAGAATGATTTTTTGAATTCAGCTGATGCGAAACTTTTGCTATTTGGTATGAGCGATAGCTCGAAACAATTTGTTATCGTTTCCGAAGAATCTGAAACTAATAATGACAATAAATCCTTTAAGAAATTACCCGCAATATGTAAAATACTCGAATTAGAGATAATTACTTTACCAGAATTATTAAAGAATTATCAAGAGTTAAGTTTATTTTTCGACAAGTAGATATATTAATCATTACATTCAAATGTGGCTAGCCCACATGATGTATGTTAATTAGAGATGTAGCGGCGCTACATCTCTACATTACAAACATGAATTCAACAATAGCTTTGTATTGAAAAAGAATTTGGAAAAATATCAAACCAAATTTAGAATTAAATCCAACCGATTAACCTCATGGGATTATACCACAGCATGGTGGTATTATGTTACAATCAACACATTTAATCACAAAGAATATTTTGGTAAAATAAAAAATGGAAAAATGGAATTAAATGAAATCGGAAAAATTGCAGAAGAGGAATTGCTGTTAACACCAAAGTTAAGAGAATATGTGGAACTGGATGATTATGTAATAATGCCAAATCACATTCATGCAATAATAATAATTAATGAATCTGTAAACATCGTAGAGACATGCCGCGGCATGTCTGAAAATCACGGTAATATAATTAATAATCGTAGAGATGTAGCGCGCTACATCTCTACAAATGTTGATGAACAAACAGAAAATTATTATTCTAAAATCTCTCCAAATCCAAAATCATTATCCGCAATTGTTCGTTCCTATAAATCTGCTTTTACAAAACAAATACATAAAATTGGAATTAACAATTTCAAATGGCAGTCAAACTTTTATGATCGAATAATCAGAAACGAAACCGAACTCTTTAATATCAGAAAATATATCAAACAAAATCCACCTAAATGGGATTTGGAAAAGGATATTGGAAATATTTATAAAAGGTTTTTATTTCAAAAGTACTAAACATCAATTTGAGTTTGTAGCTATTCAAATATCTAATCGAATATTAAACTGCAACAATTGGGCATACAACAATAAATATATTTTGATAAAAATAAAATATTTATTGATATTCAATAAAATATAATTATATTTGCTATGACAATTTTAAGGTGAAATTAATGGCAATAATTAACAAATATATATTTACGGTCTTACAAATAGTAGCCTGGGCAATCTTTATCGGTTTATGCATTGAAGCCGGAGGTTTGATTGTAAACTTCTTTTTCAGTCTAATTAAACCAGAGAGCATAGGATATTTATACCAAAAGTTAAACCTAATTGAATTGTATAGTAATAACAAATGGGCATTTTTCATTATATACAGTTCAATTCTTTCACTATCAATTTTAAAGTCATACTTATTTTATATTGTTGTCAGATTGACACATAAAATTGATTTATCAAACCCATTTAGTACATTTGTTTCAAAGCAAATTATGTATATTAGCTATTACACGCTTACAATAGGATTATTAAGTTATATAGCTAAAGAGACAGTTAAGGCATTAATAAATCACGGCATGTTATTGACTGATCTAAGTCGTTTTTGGGTTGATAGTGAAGCATTTATTATGATGGGAGCCGTAATTTATATTATTTCTACTATCTTCAAAAAAGGAGTAGAGATTCAATCAGAAAACCAATTGACGATATAAGATATGGCAATAATTGTAAATTTAGATGTAATGATGGCAAAACGAAAAATGTCGCTAAATGAACTTTCAGAAAAAGTTGACTTAACATTATCTAATCTTTCAATTTTAAAAACTGGAAAAGCAAAAGCAATTAGGTTCAGTACACTAGAAGCAATTTGTAGAGTTTTAGATTGTCAACCTGGAGATATTTTAGAATATTCGGATACTAAAGAAAATTTGAATTAAATTGATTACATAGCTGTTACAGATGCACCGTGATAAATTATTTTAACCAATAGTTAAGATTATTATGGTTGCGGTGTGTCAAATCCGCCCGAGTATAATTCTCCACTTTTAACTGATGTATATTTCCGCAGTAATAAATATTTTTATTCAATTATTACAACCTTTTGCATAATATTCGGTCTAACTGATTAGACCTCTAAAATGCATGAATAACGAAAAAGAAATAATACTTAAAGCTCAAAAAGGAGATTCAAAAGCTTTTGAAGAACTTGTTTATTTATATGATAAGCAAGTGCTTAGTATTGCTGCATCTTTTAGAAACAGTGAAGATGATGCGAAAGATATTTATCAAGAGGTTTTTGTTAGAGTTTATAAGGGATTAAAAAACTTCCAGTTTAAGAGTGAATTTTCTACATGGCTTTTTAGAATTACTAAAAATGTTTGTATTACTTATTACAGTAAAAACAAGAAAAACAGCAGTATCGATTCTTTAGACAGATCGATATTTGAAAATGATGATGAATCGGTTAAGGTTTCCGATACGATTAAAACTGAAGATTATGCTGATGGATTTTTGCTGAATGAAGAATTATCACAGAACATAAATGATGCGATTGATACTCTCCCTAAACAGCAGAAATATGCATTTGTTCTAAAACATTTTGAAGGATTAAAAATAAAAGAAATAGCTGCAATGATGCAGTGCAATGAAGGAACAATAAAGCGTTATCTTTTTAATGCGGCATCAAAGTTAAGAACAGAGCTTAAAGAGTTTTCGGAGTAAAAAATGAAACATAAATTTGATGAATTTGCTTATCTCTATTTGAATGATGAATTAACTCAAGAAGAAAAAATTGAGTTTGAAAATCTGATTGCAGAAGATGAAAATCTTAACAATGAATTTGAACTTATCAAAAAATTTAACTTTGCGGTTAATTCATCAAAACGAGTTGAAGTTTCGGATAAACTTCTTTCCGATGCAAGAAGAGACTTAAGAATAAAAATCGGTGAATTGCAGAATGAGTCCGATACAAAAACCAGTTTTATAAATTCAATACTCGGTTTATTTACAAATCGCTACGCCCCGGCTTATTCGGCAGCATTTTCACTTTTTGCGGGATTGTTAATTGGTTATTTAGTTTTCTCAACTAATCCAAATGATGTAAATAATCTTCCCGGATTTGAACTGGATGATGCTTTATCCCAAAATTATAAAATTAACAATATTCAATTTCTTGAAGAAGAAACAGCAGACAACAATTTAACTGTTCATTTTGAAGCGGTTAAACCGGTTGTTGTAAACGGATCAATTTCCGATCCTTTAATTAAGAGATTACTGGCTGCGGTAATCATCAATTCTGATAATGCCGGTTTAAAGATGAGATCTATCAATAAACTTTCTGAAGGTGAAAACTCTTCTCTAATAAATGATCCTAAAATTAAGGAAGCCTTAATTACCGCGGTAAAAACCGATCCCAATCCCGGTGTAAGAAAGAAAGCATTAAGTTCATTATCAAAGCTTAAATATGATAATCAAATTAGAGATGCAGTTTTGTTTGTTATTTCAAATGATACAAATTCGGGATTAAGAATATCGGCAATAAATTTTTTATCGCAGCTTAAGCTTGAGGGAATTTCATTAGATCAAGAAGTTTACGATAACTTGAGCAACCATATTCAAAATGAAGAGTCTGATTATATAAGATTAAGAACAACAGCTTTATTGGGGGAATAAAATGAATTACAAAAAATTATTTTTAATAGTAGCTCTTTCACTTACAGCATTAATGTTTGTAATTAGAGCAGAAGAATCTACGGTAGATAAAAGTGAAACATACAAAGTAAAAAAAGGGGATAATGTTTCAATTAATCTAACTAATGGAGATATACTAATTAAGTCTTGGAATAAAGACGAAGTTATGATTCAAATAATTGAGGGTGATATCAGCAATAATAATTATAAAGTTGAGCAAAGAGATAATTATTTAAGAATATCATATAACGGAAGCTGGAAATGGGATAGTGACAATAATTTTATAGTTACTCTTCCTCCTCATTTATTATTTGATGTAAGAACCGGCGGGGGAGATATTAGAATTGAGGATGAATTAAAAGCAACGGTTAGAGCTTCCACAAATTCAGGCGATATTTCATCTAAAATGATTCAAGGAAATGTGCAGTTTATGAGTCAAGGCGGAGATATTTTATCCGGAGAAATTGATGGTAATTTTAACGCAAATACAATGGGGGGAGATATAATTGTTTCTGATGTAAAAGGAAACTGCAATTTAAACACCAAAGGGGGTGACATAAAAACAAAAAATGTTACCGGAAATTTACAGGCTGTTACAAGCGGCGGAGATATAATTATTGAATCGGTTACTTCCAGTCTTTTTGCTACAACTTACGGAGGAGATATTAAAGTTGAATCTGCAAATGGAAATTCAAAACTTGTTTCTTATGCGGGAGATGTGGTAATTAATAAATCTAAAGGTGATATTGAAGTGGAAGCATCAGCAGGAGATATCAGACTTAGAGAGAGCGAAGGTTCGGTTAAATTAAACTCTCTTTCGGGAGATATTTGGGTTGTTCTAAATCCAAAAGGAGCTTCTTCAATTAAATCCAACTTTGGTGATATTGAATTAAGCATTCCTTCTAATGCAAAAGTTAATATTTCTGCTTTAGCTAAAACCGCTTTTGATGATGAAGAATTAATAATATCCGATTTTGAAAACTTTGTAAAAGATCAAAAGACAAAAAACGGTCATGCAAGAAAAGAGTACTCAATTAACGGCGGCGGAAATGCTTCAATTGATATTAAAACCAACAATGCAAAAATTTTGATAAAGAAGAAGTAAGTAATTTTTAATTCTTATTAATTCCGGGTTTATGCCCGGAATTTTTTTATCCTCTCTTAAATCTTTCCACATTTACCAAATTTTAATTGCTATTAGTGATTTTGATTAATGAGTATTGAGAAAATCTTTATTATCTTTCAGTTTAATTTAATTTTATAGTTTGAATGAAGATTTATAACAATATTCTAAAAGCAATTGAAGAAAAAGGTGCCGCTTATTTTATTTTAATTGATCCTGATAAAATCAGTGAAAATAATTTAAGCAGATTCTTATCATTAGCAGAAGAAGCCGGAGTTGACGGTTTTCTATTGGGCGGAAGTCTTTTACTTTCCGGTGATTTAAAATCGGTTATAAAAAGAATAAAAGAAGAATCACAAATTCCAATTATCATATTTCCGGGGAGTGTTTCACAAGTATTGCCGGAAGCGGATGCTCTTCTTTATATTTCATTAATCAGCGGAAGAAATGCAGATCACATAATTGGAAATCACGTTTTAGCTGCACCAATGATTAAGAAATCGGGAATTGAACCAATCTCAACCGGATACATTTTAGTCGAATCGGGAAAAGTAACTACCGCTGAATACATGAGCGGAAGTAAACCGATTCCAAGAAATAAACCGGAAATTGCAGTTGCTACTGCTTTAGCAGCAGAATTTATGGGAATGAAAATGGTTTATCTTGAAGGGGGTTCCGGTGCAGAGTTAACAGTCCCCAATGAAATGGTAAAATATGTTTCTTCACAATGTTCTATTCCCGTTATTGTTGGCGGTGGAATCCGTGATCCTAAAACTGCAAATGAAAAAGTATTAAGCGGTGCAAAAGTAGTAGTTACCGGAAATTATTTTGAGAAAGAGGAAAACTGGAGTCTCATTAAAGAATTTGCAGACGCAATTCATTATAAATTACAAATTAAGGTTTGATAAATGACCGATATAGATTTTTTAAGCAGAGAATTAAAAGAAAGCTCCGAAGTTAAATTACTGATTGAAAAAGAATGCAGTACCGATATAATAAATTCAATAAATCTACTTGTTGAATCTTTTAAGAATGGAAAAAAGCTTCTTATCTGCGGTAATGGAGGTAGTGCTGCCGATTCTCAACATATTGCTGCTGAATTTATGATAAGATTAAGTCACGATCTATCCCGTCCAGCAATTCCCGCAATTGCATTAACGACAGATACATCTAACTTAACAGCCGGTGGAAATGATATTGGATTTGAAAATGTTTTTGCTAGAAATGTTGAAGGGTTAGGAAATAAAGGTGATGTATTAATTGCAATTTCTACAAGCGGTAATTCCGGAAATGTAATTAAAGCAGTAGAAATGGCTCATACCAAAGAGATGAAAGTAATTGGATTCTTAGGCGGCTCGGGAGGAAAACTAAAATCTTTGGTTGATACTGCAATTATAATTCCCTCAAAAAGTACTCAAAGAATACAAGAGGGACACATAACCGTTGCACATATTATTTGCGAACTTGTGGAAAGAAAACTTTACGGAAACTGGTAATTAATTAAAGTAGTATTGTGTCTGCAGACTGAACATCAAGTAACTTGCATTTGTATTTGTTAATGTCAATCCGTAATCTATTATTGGTCCTACTGTAAACCCTTTATTATTTTCTCGTAAATCTAAACCCAATGCTAAACTAAAATTAGCACCGTAATCCCATGAGTTCACATCACTAAAAGTCCTATCGTTTATAGTAATTATTCCAATTGTTTCTTCGATATATAATTTAGTGCTTATGGGCTGACTTAAAACTCCTTTCAGATAAAATATTTTCATAAAAGGATAATATCTTCCAACTCTATTTTCGGGAAGTATCTGCTCAACTTTTTGAGCATAAATAAATCCGAATCTAAAATCTATGTAATCGGTAAAGAAAGGTGTAAATCCAAAAAATGTGCTTAATCCATAAGAAGTAACATCGGGAGAATTTCCTTGAATAGTACCAAGTCCGACAGAAGCACCAACATTAAAATTTTTCTGCTGTGCAGTTAAAGAAGCAGTAAAAAGTAATAGAGTAATAATAATTTTTTTCATGTAAGAAGTTAAAGTAAATGAATGTAATAATAAACTAATATTGCATATCTCTTATTCATCAGGAGGCTGCATTGCGAAAGTAAGAACTGTATATAAAATCAATCCGGGAATAACAAAAGTTATTAATGATACAACTGCAAATAAAATCCTCATTAAAGTTGGACTCACATTAAACTGTTCTGCCATTCCGCCGCAAACGCCGGTTAAATATCTATCATTAGCTCTTTTCATAAGTCAATTTATTTATTAATAAAATTACTTAAGCCAAAATCCTACACCAACACCAACAAAAGTTGCAACTGCATAACCAAGAGTCCCGCATAAAATTGCCGGTATTACTAAATGATTCCAATTTCTAGCTGCTGCCATTCCCGCTGCTGTTGTTGGTCCTCCCATATTAGCATTTGATGCGATTATTAATTCTCTCAAATCAAGCTTTAAGAATTTACCAACTGTAAGTAAAAATAATAAATGAACCGATAATATTAATGCCGCGAATAGAAAAAGAATTGGTCCGACTTCCAGCACTATTTTTATGTTTGCACTGGCACCAATTACTGCAAAGAAAATCTGCATAAGCAAGAAACCGACTTTATCAGCACCTTTAATTTTACCTACACTTTTCGGAAATGAAGAAGCCAAAGCTACAACCAGAGCGGTAATTATTAAGATTCCACTTCCTCTTATTTCAATTAAGCTTTCGAGCGCAAATCCAATTGTACAGATGAAGAAAGAAATAGCAAGTGATTTTCCCAAATCAATTAGACTGATTTTTGCTTCTTCATCTATCTCTGATGAATTAACTGATTCTATATCTGATACTTCTCTTGTCTTATAAAACTTTGCTAAAAATTTAGCGGAAGGGAGTGCAAATAAAAGAAGAAAGTAAAAAGTCATAACAAGATTATCTGCTGCAATTCCGGCTGTTAATAAATCCCCCGATTGAAGTTTAACAGCTTCGGCGGCTGCAACATAATTCATCGATCCGCCGACATAAGTAGAGCAAAAGATTGCAGCAATCTTCCATCCTTCGGCCCCTAAAGGAACAATATAAAATGAAAGAATTGTACCGATTACCGTACCAATTCCTCCAACAATAAATGCTATTAAAGTGGGACCAGCTTCCATAATAATTTTTTTAAGATTTGCCTGAAATAATAAAAGAGGAATCGCTAATGGAACAACATAAGACCAGACAATATCATAAGCCGGGGCTTCAGTTGGAATAATTGATAAATTTGAAAGTACAAATGCGGCAAGAATTGAAATTACCACTGCACTTAATTTTGATCCGATTTTAGTTTTTTCTGCCCAGATACCAAAAGTACCGGCAGCAAAAAGAATTGCAAATAAAGCCCAATTATTGGATTGATCTATTAAAGGTTGTTCAAACATTCATCCTCCGTTAATAATGAACTGCAAGCCAGATAGTTTTTGTCTCTTTACTTGTGCCTAACACTTTGTGTCTGCAATGCTTTGGAATAACAACATAATCACCTTCTGATAGATCAACTCTCTCATCATTTTCGAATAATAAAACAGCATTTCCTTTAAGCAGAATTACAAACTCATCTTTATCTTGATCATACCAGTAATCATCCGGTGTAGAATGTCCGTCAGAAATAATTCTTTCTATTTTAATATTATCTTTCTCAGAAATTATTTCAAATAATTCTTCCGGCATATCCGATGGAATATTTTTATAAATGTTATTTACTTTTTTCTGCAATATTTTCTCTCTGTTTCTGACAGTTATAAGATTCCCACTAAAGGAATGTGGGAATGACTACTTAACTTTAGGTCATACATTCGCGAAATCGAGTATCTATATTTAATCTTACTTCAGAAAACATTTGTTCTAAAATCTTGTAACTGTATTCCCGATTAAAACATGCGTGAATGACAATTAAGCTTTTTGTTATATCTGTATGTGAACAATCATTTTAAATTATATCTGAATATAAATCCTTCCAAGAAGAATTTGCTTTTTCAATCAATTCAATTTTCCACTTTCTATTCCACTTCTTTAAATTCTTTTCTCTTCTAATTGCTTCAGTTATTTCTGAATGAATCTCATAATAAACAAGTTTATTTACATTATACTTTTTAGTGAATCCTTCTATTAGTCCATTCTTATGTTCATAGACTCTTCTTTGCAAATTATTTGTAACGCCAATATAAAGAGTTCCATTAGGTTTACTTGCTAATATGTATACAAAATATTGATACATCTTTTTTGTTCTTTGCTAAATCTCTACTAACAATATTTTTCAATTTTGTCATACCCGCGAAAGCGGGTATCCAGCCTCTTATTTTACTCGAAGTTAAGCTTAATGTTTATCTATAAGATTCCCACTAAAAGCATGTGGGAATGACAACTTAACTGTATGTCATACATTCGCGAAATCGAGTATCTATATTTATTTTAATTTCCAAAAATATTTTTTTCTAAAATCTCACAAATGGATTCCCGCTTAAAACATGCGGGAATGACAATGATAATTATTTATAAAGCCGGTTTCAAAAATTTTTTTGAGAAAACCTCTCTATCGATAAGTCAGACTGATATCTCGTTTAACAATATTTAATAATCAGCCAATAAAATTTTTAGAGTATCACTCTTACTTACTTCATCAAGTTTCTCAGCAACTTCAAAAGGATCGTTTGGATTGGAAAGATGCACAAGATAACTTTCATATCCAGCTAATAATCTTCTCATAAGAGTTTTATTTATCGTCTGTCCCCCTGTAGCTGAAGCCAATTTATTATAAAAAATAACAACTTTAATCGGAGTTTCTCTTTGAATAGCCTCAATCAATCCCAAATGACCGGCAGAGATAAATCCAAAATCTCCGGTTAAAGCCCATACATTTTTAAAGCCTGAAAGATATGCTCCAATTGCAAGGGAAACACTTCCACCGATATGAGTAACAAGATTAATTACATTATAAGGAGGAAGAGAATAAGCGGAAGAGGAGCTTGTATCGCCGGTAGCAAAATCAATTTTTGCATTTTTCAGATAATCAAAAATCGGTTGATATTTTTGGGCAGCCCCTTTTGTTCTCTCCGGAAGATCGTTAGGAACGTTTATCAGTTTTGGTCTTGGAATAAGAGCTGAATCTTTTCCTTCTCTTTTTGCACAGAATACATTGTACTGATATTCGGCAAACATAGGATGAACAACATGATTGGCTATATCTCTTTTGTAAGAAAATTTCTTCTTTAAGTCGGTTCTTCTTTCTAATTCTATTTCGTCATTTACAATACTCGAATCAATTATTAACGCCAAGGGAAGCTTTGATTTTTCAGAAGTGAAAAAAGCATACACTACATCATTGTAGATATTCTCTTTTTCAGATAAATGATAAGGGAAGGAAATTCCACTTACAAATTGCTCGGTTTCCATAATATTATCGGAGTGAGAACCTTCTTTATCATCGAAAATCAGCGATACAAATCCGGCATTAATATTTGTGTATAGTGAATCAACCGCAGCATTTGCAGCCTTTGCTAAGCCCTGAGCTTTTATAAGGACGGCACTTCTTTTACCGCAGATGCTGGCTGAGTGAGCAATTGAATATGCCGGTTCTTCATGAAAAGATAACGGAAGCTTTTTCATGCTTAACTCATTATAACTTTGAAATACTTCACTTCCGCCGTAACCGGGCACATGAGTTAAAACTTCAACTCCCAAATCAATTAATGCATAGGCAATAGCTTGATGGACTTTAATTTTCATTTTGATTCTCGAAACTAAATTTTCCCAGAGCTTTAATATCAGACCCGGTTGGACTTTGATAAATTCTTAAATCGAAAAATGGTATTACCGCAAATATATGATCAAAAATATCTCCTTGTATATCCTCATATTTTGCCCATACAGTTGTATTGGCAAATACATAAATCTGAATAGGCAATCCTTTATCGTTCGGTTCAAGCTGGCGGACTAAGAAAGTTAATCCTTTATGAATATCTTCTCTTTGATGCAGATACTCTTTTAAGTAAGCTCTGAAAGTACCAACGTTAGTTATCCATCTTCCGTTTACCGGAATTGTTCTATCAAAATTTCTGGATTTATTAAACTCTTCAATTTCGGTTAATTTCTTTTCAACATAATCTCTTATTAATTCTATCTTTTTGTACTTCTCTATCATTTTATCGTCGCAGAATTTTATACTTGACATATCAATGTAAATTGACCGGGCAATTCTTCTTCCTCCCGTCATTACCATTCCGCGCCAGTTCTTAAATGTATCATCAATAATTTTATAAGTAGGAATTACGGTAATAGTTTTATCCCAGTTCTGCACTTTAATTACATTAAGAGATATATCAATAACATCACCATCGGCACCATATTTGGGGACTTCAATCCAATCCCCTTTCTTAATTAAATCATAACTTGATATTTGAATTGAAGCAACAAAGGAAAGAATAGTATCTCTGAAAACTAAAATAATAACTGCCGTTAGAGCACTTAATCCACCAACAATTGCCCAAGGATCTTTAGTTGTAAAAACTCCAAGCATTAAAATTATTCCCCATGCAAAAAGAATAACCTTAATAACTTGAACATATCCTTTTATCGGTCTGTCTTTAAATCTTTCGGTAGCTTCTAAAAAAGTTGTAATAGAAGTTAAAACTTGACTTAAAACTAAAAGGAAGAAAAATATAAATAATCCTTTAGTTGCCTTGTCTACAAATCCTTCCATAAAAGGGAACAGAGATGCAGATGCATTAATAATTATGATTGGAATTAAGTATGCAATTCTTCTTAAAAGTTTTGCATCTAAAAAGTGATCATCCAGTTTAGTTTTTGTTTTACTTACGAATTTCTTGATAATATTAATCGCCAATCCTTTAGCAATAAAATAAACACCGAGCGAAATTAATAATACCAAACCAGCTTTAATTCCGAACTCAATGTACGGATAGCTTTCAAGCCAAGTTAAAAATTCATTAAATGATTTCAGAATATCATTTGTCATTCTTTAATCCTTTGCTAATTTTTTTAGTTCATCTTCAGTTAATCTGAAAACAGTCCATTCGTCCATTGGAACTGCGCCAAGACTTTTATAAAAATCTATTGCCGGTTTATTCCAATCGAGAACCGACCATTCGAATCTTCCACAATTTTTTTCTGCTGCAATTTTAGCTAAGTGAAGCAATAATTTTTTGCCGAATCCTTTACCCCGCATTTCGGGAAGAACAAATAAGTCCTCAAGATATAAACCGGGTCTTCCAATAAAAGTTGAAAAGTTAAAGAAATAAATTGCAATTCCAACCGGTTTATTTTCAAAATATCCAATTACAGCATGTGCCGATTTTTCTTTACCAAAAAATGAATCCCGATATATTTCTTCTGTTGCGGTTACTTCATGACTAAGTTTTTCATATTCGGCTAATTTTTTCACGAACTCAATTAAAATTGGAATATCCTTCTCTTCTGCTTTCTTAATTACAAAATCCATAATGCCTTCAAATTATTTTATGAAAGTTAAGCAATAATGAAAATTATTGTTTCATCAATTGAATATTTATTCCGATTTTGTTCAGTTAATTTTTTGAGATTTAATGAACAACCAAAACTTTAAAGCTTATCTGGCATACATTGCAGTCTGTGTAATTTGGGGAACGACTTACCTGGCAATTAAAATTGGTGTAACCGATCTACCACCGTTTTTATTTGCCGGTTTAAGATGGATTACGGCCGGAATAATTTTAATAGGTTATCTTTTTTTACGAGGTTATAAATTTCCGGTAAAAGATGATTTAATTCATCTCTTTATTGTTGGTATTAGTTTATTAGGATTTGGAAACGGTTTTGTAGTTATTGCTGAGCAGTGGCTTCCAAGCGGATTGACTTCACTTCTCATTACTACAATTCCAATTTGGGTGGTAATTATTGAAATGCTTCTGCCCAACAGCCCAAAGATTAATTTTCTTGTTATTCTAGGAATCATTATTGGTACATCCGGAGTTGTACTAATCTTTTGGAATGATCTCGATAAAATTTTTAACAGCGATTACTTTCTTGGAATCTTGAGCATGTTTGGTGCTGTAGTTGTCTGGGTGATTGGAAGTCTTTGGTCAAAATATAAGAAGGTATCCGTAAAACCTTTAATGGGAGCGACTTTTCAGATGTTATTTGCCGGGGTTCTTCAAGTCATTCTTGGCTCGTTATTAGGTGAATGGTCTGTTTTTCATTTTACTCAAGATTCTTTTTATGCATTTGCTTATTTGGTTTTAATCGGTTCTCTGTTTGGATATACATCTTTCATTTATGCAATTGCACATCTTCCGGTTTCTTTTGTTTCTACATACACTTATGTTAACCCAATTATTGCTTTGTATTTGGGCTGGCTTGTTCTTAATGAAGAAGTAAACATTATTCTCTTTGCAGCAACCGCATTAATTTTAGGGGGTGTTGTAATTGTAAAAATGGGGCATGAAAGAATTAAAACTAAAAATAAAACTGCCCAAGCAAATAGATGGAAGTACCGTAAA
Source organism: Ignavibacteriota bacterium (assembly GCA_002698995.1). Lineage (GTDB taxonomy): Bacteria > Bacteroidota > Ignavibacteria > Ignavibacteriales > Melioribacteraceae. Next base: position 232,514 of record PAAX01000012.1, on the reverse strand, counting down.
ACCAGTATTCGGTAAAATTATCACCATATGAAAGTTGAGTTCCAAAGGAAACATCTAAATTCTGCAGATATGAATATTGAATTGTAAATCCACTGAACCCGCTTCCATCATTTAGATTTTGGGTTGATGACAATGATAGATTTACAAGAGGATGTATTAAATAGCCGGCAGTGATATTCAAATAATTTTTACCAAGATTTAATAATTCTCCATTTACCAATCTTAAAAACTGATATTCACTTTTCGATTTCTTTCCTTCACCGTTAAAATGATATTCAATCAATCCATATAATCTATATGAGAATTGATAATCAATTCCAAGTATGTATTTCGTGAAATTATCATTGTAATTATTTTCATTTATTGATGTGATCGATTCTCCCCTAACACCGGCATCAAATAGGTTTCCGGCAAAATCAAATCCAATCTTAAATCTTTTATCAAAGTAACCAGCGATTAATGCCAAATCAAATTCACTGTAGTTTGTTCTGAATCTTGCACCAAAGTTTGTCTGATTGATTTTTTCCGTGAAGTTTACAACCAAACTCAAATCAGTAAAATTTCCCAAAAATATTTTTGAAGAAACCGCATCAGCGCCGTCCTTTTCTATTTTAAAAAAGTTAGCCGGATTTATTGGATTGAATAAATCTGTAGGATTCCAAACTCTACCGCTTCCCCAAGCTATTCTTTGTCTTCCAACTACAACTTCACCAAAGCCAAACCTTTGTTTTAAATAGAGTCTGTCAAAGTAATGATCGACAGTTAAATTTTTCTTATTAATTAAATTCCATTTTAAAGGTGCCGCCTGCCGATTATTACTTGCATTTCCTAAAGATAACGTTGTTAATGAATTGAAATAAAGTGCAGATATTTCATAATCAATATTTAGTCTTGTACTGCTTGAAATATAAATTTCGGGACGAAGTCTGATTCTGGTTAGATCTAGAAAAGTATTTTGATCCAATCCGAAAATATCTGCTAATGTTTCTTGAGGTTTTTGATATGTTGGAAGATTAACAACATAACCACTCAAATCAAACTCCACTTGTGCAAAAAGTGAGTTAATTAAGAACAGTGAGATTATTAGTTTTTTCATTTTATAAAAAGTTTTTGATTTTTATTTATAAACAAACAAGTTTGAGATTCCAGCCTGTCTTATTGGCTGACAGGTATCCCTTCCCGCTTCGCTAAGCTTGCGAGGCGAGCATGAACCGGAATGACAGTAAAAGTACAAATCATTGTCATACCGGTTTGTTTATTGCCTTTTATCAACAATACCGGTATCTCATACTCTATGAGTTTTGAGATTCCTTTATCCCTTAACGACAGTATAATAACGACAATCCCAAAACTAATCTTGTTTAATTCTGCCATCTTCAAGATAGACTAATCGTTTTGCTCTTTCCATAATCTGCTTATCATGAGTAGCAAAAATGAAAGTAATTTTCTTTTCTTCATTCATCTTCTGCATTAGATCAAGCAGATTTGAAGCTGTTTTTGAATCTAGGTTCGCAGTTGGTTCATCTGCTAAAACTACAGTTGGATTATTAACAATTGCTCTAGCAACTGAAACTCTCTGCTGCTGTCCGCCGCTCATTTCTCCCGGACGCTTATCTGCCAATTGATCGATTTCCAATTCCTTCATAAGTGAAAGAGCTCTTTCTCTTCTTGTTTTCTCCGGAATTCCAAGAAGCATCATACTGAATTCTATATTTTCAATTGCGGTTAAAACCGGAATTAAATTATATGCTTGAAAAATAAATCCCATTTTGTTCAATCTTAATTCGGAAAGTTCTTTCTTATTCATTTTAGCTAAATGATACTTCTCAAATTTTATTTCTCCTTTTGTGGGATTATCTAATGCACCAAAAAGATTTAGTAATGTTGTTTTGCCTGATCCTGATCTTCCGGCTAAGACTAAAAATTCACCTTTATTTACAATTATATCCACATCCTTTAATGCCGTTACAGGAACACCGTTATCCTGATAAATTTTCTCAATCTTTTCTGCTATTATAATTTCCATTTTCTATCCAAATTTTTCTTCTAATTAAAATGTGATTATATATATCTTATTGCTTCAACCGGCTGAAGTTTAATTGCTTTTACTGCCGGATAAATTGCTCCAACTATTGAAACAATCGGAATTGTTACTAAAACTCCTATTAATTCTGAGTAACTAACCGACGGATATAAAATTGCACCAATACCATACGAATTTAAGCTGTCAGCAAAAAGTGATAGATTAATTCCAGTATCAGAAAGAACTGTTATTAAAATTCCACCCACTGCTGAACCGATGAGAGTTCCGAATAATCCCAGCAGAAGTGACTCCAGCAATATCATTCCAAAAATTTTTGTCGTCTTCATTCCAATTGCCAAAAGAATTCCAAGTTCATTTATTCTTTCAAATACCGACATCAACATTGAGTTAATAATTCCGAATATTAATGCTAATCCAACTATAAAATAGACCACGAACATTGATTCTTTCGAGAGATCAATTTGAAGAATCAGCAATGGCAACAGTTCTGCGTATGTTAATACTTCATAAGCTTTGTTATTTAGTTTATTTTTTATTTGTTCATTAATTTCGTCAGCAGATTTATGATCATTCAGAACTATTGCAAACTCATGAACTTGTCCCGGAATTTTAAGCATTGATTGAAATTGATTCAGATTTATGAAAATATTAGTCTTATCAAATTCACTATTTTCCGTTTCAAAGATTCCCACTAATCTGAAAACATCTGATCCTATTGAGCCATCCAATTCATTAGCCATTCCAACTACTTTATCACCAATGTTAACATTAAGTTTTTCAGCAAGTTTTTTGCCTAAAAGTATTTCTCCCTTTTCTCCTGTTAAATAATGCCCATCGATAATTGTGGATTTTACTTTTGAAATTTGCCCTTCTCTGTTATGCTCAATTCCGGTTAAATAAATCCCGGAAGAATTTTCGGCGCTGCTTAACAAACCAAATGTAATTCCTCTTTTGCTGAAAGCCTTTACTCCGCTTTGAGTACTTAAAATTGTTTCTACAACATCGGGACTTGGTACAAAATTTTGAATTACTTTATTATCTCTAAAACCATTTTTATGAATTTGAATATGCGAAGTACTAAGTGAAATCTGGTTGAAAAGCATCTGGTTCAAGAATGCATTTGTTATTCCTTCAAGAAATAAAATTGAAATAGCTCCAATTACTATTGAGATGAAAACTATTAATGATCTTCTCCTATTCCGCCAGATATTCCGCCATGCTAATTTTAATAACATTTAAATTCCTTATTATGTATATCTAATTCCCTTCAACGGTTCAAGTCTAATTACCTTAACTATAGGATAAACTGCTGCAACAACCGATGCAATCAATATTGATATAGATGAGTTGAAAAAGACTGAAAATTTGAGTGAAGCTTCAATCCTTGGAAGAAATCCATATTCTTCATACATCCAGGCATATTCGCTTCCGAACTGAATGGGATTGTTGAAAATGTATAGATTAATTCCAAACCCGATAATGTTTCCTAAAATTAATCCGATAATTGTAATGAAAAGAGTTTCAAGAAGAACAACCAAAACCAATTTATAATTAGACATCCCGATTGATAAACTGATTCCAAATTCCTTAAATCTTTCAGTTACACTCATCAAAACCGTGTTAAGGATTCCAAATGCAACTATCACAAATAATATTGCCAGAAAGAAAATACCGCTGATGTTATCAAGCTGAATTGACTGTTCAAAATCGGGCATTAATTCTTTCCAATCCAAAACAACCAATTCTTCATTCTTTAGATTTGCTTTAATCTCTTCTTTGATATCGCATAAATCGTCAAATGAATTTATATCAATTGCCAATGCTGTAATTCTGCCGTAAAGAGACAAAAGTTCCTGCGCAGATTTAGTATCCATAAAAACCGACATTGCATCGAAGTCCTGCATTCCCATTTTTGTGGTACCAACAATTTTGAATTTCATGTTCCCAAGCGAACCGTCAAAACCTTGTGCAAGTATTACAATTTCATCTCCAATATCAGCTTTTAGATTTTTCAATAGTTTATAACCTATAACTATTTCATAGGATTCGAGTTCTGTAAAAAATCTTCCTTCATTTAATTTGCTGAAAATTCTGGAAGTCTCTTGAGATGACTGTGGATTTAAACCGAAAATTGCACATCCTAATGAATTGTCTTTAAAGCTGATTAAACCGTCGGCATTAATTCTTGTTGAATAAGCCTTTATCCCATCAACATTTGACAAAGTAGATTTTAGATCTTCTGTTGGTTTAAAACTTTTTGCCAAAGAAGGATTGTTCAAATATCCTTTCTCTTGAATTTGAAGGTAACCGCTGAATATTTCAACAGCATTTTTAATATTAAGTTCGTAAGTCCCTTCTTGAATTCCGCGCATTGCAATTGACGCAATAACTGCAAAAGTAACCGCAAGTAAAGTCAAGATTGATCTTCTTTTATTCCGCCAGATATTGCGCCAAGCCAGTTTAAGAATTAATTTCACTTAGTTTCCTCTTTCTAATTCGGAAAATGAAAATATTCTTGAATTAATATTTATGTCAAATTCCATCTCTTTTATTTTGATAATTGTTGATCTTCCATCCTTAACATTGCTTACCATACTCCATTCACTTGGGATTAATCTTCCGTTAAATTTTTTGATATTTGTTAACAGCATAGTTCTAATCTTTTTTCCTTTTTCATCATAGTACTCAACTTTAGCGGGAAGTTCATCTGTTTTTCTTACATAATAGAATAACTTTCCCCAAACAACCGGGGCGGAAGGTTTTGGATTTAGTTCTATTTTCCAGCATAATTCATCGTTAACCTTTTCCTCTCCAATAATTTTCATTGTATAGTCATCATTCAGATTTGATTCCCTTACCAAATCATCATTTGTAAAATCTGAACCGTTCCAAGATTGAAGCATCATTGAAGGGGGAACTTTAATTGTGGTTTCCGTATTCTTAAGATAATTCCACATTTCATTTCCAATTTTTAATGTTTTATTTCCCTCTTCTTTTCTTGGCGATTTTATAACAATAAGAGCTTTTTCATTTCCTTCCCACCAGCTTTCCATTTCAATTTCTCTTGTAAAATCGGGAGTTTCTACAATCATTTCAATAACACCATGAGCTGTTTTTCCTTTAAGTGAATTTTCCGCTTTTTTAATTATTTCTTCCGCTGTCTGTCCGTTAACTACAATTACGCAGATTAATATCATCAACATGCTTTTCATTCTTTCTCCATTAAAATGACTGAACGTTCATTCAAAAATTATTTGATATGATCCTAAATGTCAAGTTTAAAATCCCAGTTTTTCAAATTGTTTTGAATTGACTGCATAATTAATTAATTTTGATTGACCATTTATTCAATTAAAAATATGCCTAGAACAGAAAAGCAAAATGCTGAAATAAGAGAAAGAACCAAAGCATTAATATTAGACGCATCACTGCGTTTGTTTGCACAAAAAGGATATCATGGGACTTCAATAAATGATATTGCCAAAGAAGCCGGGATTTCTAAAGGATTGGCTTATAATTATTTTCCAAGCAAGCAGGCAATTGCTGAAGGAATAATACAGAATATGCTTAAGGTTGGTGAAGAACTTGCGAAGGAATTCTATAAACCGGTCGATCCTTTTGAGCGATTGGATAATATGCTTGAAGCATCATTCAATTACATAAAAGAGAACGAGGACTACTGGAAATTGATTCTGAATTTCTCTCTTCAACCGGATGTTCTTGACTATGCGATGAAGATAAGCAAAGAATTTAATGATAAACTTTTAGCAGAAATTAAATCGATTCTAAAAAAGCTTGGCGTTAAAAATCCAGCAATGGAAGCAAGACTTTTGGGTGCAATGGTTGACGGTGTCAGTCTGCATTACATAATAGACAAAAACTCTGTTGATCTTAAAAAGGTTAAAAAAGCAATTTTGGATAAATATAAACCAGCGGAATAATTTTATTTTTTATTAAAAATTCTATTGAACATCTTTTCTGTTGGTCTGTATGCAAACTGCAATACAAGCAGTATAATATAAACCGCAGCAAACAAAGTTGACCTTTCAGATATAAATCCTATTAGAACAAATACATTTGAAGCAGCCAAAATTGTTAATGAAATTAAAGTAAGTTTTGTAAAAGCCGATACTTTTTCATCATAATTTTTTTGAGATGCTTTTTTAGCAAAATAGGATTGGATAACCTTTACACTTAAAACTCCGAAAGATGATACAATAATTATCTTTACTACAGCATCATTATAATTTTGGAAAATGGCGGGTAAAAAAGAAGCTATTTCTGATTTGAAATAGCTTGCAGTTACTAAACCAATTAGTTGAAATCCGAAAATGAAAATGAAGTAATTATCAAGAAACTGAAATTTATTTGATTGAGGTTCCATACATGAACTTAGTCGATTGAACCTAGAACATATTTATTATTGATCTTAGTCATATAAAAACTACCTTCTATTTCTTGGTTTCCGCTAATAAATGCCACATTGAAAACTGTCCACTTCAAACCGTTTTTATCTTGATTGGATTTTGAAACAATTTTATATCCATCACTTATATCCAATAGAGCAAATATTTTTTTACCGATTTTATCGACAGCAATTTTTTCTTTACGTTCTTTGTAATTATATGTTCCCTTTAAATTACGCGCTGCATCTTCTCCTTCATAAAGAAAATAATTTGCGGCTTCGGAATAATTTTTTGCTTTACACAGTTCAAATATTTTTACGAGCTGTTTTTCAGCTTCCTCAGTTTGAGCAAAACTTAACGTACTAAACAAAACAAAAAACAATAGAATACTTTTCTTAAACATGCTTCCTCCTATTAATACATGAAGTGTTTAATTTGTTCACCTTTCTTACCTATTTGAGTCATTGCTTCAATCCCAAGTTCCAAATGTAAATCAACAAATTGATTAGTTACTTTTCTATCAGATTCTTCAGTTTTAATTCCTTCCGGAATCATTGGTAAATCGGAAACCAAAAGTAATGCACCGCGAGCAATTTGGTTTGCATAACCAACAATAAAAAGAGTTGCCGTTTCCATATCAATTCCTATAGCACCAATTTTTCTTAGATAGGATTTAAATTCATCATCCCACTCCCATACTCTTCTGTTTGTTGTATAAATAACGCCCGTTCTGTATTCTAAATTTCTCTGTAAAATTCTATCCGAAACAAATTTGTGGAGTTTGAAAGACGGAAGTGCCGGAACTTCACTGGGGAAATAATCATTGCTTGTACCTTCACCTCTAATTGCGGCTGTAGGGAGAATAAAATGTCCAAGTTCAGTTGATCTTTTTAATCCACCGCATTTACCTAAAAATAAAACTCCTTGAGGATCCCTTGCAACAAGTAGATCCATTATAGTAGCAGCATTTGCAGATCCAATTCCAAAGTTAATTATTGATAATCCTTCAGCGTTAGTTGCCGATTGCATCGGTCTGCCTTCTCCGTTAACATTGCAGTTAAATATCGCAGCAAATTTTTCAACGTAATCGTTAAAGTTTGTTAAAAGTAAATAATCACCAAAATCATCAATTTTGCTCCCGGTATATCTGGGAAGCCAGTTTTTTGCAATTTCTAGTTTAGTTTTCATTTTTTTTGAACAGTTTTATTTGAGGAAATTTATTATCAATATATAAAGCTAATATACCAAAAAGATATCCAATTAACGAACCGATCAAAGCTCCCGCTATAATATCGGATGGATAATGAACTCCAACATAAGGTCTTGAGAATGCTGTTAGAACCGCAATAATATAAAACGGTACCTTAAATCTTGGATAAAGCTTTGAGAAAAAAACTGCAAAGGCAAAATTATTTACAGCGTGCGAAGACGGAAACGAAAATGAACCTGTACATCCGGCAAGGATATTAACATCAGGTAAAGCATTGCACGGTCTAATTCTTTCAACAAGATTTTTTATTAATGAACTGCTGATTTGATCCGATACAGTAATTAACAGCAAAATTCCTATAGCGGCAATTCTTCCTCTTTTTCCCCCTTTAATCATTAATATTAGCCAGAAAATTGCATAAACCAAGTACCAATTTTTAACTTCTGTTATAAAAGGGAAGAATTTATCAAACAACGGATTTGAAAATGTATGGTTTATAAAATAAAATACCGATACATCAATTGAATATAGAAAGTCTATCATATTATTAAGTAATTAATTAAGTTTATTAATAATGAAAAATAGTGGTTTATATTTTCTTCTAAAAATTAAAATAAGAATTCTCGATAATCTATTACAGTTAAAATTATAATTGCAGAATATACATTGACAAACAAAAGAGAAAATAAGTCGCAGAACTTTAAGAACAACCTGGTACTTTCGCCATTAAGAATTATTGCTCAGTTGGCAACAATATCTGCTTTAATTTCATTACTCTTTGAAGTTAAGTTTTTTTATCAATATTCCGAAGAAGTTTATATAACAAGGTTAGCTGCTGCTGCGCTGGCTTTTTTAGTACTTTTCTTTTCCAGCTTAAAGATTGGTGAACGTCATCCTATTATACTTTTATACATTTTGATATTTTCTATTCTTGCCTCAAATGGAATTATTGCATTCTTAATTCCAAATACAATTGTATTTAATTCATTAATAATCGGATTAATTCTTTTTACATCGGTATTAATTTTAAATTTCGAAATAAAGCATCAAATAGTAATCGTAATTCTTTATAATCTTCTTTTTGCGGCAGCAGTAATTTTAAATGAAGAAGCATTTTATTTTATCCCGGGCAGATTAGAAGCATATTCATTCACAATATTTTTAAGTGTTATGGCGCTTGTTGCAAGTATGCTGAACATTAAAAGCAAGCTTTCCTTTAGGGAATCAAAAGTATCTGCACCTTCGATTCAAGATAGCCCGCAAGAAAATATCTATAAAAATATTTTAGATAATTCTTTAGAAGGAATTTTTAGAATTAAGCATGACGGAAGTTTCATTTATTATAATGATGCAGTTGCCAAAATTTTTGAAATAGTAAATGAAAACGATTTACTTCAATTCAACTTTGTAAAATTTGTTGTTGCTGATGAGGAATGGAAAAATCTCATCTCTCTTTTGGAAAAGCAGGGTAAAGTTAAAAACTTCAGAATGAGAATTAAAACTGCACAAGAGAATGAGATCAATGTAAAATTGAGTGTAAAAGGGTTTTCCGAAGAAACCGAAAAAATAATTGAAGGAAACATTCAGGATATAACTCAGCAAGTTAAATTTGAAAACGAAAGAAAAGTTTTAGTTGAAGAATTAAAAAAACAGAAGTTGGAAGCTACCGAAAGTGCAAATGCTGCAGTTGAAGCAAGCAAAATTAAGACTCAATTTCTGGCAAATATGAGTCACGAAATTAGAACACCTATGAATTCGGTTCTCGGATTTTTAACCTTAATTGAAAACGGATTATTTGAAAACAGCGATGAATTGAAAGAGTTTGCCGGAAATGCAAAAATGTCTGCTGAATCTCTTCTTGATATAATTAACAACATATTAGATATATCCAAAATTGAAGCAGGAAAAATGGAGCTGGATGAATCTCCATTCAGCATTTACGATGAAATTGAAAAAGCAGTTTCAATTATTAGTCCTTCCGTTAAAGAAAAAGGAATTACATTAAAACAGCAAATTGATAAATCAATTCCTCATACTGTTATTGGTGATGCAACAAGATTCAGACAAATTTTGGTTAACCTTTTAGGTAATGCAATTAAGTTTACCGATGAGGGAACAATTGAAGTTTTTGCACGCGCAACATTAATTGATGAAGGATTGATAAATTTAGAAACAGCTGTAACCGATTCTGGTCCCGGAATTTCTCCTGAAAAATTATCACAGCTTTTTAAACCTTATGCAAGAGTTAAGGAAATTAAGGGAAATCAAAAACAGGGTGCAGGCTTAGGGTTATTAATCAGTAAAGAATTTGCTAATCTTATGGGGGGAGATATAAAAGTTGAAAGCAATGTTGGAATTGGATCATCTTTCACCTTTAATATTAAACTCCACGTTGCCGCTTCTGAAATTGAATCGGTAAAAATTGAAAAAGCGGTTGAAGAAACAAAACATGCGGATGAAAATCCCGATGCAAAAGAAGTTGTTACTGAAAATGAAACCACTGCAAATTTTGCAAGACTGCCGCGTAATTTAAGAACAAAGAAAAGACTTCTTCTGGTTGAAGATAATCCAATCAGTCAAAATGTGGAGCTGAAACTATTGCGCGAAGTCGGTTATGCCGTAGATGCTGTCTCGACCGGAGCAGATGCAATTGCAGCAGCCAACACAGGCAAATTTGATCTTGTTTTGATGGATATTGAATTAAGTGATATGAACGGAATTACCGCCACCCAAAAGATAAGGCAGTTAAACAATAAATTCGCAAATATTCCAATAATTGCAGTTACGGCTCATTCAAGTATGAAAGATAGAGAAAGATGTCTGGCAGCTGGAATGGATGATTATATCTCTAAACCAATTAATATTAATTTTCTGAAAATGACAATTGATCAGTGGCTGAAGTTGAAATCCTTAGAAGATTAATCAACCCACAATATTAAATTTGTAAGAAAGATATTCGTAAAGTCGATTTGGAATTATTCCAATTATTTTAGAGCCAATTACGGTTGGAAATGGAAATTGTATAAATCTTTTCTCCTTTTCTAAACCTTTAATAATTACTTCTGATGCTTTATCGCTGTCCATTAAGAAAGGCATTTCAAATTCATTTTTATCTGTCATTGGTGTTTTAACAAATCCCGGTTTTATTGTTATTACTTTTACATTGTGATTTTTCAGTTCAACAGATAATCCTTCCAAATATGTAGTTACGGCTGATTTACTGGCGCAGTAAAATCCGCTTCCCGAATAACCTCTGTTATCAGCTAGACTTGAGACTCCAACAATAATTCCCTTTTTCTCTTTTAAATAGATTGGTAGAATTTGTTCAATGCAGTAAATCATTCCAAGAAAATTTATGCTTATTGTTTCTTCTGCTAACTCACTATTAAAATTTTCCACCTTCATTCTGTGTGAAACAGCAGAATTCAAAATCACCATATCAATAAAATTATGCTTTCTTTTTACTTCTTCAAAAACCAATTTAACTGTTGTTTTATCGGAAACATCACATCTATAAATGTCTATTTCGGCATTGGGATTTTCATCTTTAATTTTTTCCAGCTTATCAAAACTTCTTGCCAAAAGAATTAATTTGGATTTTTTCTCGACTAATTTTTGTGCCAACGATTTTCCAATTCCGCTTGAAGCTCCTACAATCATAATAACTTTATTTGCTAAATCCATAAATATTCCAATTTTCCTTAAAAAATCCTTTATTTAGCGTAAAATATAGCTGATTTTCTTTTTTAGTTATAACAAAATCATTATCTTTAACAAAAATTATTCCAAGATTATGTATGTATAAAGGTTTTATAGAAATAGATGGCGTTATTGTAAATCCCGATGTAATTAAAACGGAATTTACCTGTGATCTTTCCAAATGCAAAGGAGCTTGCTGCACAATGGAAAGTGAACTTGGCGCACCGTTGGAAAAAGATGAAGTTGAGAAAATTAAAGAAATTCTGCCGATTGTATTAGAGTATCTTCCTGAAAAACATAAAAACGCAATTGCAAATGAAGGTTTTTATGAAAATTCTGATGATTTACTAATGACAAAAAGTATTAATAACCGAGATTGTGTTTTTGTCTTTTATGAAGGTGATGTAGCAAAATGCGGAATTGAAAAAGCTTACTTTGACGGTAAAGTTGATTTCAGAAAACCAATTTCATGTCATCTTTTTCCAATTAGAATTTCTGATTTTGGCGGACCCGTATTAAGATATGAAAAATATAAAGACTGTGCCCCTGCTTTAGAAAAAGGAAAAGAGACTAAACTTACTATTTTTGAATTCTGTAAAGATGCCTTAATAAGAATGTTTGGTGAAACCTGGTACAAAAAAGTAAAGAAACAAACGGAGAGTAATTGAGTATGCTTTCATTACAGCAAAAATTTTCGTTACAGCAAAAATTATCTCCTCAGCAAATTCAGTATCAAAAACTGCTTCAGTTAAATACGCTTGCTTTGGAGCAAAGAATAAAAACAGAATTAGAAATGAATCCCATTTTAGAAGAAGTTGCCATTGAAGAAATGGAACTTAAGCAAGAAGAGCCGGATGAAGTTGTTGAATCAAAAGATGCTGATGATATTGAAGATAATTTTGAATCTACCGAAGATGAATTTGAACCTGACGATTTTATGGATGATGAAAGACTTGATAATGATGAAAGAATTAATAAAAGTCCCGATGATGACGATGATTATGTTCAGCCTCTTGCCAGATCAAGAGAAACAATGACTGAGAAATTAATCAACCAGCTTCACATGCTTGATCTGAATGAAGATGAACTCTTCTTTGGCGAAATGATTATTAATAGTCTTGATAAAGATGGTTACTTAAAAACTGATCTAAAAGAACTTTTAAATGAAGCAGTTTTATTTGAACATCTAGAAATAACAGAAAAACAAGCAGAAAAAATTCTTCGCGAAATTCAGCTTTTAGAACCAATTGGAGTTGCATCCAGAAATCTAAAAGAATGTCTTTTGCTTCAATTAAAGCATCTAAATTTTGATTCATACTATGGATACATTGCAGAGCAAATATTAACAAAACATTTTGAAGATTTTGTAAACAAAAGATTTGAAGCAATTGAAAAAAGTCTGGATTTATCAAGAGAAACTTTGAAAGCGGCCTTAGCTGTAATTGCAAAACTTAATCCAAAACCCGGGGAAGGAAATATTGATTCATCGGAATCAAACCAAATTACTCCCGATTTTCTGATCGAGAAAGTTGAATCAAATTACATCATTACTCTTAATGATAGAAGTATGCCTTCTGTAACAATTAGTCAGACTTATTTGGAAATGCTTAATTCAAATAAACGTAAAAGAAACATTTCCAGAAATGATAAAGAAACACATAAGTTTTTAAGAGAAAAATTTGAATCGGCAAAATGGTTCATCGCTTCAATTCAGCAAAGAAGAGAAACATTATTAAAAATAATGCGTGCCATTTTAGAAAAACAATACGACTTTTTTGAATATGGACCGAAAGCATTGAAACCAATGATTTACAAGGATATTGCTGATGAAGTTCAGATGGATATTTCAACTATTAGTCGTGTTGTAAACGGCAAGTATGTTCAAAGTCCACAAGGAATTCATGAACTAAAATATTTCTTCAGTGAAGGTCTTTCAACAGATGCCGGTGATGAGGTTTCAAACAAACACATAAAAATTCTTATTGAAGAAATAATTAAAAGCGAACCCAAAACTGCACCATACAGCGACGATAAAATAGCTAAAATTCTTAAGGATAGAGGGATTCATATTGCAAGGAGAACAGTTGCAAAGTACCGCGAGCAATTGATGCTTCCGGTTGCAAGGCTTCGTAAAGAATTAATATGATTTTTTTAGATGTACTTATAATTGTTTTTCTTTTTTTGTTATTCGGAGTTTCTCACACTATTCTCGCTTCAAATAAATTAAAAGAAAATCTTGTTAATGTTATTGGTGATAAGATTGCTTTTTACAGATTGTTCTATAACATCTCTTCATTAATAATTCTAGTCGCACTTTATGAAATTGCCCCCAAACCAAATCTTATAATTTATGATTTGCAGTATCCGTTAGATATTATTGTTTTCTCTCTTCAGGTTATTTCAATAATCGGTTTTTTCTGGGCAAGCAAAGGTATTGGAATTATGGAGTTTCTGGGAATCAATCAAATCTTCAGATATTTTGATAAATCATATAACACAAATGATCTTGATGAAAAATCATTTCTAAAATTAAACGGAGCTTATAAATATTCCCGTCATCCAATTTATCTTTTTTCAATTCTCTTTTTGGGATTTAGACCAACAATGGATTTGTTTTATTTAGTAATGTTTATTTCTATTACTCTCTATTTTTATATCGGTTCTTTTTATGAAGAGAAGAAACTTGTAGAGAAATACGGTGTAGAATACAAGGAATATCAAAAAAAGGTACCAAGAATTTTTCCAATTAAGTTAGGCGGATTAAATTAAATGAAATTGAAACTTCTCTTTTTATTGTTTGTTCTTGCAAGTCACTTAACTGCTCAATTTAAAGATGATGATGTAATTGCAAAAGTAGGCGATCAAGTTATTACGGTTGAAGAATTTAAAACAAGATATCAAATGCGGCCAATCCAAAGTTCAATGCTTACAAAAGATGAAGAAAGAACAAGAGCAAAAGTTCTTTATTCTATTGTTGCAGAAAAGCTTTGGGCAATGGAAGCAGCAAACCAAAATTATGATACTTCAGATGTGATGAACTATACTTATAAATCTTTGGAAAAAGCGTTTCTCCGTGACGCATTATATAAAAAAGAAATTGCAGGTAAAGTTAAAATAAGTGATATAGATTTTATAAGAGGAGTTCAAAAAAGCAAGTTGACTTTATATCTTAATTTTCTTGTTGCAGAAAAAAAAGAAGAAGCTGATTCACTTTACAATCTTTTGAAAAATGGAGCTGCAATTGATTCACTTCTTTCAAATAGAATTGAAAAAGACTTTCAGAAATTTCCTTTAGAAGTTAATTTTGGTGAATTTCCAGTTGAGCTAGAAGATTCTCTTTACTCATTAGAAATTGGAGATTTCACTAAACCGCTTTACAATGGCAGCGATTACTACATTTATAAACTTGTGAATAAAGATTTTGTAAATGAAGCAGACAGCCGAAAAGCCTCGGAAAATCAGAAGAAAGTTAGATCAGTTTTAGAAGAAAGAGCCACAAATAAAATCTTCGAAGAGTTTTACAACAGCTTTTTTAAAGGAAGAAAAATTACTACAGATGGTTTTCTTTTCTGGACTTTTGCCGATAACGTAATAAAAGTATTGAATCAAAACAGAATAGATAAAGAAATTGATCCGACTGAAAAAATTGTACTTGAAGGAAAAGATTTAAATACTATTGCAGATGGTATCGGTGCAGATTCGTTAAATATGGTTTTTATAAATATCGAAGAAAATGAAATAACTCTTAAAGAATTTTTGTATGATTTTGTTTTCGAAGGATTTTACACTCTTACTAATAATCCAAATATTATTAGAGGACAATTAAATTCAAGGGTAAAAAGATTTATTGAACTTGAGCTTTTATACATGGAAGCGAAAAAACAAGGATTCTATAATGATCCTCAGGTTCAAAAAGATATTTCAATGTGGAAACCTTATTATCAATCTACACTGTTAAAAAATGATTTCAAGAATGAAATTAAAATTAAGGAAAACGAACTTTTAGATTACTACAATGAAGTATATGATTCATCAAAAAATGTAACAATGATTAATATAATTGAAGTACTTTCTGATAGTTTGGAAGTAATAGAAAAAGCAATGCAGCTTGCTGCAAATGAAAATGAGCTGAGAGAATTTGCAATTAATCATACAAAAAGAGAATGGGTTAAAAAGAATAATGCTGAGTTTGGAATGTTTCCTGTAAATGCATACGGAGAGATTGGCAGAATAGCTTCAACTTTGGAAATTGGAGAAACCTACGGCCCTCTTAAACTTGATGAAGGTTATTCATTCTTTAAATTAATTGATAGAAAAAAAGATCAGGATGTTGAACCGAAATCATTTACAGAATTAAAAGACGAATTACGAAAGCAGCTGATGTTTAAGAAATCATTAGATGGATTAATAGATAGAACAGTTGGATACGCCAATAAATACGGCGTTGATATCAAATATGATATTCTTTATAACCTTGATGTGAAAAATTTGAATATGCTTGTATACAGATATATAGGTTTTGGCGGAAGAGTTTTAGCAATTCCTTTAACTCCAATATTTTCTGAATGGGTTGAAAAATGGCAGCATCAAAAAGAAAGTTTATAATTTACTAGGAGATTATTTTGGAAAGAAAAATTAGATCAACTACTATACTTGGAATTGTTCATAAAGGTAAAGCAGCTATTGCCGGTGACGGTCAAGTAACGTTGGGCAATACAGTTATGAAACACAATTCAATGAAAATTAGAAAACTCTATAACGGTAAAGTGTTATGCGGATTTGCCGGTTCGGCTGCCGATGCGTTTACTTTACTTGGTAGATTTGAAGAAAAACTAGAACAGTATAGAGGAAATGTCAATCGCGCAGTTGTTGAACTTGCAACAGATTGGAGAACAGATAAATTTTTAAGAAAGCTTGAAGCAATGCTTGCAGTTGTTTCGGAAGATAAAACATTTGTGGTTTCAGGAACCGGTGATGTTATTGAGCCGGATGATAATATTGTTGCTATTGGTTCAGGCGGAATGTATGCTCTTGCAGCAGCAAAAATGTTAGTAAAGTATAGTGATTTATCTGCTGAGGAAATCGCAAAAGAAGCGTTGAAAACTGCGGCAGATATTTGTATTTACACAAACGACAAAGTAAATGTTGAAACAATTGATTAATTAAAGCAGGAATTGAAATGAATTTAGACCAGATGCAGAATTTAACTCCATCAAAAATTGTAAAGGAATTGGATAAATATATTATTGGTCAGCATGAAGCAAAGAGAGCCGTTGCAATTGCGCTGAGAAATAGATGGAGAAGACAGCAGGTTATTGAAGACATTAAAGAAGAAATAATGCCCAACAACATAATTTTAATTGGACCAACCGGAGTTGGTAAAACCGAAATTGCCAGAAGATTAGCAAAGCTTGCCGGTGCTCCTTTTATAAAAGTTGAAGCTTCAAAATATACCGAAGTTGGTTATGTTGGAAGAGATGTTGAATCTATGATACGCGATTTAACCGAATTAGCAATTACAATGGTAAGAACAGAGAAAACTGAAGAAGTTCAGGAAAAAGCAGAAACGATGGCTGAGGAGAAAATTCTAGATATTCTTATTCCACCTGTAAAACGCCCGGTACCTGCAAATTCAGAGAATCAAAGCGATTCAAGTCAAGAAGCATATCAAAATGAAAAGACAAGAGACTGGATGCGGGAAAAACTTCAAAAGGGAGAACTTGACGAAAGAATGATTGAATTTGATTCTCAAAGTCAAAGTGCCGGAATGCAGGTTTTAGGTCCAATGGGCTTAGATGATATGGGAATTAATTTCCAGGAAATTATCAGCAATATGGTTCCTAAGAAAAAGAAAAAAAGAAAAACAACAATTAAAGAGGCTAAAAGAGTAATAACTCAAGAAGAAGCACAAAAATTAATTGATATGGAAGCTGTTCAGAAAGAAGCGATTAAAAGAGTTCAGGAATCCGGTATAGTGTTTATTGATGAGATAGATAAAATTGCCGGCAATTCTAAAGGAGGACACGGACCGGATGTTTCCAGAGAAGGTGTTCAACGTGATATGCTTCCTATTGTTGAAGGATCAACAGTAAACACAAAATATGGTCCGGTTAAAACAGATCATATTCTTTTTATTGCTTCAGGTGCATTTCATGTTTCAAAGCCCAGCGATTTAATTCCCGAATTGCAAGGAAGATTTCCGATTCGTGTGGAATTAAAAAGTCTTACCGAAGAAGATTTTATCAAAATTCTTACTCTACCTCAAAACGCATTACTTAAGCAATATTCTGCTTTATTAAAGACAGAAAATGTTGAAATAGAATTTCATGAAGATTCTATAAAAGAAATTGCCAGAACTGCCGCAGCAGTTAATGAAGAAGTTGAGAATATTGGTGCAAGAAGACTTCATACAATTTTAACAACTCTTCTCGAAGATTTTCTTTTTGATGTGCCGGATATTATTCCTTCAGAAAAAATTGAGATTACAGGCAAGCTTGTTCATGAAAGATTGGACAAAATTGTTAAGAACAGAGATTTGAGTAAATATATTCTTTAAAAAAATAGAGCCGGTGGGAAAGCCGGCTCTTGCTCTTTTGAGGGTTACTTTGGGAGG
Organism: Ignavibacteriota bacterium; assembly: GCA_002698995.1. Taxonomy (GTDB): domain Bacteria; phylum Bacteroidota; class Ignavibacteria; order Ignavibacteriales; family Melioribacteraceae. Next base: position 214,542 of record PAAX01000012.1, on the reverse strand, counting down.
ACATTCATTTAGTTAAGATTTACAAAGTAGTCGTTTCTTTCAACTTCCAATGCATCACATATTGCTTTTGTTATTCTTCTAACTTTCATGCTTTCATCATATTTTGATAATGCTTTTACTGCTTCATAACCGTCGTAACTTCCTATTTTATATAATGCTAAAGCTATTAATATTCTATCTTGTTCATTTCTTTCAGAATTAAGAGCTTTTATTAATGCATTTTCTGTTTCATGAACTACATATTTGCCAGCCATATAAACTGAACTTCTTTTTAATCCCTCATTTTCTGAATTTATTCCGTTTACCAAATTTGCCACATCATTTTTTGAAAAAGTTTTATAAGCTGTTGGCTCTTGAGCAAATAATGCTGCTGCAGTTAATAACATCATTGTTAAGTAAGCTAAAAATTGTTTTGAAGTTTTCATGTCATCCTCCGTTTGCGTTTATTTAATGATTAATTTTTCTATAACAATAGACGACATAAAACATAGGGTAGTTGTCATAGCTCAGTAAGAGTTTGTAAAAGAATGTAAAAGCTTTGTAAGAATTCCTCTTATCTGAACTTTTTCAGAACCTTTCATTGAATATTTGATACTCTATTGAAATGATCAGCATTAAATGTAAAGTTTACTTGACATTATATATGTTATATTATACATTTTGACTATTATTTTTTACAATTAATTTTAGTAAGGAGATTAACGATGTCGTTTCAAGAAAAGCGTTCTATAGTTTCTTTATTTAGCAATTTGCTAATAAGTATTCTTTATTTAATATATATCCTAAAATATCATTCTACCACAAATCCATTAAATAATAATGATTTGGCATTTTGGGGAGGCTTAATTTTACTTTTAGTACCGGTTAAAGTTTTTGGGAAAGTTGTAATTCATATAATATTCTTAATCATAAATAAAATAGTAACAAATGAAGATGAACCAAACTTTAGCGATGAACTGGATAAGCTGATTGAGTTGAAATCTCTAAAAATTGCATTTATTATTTTCATGTCTGGATTTGTTCTTTCTATGGCTGCAATTGTTGTTGGTTATACTGCATCTACAATGTTTGTTCTGCTGATTTCTTCTTTGATACTTTCGGAAGTTGCGGGGGATTTATCTCAAATTTATTTCTATCGAAAGGGATTTTAGTATGAGCAAAGAAAGCATCAAAAATAATATCAGAACTCTCAGGTTCTTTAATAATGAAATGACTCAGCAGCAATTAGCCGATAAAGTTGGAGTTACAAGACAAACAATAGTTGCAATCGAAAAGGGAAATTATTCCCCTTCTTTAGAACTTGCATTTAAGATTGCAATTGCATTTAATAAACCGCTTGAAGAAGTTTTTTCATATCATCAAGAAAAATCGGGTTAATAATGAAAGCGATTAAATACACAAAGTATGGTACACCGGAAGTTTTACAAATAGTTGAAATAAATAAACCAACACCTAAACCAAATGAAATTCTTATTAAAATAAATGCTTCAACAGTTACAAAAGTTGACAGCATTTTTAGAGAAGGAAAAGAATTTTTTGCTAGAATGGCTACAGGAATAACAAAACCAAAGGAGAGCATTTCAATTTTGGGGACTGAATTTTCCGGAATAGTTGAAGAAATTGGTAGCGATGTAAAATTATTTAAAAAAGGTGATTTCGTATTTGGTGCCGGACATAATGGGCAAGGAACACATGCCGAATATATTACCATGCCGGAAGATGGACCAATTATAATCAAACCAAATTCAATTGACGATAACTCAGCAGCAGCAATTCCTTCTGGTGCCTTGACTGCACTTCCATTCTTAAGAGATAACGGTAAAATTCAAAAAGGGAATAAAGTATTAATAATTGGGGCTTCTGGTTCAGTTGGGACTTATGCTGTTCAGTTTGCAAAGTATTTTGGGGCTGAGGTTACAGGTCTATGCAGTTCTTCCAACACCGAGATGGTAAAATCATTAGGTGCTGATTATGTAATTGATTATACAAAAGAAGATTTCACAAAGAGCAGCAGCAAATACGATATCATTTTTGATACTGTTGGCAAATCATCATTTAAAGTTTGTAAAGATTCTTTGACTGAAAATGGAATTTATCTTTCTACTTTTGTCAGTTTTAGAATTCTAACTAATATGCTGTTCACTTCAAAGTTTGGTAAAAAGAAAGCGATTATTGCTTTTACCGGATTAAGATCGGTAAATGATAAACTAAAAGATTTATTGTTTATTAAAGATATGTTGGAAAAAGGAACGTTGAAAGTCATAATCGATAAAGTTTATCCGTATACCAAAATTGCAGAAGCTCATAATTATGTAGATCAAGGACATAAAAAAGGAAATGTCGTAATTACATTTTAACATTGGATTAAGTCCTTTAAAACAGAAAAGCGGAATAACTCAAAAGAGTTATCCCGCTATCTGTTAGGGTTTTTTAGGGTTTAATTACTTGATTAACATCATCTTCTTTGTAAAGGTTACATTCTGACCGATAAATCTGTATATGTAAATACCGGATGCTAAATCGCTGGCATTAAAATCAACAGTGTATTTACCAGGCTGGAATTCACCATTTACTAAGGTTCTTACTTCCTGACCTAATATGTTGTAAACTGTCAAGTTATATGAACCTGCTTTTGGAATACTGAATTCAATCTTTGTAGCAGGATTGAATGGGTTCGGATAGTTTTGAGCCAATTCAAATTCTGTTGGTAATTCTGAGTTTTCTTCTAATCCGGTTAATGAATTATCTTTCTTGAATAATTGACCATCTCTGGTTCCGGCATACATTACACCTTCAGAATTATTGAACATGATTGAGCTTACTCCATAACCACCCATACCAACTGGTTTCCATGTGTTTGTAGATTTATTTGATAAATCTAATTTGTAAACACCACCAGCCCAAGTACTTGCATAAATATTATCATCTTGATCTACTGAAACAGAATATACAAATGGTGCATTCAAACCATTATTTAGTTTCTGCCATGTTGCTCCAAAGTCAAATGATCCATAAACTCCGTCACCATAAGTTGCGGCAACTATTTTATCATCCGATGTAATTGCTAATGACCAAATGAAATCATAACCTACAGCTAATTTAGTCCAAGCACTTCCATCATATTTGTAAACACCGCCGCCCATTGTACCGGCATATAAATCATCTTTTGAATCAGCTATTAATGAATGAACAGATAGTATATCTAAACCATTGTTTATTGCGGTAAGATTTTCACTTCCGAAATTCAATTTGTATACTCCACCTCCCCAAGTACCGATGTATAGTTTATTATCAGCAAATGTTAAAGCTCTAACATCTGTACCGACTAGTTTTTGTGTCCAAGTTGAATAACTGTTGTTTGATCTGAAAATACCTTGTTCTGTTCCGGCATATACTTTTCCTTGAGCATCAACATAAAGTGCCCAAATCCAGCCAACATTCATATCGGGATTAATCAATGTTCTTTCATTGTTTCCGTCTATTTTGTAGATATTTCCACCAACGGTTCCAATGTAAGAATTACCATTGTTATCTGTTGTCATTGACCATACGATTTCGGTCGCATCAAAATTACCTACTAATTCCCAGTTAGTATCATCACCGCCAGTACCGTTTCCATTTCCATTACCGTCATCTTCAGCAGAAACATTAATAGAAACTGTTGAAACGTTATTATCATCATCTACATCTACTTGATCTACATTTAATAATGAAGCAGTATTACTTACTATTTGATCAGCAGGAACATTACCAACAAATAATGAATTATTGAATTGCGCAGAACCTTCTAATGATTTTGCAATCATTTGACCGTTTTGCTGACCAGTCCAGAATTTTACATGTGCTTTAGGAGCTAGAATTGTACCTTCTACAGCTATACCAGATATTTCTAGATTTGTAGCTTGATAGAAGTTGTAAATTACTTGTTGTCTTGTAGTACCTTCAATAGTTAGTCCGCCTGTCCAGCTTAAGTTTTTACCCGCAACGTTAACTATAACAACAGATCCGTTTGGAGCATTTACAACTTTTGTATGTGTAGAAGTAAATTGCTGTTCTGTAACTTTGAAGACGTTTATATAAGGATCGGTACCAACTAAATTTAGCTGACCCCATTCTTCGGTCACTGTTCCGTTTTCTGTCATTTGTTTAAATTGACTTGATAATTGCAATAATTGAGATTTTGCTGCAGTAAAATCAATTGGTTTTGCTTTTGTAATTGAACCATCTATATGATTGTCGTTTGCATTAATTGTTCTTCCGTAAACTACATTACCATAAATTCTACCTGAACCTAGAGTAAAATCTCTATTAACAATTAATACATCTTGATAACCTGCAGTCTGATCAATCTTATCACCAACACTGTAACTTGATAGATAAGCATCACGACCAACAGCCATTTTACCTTCTGTATCAGAAGATGGTTGGTTTATATCTCTAAGAATAAATACGTTATAAGGTGCAGCAATTCCTAAATCAACTAAATTGCTGTTTGAGAAATCAACATCAACTGTTGTAGTGATTGTAAGCTGCACAGATTCACCACTTTCCAATGTTCCAATTTCCCAAAGACCTGTAAGATCATCATAATCGCTTGATGATGAAGAAACAAATAATAATCCGTCAGGTAATAAATCACTAACCTGAACTCCGGTAGCTTTACCAGGACCATTATTTGTAACTGTAATTGTAAATGTTACAGTTTCGCCGTTTTCAACATCTATGCTTGAAGATGTTTTTTCTACTTCAATATCAACATCTTGAGGAGGTAATATTTTGTTTGTAATTAAATGATATCCATTCTGGATTTCATTAGCATCGTTATTTTCAGCATATCCAAAAGGAATTAATGCTTCATAAGTTCCAATACCGTCAATATTCTCAAAATTATTAGAAAGATTTACTTCTGTAACTGTATAAGATTCACCAACATTTACCAATAATCCATCAGTAGGATTATTTGCATTGTCAACGTATGTCCAAACTAAAGTACCATTTGAATAAACACCTTCTGCTGAACCTAAACTGCTTACAGCCGTAATCTTAAAGTTTGGATCCAAATCATTAATTGGAGTACTAACTTCAACTAGATTTTCATCAAACCATTTTTTATCGAAATAAATATGTTCGATTGTTGGAAGCTGAGGCAATTGTTTATTTTTAACAGTATGTAAAGCATATTTTTGGAAACCATTAAACGGATTTACTGCATAACCACCGTTAATATCTGCTGTAAATTGACCAACACCTGCTAAAGGTTCAAAATCTGCAGGCAGATTATTTTCAACAACTGTATAAGTTGAATTTATTGGAACCCATAAACCGTTATTATCGGTAGCCGGTGAATTATTTTGGTATGTCCATTCAATTGCACCATTTACAACTGAACCTGTTGCTGTTCCGTATAAACTAGTTACAACAATTTCATAATTAGCAGGCACATTTGATGGGAAAGGAATTTCTGTTTCAAATTCATCAAACCATTTCTTTTCAAAATAAACATGCTCTGAACATTGAGCACTATTTACAGAAGCTGTAGAAGTTTTTCCATCCAAAGACCAAACTAAATTAGTAGAGCCATCCCAAGTTACTTGGAAATCTGAATCCGGGAAGTAAGGAGTTCTACCTGGATTAAATGTAATTGGTTGTCCTAAGTCCTGATTATTTCCACCGGTAAATTTGTTATTTGGACCAATTGGAATAGTAACAGGGAATGAATTTGGATTAGAGTAACCAAAATGTGCTGTATAAGATCCGTCTAAATTATGAATTACACATTCAAGAACTGGTGATATTTGAACTCTTTGTTGTGTACAGCTGAAGTTACCGTTATCAGTATTTGTACCGTTAAAGTTTTCGTTTATCATTGTAGCAGCATCTGTGAAATCAGAATAGCTGTAACCATTCAAACTTCCGCCGCCTAAAGCTTCGTTAGCTAAATCTAAGAATTCATTAATAGTCATTCCGTTGAATGTACCGTTATTAAAGAATAAATCTCCCATTGGAGATGAAGGAGTTCCTAAATAACCGGCTTCACTATATTTAACATTCAATGTTGCTGCTAAAATTTGTCCCGCTAAAACTCCGGCACTTGTATTACCTGTTGGATTAGTATAATTTTGATTTAACGCAGCTGAAGTACCCCCTGCAGGTAAAAAGTTTTTAACTGCTGCAGCCGAGGTAAATGTAATTGTATAATTTCCGCCAATAGTAACACCTGTTGGAAATACATCGTTAAAATAAGCATCTCTTATTTGACCGGGTTCGCTATTTGAAGGACTTCCCCAGCCACCTTGAGTATAGGTTATAAAACCGTCTGTTTCACAAACACCATTATTATTGTACCAAGTAACAACTGCATTAACTTCTGCATGTGCTTGTGTTGGAGTAGCAAGTACTACCTGCTGATAATTATTTGGGCTGGCTTGATTTACAAATCTTGTTCCTTGCGGAATTACAGCATCTGCGCTTGCAGTTAAAGTAACAGTTAAATCGTTGTTATGAGAAATATTAAAAACAACTTCTCCGTTTGCATCAGTATTTTTTACTCCGTTATCAATTGAAGCATCTTCAGATGTTTGAAGTGTAACCGCCATATTATTGATAGGGTTATTATTCTCATCAAGAATTACAACTTTAACCTGAGCATTATTTGCAAGTGCTAATGTTTGTGCTGCAGGATAAATGCTTAAAGTTGTTGGAGTTTGATAATTCCCGGCATTTGCTTCTGCATCATTAAAAATTGCCAAAGCTCTGGCTTTTTTCGCATTATCAGTAATTGTATTTAATTGAATTCCATCGGAATAATGCCAAATAACTGCTTGAATTACTGATGCTTCTGCTTTTAGTGAAGAAAGAGCATCGGGTCTATTTGCAACATAAGGATAGTAGTTGGTCAAAATGTAAGAAATTTTTTCCTGTGTCGGACCATCGTTGATATAAGGAACGTTTGTAGCAAGATTATGTTCCAGATCAATACAATAAAATTCAGCGTAATCTCCATCAACTGTACCCTTGAATGTTCCAGCCCAAGCTGTTTCACTTTGGTTGTTGGCTTTTTTAAAGGAGATATTTTCGCCTGTCTTAGTTCCTTGCACTATCGCTTGAAAAGAATTTCTTGCATTTGCGATTGATGTAGTATATTCGAAATCTACCGTTCTTACGTTAGCATTATCTTGTGCTATCAAACTAAAAGAAAGCAAAAGAAAAAAGCTAAGTAGAAAGATTGTTTTGGTTTTTGTCACACTGCACCTCTTATTAATGAAAAGTTTTTTTGATTAAATAAACAATTGAGGTGCCAACTACTTTTCTTTTATTTTAGGCTAATTTCGCATATTTTTTGATTCACCAAGTGTATCATTTTGATATTTGAACTAATTTGATTCAGAAGATTTCTTCTGTAGATTGAATTGAAAGAGATGTTTTGTCCTACTTGGAAAAAGGTGCAGTTTTGGGTAAAATTGGTTTAAACCTACAAGCGGTGTTCATGAAAATAGACCAGCCACGAACTACTCCCAATCACACCGCCTTTACTGTAAAATACAGTCATGAGGGTTGCACTGGTTCTAATTAAACAGCAATTATGCCAAGTCTATTTTTTGACAAAAATAAAAGGATATTAGTTTTACAAGATTTTAAAGTGTTTCAGAATGATTCTAAAATTTACATTTGATACACTTATTCTTTCACTAAAAGGGCTACATTTTCTATGTGGAATGTATGTGGAAACATATCAACCGGTTGAATTTTTATCAGCCTATAACCATTTTCAACAAGCAATTTTATATCCCGCACCTGCGTAGTTGGATTGCAGCTTACATAAACTACTTTCTTGGGATTCACAAAAAGGATGTCTTGTATCGTTTTGGGATTCATTCCGCTTCTCGGGGGATCAGCAATTATCGTATCTGCATGAGGAATTTTATCTTCTATTAATTTCTGCTGAAATGATTTGTTCAAATCAGCTTCAAAAAAACTGATATTTGATACATTATTCAATTTCATGTTTTCTTTTGCGTCTGCAACAGCTTCAGGAATATGTTCAAATGCATATATGGATTTTACTTTCTCCGAAACATAAATTGCAATTGTTCCGGCTCCGGAATATAAATCATAAACAATTTCATCTTCCTTAAAGTCGGCAAATTCTAGAGCAGTATTATATAATTTTTCTGCTTGAAGAGTATTTGTTTGGAAGAAAGAATTCGGACTAATTCTGAATTTATATTTACCGATTTTATCATTTATAAATCCACTTCCGTAAAGAACTTCTTCATAATCACCATAAGCAACTTGTGCTTTTTTAGTGTTAATGTTATTCACAATTGTTGTTATTTCGGGAATTTCCTTTATCATTTCATCAGAATATTCTTTCATCAAATCTTCATTATATTCTGAAGTGACTATGTTTACCATTAAATCATTTGTATGATGTGAATGCTTAATGACCAAATGACGGAGAAATCCCTTGTGATCTTTTGTTGAATAAATTGATGTATTTCTGCTCTTAAAAAAGTTACGAGTGAAGTTTAGAATTTTATTACTCTCTTCCGATTGCAGCCAGCACTTATCAATATCCAAAATTCTATCAAACATTCTTGGTATATGAAATCCCAATGCAAAGTTTTTATCATCAATTTCAGAACTTTGATTTATTTCTTCAACAGTCAGCCATCTTTTATCGGAAAAGGAAAACTCAAGTTTATTTCTGTAGAAAAATACATTATTGGCTTTTACTATTGGAAGGAATTCAAAATCTTTTAATCCCCCCATCTTTTCAAAAATTTCTTTAACCTGAAGTTCTTTATATTCTGCCTGCACTTCATATTTAAGATCCTGCTGTTTGCATCCGCCGCATACACCAAAATGTGTGCATTTTGGTTCCGTTCTATCTACTGATTTTTCTAATATTTCTTCTAATCTAGCTTCTGCATACGATTTTTTTATTCTGGAATAACTTGCTTTTACTTTATCTCCAGGATATGTTTTATCAACAAAAACCACGTAAGCTGATTCATCATTTTCATCAAGTTTAATTTTACCTATACCTTTTCCTTCAAAAGCATATTTCGAAATCTCTAACTCAATTACATCCCCTTTTTTCAAATTCATGTTACTTCTTCTTTAATAGTAGTGAATAAAATCCGATGTGCTTATCTGCACCGCTTCTTAAAAATGATTTAGCTTCGTGATTAATTTTGTTAATCAATTTTTTGTAATATGATTTTTCTTTATCCGTTAGTTCTTTCTCTTTTTCTTTTATTTTATTCAATGTTTCGGAATAGAATCTCTTTAAAGTATAAGTAAGGTTTTTTTCTGCAATTATTTCAAAATTTCTTTCTTCGTAATATTTATGAAGATCATCAATAAAAAGAGGAAGGATAAATGACTGCTCAAAAATATCTTCTACAAATTGCGGAACATTCTGCTGAAGTTTTACAATTTCACCTACGTACAAATGTCCGTTTGGTATTAAAACTCTTTTAATTTCTTTTATGATTTTATTTCTTTTCAGAAGTGAAATTGATCCTTGCGAATAAATCAAATCGAACTGATCATCTTTATAATCAAGATGATCAAACTCCATAAGCTTCGCTTTAATCGATTTGTTTTCACTAAGCTGCAGATTTGTATTTATAAGTGATTCATAATCTTCAACAACAATTTCAACTTCGGCATTAAAATGTTTTTTTAATCTTTCTGCTATTTCACTTGATTCTGATCCAAGCACCAAAATTTTTGATGCACTGCTTAAATTGGGAAATAGAAATTCAATCTGTTCCCCCAAACCGGGGAGAAAAATATTGCTCATTCTTCACCTAAATAATTTTCTAATAGATTCTGCCATTCCTGTGTATTAATAATTTCAAGAAGTTTTACATTTATCTTATCACGCAGTTTACTTTCCTGAGGTAATCCAAAACCGTAATATACTATTTCCAATTTCTGCGGCAGCACTTTTAATTTATCACCAAAATTATTGCTGTGGATTAACCATTTTAAAATCGGTTCGTCATAAACAACTGCATCAACATCATTATTATAAAGAGCTTTAACAGCTTGTCCGGCAGTTTTATAAGTTTTGTATCTGATGTCTTTCTGCTCAAGAAAATTAATACTGTTTGATGCTTCAACAGTTGCAACTCTATGATCATAAAGATCGTTAATATTTTTGATTCCGGTATCAAGTCTGTTTACAGTTAAAGCAGATGTAATTCCAGCGGTAATACTTGAAATAATAATTATTGCTGCAAACATCCAGATAAATCCCACTATTCTGCCGCCGAGTGTAGTTGGCGCTTTATCGCCGTAACCGACAGTGGTCATTGTTACTGCAGCCCACCAAAATCCGCTTGCTAATCCGGTTGAAACTTTACCGCCAAACTGTTCTTTGTTCTTTTTCCTTTCAAAAAGCCAGACAAGGAAACCGACAAAAAATAGAATTATGCAAAGTAATAAAACTACTTCATAAAACTGCACTGAAAATAATCCCTTAATAAAAGTAAATAGGTTGAATTCTTCCTTTATTCTTACTGCCGTGCTTAAACCTGTTACAAAGTAAGGCTGACTAAAATCAATTTTTTCTTCTCTATCGGAAGAAATTGTTAGAGGTGAAATTGCTGCTTCAATTTCTCTTTTTTCAACCGCATCAATAATATTTTCAAGATCATATTGATTAACGGAATAATCAAATTGTAAATCCTCAGAAATTCGATTCCAAAGATCAAATGAAATTCCTCCCCAGCTTCCGTCATTATTTTTAATAACAAACGGGGGAGCCGGTTTTGTACCAATTATAATTTTTTCTTGAGCTGTATTTATAGTGCTAAATAAAATTAGTATTAATACTGCTCTTTTGAACAATTTCATTATTTGCCCTCATCTTATACTTAAATTTAAAGATACAAAAAATAGAAACTCCTTTGTAATTTTTGAATGATTCTAAATTTCTTCTACTTTGAAATTTTACTTCAGATTTATCTATAATTTTTATTGATCAAAACACAATAAACTTTCGTCTAATCCGTTAACATATTTAGAAACAATAAATTTTGGGAATTTGGAAGAGCAATTACTTATAAAGAATTCTGTTTTGGGAAATGAAAACTCATTTGCCCTGCTTGTTAAAATCTACAGAAAAAGACTTTATTCCTATTTCATGAAAAATTGTTTTAATAGAAGTGCGGCTGATGATCTTTTTCAAGAAACAATTTTTAAGGTCTGGAAAAATTTAGATAAATACAATGAACAGAATAAATTTTCAAGCTGGCTTTTCAGCATTGCTCATAATGTGTTAATTGATTGGTTCAGAAAAAATAAAAATAACCCGGTTAACAACAACTTAGATGAAATGATGATTGAATCAAATTACAATTTGATTGAAAACATTGAGACTAAAGAACTCTCTCAAATAATAAATAAGAAAATTGATTTACTGTCTACAAAACAGAAAAGAGTTTTTTTGCTCAGGCAGCACAGCGGTATGACGTTTAAGGAAATTTCAGAATTAACCGGCGATTCAATCAATACAGTTCTTAGTCATATGAATTATGCAGTAAAGAAAATTAGAAATAGTCTTAAGGAAGAAAATGCAATCTGAATTAGAAATATTAAAAGAAGAATTAGAAAAAGAAGTCTGGTTCTTGATTGATAATTCAATAGATGAAAAAAGAAAGCTGTTTTGGATGAATAATTTCAAGATTTATCCAGAATTGAATTCAATCTACGAAAGCTGTAAAAATATTACAGATCAATACAATGATGAAGAATTCGATATTTCAGATGAAAAGTTTAATGAAATAATTTCTAAGGTTTCTGCCGTTAAAAGAAAAGATAATAGATTAATTCTAATGCTGAAAAATATTCTCTCGTTAAATGATAATGATAATCAAGTTAAGGTATTAATCGGCGGAACATTGGCGGCTATTGCATTAATTTTTGTTTTACTCTCTCCTAGTAAAATTGACAATACTCAATCAGACGATTCTCTTTTAACTTGGGAAGGAAAGACATTAAAAAGTTTATATAACCAAATAGATAACAACATTTCCGGGGGGAAAAATGAAAAAGCTAAACAGTACATAATGGAGCAGATAAAGAATGATGAATGGAAATCATCGGTTTTTACAATCGCATCCAAAATTGAAGAATTAGAAGAAGAATTAAACAGTAACTCATTATAGAGGTAACAAAATGAAAAAGACAATTTTATTATTAATTTTTACCGTCACAGTATCGGCACAAGTTTATTTGAAAGATGCCGATGTATACAGAGAATATGCCGACTCTATCAAAAATTCTGTACGCGGATTTGTGATTCCCGATCCACCTGCACCTTTAAATCCATTAGAATTATTTGGTATGGATGAAAAAGATGAATCAACCGCATTGAAGAATTTTTCCGATAAGGAAATCAAACTTCTAAAGGAAATTAAAGAAGCAGATAAGATGAAATATTATGAGCTTCTTAATAGAAAGAGATTTAGATTTTCTTTTGTTGATTTTCCCGGATCAGAAAAACTAATTAATAAAAAGGAGAACGAAAGAGAAGATAAAATTATTGGTCTTGAAATAGAAACAGAAGCTTTGTCAATTCAATATAAAAATGCTTCAGATAATCAGAAAGATAAAATTAAATCTGATTTGAAATCAAAGCTGAATGTTTTATTCGACTTAAAAGAGGAAGATAAGAAAAGAGAAGTTGAGAGCTTAGAGAAGAAATTAAAAGAATTGAAAACTTCTCTTGAAGCCAGAAAGAAAAACAAAGATGAAATTGTAAACAGAAGAGTTAGAGAATTAACCGGTGAAAGCAAATATTTAAGATGGGATTAATTTTATTTGAATGCCGCTATTCCAAAATATTAAATTGGATTAGCGGCATTTTTTATACTTCCTCTGTCAAAGGATAAATCATTTTTGTTTCTTCTACTATTTTATTATAAAGTTCTTCCTCATCTTCCAATCTTAATTTTGAATTGAATTTCTTTTTAAGATTATAATCGGTAAGTACAATATGCTTATCAGGTTCAACATCAACATTATTTAAACATGCTTTTGCACAATTTAACGGGCATCCATCAATTACAATTATAGGTCTGCCCGATTGCGCCTTTTTAACCAGCGGTTTTACTTTTCCGCCAACACCGGCAATACAAGACATTTCTGCAATTTCTTCTTCATTTATCTTTACAGCAATATCATTTGCTAATTGTGCTACATTACTGGTGCCCGAGCATGAATAAATTATAGGAAGTTCATTTTTATTTTTACTTTCCATACAACTGCTTTCAATTCATTGATTTCAAAAATATTACTTAATCATAGTCAACAGCATTTTAGATTTTTCAAGTGCAACCAATCCATGAGCAATATTTGGAGGCATAATAATTATTTCTTCTGATTTTACATTATATGGTTTTCCTCCAATTTTAATTTCCATTTCCCCTTCAAGCAGATATACAACAGCTTCAAAAGGCGAAGTATGTTCGGTCAAAGATTCTCCCTTATCAAATGCAAATAGAGTAATATTTCCATTCGGTTTCTTGATTATTTGTCTGCTTACAATTCCGCTTGGCTGATAATCTATCTGTTCATTTAACTTGTTAACCGTTACATTATTTTCATCAATAATTTGTGCTGACATTTTACACTCCTTAGTTTTATAATTATTAAAATTTTTCTCCCTTTGCCTCTCTAATCTGGCTTCCGAGAGGTCTTATTCTTCCCCATATCTGGTGAAAGAAGAGCATCATTGCGGCAACTTGGAGAAAAGATGCAGCAGCAATAAGAATATTTAATAAATCAATTAAGAAAAAACCTTTCAGCATTTGAAATACAAATCTGCCAAAAGTAGCCGAAGCCATTAGCCAATAAACTACCATAACTAAATCGGGATTATATCTTTTATCATCTTTCTGTGGTCTTGGGAAAAACCAAATTGCAACTCCCATTATCATCATCATAACGGAACCGACAAGAATAATATGAGTATGAGCAGTTTGAATATCATAGCTGAATCCTTCGCCGGTAATGTATTTAGTATAAGTCATATAAAGACCGGTTAAAATTCCAAGTGCTAAAAAGATTATGCTGGTTTTTACAAAATATCTTACTGTAGTAAACATTAATTCTCCAGTTTCTCAATTTTTTAAAAGTTCAATTTCAAGCTCAATTGCTTTTGGAAAGAGAATATTGTTTTCTATGTGAAGATGAAACTGAAATTTTTTATCAAATTCTTTTATCTCTTCAATTAGAGAAATTATTTCTGAAGGGATTTCATTATTTATTTCTAATTCCTTAATAAGTGATTTTATTCTTAGTAAATTTTCATCACTTTTAGTGTGGTCCGATTCCATTTTCGATATAGGATTTTTAACTGTTTTAAATCCGCTGATTCTCGGTTTTTCATCAAACTTTTTACAATCGACCAAATATCTTATTACATGAAATAAAAATTTCTCTTCATTATTTATATGATTTAAAATTTCTTTCAGCATTTGTGTAAAAGTTGATTCAATCTCTTTAAGTTCTTTAAAATCACTGCCAAAAGTGGTTGATGTTTTTTCAAGATTTTTACTGATTGAAAACGCTCCTTGTTTAATTTCCGTTTCATGTGTTTCAATTAAGTAATCAGTTAATTTTCTCAAATCCCATTTATAGAATTTTTCAATTTCTTCACTATCTTTTTTACCGGCTTCGGTCAGTTTCAAATAAACCTCATTCATATCAATTCCATTTTCTGTACAGACATCTTTTAAGGTTTTGTCTCCGTTGCAGCTGTAATTAATTCCATAATTTTGAAATACAGAAATTGAGCTTGGATCCGAATTTAGAAAATCTTTAAGTAAATAATGTTCACCCGCTCTTTCAGAAAATTTTATATACATTTTTATACTCCTTTATTTACTTTTTCTTTTATCAGAGAAATTGTTTCCGTTACATCTTCGTTCAGCCCAACATGTTGATGAATAATTTCTCCTTCTTCATCCAAAAGAGTTATTATGTTTGAATGAGAATATGAACCGTCATTTTCTTTTTTGTATCTGAATCCCAATAGAACTGCAAAATCGTCAATATCGCTTCTGGAACCTGTAAGGAGTTTCCATCTGGCTAAGTTAAGATTTTGATCTTCTGCAAATTGTTTTAATCTTTTTGGAGTATCTCTTTCCGGATCAATGCTTATAAGTGTAAACTGAACATTTCTTAATTCATCTTTACTTAAAGCAGATTCAATCTTTCTCATATCATTTACTAGAATCGGGCAAGCATAACTGCAGTTTGCAAAAATCATTGAGATAACATTTATTTTCCCTTTTAAATCTTTCAATTCCACATCATTATTAAACTGATTTTTCCATTTTGAGTTTAATTGGTAAAGTGAATTTTCTGTAAACGAATCTGTTCCCATGTGTTCAGAGCTGCAGCATGATGATTCTTTTTTTGGTTTTTCTTGAGGTTCTTTTTCTGTTGTATTTTCAGCAAAAGCTAAATATCCGGCAGCTGCTAAAAATAATACTAATCCAAAAAGTGTTATGTACGTTTTCATTTTGTTCTCCTATTTAATGTCCCTTGCGCATCTAAAACCTAGATTTGCTGTGGTGTAATTTGCTTTTAAGCTGCTTCTAAGAGCAAACCGCATAAAAGCGGGATAATTTTTATAATCTGTAGCACCAACCGAACCGTTTCCGCAAAATAAGTTTCTATTAATTCCGTTATCTCCTCTTGATTCGCCGCTGACAAGTGCATTAAAAAAATCCGAAGTCCATTCCCAAATCAATCCATGCATATCATATAATCCATAATAATTTTTATAAGTTGAACCGACTTCGGGTAAATTTTTACTTGAAGGAACCGAGTACCACTTAAGAATAAGATTTACAAATTCTTGATTCATATATCCTTCTTTGGATTTGGAATCTGCTTGAGCTGCAATTTCCCATTCTGCCACTGTTGGAAGTCTTTTCCCTTTCCACTCGGCATAAGCTTTTGCAGCAAACCAGCTTACATTTACTACCGGCGCATTTGGATTTACATTTTCTCCTATTTCAAAATCTGCTTTCCAAAAGGAGAGATAATTTTCATCTGCAAATAATTTATTTACTGATGATCTTTTCCATTTTGGTACTGCTTTTACAAACTCTAAAAAATCTCTATTAGTAACTGCGTATTTATCGAGCAGAAATGGTTTTACTTCTACATTTTGTGATGTTGTATCATTTACATAAAGAGGAGTATAGATTCCCCCATTAACTAAAATCATTTCCTTAGGAACCGTATTCTTCTGTCCAAAGACCGTTAGCGCTGTAAATGTTAACATGATTAATAACTTTAACAATTTAGTTTCCTGTAATGCTTTTTGAATTTCGATATTTTTTTACTTCTTCTTCCGAAACGGTTTTTGAAGATTTGTTCATTTCTTTATAAACATAGGTTAATACTGCAGCAAGTTGTTTATCATTTAGATTCTGCGGAGGCATAATATTATTATAGCTTTTTCCGTTTACAGTAATTTTGCCATTCAATCCTCCCGCTACTGCATCAATTACTTCTTCTTTATTTTTCTTAGCTATCCAATCGGAGTTTTTAATTGGTGGAAATACATTCGGTAGTCCGTTTCCATCTGCTTGGTGACATGCTGAACATGTTGTTGTATAAACCTGTTTTCCAAATGAAAGAATATCAGTATTTCCTTCTTCCTTTTTTCTGCTGGCTTGTGCTGATTTACTTAATTCCGAATAATCAACTTGGTTTGATTCTGCAAACTGAGGTACATATTTTTCTTCTTCAGCATTTGAATTATATCTTCCTGTTGATGGATTAATTGCTCCAAGACTTTCCTTCTTTCCGGTATAAACTTCTTCTTTAACTTTACCGGAATAAATTGATTCATTTTCATTTCCACCAACGGCAATTTTACCAATTGCTCCTTTATTAAATGCTCTAAAAATTGAGTGATCTACAAGAATGAATTCTCCCGGAACGTCGATCTTAAACTCAACAATTGCGGAACCTCCAGCCGGAACTAAAGTTGTTTGTACATTTTTCTGTTTAACCGCTGTTCCTCCTTCAGTGTAAACATGATCAAAAATTTCTCCAATCACATGAAATGAAGAAACCAAATTTGGTCCGCCGTTTCCTATATATAATCTAACAGTTTCTCCAACACCCGCTTTTAACGCTTTATCGCCAACCATAGAACCAACTGATCCGTTGAAAACTACATAATCCGGATTCTCATCTAATGCTTTTTCCATACTGAATGGTTGATAACCTTCCTCACCATAAGAACCTTCTGTATAAAATTCACTCTGCATTACATAATATTCTCGGTCAACTTTTGAAAGACCCTCTTTCGGTTCAACTAAAATTAATCCGTACATACCATTTGCAATATGAAGACCAACCGGAGCTGTTGCGCAGTGGTAAACATATAATCCCGGATTTAATGCTTTGAAATTAAACGTGGAGGAATGTCCAGGAGTTGTAAATGATGCTTCTGCTCCACCGCCGGGACCCGTAACCGCATGAAGATCAATATTGTGCGGAAGTTTGCTTGAAGGATGATTATGCAGATGAAACTCAACTTCATCTCCTTCTCTAATTCTGATAAATTCTCCCGGTACCTTTCCACCGAATGTCCAGAAAGTATACTCAACTCCGTCTGCTAATTTTCCTACTAATTCTACTACTTCCATATCAACTACAACTTTAGCCGGGTAATCTCTTCCTGTTGGAGGAGGAACATTTGGTGCGTGAGTAAGTTTTGCATGAATTACAGGAAGCTTTTCTTCCCCTTCATGTTCTGTGCAAGAAGAAAAGAAAATAAAACTAGCTGCAAAACTTATTATCACTAATTGATTTATATATTTTTTCATTTTTACCTCTTAATTAAAGAATACTTTGTCCGATTTAAGTTCAAAATTAAATCCTCTCTGGGAGGATTTAAGTAGACTACAGCATCTTTTTAATGAACATAATAAATACCGCAATGCGGTTTTTATTATCGGATTATTTTTTCTGATTTCAAAATATAAAACAAAAGATATATTGTCAAGTTATTTCGGAAGTTATTGTCGTATTTCATTTTTATCATTAATTGCGCTATTTCGATTTTCCTTGTTTAACTAGAGAAACTGTTCTATTTTTTATATCAGAATTTTTTATCTGTTTATAAAGGAAAAACAAAATGAGTGAAATAATAAATAACAGTCGGTTAAGAATAAATGGATTCAAAGATATAGTTCGCCAGATTCATGAAGGGAGAGATATAGTTGAAGCAAAAAAAGAGTTAGCCGAAATGATGAAAGTACTTCCGCATGGAGAAGTAATTACCGCCGAGCAAGAATTAATAAACGAGGGAATTCCTGAAGAAGAAATTATTCAATTCTGCGATGTCCATTCAAATGCAATAAAAGGGATTTTAAATGAAGATAATAAATTTGATTTTCCAATTGGACATCCGGTTCATACTTTTTTAACTGAAAATAAACACTTAAAAAGAAGAACCGAGCTTTTAGAAAGCCTAATAATTTATTCTAGTGATAAAACTGATTTCGATGATGCTTCTGAGGAACTTCTGAAAATGAAGCATCTTTTAAACGAATTAATGGATGTGGATAAGCATTACTTAAGAAAGGAAAATCTAATTTTCCCTTTTCTGGAAAAAAATAATGTCACCGGTCCTTCTGTTGTAATGTGGGCTAAGGATGATGAAGTTAGAAATTATATAAAGTGTGCAATCAGTGCACTTAAAAGTATCGAAAAAGTTAACCATGATGAACTAAGCAAATTATTCAGTCAGTTTGTTAAACCTGCGGTTGATGCTGTAAATGAAATGTTTTACAAAGAAGAAAATATTCTGCTTCCAATGACAATCGATCTTTTAACTGAAACTGAGTGGTACCAGATTTATTCTCAAAGTGATGATTACGGTTATGCTCTTTATGTACCGGAAAGTGAATGGATTCCTGTAGGAGAAGAACCAATTAAAACAGAAACATCCAATGATAGAATTAGATTATCAACCGGATCTTTTTCTCTGGATGAACTGGAATCAATATTTAAAACACTCCCATTTGATCTAACTTTTGTTGATAAAGATGATAGAGTGAAATTCTTTTCAGAAGGACCGGATAGTATATTTGCAAGAAGTAAAGCAATTATTGGGCGACTTGTGCAGCATTGTCATCCTCCATCAAGTGTTGGTATTGTTGAGAAAATACTTTCAGATTTTAAGGAAGGAAGACAAAACTCAGCTAAATTTTGGATTAACATGAGAGGTAAGTTTGTTCATATTTCTTATTATGCATTAAGAGATAAAGAGCAAAGCTATCTCGGTACTCTTGAAGTTACTCAGGACGGAACCGAAATGAGATCGCTTGAAGGGGAAAGAAGAATTTTAAATTACGATTAAAATCAAAGGATAAACATTATGACTTTTACAGCACCCGAATGGGTTAAGGAAAATAAAACAGCATTCGAATATGATGCACAGTTGGATTTAATGAAAGGAATTCATCCTCTTAATTTTGTTCTTTCTAAAATGGAAGAATTACAAAGCGATGAAATTTTTGTATTAAAAACTGGATTTGTTCCTCAACCTCTGATTGACAAAATGAACGAACTTGGATACCAGACTTTCACTGAAGTTGTAAGTACATCATTGTTTCATACTTACATTAAAAAATAAGCTTCATATTTGCACCCAACCGATGCCGTCACAGTTATAATCGACGGCATCAACTTTTTATTTTGCAAACCTCACTAAATAATTTATTTCATATTTTAGAATATGAAAACTGACAAAGAAAAAATTCTTGAAATAATTCATTCCTCAATTGAATCTGTAAAACCCGGAAATATTTTCCCAGAAAAAATTTCTTTGAATGAAAACATACTTCAAATATGTGGAAGCATTTTTAATCTAGATGAAATAAAAAACATATTTGTTGTTGGAATTGGAAAAGCTTCTGCTGAAATGGCTTTATGTTTAGAGAATATTTTAGGGAACAGAATTACTGCCGGGATTGCAGTAACTAAAGAGGGACATTCATCACAGACAAAAATTGTTAAGGTTATAGAAGCATCACATCCTTATCCGGACGAAAGAAGTCTTACTGCAGGAAATGAAATATTAAGTTTATGTAAAAGGGCAGATAAAAATGATCTAGTAATTAATTTAATTTCCGGCGGCGGCTCAGTATTGGCAGAAGTATTAAAAGAAAAAATAAAATTAGCCGAATGGATTGAGCTTAATAAATTTCTAATTAACTCCGGTGCTGATATTTCGGAAATTAATTCGATCAGACAAAAGATTTCTAAGATTAAAAATGGTGGTCTTCTTTGTTTTATTTATCCGGCTGAATCTATTTCTCTAATTATCTCTGATGTGATTGGTGATAAACTTGAGTTTATTGCTTCGGGTCCTACATTCTATAAACAAACGAATATAAATACAATTCTCGAAATCATAAACAAGTATCAAATTGATAAACATTTCAGCAAAGATATTCTTGACTATCTTATTGAAGATACCGTAAACGAAAAACCACAAAATAGTGTAAAGAATTTTATTATTGCAAATAACGACTGGCTTTTAATCAATGCTAAATTAGAGGCAGAAAAACTTGGTTATAATAACATAATAGTAAATAGAGAAATTTCCGGAGAAGTTGAGATCTTATCAAAGCAAATTGCACAAGAGATGATAAACAAAAAAAATACCCTCCTTATTTATGGAGGAGAATCGACTGTTAAAGTAAAAGGAAAGGGGAAAGGGGGAAGGAATCAAGAATTAGTTTTAAGAATTTTTAATGAACTCAAGGATACAAATCATAATTTCGTGATCGCAAGTGCGGGAAGTGACGGCACGGATGGACCAACTGAAGCAGCAGGAGCAATATTAACGAGCAATGATATTAATAATCAAATATGTACCGAGATAAATAGTTATTTAGATCAGAATGATTCATATAATTTTCACAAGTTAAATGGAAGTTTAATAAAAACCGGCCCGACAAAAACCAACGTAATGGATTTGATTATAGGATATTTAAAATAAAAAGCGGCTCTTGCAAGCCGCTTTTATTAGGGAGTATGTTATGCGTATGGCGTTATTATTATAACGCAAAATTATAAGCTACTCTAACGCCTATGTAAGAAATACCGCTTCCAGCACCGATATATTTTGCATTTACATCAAATGCACCAAATTCATAACCGGCACCAACACCGTATGTAAATTCAGTTGAGCTGGCATCAACAGTAGTAGAAACACCGAAGAAAGTAACTGTAGATTCAACTGTCCATAAATGGAAACCAGTTTCAGCCATTGTATAAAATCCACCTTTACCTAAGTAATATTTAGCACCAACTAATATTGGAATAGCAGAATATGACCATTTTCCAAGACCAGCAACATCTTTTTCGCCAAACATTAAATAACCAACTGTTGCAAAACCTTTTATATTTTCAGCTAAACCTAATTCGCCGCCAACAGAACCGCCAAAACCGAAACCAGCAACGTCACCAAATGAACCCATTGGTAGTGCTAATTCTGGACCAACGTTTAATGTAAATTTACTTTGAGCATTTACATTTGTAAAGGCTACTAATAAAACCAAACCAAGAATAATAAATAACTGTTTTTCATTGTAGAACTCTCCTTTAATGATTAATTATTGAACTGTTATTGTGTTGCTTTTTACAATTTCTGCAATAATATAATAATTCTTGCCACTCGCACTAACATCCGCATAATGATACTTTACCACTTGTAATAACGATTGTCCGCTAACAGACCCTAATTCTGATGCCGGAATTGTATAACTTCCTGAATCATTTAATTCACTTGAAATATAATAACCAGAACCCGATTGTGAAGCTAGTACAATTAAAACCCTAGCATTACTTGAACCGGTCCAGTTAACTGCAATTCCGCTTGCTTTAGAAACAGTTGCATTATTAGCAGGAGCTGTTATATTGAATTGACTTGGACTAACAGTAGATCCGGACATTGCAGGAATTCCGTTTCCACCACTTACTATCCAGCTATGTTGTGATCCATTAAAATTTACACCGCTCAATGTTGCAGTCGGATTATTCATAAAATCCGGAGCCATGTAAAATGTGGATCCTTCGCTAGTTGTCTTCCCTAATTCATTTCCATTAACTTCAACTTGTCCGGCATCAACACCATCGCCAAAAGTAGCAAACGCCATGTTTAAATCTACAGAGGGTAAGCCGGGCATAGTTGCAAAAGAATATCCAATTGTTGCCATTAATCCATTGCCGTCAGGATCTCCGAATTCAGGTATAGGTTGACCTGTAGGATTTGTATTAGCGTTGTTATCTCCGTTTCCCGGATCGGTTGGATTGTCTTCTTCTTTACAACCAATTGCAAGAAGAGAAATTACTATTACTACCAAAAATGTTTTAAGAAATTTATTCACAATACCTCCTTATCGTTAAGATTTATTTTTGTGCTTTGTTTGTCTTTTGTGAAATTAAAAAACTCTTTTTCCCCAAGTACATATTTAATTGGGAGATTCTTACAAATACTTTCCGCAGTTTCAATATTAGTTGCAGTCATTATGCTGTAACCTTCACGTGATAAAATTTGTCTTAGTTTTCTTAATTCACTTTTATCATTGTCAATAATCAATATGTGATCATTCATTTTCCTCTTCCATATTGAGCCCTCTTGACAATGATAGACAACTAGCATGCCATTAGTATTTCTTCACTTTTTTTTAATTAATTTCTTGTTTTTAAAATTGGTGTCGCATTCAAACGACAATTAGATTGTGTTTTGTGTCTCAGTTTAACAACACATATTTTTGACTTGCTTTTTATGATTGCCCTCTCTCTTAAAGCACTACCAAACTATATATTTGCTTACAATAATGCAAATTTTTTTATTGAACTAATATTTAATTCCAAGCTGAGATAACATTTTATAGAAGTGGGTTCGGTTAATACCCAATAATTCTGCAGCTTCGGATTTGGTTTTTGCTAGTCTCAATGTTTTTATAATGTACATTCTTCTAAAATCTGTTTCTGCATCCAACAAGGTTTTACCTGTTTTGATTCTTGGCTCCGATTCATTCTGTTCGATAATTTCCGGCGGTAAATCTGAAGCTTCAATTATACTCCCTTTAGAAAGAACAATACATCTTTGAATTACGTTTTCTAATTCTCTAATATTTCCAGGCCAGTCATAGTCCTCAATAATTTCAAGAGCTTCATTTGAAAGAGTAAGCAGACTGTTTTGAGATGAATGTTTTTGAAGGAAAAATTCAGCAAGTTCTTCAATATCTTCTTTTCTTTCCTTTAATGAAGGCATTTTAACTTCAATAACTTTTAATCGGTAATAAAGATCTTCTCTAAATAGTTTATCGGTTATCATTTGAGTTAGGTCTTTATTAGTTGCGGCTATAAATCTTACATCAATTTTTTTTGTACCAACTCCCCCCAGTCTTTCAATTTCTTTGGTCTGAATTATTCTCAACAATTTAGCTTGAAGATTTAAACTAAGCTCACCAATTTCATCAAAAAAAACCGTACCGCCGTCTGCAGCTTCAAGCTTGCCTGGTTTACTTTTAGTTGCGCCTGTAAAGGCACCCGATTCATAACCAAACAATTCCGATTCCAGTAAATCAGATGGAATTGCACCGCAGTTTATCGCAACAAATGGTCCTTCTTTCCTTTTACTGTTATTGTGAATTGCTCTTGCAAGCAAATCTTTTCCGGTTCCGTTTTCCCCTAAAATTAAAACCGATACATCGGTGGCAGCCACTTTGGATGTGAGTTTTAAGGTTTCATATAATTTTTTGCTTGAACCGATAATGTTTTCGAAATCGAATTCTTGTCTCAGTTCTTTGAATTTTATAACTGCTTCAGAAGTAATTTTTTCTTCAAGTGATGATATTTCTAATGAAACTTCCATCCCCTTTACTATCTGTTTAGCAAATGAAATAAGAAACTTCAAATCATTTTGAGTAAAAGGATTGTCAACTTTTCTTCTATCTAAATAAACTGCGCCTATTACTTTTGAATTGGAAATTAACGGAACACATAAAGCTGCTGTTAAATCCAAACTTATCACACTAGATTTTGCCGAGAATTGTTCTTCATGTTTTATATCATTTATTTGAACAGGTTTTAAAGCTTCAATTGTATTCCGAATTACAGAAGTACTTAATTCTTTTGCCGAATGTGACTCTTCGTACTCCATATTTTTTGTAACAATCGTATCTATTTCACCTTTTTCATTTACAAAAACTATAAATCCTTCGTCAGCTTTTAATTCAGTAACAACAACATCAATAGCTTTCTCCATTAACTGCTTCATTTCTGTTTCCGAAAAGAATAGAATTCCCGATGAATACAAAATTTCAAGTTTTCGTTTTTCATCTCTAACAACACTTAAAAGGGATTCTATTTTTTGAACCTCTTCTAAAAGTTCATTTATATCTTTGCTGAAGCCTCTGTTAAACTCAAGTAATTGTTTAAAAATTTTATCAATACTTTTTAATGAGGTTTCTGCTTGAGGCAAAGGTTTTAATTCTTTCGAGAGTTCCATAAACTCTGAAGAGGATTTGCTTATAAACTCATTCAGCTTTTTATTTAGCGATTGTCTTTGTTCTGATGTATTCATTAATTAATTCTGTTTAATTCCGTTTTTAATTCAATAACATTATTATATCTATCGCCAGGCTCTTTTGCAAGAGCTTTGAGAATAATTGCGTCTAACTCTTTTAATGAATTTCCATTTAGTTCTGATGGAGATTTAGGCTGTGTATTAAAAATTGAATGGATTAATGCAATCTCATTTTCACCATTAAAAGGAAGTTCTTTTGTAATCATTTGATACATTATAACTCCCAAAGAAAAAATATCGGTTCTGCTGTCAACTTCAATACCGGTAACCTGCTCAGGTGCAACATAGCCTAAAGTACCAACTACTGTTCCTAATGAAGTCATTGTAGAAACCAAAGGAGATTTTGATAAACCGAAATCCATAATCCGCAAATTTTTATCTCCATCAAACATAATATTTTGCGATTTCAAATCCCTATGAATAATTTCTTTTGAATGAATAAAGTGGAGTCCATCACAAATTTGAAATACAATTTCTTTAAATCTGTTTAGCGGCAAGGGATATTCGTTTTGAATCACATCGTAAAGCGTTCCTCCGTCCAAATATTCCATTGCAATAAAAGTATGCTTTTCAGTTTCAGATATTTCAAATACTTTTACAATTTGAGGATGACTTATAGATGATAAAAGTCTCCCTTCACTGCTCAATCTTTTTTTATTCTCTTCATCTTTAGTTAGTTCAGGATTTATAATTTTTATCGCTACAATATTTTTTGTCTGAGTATCTAACGCTTTAAAAACTTTTCCCATTCCGCCTACTCCTAAAATCTCTAAAATTTTATAGTGCGAAATGAATTTACTCTCTTTCTTTTCTATGTGATTATTTACAGCATAAATAAATCCAAATACAATTATTGCCGGAATTAAAACTGTTGCAGCAAGCTCAAATAAAAATGTAGTGTTAATAGAAAAATGATAAAGTAGAATAAAAATTAGAAATGACGCCAACGGGAAATACCATGTGTTGGTAACTTTTGATGCTTTTGTTTTTTTTGAATAAAAATATACAACCGAAAAGAAAGTTAAAAAGAAAAAGAGTTTTAACAAGTCCGTTAACGGATTAAAAAGTTTTATTGTTCTTTCTATCGATTTATAACTCAGAGTTGAAAACCTATCAAGCAGATTAGATTCGTAAATTGTTATGTTATTTTCACTTCCATACAAATTTTTGTTTATAATTTTACCAGAGGGATATCTTACCTCAATTTCAGAATTATACTCAGAATTGTTATAAAGAATTATTCTTCTTGTATATCCGCCATCAAGTGGATTTAGTCCAACTCCCAACTGTTTATTAAAGGAAACTCCATTTTCATTTTTTAATTTTATAGAAGAACCGATTGCAGAACGATTTGATTTGTCTGCGTAAATAGTTAGCCCAACAGCATTTTTATTTACAAGGTTATTTCTGAAAAGTCCGAATCTGTTTCCGTCACCTAAAGAGAATCTTGAGCTTCCAATAAAAAGATCATAATCCAAGTCATTATCAAAATCCATAAAAGTTGGATTGCCAATAAAATTTAATCCAATGTGAGGAGTAATATTTTCAAAAAATCCATTGTTATTAATAAATAATTGCGAACCTAAGAATAGATCGGTAAAACCGTCATTATTAATATCACATGCTGCAACTACACCGTTTACTGGTTCAGGGTGGAAAACAGCTTGACTAAAACCAATTTCTTTATCTAAATATTTAAAGTTTCCTCTTCCGTCATTTTCCAGAATAAAATCGAGATTTGTATTAGTCATTACAAAAATATCATTGTTGCCGTCATTGTTATAATCAATTGAAACGGCACTGATTGGAAATTTGACTTCCGGAAGTTTGTGATCTATTTCTAATTTATCAAATTTGAAATTTCCTTTATTTATATACACGTCATAAAAACTTTCTCCAAGCGGAAATCTATATCCCATAAACAGATCTATCAAATTATCGTTGTTGAGGTCTGTAAATACTACTCCAAAACCTCTTCTATTAAGTACTTTATTAATTCCCGAGCTCTCATAAACGTTTGTGAATTTGCCTGTTCCGTCATTTTGAAAAATCAAATCATTATCATTACCAAACGAGAGATACAAATCAAGGTTTCCATCATTATTCAGATCAACAAATTTTGCTTGAGAATCTGCGTTTCCATTAGCAAGATTAATTTCAATTTCCGAATATTCCGTAATATCTTTGAATGAAATTCCCCCCTTTCCTATATAAATAGAGAAATCTCCTTCCATCGAAATAAGAATTAAATCATCATGTCCGTCATTGTTTATATCACCAACAGAAGCGGTGTTTGCAATCATTGGATTCTCAATTCCGGTTGAGGATAAAGCTATTTCTCTAAAATCACCATTTCCTAAATTTTCATAAAATAGTGGAGATGTATCTTCCATCATTATTATTAGGTCTGTAAAATCATCGTTATTCAATTCAATGGGAATTGCAATTGTGCCTTCTCTTCTCAAACCAACTTGACTTGTAATCTGCGTGAAAGAAAATCCGAATGACTGCGAAATTGAATAAATTGCATTCGATCCCATAATCCAGATCTGCTTATTATTATTTTCATCAAGAATTACTGATATATCATTAAATCCATCTTCAAATATCTGAACATCTTTAACTTGTTTCCAATTTTTACCGTCATAGTGAAGAAGTGTTGATCTTTCTCCACATACCCAAACATCATTTTTATTTAATGCCGCTATTGATTTTAAAGCAGCTCTGCTTTTTATTGATGCATCAATCCATTTACCGTTTTCATATTTTAGAATTTTTGAATTGGAACCTACAATCCAGCCTTCGTTATCAATCATTAAGACATCAAAATATTCTACTTCAATTCCCTCTTGATAGATTGACCAAATACCATCTTTATAATTTAGAATTATTCCGTTTCTGCCGACTGCCCAGCCATTATTATTATCAATCATAAAAATGGAATTAAGATCACCAGCCCATAATTTTTCCGGTTCATACTTTTTAACGGGACTTTCATATTCCTCCCAAACAGAACCGTTGAAGAATGCTATATGTCCTTGTTGACCGACAAGCCAAGCAGTACCGTCTTCCATAATCTGCAAATCTTTCCACATCGCATAATCTTTTTCATCCCACTTAATTATAGGAAGAGGAATTTCGGTAATTTCATTATTTATAGAATTGAATTGATATAAGCGCGGTTTATAATTGTTGTAATGAACTTCATGAATTAGATACCAATAAATTCCTTCTTTATATTCGGCAACTAAGGGGAAATCCGAATAGTTAAAAGAAACGAATTCTTCCCATTTTCCTTCATTAAAAGTATAGGCTTTTCCTTTAACATCTTCTCCTCTTCCTCTTGAAATTGCAAAACCGAAGTCGGCATTTTTCATCGTAATTCTAGAACCCAAATCAACCTCGGATTGGATATACCAAACTCCAGTATTTTCTTCTTCGAGCAGTTGATTGTTTTGAATTTCTTTTCCACATGAAGTAAAAAGGAGAATTATAAGCAGGACGGCTGTAATTTTATAATAAAGGATTTTTCTAGAGTTCATTAATGAAGAAATTCTCTTTTTGTTTTAAGATACAAATTTATGGTTAATAATACTTAAAACCGCAATACAAACAATAAAAAAGCCGGAAACTAAAAATAGCTTCCGGCTTTAAGTATTGTCAATACTCAATCAATATTTTATAAGTAAGTTGGTAAAACCACCTTTTCAACATTCACTTTAATAACTCCTTCATCCATCATACCAAGAGCTAAGGCAGCTCTTTTGGATAAATCGAGTTGTCTTCCCTTTATGTACGGACCTCTGTCGTTAATTCTAACAACAACAAATTTTCCGTTTTCCGGGTTTGTAACTTTAAGCATTGTTCCAAATGGTAATTTTTTATGAGCCGCAGTAAAAGAATATTGATCGTAAACTTCACCATTTGCCGTATTTTTTCCGTGAAATTTAGGACCATACCACGAAGCTTTCATGGTTCCCAATTCATCGAAATTAATATCAATTTTATTTTCTACTATTTCGTCTAAGTATGTTTCATCAATAGGCATATCCAAATTAACAGCTACCGAATCTTTGAAATCGAAAAAGCCTACTGTCATCACAAATAATAAAAACAATGCTATTATACTTACTTTCTTCAATAATACCTCTAATTTGTTTAACATAACAATTAAATAAGGAATAAAAAGGAATTGAGTTATAAACTATACTGAGAAGATTGTTTCAGCCATTTTACTGACTGACAATTTTATTTCCGTAGGGGTTGTAAATTTATGAGTTGTTGATTTTGCAATGTTTAACATTACATTTGTTCTGGACATTAAATAATATTGTCCGTCTTTGTTTACACCATTTTGCGTTTCGGTTTCCTCCAAATTAGTTATTGATATTACATCTTTAGAAACAGACTGCAATTCGTTATTGCTTTCCATTTGGGCCGATGCAAAACTCAATAAAATAATTATGAACGATATGTTAAATAACTTTTTCATTTTTTGTTTTTTCTTTTATACAAAACTCAATTTTACTATTTCGTATAAAATTCATTTCTAATTATAAACCATTTTTATTTAAAAAGAAATTCAAATTGAAATCATTCCGACTCCAAATCGGACATTGTGATTTATTTAACAATCCGGATTTTAACTAGGATTTCCTATATCAATTATAACTTTCCATTCACCATTTATCTTTTTCCATACATTTACATATTTTCCTTCATTAATTATGCTAGGATTTGACTTTGAGTATGATTTATAAAATCCCCAGCTGTATCCAAAATCACCGCTTGATGAAACTTCTGCTTCTTGTGGAAACCATTCCAAAGTATGTGAATCATTATTGGGTTTCATTGCTTCGTAAATATTTTGATTGCCCGAAATTATGTCCCTCTTGTTTGGAAATTGCTTTGCATCTTCAGAAAGATAAACTCTGAAAGCTTCGGCTGCTCCACTTTCCAATGATAATTTTGCGAATGCTTTATCTGCATTTAATAATTCTTCATTTAATTCCATTCCTTTTCTCTTTAATTTGATAACAATTTCATTAACCGATTTCTTTTCTTTATTATGCATTGCCAAATAGACCGTCATGTTATTATCATCATTTCTTTCGTAGGTTAACCCGTTAAAATAAAGACGATTGTTTTCTTTTTTGATGAACTGAAAAGTTACAAATTCTTCTTTCTCTTCCCAGCCGGTTAAATCATACCAAAAATGTTTTAACCGCAGTTGATAATTTTCATTATGAAGTGCCAACTGAAAAAATTCAGTAAAGACTGTAGAATCGCTGCTTGTTAATTTAAATAAGCCGACCACAGAATTACCAAATGGTTTAGTCCAATATTCTTCTACAATTCCACCGAAGGCTTCACCTATCCATTCACCCGAAAGCATTGAAAATTGGGTAAGTGAAGTTTTATCATGACTAAAACCGGAATCTGCCTGTAAAGTATTTTGTGTCAATTCAATCTGCGCTAAAATGGAGGTCGATAAAATCATATATATAATAAACAGCTTCATTTCTTCTCCGCTTAAATGATTTGTTCAGAAAATTAATAATCCAATCTATTAATGGGAATAAAAATATTTTAGAATACTTATCAATAAAGGATAAGAATCATTTTCATCTTGTTTTTTTATTGATGGTCTATTGATTAATTTTTGAAACGAAATGAAGTTTATCAGCATCATATATTCAATTAGTCATAAAAATTAAGGAGCTAAAAATGTCAAATGAAATTAAAGCCGGAATTCCATTGATCGGTGAAAAAATGCCCGATCTTGAAGTTCAGACTACTCACGGTTTGAAAAATATTCCTAAAGATTATGAAGGTAAATGGCTTGTATTATTCAGTCATCCAGCTGATTTTACTCCTGTCTGCACTACTGAATTTGTTGCTTTTGCAAATAGAAACAATGAGTTTAAGAAACTTAACGCAGAATTAGTAGGATTATCTATTGATCAAGTTTTCTCTCATATTAAATGGGTGGAATGGATTAAAGAAAAAATTGGCGTTGAAATTCCTTTCCCGGTAATAGCCGACGATATGGGAAGAGCAGCTTCAGCTTTAGGAATGGTTCATCCAGGAAAAGGAACAAATACCGTACGTGCCGTATTTATAATCGATCCCAAAGGAATAATTAGATTAATGATTTATTACCCGCAGGAAATAGGAAGACAGATTGACGAAGTATTAAGATCATTAAGGGCATTACAAATCTCAGATGATAAAAAAGTTGCTATGCCCGAAAATTGGCCTAACAATGAAATAATAAAAGATAAAGTTATTATTCCCCCTCCAAAAGATGTAGCAACCGCTGAAGAAAGAATGAAAAATGCAGAAGGTTTTGATTGGTGGTTTACTTATAAAAATTTGGATTAGATAATTATCAAGACACGGTAAGCATTTTTGCTTACTGTGTCTTTGTATTAAATCTCAAGAAAATCTTTTACTTTTTTGTATGCATCATCCTCATCAATAAAATGAATTACATTCCATCCTAATTTTACTGCAGCATCTACATATTCTTTAACATCATCAATATATAAATGACTTTCCGGTTTTTCGTTAGTGTAATTCTCTACCGATTTATAAATTTCTTTCATCGGTTTATATGCTGCAACTTCATGGGATAAAATGAGCTTATCAAAATATTTAAGAAAACCATATTTTTCCCAGCCATACTTCTGATGAATATGACAAGTGTTTGACATCAAAACTAATTTATAGTTTTCTTTTAGTTCAGGTAGAAGAGAAGTTAATTTTGTTTCTTTGAGAAATATATCACTCCAAATTATTTTAAATTTTTCTTCGGATATTTTATTATCAAGCCAATTAAGATTTATTCTGCAGAACTCCTCGTCAGTCAAATCCCATTTCTCATATTTTTTATAAACATCAATATTTTCTTGATAAAGTTTGAAATATCTTGCACCAAGTCCATGCTCAATTTTATCCAGCTTATTAAGCATAATATTATAGTCAAAAGGAATCAAAACCATTCCAAGATCAAAAACTACAGTAGAAATATTATTTTTCATTGCTAAGCCGTTTTAATTATCGGCTCTAAAATTACTTTTGTTTTTATTGAATTGGAAATTAAACAATGATTTTCTGATTTATGGATTATTCTTTCTGCTCTTTCAATATCTTTTACATCTTCTACAATAATTTCAGGTTTCAATACAATTTCGCTAATCATAAATCTTCCATCAACTTTTTCAAGTTTTCCTTTACTTCCACTTTTATATGAATTGAATTTTAGATTAGAATTTTCCGCTATCGCAAGAAATGTAGTCATTAAACAAACATTAACAGAGGCTACAAATAAATGCTCCGGCGACCAAACATTCGGAACACCTTTGGGAAAATCGGGTGGTGTTGCAACTTCAATTTCCGGAAAATTTATTTCGGTAAGATTTCCTTTTCTTCCTTCTGTCCATTCAACAGTGGTATTGTAGTAAAATATGTTTTCCATAAGTCATCCTATTTAGTTTTTAGATAGGATGAACATACGCATGATAAGTTTCAAATAAAACTATTCATCATTAAGCCCAAGATAATCAATCAATCTGGTGTGAGCTTCATCGGATAGCTTTACATTGTATTTTTTGTAGAATTGAATTGTATTATCAACAGATTTAAAGTACGTCTGGCAGCTTTCGCATTCATCTAAATGCGATTTTATTGCCACACATCTTGGAGAGTCCAAATCTTCTCCCAAATTGTCACAAATGTGACTCATTACCTCTTTGCAGTTTATAGTTTTATGCTGTTTCATATTTCAACTTTTGATTTAATTCGTTTCTTAAAAAGGCTCTTGCTCTATGAAGCCTTGATTTTACAGCCGGAATAGAAAGTTCAACAATTTTTCCGGTCTCTTCTGTTGATAACCCCTCAACATCTCTTAACAAAAAAACAATTCTATAATCAGCAGGAAGTTTTTGAATTGCTTCATCTAGTATAATTTTTAATTCATTATTTTCGGTAACTTTATCCGGAGTAACGCTCCAATCGGCAACACTTTTTTCATCAATTAAAACATCATCGTCATCTAGAGATGCTGCATAGTCATGCTTTCTGCTTGATCTAGCAAGCATTAAACAATGATTAGAAACAACAGTATAAAGCCATGTAGAAAGTTTAGATTTTCCGCTGAACTGTTTAATATTTTTTACCATGCTCATAAAAGTTTCCTGCATAGTATGTTCGGCTTTATCTTTATCTCTGCATATTTTAAAGGAAAAATTATAAACTGTCTGCTCATAATTTTTCACAAGTTCACTTAACGCTTTTTTATCGCCAAGCTGCGCTTTTTCAATTAACTCAAGTTCGTTCATATTTGATGCTTTCCATTTTATAAGGATTCAACAATGCATGGGAAATAAAAATTCAATAAATTGCATTCGTCCAAAATCATAAAACACAGAAATTAAATTTAACACTTTACCGGAAGTTATTCCAAAGTGAACTGTTTTGAAAATTTATTTATCTGAATTTTTTTATAAAAGAAAGAATTAAATTGATAATTGAAAACATTTTTATTAATGTTTCAAATTAAGTAGGTTAATAAAGAAATAATAAAGAAGATGATCAAATGGAAAAACAGTCGCTTCTAGCCATTAAACAAAATAAACTTTTAAGAAATGTTGACGATTCTCTGATTGATTTCAGCAAAATTAAAGGAAGATTAAAAACTCTAAATCAAGGTGCAATTTTATTTAGAGAAGGTTATAAAGCCGATTCTGTTTTTTTAATAATCAGCGGTGAAATCAACATTATCAAAAAAAATCTTTTTGGTAAAACTCAATCATTTATTTTTAATGATGCAGACTATTTTGGATACAAAGAAATTAGCGATGGAGGAATCAGAACCTCCACAGCTGTTGCCCTGCGAGATGCTTACCTAATTGAATTGACTCTCGAAGAAATAGGAAGTTTAATGAGTCAATCAAATCAAATTGGAATCAATCTTCAATCAGTTGAAAAAGATTTAACCGCAAATAAACCTTCTGAGGACAAGCCTAAAGATCAAGAAAATAATAAATCGATTGAAGACGAAAATTGGACTAAACTTAACGAAGAAATTGATTTTGAAACTGAACAATTAAATAGTTTAGAAGATGAACAGACAAATGAAGAAAAAATTTCTCCGGAAAATTTTGATTTTGTTGATGAAGAACTAGAAGGAATGAAGATTAGACAAACCGGTCCGGGAGAATTTGAAATTACTGAAGATTTAGATGATGATGAAGATCATTTTCATCATGATGAACCTAAAGACAATTCGGAAGTTGGTAAGATTGCCGATGCCAGTGATGAAATTCCGAAAGAAGTTTATAATGGTAATGCAAATAAAAATTATAAACCCAATGAAGAACAGAACGATGAACATAATTTTTCTGAAGAAGATGAAGCCTTTTTTGCCGGTTTGGAAAATGATCCAACACAGCAAATAACAGGCGATGAGTTTGTTCCTAGTGAGGAATCAAAGGAAGATAAAAAGATAGATGATGAAATAGATTTAAACTTAGACAGCAGATTCTCTCTTGATGATGAATATCCAACCGAAATTATTAAAGAGGAAGTTTTAGAAGAAGATTTTTTTGATGAAGAAAAATCTGAATTATCTGAAGAGACGTTGCCAAGCGAAGAAGCAAGTCAATCTACTGAAGAAAATGTTTCTAAAGGTGAAGACAAACCAGTGATTAACAAAGAGCTTTCATCCGATCAGTTAAGGATGATAAACAAAGCCGCACAATCCATTACATCCAATGTTAAAATAGAAGAAGTACTAAATAATATTGTAGAGGCTGCATGTGAATTGACAAATGCCGATCGCGGAACACTTTATTTAGTTGATAAAGAGAGCAATGAACTTTGGTCAAAAATTGTTACCGAAAGTGAAGTTAAAGAAATTCGTTTGGGAATTGGAGAAGGAATTGCCGGATGGGTTGCCAAAAGCGGCGAGATTGTTAACATTAAAAATGCAGAAGAAGATCATAGATTTAAAAGGGATTACGATAGATCGAGCGGATATAAAACTAAATCAATGTTATGTTTCCCCTTAAAGAATAAAGAAGAAAAAATTGTTGGAGTAATTCAATTATTAAACAGTGCAAACGGATTTTTCTCTAACTTAGATGAACAATTTCTTGGAGCACTTTCTGCACATGCTTCCGCTGCATTAATTAATGCCGAACTTGTTGAAAAATTATTGAAATCCGAAAGAGTTACTTCTTTGGGTAAAATGGCAAACTTCTTAATTCAGGATATCAAAAAACCGGTTTTAGTAAGTAAACGATATGCAGAACATTTAATTGCAAAAGAACTTCCTAAAGATGCAAAGCAAGTTTTGGAAATGATGCTGGAACAGTTAAATCATGTTGCAGATATTGTTCAAACTACATCAAGTTATTCTGAAGGAAAAAGTGTTCTGAGGGCTGTTAATACAAGTCTTAATGAAGTTCTGGATGACTACATCAACAGAATTGACACATACTTAAGAAATAAAAACTGCACCATAACTACTCAATTTGATCTGGATGTAAATGTAAAGATTGACTTAAAAGAGTTCTTTCAGTGCTTTAATCATATTGTTAAAAATGCATGTGAAGCAATGCCGGATGGCGGTTCAATTTTAATTTCTACCGAAAGAAAAGAGAATGTTGTTAATATTTCAATCAAAGATAATGGATTGGGAATTCCAGATACAATAATTGATAAAATATTTGATCCATTTATGACACACGGCAAGAAAGAAGGAACCGGTTTAGGATTATCTATTACGAAAAAAATTATTGAAGATCATTCGGGATCAATTTCAGTACATAGTGATTTAGGTGAAGGGACAACCTTTGTTGTTTCTCTGCCGATTGTTTCATCATTCTAAAATGAAATTCAATTTAATTACAATTCTTGGTCCTACTGCAACCGGTAAAACAAAACTTGCTGCCGAAATCGCATATCATTACAACGGTGAAATTATCTCAGCCGATTCAAGACAAGTTTACAAAGGAATGGATATCGGGACAGGAAAGGATATTTCCGATTATACAATTAATGGCAAACAAATTCCTTATCATTTAATTGATATTATTGAGCCCGATAAAGATTACAGTGTTTATGATTTTCAAACTCAATTCTATGAAAAGATCTCACAGATTAAGAACTTGAGAAAACTTCCTATTTTATGCGGTGGAACAAACTTATATATTCATTCCGTTTTGAAATCCTATCAATTAGGCGAAGTCAATTTTGATTCCGATGAGTTTCAGTTTTTAATGGAGCAAAACGAAGATGAATTGAAAGATATTCTTTTAAGAGAGAATGAAAATCTGCACAATACAACCGACTTGAATGATAAGATAAGAATAGCCAAAGCAATTATAATATCAAGAAGTAAGTCAAGAGAAATTATCCGCCCAAAAATTAATTCATTAAATATTTGTATTGATCTTCCGAGAAATGAAATCAAAAAAAGAATAACAAAGAGACTAAAAGAACGTTTAGCAAATGGTATGATAGATGAAGTCAAGAATCTGATTGCTAACAAAAATATTTCTTATGAAAGACTTGCTTATTTTGGGTTGGAATATAAATTTATCGGCTTATACTTAGAAGGGAAATTAAATTACAACGATATGTATCAAAAGTTGAATTCGGCAATTCATCAATTTGCAAAAAAGCAAGTTACATGGATTAGAAAAATGGAACGAGAAGGATTGCTTCTACATAAAATAAACGGTAATGATTTCAATAAAGCTAAAGAAATTATAGATGCAGAATTATATTAACAATAACCTTCCGAATACCGTAAAAACATATCTTACAAAATATGCTTACAGAATTGAGAAATTAGAAATCACTAAATTATTCGAATGCATTGTTGTAATTCCGGTTTTAGATGAATTTGATAATTTACCGAAATTAATTATATCATTAAAAAAACAGAACAACATTTACCTTAAAAAAACTCTCTTCTTGTTTGTTGTTAATAACAGTGATAAAAGTGGAGAGGAGCTGATTCAAAATAATCTTAATAGTATAGAATATTTGAAAAATACTGCCGAGCTAAAGGAAATTAATATTTCTGTTATTGATGCAGCTTCGGTTGGGAAATCACTTCCGGATAAAATTGCCGGTGTTGGTTTGGCTAGAAAAATCGGGATGGATTCTGCTTTACAATACTTTAATTATGATGTGAACCATGTAAAATTTCTTGTCTGTTTAGATGCCGATTGTACGGTATCTGAAAATTACTTGGATGAATTATTCTCATGTATAAACCATAATAAGTTGAAAGCCGGTTATGTAAAATATCATCATCAGTTAACTGAAGATTTGGAAATTAATAAAGCAATAATTGTTTACGAGATTTTTCTTAGATATTATGTGCTTGGATTAAAGTACGCTAATTCTCCTTATGCTTTTCATACAATCGGCTCTACCATGTTTTGTGATTATGAATCATATATAAAAATTGAGGGAATGAATAAAAGAAAAGCGGCAGAGGATTTTTATTTCATGGAGAAACTATCAAAAGCTACTTCTATTTATGAGATTAAAAATGCTGCTGTTTATCCATCTTCGCGTCCCTCTTGGCGTGTGCCGTTTGGAACAGGACAAAGAGTAAACAGATACTTAAGCAAAACACAGAATGAATATCAAATATATTCACCGCAAATTTTTGATGTCCTCAAAGAATGGTCGAAAGTTTTTCACAACAAAGAAATAGAATCTAGTAATTATTATTTGATGAAAGCTAAAGAGATTTCAATTTCTTTATATGATTTTTTAATACAGAATAATTTTGAAACAGCTTGGGACAGAATTAAAGAAAATTCCAAATCGACTGAAATAATCAACAACCAAAAAAAATTATGGTTTGATGGTTTTAGAACTTTGAAGCTAATACATTACTTAAGAGATAATCAGTTTGGTTTAATTAATATTTTTGATGCAGTTGATCAATTACTATTAAAATGCAGATATAAAGATATTCCTAAGAGAAAAGAAGAAGTTCCCTCAATCAGTCTGCAACAGGAATATTTATCAATCTTACGCGAATTAGCCTAATCCAGTTTTAGTTTTTCACTCAATCTTTTGCTATTTTAAATGTTCGAAATTATGAGGAATAGATGGATTTTTTAGATAAGCTAAAAGAAATAAAAGAAAAGTTTGAGAATTTTAATAACCTTTTAAGTGATCCGGAAATATTATCTGACCAAAAGAGAGTTGTGCAGATCAGTAAAGAAAGAAGCGAACTCGAAGAAATAGTTAAAGAATATGATAAATACGTAGAAGTAATTAACAACATTAAGGGAAACACCGAAATTATTGAACAATCAGATGATGAAGAGTTAACGGCAATTGCCGAAGAAGAATTAGAAGAATTAAAAGAAAAGAAAAATGAATTAGAAGAATCGATAAAATTTCTACTTGTTCCTAAAGATCCAAATGATGACAAAAGTATTATTATGGAAATCCGCGCCGGAACCGGAGGTGAAGAAGCCGGACTATTTGCAGGTGATTTGCTTCGAATGTATACTCGTTATGCAGAAATAAAAGGGTGGAAAGCTGAATTAATTGATCTGAGTGAAACAGGTGTTGGTGGTGTTAAAGAAGCCGTTTTAAATATCAGCGGAAATTCTGTATTCGGCAGTTTGAAATTTGAAAGCGGAGTTCATAGGGTTCAAAGAGTTCCCGCTACTGAAGCAAGCGGAAGAGTACATACTTCGGCTGCATCTGTTGTTGTTCTTCCCGAAGTTGAAGATGTTGAAATTGATATTGATCCAAACGAAATTAGAGTTGATGTATACCGAAGCGGCGGTGCGGGAGGCCAAAATGTTAACAAGGTTGAAACCGCTATCAGATTAACGCATATTCCAACCGGACTGGTAGTTCAATGTCAGGATGAAAGATCTCAGCTTAAAAACAGACAGAAAGCTATGAAGGTTTTGAAAGCTAGATTATATGACATGAAACTTAACGAGCAGAGCAGTGAAATTGCTGCACAGAGAAAATCGATGGTTAAAAGCGGTGATAGAAGCGATAAGATTAGAACATATAATTATCCGCAAAATAGAATTACCGACCATAGAATGGGGCTTACACTTTATAATCTTTCCGAAGCAATGGAGGGGGAGATTGATGATCTTATTAGTAAATTAAAAATTTGGGACAGAACGGAAAAACTAAGAGCTTCTTAGCTCTTGTTTTCCCTGCTATCCTTAAACTGCTCAACAAAAGTGAACAAGTAAAGCAAAATAAATCCTATAAAAGAAACTGTTAAATCTTCAACTTCAATGTGAAAAATATCTCTTGTTCCTATTAAAAAACTAAGTAGTTTTGTTACAACAAGAACAACAAAGAAAGCTATAAAACCAATTAACCCGGATTTTAACGGCTGCCAGGCAAATTTGTTTATTAATTCCTTTGCTTTACTTTTCTTACCGTTGATACCCTCTGTGGCGTAAGATGACCTCATTACTTTACCCTCTTTCCGATTTTAATCAATTAAAATATGTTACAAATTTTTTTAAACTTCTGTGATACGCATAACATTTGGAAAATTAAAAATCGAGGGCTAATTTGTGATTCCTAATATACTAATTATGGAATTAATTTCAATTACTTTTAACTATATTTTTTATCAATTTAATCTAAATTTAACATGAAATATTCACTTCTACTTTTCGCTCTTATCGTTACTTTGAATTCTCAAATCAAATTTGATGCAGATTTTGAAAGCGGTAATATTAAATCCGTTTCTACTACAGATTCAGTTAATTATTCTGTTACCACAATTTCGGATATTGGAGGAAGGTGGTTTTATTTTAGAATTACCGGAGTTGAAGATAAATTTATTAAAGTCTCTATTCCCACTACAGATTTTTCAAGAGCTATGTATTCTTACAACAATAAAGATTATCATAGATTTACGGCAGAGGAAACCCCCTCTTATGCATCATTCCAAAAAACCTTTGAAAAAGATACAGTTTATGTTTCATACTATACCCCTTATAATTACAGTTATCTACAAGAAAGAATTGATGAATGGAAAAACAATTCATTGGTAGTCTATTCTGAGCTTGGAAGAACAGATAGGGATTTTCCAATTCAGGAGTTAAAAATCACCGATCCATTTGTACCGGACAATGAAAAGTATAAAGTTTGGATTCATGCCAGAACCCATCCTAGTGAAACCCCTTCTTCCTGGCAGTTTGAAGGTATTGTTGAAACTCTTTTAAAAGATGATCCGGTAATTGATTATTATAGAAAAAATATTGTTTTCTATTTAATTCCGTTTACAAATCCGGAAGGAGTTTATTACGGAAGATCACGAACAAACTTTGACGGAGTAGATGTTGAATCAAATTGGAATAAGTCAGATGATGAAACTACAACAGAAGTAAAAATACTTAAACAAAGAATGCTTGAGTTATTGGTTATTGATACATTTGATGTATTTTTAAATCTTCATTCGCAGGCAGCATCTTTCTGTACTTTTTGGATTCATGAATGGACAACTACTTCAGATTATTTTTACAGAAAAGAATATCAATTTGCTAATCTTCATACTTCAGATAATCCCTATTTCAGCGATAATGATTATAGCGAATCTACATTAAAACCGTGGTTTCCCGAAGGATGGCTTTGGAATTTATACGGCGATAAAGTAATGGCATTAACCTACGAAACTCCTTATGATCAATATTCGAATGATGATTGGGTTAATAATGACAACCTAAAGGAGATTGGTGAAAGAATAGTTTATGCCACAGCAGAATACTTAGAATTAAGTCACCCAGAACATATTATTCTAGACAACAAAAATGCTGTTGTAAATGGTAATTGGACAAGCATTAATCAAAACTCATTAGAATTTTTTGGCGATGATTTTCTCTTCAAAATTCCGGGTGACGGAAATTCAAGCGTAACTTTTTCTACTCAAATTTTAGATACCGGGGTATATAACATTTATTCAATGTGGCCCTCAAACAGCGGCAACGCTTTTGATGCAAAGTTTAAGATTAATGCCGGAAACGAAGAAATTGAACTCACAAAAACTTTAAAGGAAAATGGCGGGCAATGGAACTACCTTGCTTCAGTTTCGCTAAAGGAAGAAAGCAATATTTCAATAACACTAAATGACAATGCATCCGGTAATATTGTTGCTGACGCATTTAGAATAATTAAAAGCGGTGATGTTACATCAGTTAAAGAAAAATATCTTCCAAATGATTTTGTTCTTTATCAAAATTATCCTAATCCCTTTAATCCAACTACAAAAATAAAATTTGAGTTGAATACACCGGGAAACACTACATTGAAAATCTATGATGTATTAGGAAAAGAAGTTGCTGTTTTAGTTAATGATTATCTATCAAGCGGAACACATGAAATTAATTTTGTTGCATCAAGTTTAGCGTCGGGAATGTATTTGTATAAGATTCAAGTAGGAAATAAATGGGATGCTCGTAAAATGATTTTGGTGAAGTAAGCTGCTAATTATTATTATTCTTTATCAGAACATTAATCGTTTTATTTGCATTAATATCAAACTCGGTAAAATAAAATAGCTCAGAATTATTGCTTAGTTTTAAATAACGGGGATAAGCTACCTTTTCTAAATTTACATTGAGGAAGCTTTGGGTCGTCATATAGGGATTAGCCGGGTCCTTATTCCAAACAATTCCATCTTGAGAGTATGCTCTCCCAAAAGAAGTCTGATTGGTAAATGCATTCATATAGTACATAGTAAATGTACCGTCTGTATTTTTATGAACATCCGGATAGTAAACTCCAGATCCTTCCCAAGTATGACTCGGTATTAATATTGGATTTTGGGTTGATCTATTCCAATTTATTCCATCATTAGAAATTGCTAGGCCAATACTATATGTACTTTGATTTCCATTTCTACCCGAATAGTACATATAATATTTATTGTTTACAGCTATAACAGATTGTGGAGAAATTATTTGATCCCATTCATCTTGTGACCCATAAAATACCGGTTCATTATCCTTTTGCCAATTAATTCCATCGTTAGATACTGCTCTTCCAATATTCCAGTTATTATTTTCATATGCTCTAAATCCACCATAATACATTACATATTGGTCTTGAATTTTAATAACTACAGGTTCACCAATATGCCCGTCATCCCAAGATCCTGGTTCTCCTGGAAATAGAACTGGTAAATATGAATGTCTTTGCCAATTTAAACCATCTTGTGAATGCGCATAAAAAATGTACATTTTTCCACCGGTTTCTGATGGAAACGCCGCATACCACATTTTAAAACCATTGTTATCCTTTAAGACAAATGGAATTGTTACCCCTCTAGCGTCAAAAACTGAACCGAAATTAGTAACAATTGGATTGTTCTCAAAATATTCCCAATTATCTGGTAATCCCTCGCTGCCCCAATTAATTGTAATAATTAGCGAACCGACACTTGTAGTTCCCTGCACAGGTTGTAGAGTGATTGATAAAAGCATTGTTTGATTCTCTAAAATTTCTACAGATGATTCACCGGTATATTTTACAACTCCCAACTCATCTTTTGCATTAATTACTATATCCCATAATCCAACTGGTATTGAATTAATTGAAATTAGATCCTCAAATGAATCATCTACAACTACATTCTTGATAATTGAACCAAAACCTTCGCGAGACAAACTAACTTCGATTAGAAAAATATTACTCGGAATATTTTCCTTCTTTATCGCAAACTGTATGCCGCCGGCTGATTTTTGTCCTGGATTTGTAATCTTCTCGTCTGAACAACTGAAAAAGACTAATAACAACAAAAACGCTATTATTATGTCCTTTCCTTTTTTTTTCATTTTATAACTCAAAGTATTTTGATTTATTCTTTCTTTTAAAAAATACTATATTGCTATTGAAATTGTTTTTATCAAGCAAATATACTTCAAAATGCAAATCTTTTAGGAAAATTTTGAAAATAACATGTTAGCCGAACAAACTTTACTATTTTATTTAGAAAATAAAAAAGATATAATTAACAGTCAAATAAATTTTTATGATAAAAAATTCAATCAATAAGAGCTATTCTGCACAAGAGAACCACTATGATGATTTAATTGTAAATGGTGAACTTTCTGAACACGCAAAAACTTGGCTTTTAGAAGGAACAATTGACGATTGGCGTCACAAAAGAATGTATGTTAAACTTAATCCATTGATTAGTTCAATAACAAACCCCAAATGGCTTACTGTTGGCGATGGCAGAATGGGAAGTGATGCACATTATCTTGAATCTAAAAATGTTGATGTTATAGCAACTGATATTTCTGATACTATTCTTTCTCAAGCACATCAGCTTGGATTTATCAAAAAATTCAAAAAGGAAAATGCCGAGCATCTTTCTTTTAATGATGAAGAATTTGATTATGCTCTGTGCAAGGAGTCTTATCATCATTTTCCACGCCCTTATATTGCAGTATATGAAATGCTTCGTGTTGTAAAAAAAGGAATTGTATTAATTGAACCGGCAGATCAATATGTTGATAGCACAATTCTGCAAATTCCCTTTCGAAATCTTA
The DNA here is from genome assembly GCA_002698995.1 of Ignavibacteriota bacterium. Classification (GTDB taxonomy): domain Bacteria; phylum Bacteroidota; class Ignavibacteria; order Ignavibacteriales; family Melioribacteraceae. The sequence goes on along the minus strand of PAAX01000012.1, from coordinate 171,303 downwards.
AAAATTATTTAAGAAAAAAACTTAAAAATAGAAGCATTAGAAATGATTTTGAAACTTCTGGTAATTATGTTTATCGATTATCAAAAAGAGAAATTGAAAAACTTGCTTATGGACTCTCACTAAAAACAATAGCTTTTTATGGAATGAACGATTACTTTATACCAGGAATTGGGACCACAAAAATTGATAAGCCAAGCAAAGGTTTCTCTAAACTTAAAGCTGTCATTAAACTTCAGGATATTTTATGCAGTTTTGGTTTATTAAAACCATCGATTTTAATTGCTGTAATTTTTAAAGAAAATGTTGATGATCACCTGAAACAAACCTTAAAAAAGCATAATTTTGAGGTTATTGATTTAGAAAAAAATCCTTACTTGGAATAATAAAATGAGTGAAATTAAATACCCTGTTTATCAGCCTTACCTTCATGGCAATGAAAAGAAATATGTTAATGAATGTTTAGACTCTACGTGGATTTCTTCAAAAGGAAAGTTCATTAAAGAGTTTGAAGAAAAATTTGCAGATTATATTGACGTAAAATTTGCTACGGGAGTTTCAAACGGAACTATTGCTCTTCATCTTGCCCTTTTAGCTTTAGGAATAGGAAAGGGAGATGAAGTGATTGTTCCATCTTTCACATATATAGCTTCTGTTAATGCTATTGCTTACACCGGAGCGATCCCCGTTTTTGTTGATTCTATGCGAGATACTTGGCAAATGGATAGTGAAGATGTGAAAAGAAAAATTACTGAAAAAACCAGAGCAATAATGCCGGTTCATTTATACGGACAAATGTGCAATATGGATGAACTTACAAAAATTGCAAGAGAGCACAATTTGTTTATAATTGAAGATTGTGCCGAATCATTCGGAAGTAAATTTAATAATAAATACGCAGGATCATTTGGTGATATTTCATGCTTTAGCTTTTTTGGAAACAAAACTATTACTACAGGCGAAGGGGGAATGGTTGTAACTAATGATAAAACTTTATATGAAAGAGCAGTACATTTAAAGGGACAGGGTCTTGCTAAGTATAGAGAATATTGGCATGATATAATCGGTTATAATTATAGAATGACAAACATTGTTGCAGCTATAGGTCTTGCACAATTAGAGCAGGCAGATGAAATAATCAATAAGAAGAGAGAAATATTTGATTGGTACAAAAACGAATTAAAGGATTCTCCTTTAGAATTACACAAAGAAGCCAACAATTCATTACACACTTTTTGGATGATTAATATTTTAGTAGACGAACCATCAACAAGAGATAATTTAAGAGATCATCTTCGTTCTTTTGGTATTGAAACCAGACCTACTTTTTATCCCATTCATACAATGCCAATGTATTCACAAAAATATCACAAACTGCCCGTTGCAGAATATTTGGGGTGGAGAGGTATTAATCTTCCAAGCTATCCAGATCTTCAACTTGAGGATGTTAAATTTATCTGCAATAAAATAAAAGATTATTTTTCTCAAAATGCATGATTTAGAAATACGTAAAATTGATATTTCTCTTGCTAAAGAAGTAAGCGAGATGCTTTCCAGTTCCTCAAAAGATTATAATAGGCATTTCATTCCGTTTCAATTTGATCTTGATTCTGTGAAAGCTATGTTTAATAAAATTAAGAAAGATTACTTCTTTGGCATTTTTTTTAACAATGCTTTAATTGGATTTTATATGCTGCGCGGATTTGATGAAGGATATGAAATACCATCATACGGAGTATTTATAAAGGAATCATATTCAAACAAAGGTTTAGGAAAACTAACTTTGGATCATGCAATTTCGCTGTGTAAAATTTTAGATAAAAAAAGATTGATGCTTAAAGTCCACCCGGATAATGTTAACGCAAAAAGTCTTTATATCAAGTACGGCTTTAAGGAAGAAGGAATCGATCCAAAGAATTCTAATCTGATTATGTTTAAGGATCTTAAATGAGAATTGGTTTTTACTTAGATTATGCAAATATGAAAGCGGGCGGAATTTTTACATATTCTGTTGGACTGCTTAAGGAATTGCTAAAATCCGATGAAATTGAGAATGTAGTTTTATTCTTTCAGACAGAACAGAAGGAAAAATTATCTGAGTTTATAAATCATAAGAAAGTTTTACCTGTGGAGGTAAATAGAAATAAGCCGTCATTTAAATACTTATCAATCATTTCCTTTTTCCTTTACAATTCTGTGTTTGTATACAAAACCTATCTTGATAAATATTTTCCCAAAGCTGAATTTCCTAATACAGTTAGAAAAATTGCCACATGGTTAAATCCATTAAAGAAAATTATAGAGAAACAAAACATCGAAGTTCTGCATGTACCATTTAAGATTTCTCCGATTTATGAAATAGATAAACCTGTTTTTGTTACTTTACACGATGTTCAAGAGCTTCATTTTCCCGAATTCTTTACTAGTCAGCAAAGACTTGATAGAGCTCTAGCGTACAAGATAGCAATTGACCAATCAGATCATATTGTTGTTTCATTTAATCATGTTAAGAAAGATTTGATAAAATATTTTAATACCGATAATGAAAAAGTAAGTGTATGCAGACTCCCGCTAAAGCAAAGCTGGTTTGCAAATGAAAATATTACTTCGTTTAATGAACTAAAGAATAAATATCAGCTTAAAGAAAATTTTTTATTGTATCCGGCTGCAACATGGCAGCATAAAAACCATATCAAATTATTAGAAGCAGTTAAAATATTAGCTGATAAGAATATTGATTTTCAATTAATATGCACCGGTAATAAAACGGAACATTATACTTATTTGGAAAATTTTATTATAGAAAACAATCTAGAAAACATAGTAAAGTTTTTAGGAATTGTATCTGAAGAAGATTTAATTGGACTTTATAGTTCAACTAAGTTATGTGTAATTCCAACTTTATATGAAGCTGGCAGTGGTCCTTTATTTGAGGCAATGCGTTATAATGCTCCAGTAATATGCTCTAATGTAACCTCTCTCCCGGAAACAATTATGAACAATGATTTTATTTTTGATCCATTTGACCATGAAGATATTGCAAACAAAATATTACTCGGATTAACAGATGAGAACTACAGAGAAACTAATTTGAAAAATTCAGAATCTAGAATGGAGTATTTCAAGAGCTTGGATACAATAAAAGACTTTACCGAAGCTTATGACGTTGCAATTAAAAAATTCCATAAGAAATAAAATTACGAAAACGTCTATAAATACTGAGAGAATTAAGCTTTCTTATTTTTTTATTAATATCTTCATTTATTTTTAGTTCATCAGAAAAACTAAGATCCGGATTAAAGTCTTCCAAATTAACTACATATCTTTTTCTTTTTTTTGAGTGTGTTCCCGAACCATCAAGACCAATATTTCTAACTAATGATTTTATAGGAAACAATGTATGTGCTTCATTTTTCATTTGAATATAAGCCCATCTGATTGCCCAAGAGTCAATCACTCCCTTTAATTGCTTTATCAACATTGGAGAATAATCATTACCCGCTCTATTAAATTTGTTTTGTAATTTTTTGTTGTTCAATATTTCACTAAAAAAACTATTATCCCACTCTGCTTTTCCCCACTTGTCTTTCCAAGTTCCCCAGCCCCATGAAGACGATCGGCAACTTAAATAGACATCTTTACGGTATTCCTTTAGCATCTGTATAGGAAATGAATATCCTGAAATTGTGTAAATGTTTTTATCATCTTTGTATTTCTTTAGAGCTTCGTTCATAAACTCCAAAAATTTAGAGGAAAAAATTAAGTCATCTTCAAGTACTATAACTGATTCATGCGATTCAAATATTTTAGAAACTCCGTAAATAACTGAGTTTGCTAATCCCTTGTTAACGCTGCTCTCTTCAATTATAATTTCCTTAAATCCATTTATACAATGGATATATTTTCTAACTTGATCAACTTTGCTTTTCTGTTCGTCGGTTTTTGGGGCATCGGAAAAAATATATAACACTGATTCGTTGGCTAATTTACACTGTAATAATGATTCAACCGTCTGCTTCGTATGCTCTGGTCTATTGTATACAAAAAGTATTATTGGAGATAAATTATACATCTTTTTTAAAGAAAAGAGTATTAAAGGTTTTTGCAAAGAGTGTGTATTTCATATTATTTATGAATTTATAAAGTTCTGTATTATAAATAGCCACCAAATCCGATGCAATTGATTCTACAAGCAAAATTTTTGGTTGGTAAACATTCCAATCGTTTGATTCCAGGACTTTCATTTCTAATCCTTCAACATCAATACTCATAAAATCAATATCACCAATTTTTTGCTTGCTCAGAATTTCTTTAAGTGGGATCGCAGCAATTTTTTCTTCTGAAATAATTTTATATTTATTCCCAATACGAGTTTGTGCCAAATCCTTATCAAAAGTATTTAAAGCAGGATCATTAAATTTATAATACGTCAATGTTTCGATTTTATTTGAAATTGCAGCTTCAATATTTATATCGCGAGATCTATATTTATTAAATAGCTTCATTGAACCCGGAGCCGCGTCTATATTTACTCCTCGCCATCCCTTTCTATAGAAATAATACGTATTAGAAAATCTGAAAGGGTGGTGTGCTCCAATATCAACATAAAAACCATTTTTTTTATCAGGAAATATTTTATGAAGTATTAGATCTTCCCCTTCTTGAGAATATGAATTATTCTTATAAAGTCTTAAGTTATTTTTTATGCTTTTCTTGATATTATTGATCATTTTAAAATTCTCAACAACGGTTTAATTAGTAATAGTGATGAAAATAATCTGATTCCTTCTCTTCTTGATTTAGGAATTATTATTATAAAGAATACCGATATAAAATACGAAATCAACGTTGCCCAGGCTGAACCGGCTAATCCATATTTGGGAATTAAAAGAAAATTTAGTGCAATATTCAATATCATACCGATTACCGTTCTTGCTAATGATATTTTTGTGAAATTTTCATTTATCAAATATTGACTATTAGCCGTTCCCAAAAAAACCGGAATTCCAGCCCAAATATATATAGTTAATACCGATGCTGCATCTATAAAATCTGAGCCATATGCAATTGTAATAATTTCTTCAGAAAAAATTGTAATTGGAATTGCAATACCAAGTGAAATAAAGACCATAAGATCATAAAGCTTCTGCAGTCTATTGTTATATAGTTTTTCACTCTTCTTTTTTGCATTAACAATTGCGGGAAATAATGATGACGAAATTGCCATTGGAATAAAATACCACCCTTCACAAAGTCTAACTGCCGCATCATAAATTCCAACTGCCTCTGAATTCATTAATTCCTTCAGTATTACTTTATCTATACGCATATAAATTGTTACTGCAATTGTAGAAAACATTAACGGCCACGAATCTGTTAACAACTGCTTTGCTCTGACTTTATTAAAAGACCAATTAAATATTGTCCCTTTTCTTCTTTGATACAGATACCATAAGCCCGCACTTAAAATCAATTTTTCCAGACTGAATATTGCGGCGAAATAAACTAAATCTAAGTTTAATATTATTGCCAGAATCTTTAAAACATCAACTACAATAAACGATAAGAACTTAACTATTACCGGAAATTTAGCTTCTACCTTAGCATTAAAGTAAAATTCAATTTGATCAAAAATACTAAGAACCAATGACGAACTGACAATCAATAGAATTAAATTTTCATAAGTATCTGCAAACAAATAGAAAACAATGATCAACAAAAACAACAATACAGACGAAGCAGTTTTAAGAACAAATGCGGTTCCTAAAATTGATTCAGATTCATTTTCCTTTTTAACAAATTCTCTTGTAATTATGTTTGTTAAACCAAGACCGGCAACTGCAGTTAATATTCCAATAAGACTTGTAGCATAAGCAAAAATGCCGTTTAATTCTGCTCCCAAATATCTTACAACAAAAATTCCTACTAAAAAATTTACTACAAGTCTTACTGCCTTTTCTGTAAAAAGCCAGGAAGTATTAAAAAAATATTTCTTAAAAGCAGAGCCTTTAATATCAATTTTTGTGTTATGTGATTCCGAAGACAATTTCTATTTTCTTCTGCTTTTAATTATTACTAATCCAATTCCGGCTATCAATAATAAGTTTAAGGCAAGAGCCAGGATCTTTCCTATTTCATATGTGCCCGGTTTATAATCAAGAGTTACGGTATGTTTACCTTTGGGAACTACAATCCCCATATAACCATGATTTAATTTCAGTATTTCTGTTTTTGTGCCGTCGATAAAGGCTTTCCAGCCTAAAGGATAATAAGTGTTTCCAACAAACATTAAATTATTTCCCGAAGCATTTACAGTCATTTCAATATTTTCTTCCGAGTATAATGTTGTTTTAATTGATGCGGTACTGTCCGGCTTTTCAATTCTGATTTCAGTTGACTCATCAACAAAAGCCACGTTTTTCGGATCAAAAGAATTTTGTTTTACTTTGTTTAACATTTCCAATCCTTTTGATACAGCTAAAGAATCAACAAAATATGCTCTTGGTAAAGCTAATTCATTTAGACTAACAACTGTTTTATCATCTTGATAAATCGGTTTTAATCCCGGAAACTCTAAAGGTTTTTCCGAGATAAGGTATTTTACATTCAGCATTCTCCACATTGTTAAGTTGGCAACACCAACCACATCGATATAGTCTTGATAGGATCTAGGCTTTAACGCTGAGTAGCCATAAAAATCTTCTTGAAGAAAATGAACATGAAAATTAGAGTTATAATTAAGCGAACCTAATGATTGATCCTGTTTGATATTAAATAATCTGTATGGATCTTTATCTTTTTGTTCTTCAATTACTTTTATGTAAGTGGGTTTTTCAAACTGCTGTTCTATTGCCGTTCCATCTTCATAGTTAAGAGCTCTGTCGTTAATTCTCCAAATGTCAATCATAGAGAGAAGAAGAATAGTCGCAATTAAAATCTGCGAATTAATTTTTTCATTTATATAAGCGTATGCAGTTACCGAAAGAAGAGTTAAAAATAAAAAAGCAATTTGTAGATCGGTTGTAAACATATCTGCCATATAATCAAATAAAGGTTGAAGACGAGTTCCTTTTTGTCCCACTTCTTTAATTCTTTCAATGAACCAAGATGATATTCCGGAACTTACGGCAACCGATAAAAATAAAAATGCTCCAAATCCAATTAAAGAAAAAAGAATTATCTTTTTGATTTTCTCATCTTTAGAGTTACCAAGCTCAATCAATTTCATTAATCCTAATCCGGCTAAAAGAGGAGTTGTAATTTGGATTACATGAAGAACCATAACCGGAGCTCTGAACTTGTCAAAGAAAGGCATATTAAAGAAAAGAATATCAAACAATAACGGAAAATTTCTTCCGAATGAAACAATGATAATTAGAATAGAAGAGATAGTTAAAAACTGCACAAACGGTTCCTTCCATCTCATAAATATTGCAAAGAGAGCTAATGCAAGAATAATTATTCCCATATACATTGGGGCGTGAGTAAAAGGCATTTGTCCAAAGTATGTAGAAACTTCAACTTCTCTTCCTTGTGTTAAAGGTCCTTTATAGACTGAGTTACCAAATCCGTAATAAGAAGGAACAATAAATGTTAATACTTCCCCCGGAGAGAATGACCAGTTAGTTGAATACTGATAATAATCTTCTTCTGATTTTTCTTTGCTCTGAGTTTCTAAATCTAATACACTCTTTTCTCCTCTGGTTGAGTATGGAGTATATTCGTACATCTGTCCCATTCTGTAATAATGCATAGAGAATGAGATAACTGTTGCAATTGTAAGAATACCGCCAACCTTTAAATATTGGGGTACAAACGAATTCTGCTTTTTAGCTAGTACTCTTACTATATAATAGACAAAGTAAATTACAAGAAGAGAATATGTGTAGAAAATAATTTGAACATGCCATTGACTGAAAAGATATTTAATTGCTAAAATCAAAATAATTGTATCAAGAAGTTTGATCTTATCTGTAAGTCTTAACACCATCAGTAAAATCAAGGGAATTATAGCGGCAGTTGAAAGTTTATTAACATGTCCTTCAAACAATAGCGATATTAATCCAATACTAAAAATAGTTGATAAGGAGACAAACAAACTAATTCCGGCATTTGCTTTAAAATATCTAGCAAGATAAAAAGCAGCAAACCCGAGAATAAAAATATAGAATGAAAATCCAGCATAAGGATTACTCAGCATTGATGTAAAACCAATTCTTATATGCCTTATTGTGTTTCCAATTATATCATTCCAGCCGGCTCCGCCAAAGAAGGGCATTCCGGTAAAAATGTATGGATTCCAATGAACGGTTTCATTTTTTTCTAATAATGTCTGATAACTTTTTTGTGTAACAATATCTCCCGATTGAAACACTTTTCCATCAAAGTAAGTTGGTGCAAAAAAGATTACTATCAGCAAAATCATAATTACAAAAGCTGATAAGGCATGATATTTTGAAGGAATAAATTTTTCTATATCAAATGTGTTGAAAACTGAATTTGTTTTTTCGCTCTGAATATTCTTTTTCTTAGCCAAAGAAATCTCCTTAAAAATTTTTCTTCTTTTAGATTATACTAAATTATTCAAAATTAGACTGAGTTGTTTTGTGATTTGTGATCTGTCAAATTTCTTTACTACTTCTTGATCCGTTTTGTACTCATTAATGCTTTCAAAAAATTCACTTCCGCTTTCAGTATAAGCAAACTGTTTTCCGGCATTTGCTTCAGATAGAATTCTATCTATTTCATCATTATTGCCGAATGCCAATATTGGCTTGCCAATTCTAAGATACTCAAATAATTTGCCGGGTACATGTCTGTTGTCATAAGAACACATAAGTAAATAATCTGCTTCAGCTAAAACTTCCAGAAGTTCATCATACTTCAAGAAACCTTTGTAATCAAAACTTTCTTCAAGATTATTATCTTTTATTGATTGAATAATTTTTGGTCCTACTGTTCCGGTAAAAATTAATTTAATCCTTTTACCCTTTTCTTTTCTTTCTCTAATTGTTTCCCATAATTTTACCGGATTTTGATAATCAAATAAATTGCCGGTATGAACCAAAACTTCTTCGTCAGAATCAGTATTCTTAAAAGTAACATTTGCAAATTTCTCTTCATTAAATCCCCAATAAAGAACACTGCTTTTCCCTTTTAGAAAAGGAAATTTTTCTATGTATTCTTCTTTTGTATTTTCGGTAACAAAAATTGAATGACTGCATTCCTTAAGAATTTTTCTTTCCAAATAATTATCTAAACTTTCCGAAATCCAGTTTCTCTTAAATTGTTTGTAATATGAAATTGAAGTCCAAGGATCGGTAAAAAGCGGAATGTGTTTAGATTGGTAATGCTGAGCAATTTTTCTTCCAATAAGATGCGTACTGTGCGGAGTTCCAATCGATATTACAGCATCAATTTCACTTCCATTATATTTTATAAAATCTATTCCCTCTTTAACTCCGTTAAAATACCAAGTCACTCTAGCATCTGGAATAAACAAGTTCATTCTTATCCAAAGTGAAAGCTTATGTTTCCAATTCCCTTCTTTTGACATAACCTCTGAAACTGATAGAGTTTCATTTTTCTTCTTTCCGATAAATCTTTTATAAAAATCAAAGACTTCAAAATTTTTTGATTTATGAACTTTCAGATTCGGATCAATCTCAGCTAATAAACTTTCATCCTTCTTTGTAAATGATTCCTCTTGAACAGTAAGCACCATCGGTTCCCAGCCAAATTTCGGAAGATGCTTAATTAATCCAAGTGGGAAATGTAGAGATGCTTTTCCCGATGGAGGCCAGTAATATGTTATGAATAAAACTTTCTTCAATGTATAATGTAAAATTTATAATGTATAATGATTCTCTCCATTATACATTGTTCATTAGAAATTATAAGTTACTTATAATATTTTTTTACAAACCCTGTGAATTCACTTTGTCTTAAAATAATTCTTTTCGTAAAAGCCAGAATAAATCCCAATCCATAGCCAAATATTTGTGTCGGAACAATAATAGGAATAAAAGGAAATACTCTTACATCCTTGTATTTATTAACACCATGCAGAGCCATTAACAGCAAAACAGATAAACCAACTATTATAAACCATCCAAAAATTGATGGGAGAAGAAAAGTAAGAATTAATACTGATAAAGAAATTAAAGTTCCTATTGCTGGAAAGAAATGAACAAATTCAAGCATTCCTTTATCAATTTTATAAAGATTTATTCTTGCAACTCCCCAATTGAAAACCTGCTTAAAAAATTTCTTAATAGACATTCTTCTTTTATGATAGACTACAGCATCATCAACTTTAATAACTGGCTCTCCGGTTTGCAGAATTCTGTGACTAAATTCAATATCCTGCCCATGCCGAAGTTTTCCCATTCCTCCAATTTTAGCAACTATATCTGATCTAACTCCCATATTAAAACTGCGGGGATAGTATTTAGAAATTTTCTTTTTACTGCTTCCTCTAATTCCCCCTGTTGTAATGAATGACGTCATCGAATAGTCAATAGCTTTTTGAACAGGAGAAAAATTTGGAAGAACTTTATCCGGTCCGCCAAATCCCGCTGGATTAATTTCCTTTACAGCATTTTTATAGGCTTTCAGCCAATTTTCATCAGCAATACAATCGCTGTCAATAAAAAGAAAATATTTCCCTTCGGCATTTTCCATTCCTAAATTTCTTGCTTCTCCGGGACCTTTATGATCCTGCTTAAGAAACGAAATATTAATTTTATTATTGCCTGTAAATTTCCGGATTACTTCATTGGTGTTATCTGTGGAACCATCATCAACAATTATTGCTTGAAAATCATTTTTGTTGATTGTCTGTTTTTCTAGTGAATCTAGAAGTTCAATAATTTCATCAGCGCGATTGTATGTAGGAACAATCACGCTGAATATAAATTTATAGTTATCCATAGGATTCAGAAAAGTGAATTATTTCTTTTCTTTAATTGAATATTCTCTGTTCTTGTTAAAATTATGAACCATAATTTCACCTAATAAACCAACGGAAAAGAACTGAGCTCCAACAATTATTAAAAGCATTCCGAGTAAAAGCATTGGTCTGTTTCCTATTGCTTTATCAAGAAATAGTTTTTCATAAGTTAGATAAGCATTTACAATAAATCCAACAAAGAAAGAGGCAGCACCCAAAAATCCGAATAAGTGCATTGGTCTGGTAATATATCTTGTATTAAAAAGGACTGTAATTAAATCGACAAATCCTTTAAAGAATCTAGAAATTCCAAACTTCGTTTTTCCATATCTACGGGGATGATGTTTTACGGGAAGTTCGGTAACCCTAAATCCTTGATGACTTGCAAGCACGGGAATATATCTGTGCAGCTCGCCATAAATATCAACATTTTTCACAACATCTTTTTTATAAGCTTTTAATCCGCAATTAAAATCATGAATTTTAATTCCAGTTAAAACTCTAGTAACATAATTAAAAAACTTTGAAGATTGTCTTTTAATAAAAGGATCAAATCTTTTCTTTTTCCAGCCGGAAACTAAATCATGCCCCTCTTCTAATTTAGCAATCAGATTCGGAATTTCTGCGGGGTCATCTTGTAAATCGGCATCCATTGTAATTACTGCATTTCCTGTTGCTGCAGCAAATCCAACATTAAGAGCAGCACTTTTGCCGTTATTTTTTCTAAAACTTATATATTTAACTCTATTGTCTCTGCCGGCAAGTTCTCTTAAAATATTAAGAGATTTATCGGTACTTCCGTCATCAATAAAAAGTATTTCATGTTCTGTTTCTATTTTATTTAGCGTTTCTTTTATTGCTTTATATAAAGGATGCAGCGATTCATCTTCATTATAAAGAGGAATTAAAATCGTTACTTTTCTGAAAATTGTTTTTATTTTATTGTTGATATTTATTTCCTCGGGCAAATTATTTTGCTGAGGTTTAGGTTTTCTATAATATCTTCTTCTGTAGTTTTTTTTATTATAAGAAGAATTATCTTTCTTTTTCGGTTGTTGTTGTTGATCTGCCACAGTAGTTTAAATAATGTTATAAAAATGGTTATTAATATTCAGTAAAGATACAAAATAAAATTAAACTTAATAAGTGTTAATGGGCTCAATAATTTTTTGGGGAATAATAAGAACAGCAGTATTGATTCCAATTTTATGGCTTGGTGTAAATTATTTGGAATTTCAATATTGGTGGCTGTTAATTACAATGGCGGTTTACGGCGTAATAATTCATCCGGCAATTATTCAGTATCAAAGATTTATTGAGCAGAATAAAGAAGTAATTTTAGATACACTTTGTTCTTCATGTAAATATTTTGAAGAAACCGCTGTTTTATGCACCAAACTTGATGTTCACCCAACCAGAGAAACTATTCCCTGCGATGGAATTGAATGGGAACCGAAATAAACGAATATGTAGACTATAAAATCCCTTTTGCATTAATCTAATTTTTTATAGATTTGGATGTGAAAAAATTTTTTCAAATATCATTTTTGGCAGTTTACATCTTTTCCGTTGTGGGAGTTCACATTTCTTCCCACTTTTGCGGTGATTATTTAGTTTCAGTAGATGTAAACATAATCCTCTCCTTCTGAACCAGCCAATTGTTGTGAAAGTGAGGAAGAAAGCGAATGCTGCCAGAATGAAGATGTGAAGATTCAAATTGAAGATGCTCAAAAAGAATCTAAATTTATCTCCTTAGATAAAAATGTAATCAATCAAAAAGAAATTGATTATCCTGATTTATCAACCTCAGAAAAAACTTTTTTTAACACTTTGGCTGTTAATGCAATCAAAATACCACCATTAGATATTTCTATCAAAAACTGCAGCTGGCTTATTTAGAATTAATCTCCTTTTATACTTTTTCATTTACTTAAATTTTATTAAAAATTTCTCAAGGAGATTTTATTATGAAAGCTATAATTGCATTCATTTTTATAACATTAACTACCGTTGCTTTTGCACAAGACAACAAAGTAGTTCAAGCAGAATTTACAGTTGAAGGGATTTGCAACATGTGCAAATCAAGAATTGAAAACGCATTAAAGATTGACGAAGTAAGATATGCTAAGTGGGATAAACATTCTAAAATATTAAAAACTGCTTTTCTTTATCCTGCTGTTACAGCAGATTCTTTACAAAAAAGAATTGCTGCTGTTGGTCATGATACCGAAAATCACAAAGCTCCAAAAGATGTATACAAAAATTTACCCGGGTGCTGTCTATACAGAGACGGTGTAAAAACTCATTAATCGATTTGGAGAATTAAAATGAAATTAAAAATATTCTTATTGCTTATAATATTTTCTGTGGGAATTTCTGCACAAGACTTTCTAAACGGAAAAATTAACGAACTAAATAATGGAAAAGAGATTCCTCTTGTCGGAGCAAATATTCACTGGCTTGGAACTACTGTTGGTACAACTTCAGATGATAACGGAAGTTTCAGAATAAAAAGAGTTGATGAAACCGATAAACTAATTGTATCATTCATTGGTTATAATTCCGATACCATTTCTGTTGGATCTCAAAATAATATAATTGTAAATCTAACTTTAGAAGAGTTTCAAACGGAAGAAGTTTATGTAGTTGGTGAAACTGCTTCTACAATAGCTGATTTCAGCAGTATTGAAAACAAATCAATAATTACTTCCAAAGAACTGAAGCAAGCTGCTTGCTGTACTTTAGCAGAAAGCTTTGAAACCAATGCTTCCGTAGATGCAACTTTTACTGATGCAATTACCGGTTCTAGACAAATTGAAATGCTCGGTCTATCTGGAATTTATACACAGACAACAACCGAAAGTCTTCCTTATTTAAGAGGCTTAACAGCATCACAAGGACTAAACTACATCCCAGGTCCATGGATTGATGCAATTAATGTTTCAAAAGGAATTGGTTCTGTTGTTAACGGATTTGAATCCGTTACCGGTATGATCGATATCGATCTAAAAGAACCTTTTGCAGAAGATACTCCGCTTCATCTTAATTTTTATGGAGACAGCGATCAAAGAATAGAAGGAAATATGAATTATCGATTCAGATTAAATGAAAGTATTTCTTCTGTTGCTTTGCTTCATGCAAGTTCTCGTCAAAATAAATTTGATATGAATTCCGATAACTTTATTGATATGCCCAAGTTTTCTGTGCTAAATTATTTACAGAGAATTAAATATCAATCAGAAAACGGATTTGAAACTCAGCTTGGAGTCCAGGTAGTTAAGGATAAAAAAATTGGAGGAACTTATAACAATAATAGTTATAACTTTTCCACCGATTCAGATCAATTATACTTATTCGGTAAAATGGGTTATATATTTGAAAGCGATCATTCCAATTCGATTGGTTTGCAATGGTCTTTTAATAGATTTAACAGCAGTGCAAACTTTGGAAATAGGAATTATCAAGGAAAAGAGAAAACATTATATCTTAACTTAATTTATCAGACCGAAATATTAGATCATTATCATACTTTAAAAACCGGTGCTAGTTTTGTGTTAAATGAACTTGACGAGACTTTCATTAATTCAGATTATTGGAGATCGGAAAAGATTCCGGGTTTGTTTGCTGAATATAATTTTTCGCCTAATGAAATTTTATCAGTCAATGCCGGTATAAGAACAGATTATCATAATTTTTACGGAACTATGATAACTCCAAGATTTCATGTCAGATATGCTCCAAATATAGATTGGGTTTTTCGTCTTACTTCGGGAAGAGGTTACAGAACTTCTAATATTTTTGCCGATTATTATTCTTCTTTTGCCAGTTCAAGAAATATCGAAATTAATAAAAATCATAATTTTGGTTACGGCTTAAATCAAGAATCGGCTTGGAATTATGGAGTATCACTAACTCATTATTTCATGTTTAATTATAGAGAAAGTTCGATAACTGTTGATTTTTATAGAACCGATTTTGAAAACCTGGTTATAGCAGATTTTGATTCTAGTCCACAGAAGATTGTTTTTCAATCGGTTACAAATGGTTCTTATTCAAACAGCTTTCAAGCTGAGTTAAATACAAAACCTTTTGAAAATTTTGATTTTAGATTAGCATATAGATTCTTGGATGTAAAACAAAAAATTAACAACTCTTGGGTTGAAAAACCTTTTACCTCTAATCATAGATTCTTATTAAATCTTTCTTATGAAACAGATTCTTACAATGAAGATGATCCCAAAATGGTATATGATTTAACGATTAACTGGTTCAACAAAAAAAGAATCCCAAATACATCTGCAAATCCAGCTGAATACAGAATGGCTGAAACATCTCCAGCTTTTGCTGTTGTTAATGCTCAAATTACCAGATCATTTTTTGCCAACTTCGATATTTATCTTGGTGTAGAAAATTTATTTGATTTCAGACAGACAGATTTAATTATCGATCCGCAGAATCCTAATGGAAATTACTTTGATGCTTCATTAATCTGGGGACCCGTAAACGGAAGAATGGTTTATCTTGGTATGAGATACGATTTGTAAAATTTCCAGCCGCAAATCATAATTGGTTTGCGGCTTTCATAATAAACTAAAAATTATATTTTTTTTTGCCACATAAAAACCGTAACTGTAATAATCTTTATACTTTTCATAAATTTCAATCTCTTCAACACTGCTTTCATAAAGCTGTTTAGCTGATTCAGAATTATTATGTCTTTCAAGAAATTTTTGTAATCTGTTTTTAATTGGTTCATAATAGTTCTTCATCCAACTGCTTTGCTTAAGAACAAAATAACCGACTAATGAATATCCATTATCTTCAATTAGTTTTATTCTATTTGCTGCCATATTTATGTCGGCGTATTCTCTATTCCAATATTCTTCAATCTCCTTTGGTCTTGATTTTGTCAGCCAAGTAGCTTCACTTACTGCAATATAACCGCCTCTTTTTAAGTATTTTTTCCATTCTTGTAAACCTCTTTCAAAACCAATATTGTAAATTGCTCCTTCAGACCAAATTACATCAAACTCTTCATCATGGAAGGCTAAATTATCCATTGATGCTTCCACAGTTTTAATATTTTTTAGCAGCTCTAATTCATTTGCTTTGTTATTTAAAACATTTAAGAATTCCGGAAAAAGGTCAACTGCAGTAATTTGCGCACCAGTATGTTTAGCTAAAGTGATAGTTTGTCCACCTGTTCCACATCCAATGTCGACTATTTTTAATTTTTCAAAATGCTCCGATTCAATAAAACTGAATGCCTTCAAGGTTTCTTCTACACTTCCAGGTCCTTGTCTTACTCCATCTTTGTGTAAATCAACAAGCAATTCCAGTTCCGTCATACTATTTCCTAAATTTTTTAATAATAAAAAAGACTTCTTTTCTTTGCTTTTTATTTAGTTAAAATCTGTTTTTGAAATTCCTTTTCACTCAGTAAATCTTTCGTATTTTCGATTCTATCCAAAAACAAAATTCCATTTAGATGATCATACTCATGCTGAAAAATTCTTGCTATAAAATCATCAAAGATCGATTGTTGTCTTTCACCGTTCTCGTCATAGTATTCTGCTTTTATTGATTTGAATCTCGGAACAAAACCTCTTAAACCGGGAATGCTTAAGCAGCCTTCCCAGTCATTAACAATTTCTTCCGATGTCCAAATGATTTCCGGGTTAATAATTGCAGTCGGTTTCATCTCCGGTGCATTTGGATATCTTATGTTCGGTTTAGATGCAATGATAAATATTCGTTTCGGTTCATAAACTTGCGGAGCAGCTAAACCAACACCGTTGGCATCTGCAACCGTTATTTTCATATCACTTATAAAATCCGATTCAATCTCAATATCGTTAATCTCTTTTGCACGCTGATATAAAATCGGATTTCCCAACTGCGCTATTTGTAAAATTCTATTCATAATTAATTCTGTAAATAAATTTGTATTCCTAAAAGAATTTTTGTGTTAAAAAATGAAATATCAACAGGATCAGAAACACCGTTATTATACTCAACATTTCCTGATGTACTTGATCCTTGAAAATTAAGAGCCAGCTCAAAGCTGATTTCATCGGTTAAAAAGTAGGATATTCCTCCGCCAAAAATATACGCAAATCCGTCTGCTCTGGTAAAACTTCTTGAATAAATATTACTCTGCAAATTTTGATACTGCTGTTCGTAGGCTAAATAACCTAAAGAAAGTTCGCCGAACAATGACATATTAACAGCAGAAATGGGAAAATAATATCGAGACCAAATTCCGGCAAACCAAGTATTACTTCTATTTTTATCAAAATTATTATTTGGATTTGGATCCGGTTCAACCTCTAATTCATCAATTGCTTGATAGTATAATGCCCCAAGCAGAAAATTATCAGCTGCAAAATAGCCGCTTTTAAAATTCATCAAAGAACCGTTTTCATAAATTTTTGATTTAACTTCGCCGTTTACTTCTTTTATGTTTTGGTCAAAACTGTCCCAATAAAAATTTCCCGAAACTCCGCCTGTCCAGTTTCCGCGCATAAGTGAGAAGTTTTTTGGCTGTGCATTAATTGAAACTAACGCTGCAATAACCGAAAAGAATATTATTCTTTTCATCTTATCCTCAACTATTATTTTAAAATAATTTTTCCAACTTTAATGTTACTTACCTTTGATTGATTCTTTTTCTTTCTTGGTCAGTTTATCGTAAACCAAATCATATGAGTGATCAATCATTTTGAATAATTCTTTTTTATTTACATCCTCATTAATAAAAACTGTGTTCCAATGTTTTTTATTCATATGATAACCCGGCTGAACAGCAGAATATTTTTCCCTTAATTCTATTACAAGTTCAGGATCGCACTTTAAATTAATTCTATCCGGCGTATCAAGCGGAAGTAATATAAATATTTTAGTGCCAACACGAATAACTAGTGTGTCTTGGTCAAAAGGAAGATCTTCGCTTGTACCCGGTTTCTGCAGACAATAGTTTCGTATTATTTCAAAATCCATTTTGGAACCTTAAGTCCTTATAAAATGTAATGCATAAAAAGAGTGTGGAACTAACTAAATAATTTAGATAAATTTTCATTGTAATTGTACAATTTTAATAATAGGGAAACTTATAACTTGTTTACTTGTAAGAATAACTCCATAACACAACTGGTTAATATTATGAAAAAACTTTTTTTATTACTCTCAATAATTATTATTTCGGCAGCATGCAATGCACAAAATATTGATGAGTTAACAGAAAAAAATAGTGTAATAGATACAAACAAAGTTTTAACTCCGGATGCACTTCATTCCGATATAAACAAAATGGTAACAAGAATTTTCTCCCGTTATCATTATAGAAAAACTCCATTAAATGATTCTTTATCAGCTTTAGTTTTAGATAATTACCTGAAGGTTCTAGATTACAACAAAATGTATTTTCTAAAATCCGATATAGATAGTTTTCAAAAATACAGAAATAATTTTGACGAATATTTGATTAGAGGTGATCTCAATCCTGCTTTCGAAATTTTCAACACTTTTAAGCAAAGATTAAATACCAGAATTGATTATATAGTAAATCGATTGAAGTCCGAATTTGATTTTACAATTGATGAATATTATGAACCCGATAGAACTGAGATGGAATATGCATCTTCTGAAGAAGAGCTAAATGATCTTTGGAGAAAGAGATTAAAAAATGAATCTATCGGAAGAATTATAAACGGCGATGATTGGAAAGATATTTCTGAGTCTTTAACCAAAAGATATCAAAGATACCACAAAACTGTTTTACAATATGACGAAGAAGATGTTTTTGAGTTATACATGAATGCCTTTGCAGATGTTGTTGATCCGCATACCAATTATTTATCACCAATTACATCTGATAACTTTAATATTGGAATGAGTCTTGCTCTAGAGGGTATTGGTGCTAGATTAACAATAAAAAATGATTACACTACTATTGTTGAGATAATTCCCGGCGGACCTGCGGACAAGAGCAAGCTTTTAAATCCAGAAGATAGAATTATTGCTGTTGGTCAAGGTGAAGATGGGGAAATGATTGATGTTATTGGATGGAGAATAGATGATGTTGTTCAGCTTATAAGAGGTAAAAAAGGGACTACTGTAAAGCTTCATATCCTTAAAGCCAATGCCGCTGAAGGAGATCCTTATGAAGTAATTAAATTGGTAAGAGATAAAGTTAAAATAGAAGATCAAGCTGCAAAAGCAGAAATAATTAATATTGAAGAAAACGGAACAACAGTTAAACTTGGTGTTATTTCCATTCCTTCATTTTATAATGATTTCAGCGGAAGACGTACCGGAGATCAAAACTTTAAGAGTACTACAAAAGATGTTAGAAAAATTCTCGATTCACTAAAAACAGAAAATATTGATGGAGTAATAATTGATTTAAGAAATAACGGCGGAGGTTCGCTTCAAGAAGCAATTGAACTTACCGGTTTGTTTATTGAAGAAGGTCCAATTGTGCAGGTTAAACAAGCAAACGGTGCAATAGAAGTTGACGATGATCCTGATCCACAGATAGTTTATGATGGACCTTTAGCAGTTATAATAAATAGATTCAGTGCATCTGCATCTGAAATTTTTGCTGGAGCAATTCAAGATTATGATAGAGGTTTAATTTTAGGAGAACAAACTTACGGCAAAGGTACTGTTCAAAATCTTATCGATCTAAATAGATTCCTGCCAAGTTCAGGAGATAAATTTGGTCAAGTAAAATTAACTATCGCAAAGTTCTATCGAATTACAGGAAGCAGCACTCAGCATAAAGGAGTTGAACCGGACATAGCATTTCCTTCAGCTTTTTCTGCAGATGAATATGGTGAAAGCTCTAAACCAAGTGCTTTACCTTGGGATCAGATAAATCCTACTAAATTCAAATCATATGGAGATATTGATTCTGTTCTGCCGGAACTCAAAAAGGAACATCAAAGAAGAGTAAAGAATAATATTGAATTTCAATTTTTAGTTGAAGATATAAATGAAATGAATGAAAGAAGAGAAAAAAATTCTTATTCATTAAATCTTGAAACTAGAAAAGAAGAAAAAGAAATTGCAGATCAGAAGAAAAAATTAAGAGATGAAGAAAGACAAGAATCAACCGAGCTTACTATTAAAGGGGATGAAGAAGTTAAGAAAGAAAACTTAAAAGTTGATGATCCTTTACTTGAAGAAAGCGGGCACATATTAGCTGATTTTATTCTAGCCAAAATTGGTTAAGTAAAACTATAATAGAAGAGGGAATTAAATCCCTCTTCTTCAATAAAATTACAAATACATTGCTGCCAAAATCCATACCGCATGAAGAATCATAAAGTAAAAAAATCCGAAAATTAAAACTCTATACCAATAACGATGTCTTTTCTTAGTTAAATCAATTGCTCCGGCTTTTTTAACAAGCAGCATTCCCGAGATAAAAAATATCCCGCCTAAACCATAAAGATAAATATAAGGAAGCCATGTATGTGTGAATGACGGCATTTACAAACTCCAAATTTTAATCGCGTGAAAATGTACTTGTGAAAATGAGATTTAGCAAATCAATTTTTGATCAACATCTTTAAAAATAAAAAAGCGAATCAAATGATTCGCTTTTAGATTAAAAAAATAGTTTAACAGATTACATCTCTTTTTCAGCAGTAAGAATTCTGCCGTCAATAAATTGTCCGTTTAGTTTTTCTTCATTTGTGATGTATACTATTCCATCTTCATTATGTGGTTCACCAAATGTAACGTGTACGGATTTTAATCCACCCAAATATTTTCTTGCATCACTGATGTAAACTAAATCACCTACGTTAGCTTTCATTTTCTTCATATCATTTACGGAGAAGTTAACTGTTTCTTCATCGTCTCCTTCTTTAAGTTTCCAATGAACTTTAATAACTTCACCTTCTTCTTCGTTAACTTTACTTCCCTTAAAGTATTCTTTGGCTTTTTGAACAGACCAAACTGTTAATCCTTCTGTATTTGCTTGATCATCGTATTTAATAAAGAAGTGAACGGATAATGCCGTAAAAATTACGATTAATGTTATCAATATAAATTGAACCGGCACTGAACCAACATTAAAAGTGACCATCAAAAAGAAAACAATCGTTAAGAAAATTACGCCATACATTATTGTTCTGCCGTTTGACAGAGCTTTAATCTTAGCAACAACTTTTCTTTGATAATCTGTTGAGTAAGTTATAAGTACTGCAACACCAAAACAGACAAGCATATTATACAGAGCTCTTATATAAGAATAGGGATGATTCGGATCCATCATAATTCCATGATCAAAAGGAGAAATAACTATTGGATCATGAAGACCTAAAATCATAAAAGCAACACCACCAACAAAAGTAGTAATTACGCCGGAGGCAGTATATTTTCTCCAGAATAATCCCAAGAAAATAGCTACAACAAGAGGTGGAGTTAAAGTTGAATGGAAAAATCCATGTGCTTCGTAAACGGTAGGAAAACTTTGAAAAGCTAGAACCGAAAGAACTCCTAATATTGTAATAGCAATTGAAGAAATTCTTGCAGCAGTAAGTTCTCTTTTATCTGTTTTCTTTTTATCGCTGTCATCTGATTTTAAGAATTTCTTAATCGGTCTGTAAATATCATTTATATAAATTGCCGATGTAGCATTAATTAATGTATCTACTGTTGACATTAATGCGGCGGTAAGTGACGCCATTATAAAGCCGAATACACCTGGAAGTGCAACCAGACTTGCTACAACAACAAAAATTTCATCGGGATTAGTATTTGGCGGTACAACATTTGGTTCTGCAACCGAAATCGCTTTGCCAATCCATCCGGCATTTCCCACAACAATTGCTGAAAGAGGAAGCATAAATAAAATATTAAATGTTGCTGCTTTTCTCCCTTCATCAACATTTTTTGTAGCCATAAATCGCATTATCAATCCCATGTTCATAAACAGGAATCCAATCGATCCGGCAACACCATCCTGCCAGAAAATTCCGACGAAATTAAAACTATTCGGCTGATTAAAATCTGCAAGAGGAAGTTTCCAAGAAGTGGGGAGAAGATTCCAAAAAATATCCCAACCTCCAACATAAGAAACACCAAGAAAGAAAAGGAAGAATCCGGCAAAAAGAAGAATAAATCCTTGTAAAAGATCGGTGAAAATAACAGCTGTTTGTCCACCAAAAGTAATATAAAAACCAGTTATAACTGCAATTACAATAATTACTCCCATTAAAGTAATATCGTAAGTTGTACCAAAAAGAGTAAATTGCTCAGGGAGGAGAGGCATTGCTGCTTTACCCAAAGTTAAAAAACCGATTCCAATATAACCAACCATATAAAGCATAAGCAGAACTGTTGCTAAAAATCTGGCTGATGGGGTAAATCTTCTTTCAAAATATTCTGGAATTGATCTGATTTTTGTATAAATGATAATTGGAAGCCAGCCGAAAAGGAAAAATGGGACAAAAAACCAATCATTTATATACGTCATGGTTGATGAAAACCCATGCTCAAATCCTTTAGCGGAATATTTAATAAAACTATGACTTCCTACTCCGGTTGCTACAATAGAAAAAGCAATTAACCACCAAGAAAATCTTCTGCCGCCAAAAAAGAAATCTTTGGTGCTTCTGTTATATCTTCCGAAATAACTGCCGAAAGCTATAACAATAAAAAAATAAAGAAGCATCACAACCCAATCGGTAGACGTTCCGATATTGTGAAAACTTTCTAAATTAACAGGTTTATGTTCCATTTTTTACCAATAAGTTGCTGAAATTATTAAAAACGCATGCATAATCATAAAATAAAAGAAGCCGTAAAGAAGTGTATTATACCAAAATTTGTGCATTTTCTTCTTCAAATTGATGGCACCGCTTTTTTTTATAATTATCATACCGAATAGAAAAAAAAAGCCTCCTACTCCATAAAGATAGATAAAAGGAAGCCAAGTATGACTGAAAGGAACGTCCATTTTATTCTTTTTTTTGTGTTAAGGTTGGGCACAAAGTTACCCAAGTCTAATTTCAGTTGCAACCGAAATCGAAGTTCAAACTTGGTCAATAATAAATGATAACATTTTCTTAATACTGAAAATTCTCTGTATTTTCTTAATATTACAGGTTTAACTTGAACAAAAATGAAAAAACCGGCATTTAGTTTAGTAATTATAATTTTATTTGTGAGTTTCTTTTTCGCTTCATGCAAAATTGAATCTTATAACGAGAAAAAGCCAATTATAATAAAAGGTTCTGATACGATGGTAAACCTTACCCAAAAATGGGCAGAGGTTTATATGAATAAAAATCCTAATGTATCAATTCAAGTAACCGGCGGAGGATCGGGAAACGGAATTGTTTCTCTATTTAATGGAACCGCAACAATTGCAAACATCAGCAGGGAATTAAAAGATAAGGAAATTCAAAAAGCAATTGAGTATAATGTTTCCCCATATAAAATAAAAGCAGCATTAGATGGAATAGCAATTATTATCCATCCTTCTAATAAAATAGATAGTTTAACCATTGAAAACATAAGAGATATTTACACAGGAAGAATAACCAATTGGCAAGAAATTGGCGGAAGAAATTCGAAAATTATTCTTTATGGAAGAGAAAACAGCAGCGGTACTTATGAATATTTTAAGGAAACCGTTTTAGGGAAGGATGAACAGGGAAAACCATTTGATTTTATTTCAAGAACTCAAGTTCTGCAAGGAACAGCTTCTTTAGCAGAGGCAGTATCAAAAGATAAAAACGGAATTGGATACGGCGGCGTTGGTTACTTTGCGTTAAGAAATGATCTGAAAATTTTAGCAGTAAAAAAATCGAAAGAAGAAAAAGCTATTTCACCAATTAAAAATAAATCCATTAATTATGATGTGATTTGGAGTGGAGAATATTCACTTTCCAGATTTTTATACTGTTACACTAACGGAAAACCTGAAGGAGAACTAAAAAATTATATTGATTTTATAAGCTCGGAATCGGGACAAAATATAGTAAAGCAGATGGAATATATTCCGCTTCCCAAAAAAGATAGAAAACAAGAATGAATAACAGCGTAAATTATTCAAAAAAATTATCTGCCAAATTTCTTCTAAAAGAAAAACTGATTAAGTATTTCTTTGCCTTAAACGGATTTGTTGCGGTTCTTTTTATTCTTTTGATTTTTGGGTTTTTAATTAATACCGGCTTTGAAGGGTTTAATCACATTAATCTTTCCGATTATTTTTTCAGTAAAAGCAATATAAACGGAATTTCACAATATAATTTTGAATGGTATCCAACTTCCGAAAATTCCAGATTTTCTATTATACCATTGCTTGCTGGAACACTCCTTACTGCAATTCCCGCAGTTCTTATTTCTACATTAATTGGAATAATAATTGGAATTTATCTTGCTGAAGCAGCATCCCCCAGAACAAGAGAATTATTAAAACCAATTATTGAAATATTTGCCGGTGTTCCAACTGTTGTTATTGGATTTTTTATGCTTGTAGTCGGCGCAACAATTTTAAATGATCTCTTTTTTCCCGTTAACAGACTCAATGCTTTTCTTGCTTCTTTGGGTTTATCATTTATTGTTATTCCTATTATTGCTTCTTTAACCGAAGATTCTATTAGTGCGGTTCCGAGAGAGCTTAGAATGGCTTCTTATGCACTGGGTGCTAATAGATGGCAGACAATTATAAAAGTAGTTCTTCCGGCTTCCGTGAGAGGAATTTCTGCTGCTGTAATTTTAGGATTTGGGAGAGCTATCGGTGAAACTATGATTGTTCTTATGGCTTCAGGTAATGCTGCCGTTATTACGGTCGATGTTTTCAGAAGTGTACGATCAATGACCGCCACAATTGCGGCTGAATTGGGAGAAGTTTCTCAATCATCTCCTCATTATTTTGCTCTTTTCTTTATAGGACTTTTTCTCTTTTCTCTTACTTTTATTCTTAATCTAATTGCTGAAATTTTCTTAAGCAAAATGAGAAAGAAACTAGGTAATTAGATGGATAGCAAAGAAACAAAAAAAACATTCTTTACAGATATAAAAGGAATTGCTCTTTCCGAAGCTAAATCTGGAATTTTGGGTTTATCTGCAATTAGAATTATTACTTACTTTGTTTTTATCCTTTATCTCTTATTCTTTCTGAAAATTTTTGTTGAAGGTATAAATGTAATCGATTTTGAATTTATTACTGAATCACCAAAAAATAATATGACCGACGGTGGAATTGGTCCTGCAATTTTTGGCACTCTTTCAGTGGTTTTTCTTATGATTTTGTTTGCTGTTCCAGTTGGTGTTTTTGCGGCAATTTATATAAATGAATATGCTAAAGATAATCTGCTTACCAGAATTGTTAAAATCTCCGTTAATAATTTAGCTGGAGTTCCATCTATTGTAATCGGTTTATTTGGATTGGGTTTTTTCGTTTTCTTCATCGGTAAAAATTTAGATGAAATTTTACAAACCGGATTATTATTCGGTAAACCTGCAATGCTTTGGGCTTCTGCAACTTTAGCGGTTCTAGTTCTTCCAACAATTATTGTTGCATCTACCGAGGCTTTGGAAGCTGTTCCTAAAGAACAGAGAGAAGCTTCATACGGATTGGGAGCTTCAAAATGGCAGACTATAAAAAATGTGATCTTTCCTCAAGCTCGTCCCGGAATATTAACAGGAATTATTTTAGCAATTAGCCGAGGAGCAGGAGAAACTGCACCAATTTTATTTTTAGGATGTGCATTTTTCCTTCCCGATCTTCCAATTGTAAAGTGGAATTTTGGATTTTTTTCTATTCCAATGATTAATCCGGCAGATCAATTTATGTATCTTTCGTATCATATTTTTATACTTGCTACTCAGTCATCAAATCCAACTTTAACAATTCCAATTCAGTATGGAACAACTTTGGTTTTGATGCTTTTAACATTAGCGCTAAATTTAACTGCTATTTTATTAAGATATAAATTCAGAAAACAATTAAACGAAATGAGATCTTTCTAAATGAAAGAAGTAAAAATAAAAATCAAAAATCTTAGTCTCTATTTTAATTACATACAGGCGCTAAATGATGTATCAATAGATATTTATTCTAAAAAAGTTACTGCAGTTATTGGTCCTTCCGGATGCGGTAAAACAAGTTTCCTCAGATCAATAAATAGAATGAATGAACTTATAAGTGGATTTAGATATACCGGTGAAATAAAAATTGACGGAATTAATATTTACGATAGAGAGATTGATGTAGTTAATCTTCGTAAGCTGGTTGGAATGGTTTTTCAAAAATCTAACTTATTTCCAAAATCAATTTGGGATAACTTAATTTTTGCTCCAAAGCTTCATGGCGTTAAAGAAGATAATAAGCTTAAAGATATAATTGAAGAAACATGCAGAAAAGCAGCAATATGGGACGAGATAAAAGATCGACTAAATGAGAATGCATTAAATCTTTCTGCCGGACAGCAGCAGCGACTTTGCATTGCAAGAGCATTAACCGTTAAACCCGATATTTTACTTATGGATGAACCGGCAAGTGCACTTGATCCTACTTCTACTGCCAAAATTGAAGAGCTTATTTATGAATTGAAAAAAAATTATAGTATTATTTTAGTTACTCATAACATGCAGCAGGCAGCAAGAATTAGTGATTATACCGCATTCTTTTATCTTGGTCATTTGATTGAATATGAAAAGACAACTAAAATGTTTACTAATCCAACTAACCAGCAGACTGAAGACTACATAACCGGCAGATTCGGATAATTTATTAAAATTTGGAAAAAGGATTGATTAATTATTATGGATAGAATTTTCGATTTTCACATAGAAAAATTAAAAACAAGACTTATTAAAATGTGCAGCTTGGTTGATGAGCAGGTCGATTTCGCAATTAAATCTATTGAAGAACAAAATAGAGAACTTGCCGATTTAGTGATTTCAAGAGATAAAATTGTTGATAAGTATGACATTAAAATTGAAAGAATCTGCCAGAAATTATTTGCCTTAAATCAACCTGTAGCAATGGATCTTCGGCTTGTTATGTCAGCATTGAAGATTAACAGTAATTTAGAAAGAATAGGAGATTTAGCAAAAAACATTGCACATCAATCCAAAGATTTTGAATTTCTTCCTAACTATTTTAATAGGCTGCATTATTCCGAAATAACATTTATAGTTAGAGATATGATAAAAAAAGCAATTGATGCTTTTATAACTAACGATTCCGAATTAGTAAGAGTAGTAATTAAAAGTGACGATAAGCTCGACGAACTTGTAAAGGAAGATTCAAAATATTTAATAGAATTGATGCATGAATCAAAAAATAACATTAATTCTGCAATTATATTTTATCAGGTCTTTCAAGAATTAGAAAGATTGGGAGATCATGCAACAAATATAGCCGAGGAAGTATTTTTTATAGTAAAGGCACAGTTGATTAAGCATAGAAATGATTTGGCGGATCAAGAAAGTTAAAACTTCACTGAAAACGGAATAATTTTTGTCATTTTTCATATCGATTAAAACAATTGCTTTTCACCCTTAGTGTCTCTAAATTTGGAATCTTAAACTTTTTTGTAATCAGAAACTAGGAGGTTTAGTTTATAATGGCGATGATGGCTAAGATGAGGAGTTTAGCTCCATGGTTTATCATTACAGTTGGCGGTTTGTTTGTGTTATTTATGGTTATTTCGGATTCAAATTTAAGTCAAGTATTTGGTGCCAGAACCAATAACGTTGGCTATATTAACGATGAACCTGTAACATATCAAGAATTTTCAGCTTTAGTGGAAAGATATAGACAAGCGCAAGTACAGCAAACAGGCAGAGATATTGATGAATCTCAAATGGAAGCATTTAGAGATCAAGTTTGGGATGCTTATGTTTCTCAAGTACTTATGCAGAATAAGATGGAAGAGTACGGAATTTTTGTTACCGATGAAGAAATTAAAGAAGCCATTCTCGGTCCAAATCCTCCGGAAATAATTAAGCAGAGTTTTATCGATTCTACAGGTAACTTCAACAGAGCAGCTTACGATCAGGCAATTCAAAATCCTGCTAACAAAGAAGCTATGATTCAAGTTGAAGATGCTGTTAGACAACAAAAACTTCAAGAAAAATTGGAAAGTTTTCTTAACTCTACAATTGTAGTTTCTGATGATGAAGTTAAAAGAAGATATATCGAACAAAACATCAAAATGACTGCCGATTATGCGTTGATTGATGTAAATACTATTCTAGATACTCAAGTTACTGTTACTGATTCCGATATCAAAAAATATTATGATAAGAATCTTGATAAGTATAAAATTGAGCCTCAAAGAAAGATTAAATATGTTCTCTTTAGAAGAGAAGCTTCTGCGGCAGATTCAAGCGGTATCAAAAATAACCTTAAAGCTATCGTAGAAAAAATTAAAGCCGACACTTCTTCATTTAAAACTTATGTAGAAATTTATTCGGATCAGCCTTATTCCAGAGATACTGTTGGTTTAGACAGACTTCCGGGAGAATCCGGTACTTTGGTTTCTGAAGCTCCTAAAGGAAGTATTGTTGGTCCGGTTTTAACCTTTGAAGGTTATGTTGTATACAGAGTTGTTGATAAAGTAAAATCAAGTGATGAGTTTGTAAGAGCATCTCACATTTTGGTTTCTACAAATACTAATCCGGATGCTGCAAAAGCTAAAGCTGATTCTTTATATGCTCTTTTAGCAAACGGTGCAGATTTTGCAAAGCTTGCAATGGAACATTCTCAAGATCCGGGCAGCGGCTCTAAAGGAGGCGATTTAGGTTGGTTCGGAAAAGGAATGATGGTTAAGGAATTTGAAGATGCTTCTTTTAACGGAAAATTAAATGAAGTCCAAAAACCTATCAAATCTAACTTTGGTTATCATATCATCAAAGTTACCGGCAAATCAAATGAGAAATTTGTAATTGAAAAAATTGCCAACAAAATTGAACCATCTGCAACTACAATGGATAATCTTTACAGCAGTGCAGAAGATTTTGTATTTTTAGCAGATAAAGACGGATTTGAACCTGTTGCACAAGAATTTAATTATAACATTTTGGAAACCCCGGGATTCAAAGAAGATGCCGTTACAATTCCCGGACTTGGACAAAACAAAGGTTTAACAAGATTTGCTTTTGATAACAGCTTGGGTTCTATAAGTGAAGTTTTCAAAGTAAATGCCGGTTATGTTGTTGCTACAGTTTCCGAAATTATAAAAGCCGGTTTTAAACCATTGGAAGAAGTTGAAGCACAAGTTAGAAGAGAAGTTATAAAAGAAATGAAATTAGCCGAAACCAAAAAAATTGCTGAAGAGGTTTACAGTAAAATAAAAGGTACAGGCAATTTATCTCAAGCTGCTCAATTTTATGATAAAGCAAAAGTTTCAACTGCTACAAGATTTGGTACAGGGGGCGGAATTCCAGGTTTAGGAAATGAATATGCATTTTCTAATTATGCAATTGATGCTCCGCTAAATCAAATTTCAGAACCTGTTGTAGGTAATAAAGGAACTTTCTTAATAAAAGTAACCCAAAGAGATGAATTTGATCAAGCTAATTTTGATGCTCAAAAGCCGGCAATTAGAGACAATATCTTCCAGCAGAAAAAATCCAGAGTATTTACTGATTGGGTTGCAAACCTAAAGAAAGAAGCTGATATTGTTGATGAAAGATATAAATTCTATAGATAATTTAATTATTTGATAGTAGTTAAAAAAAAGGCTGATTTGAAATCAGCCTTTTTTATTTTATAAAACTCTTTGTTCCCCTCAAACTGTCTTTTCCATTATTAAATTATGAACTGTTTCTTTTAGATATTCAATAGGAACTGGTTTTCTTATATATAGATCAACTCCGGCTTCTTTTGCATTTCTTGCATCCTTAGTTAAAGCATGTGCAGTTAAACAGATAATAGGTGTATTTGAATGCGGGGAGTTTTGTTTTAATTTTTTCGTAAGCTCCAACCCATCGATACTCCCTCTTAGAGAAATATCCATAATTATTATATCATAATGATTATTAAAATACTTCGCTAAAAATTCTTCGGCAGATTTACACAAATCAACATAATAAGTTTTCTCAAAAATTCTTTTTAATGAGCCGAGCCAAAGTTCATCATCTTCAATAACTATCATTTTATACAAATTAATCTGCTCCTCATTTATTAAATATAACTCTGAATGTTGAACCAACATTCTTTTCACTTTCAGCTTCTATATGTGCGCTGTTAAGCTCGCAGTATTTTTTAACCAGCGCAAGTCCCAAACCGTTTCCATCATAAGATCTGGAATAACCGGCTTCTTCTTGTGCAAAGGCATCAAATAGATTTTCCATAAATTCTTTGCTTATTCCAATTCCGGTGTCGGAAATTTCAACTATAATTCTATTGAGATCTGAACAAATTTTTATTTTAACTTTTCCTTTGTTGGTATATTTAACTGCATTATCAATAACGTTTGAAAAAATTTGAATAATGCTGTATTCATCCCCAACAATAACCGGATTATCAATTTCGCTTTCAAATACCAAATCTAACTTTTTTAATTCGGCTGGAATTTTAAATTCCTTAATCAATCTATCAAATACTCCTTTTTCTAAATTAATCTCTGAAAAGTCGGGAAGGTAGCTTCCTGACTGGATTTCAGCCATATTAAGTATTAAATCGATTGTTCTAATTATTCTGCGTGAAGCAGATTCAATTCCGGTAAATATATCAATGTATTCGTCTAAGAATTCTTTTCCTACTAATTCTCTTAATAAATTATGATTTCCTATCACGGCATTTATCGGGGTTCTAATTTCATGCGACATTTGAGCGAGAAATTCTGTTTTTAATTTGTCTGCAGACTCTGCTTTCTCTTTCGCTTCAATCAAATCTCTTTCATATTCTTTTCTATCTGTTAAATCAATTCCTATTCCTATCAACGAGCCGTCTTTTAGTTTTATATTTGACCACAAACATGGAACTCTTCTTCCCTCGCAGTTAGTTAATACAAATTCTTTCCAGCTCGAATCTGCCTTTTCCATAAAGGCAACAACCGATTTTCTATAATCAGGATCGGGATAACATTTTTCCAACATGTAATTTATGTTGGATGTTGCTTTTGTTTCCCACCCTATTTTTTTCGAAAACTCTTTGTTATACCAAACCGTATTTATCTGTGGATCGGATCTCCAAAGGATAACAGGGATATTTTCAAACATTACATTCAATAGTTCATTCTGAGATCTGATTAGTTTTTCAATTCTTCTTTTTTCGGTAATATCCTCTTTAACTTCTATAAAATGAGTAATGTCTCCTTCCTCGTTTATTATCGGAGAGATAACAGCTGATTCCCAATATAACTCGCCGTTTTTTCTTTTATTTCTAAATTCACCTTCCCAAGTTTTACCTGAAAGAATTGTGTTCCAAAACTTTTCATAAAATTCTTTTGGATGATAACCGGACTGAAGAATTCTTGGATTTTTTCCAATCACTTCTTCTCTTGAGTATCCGGAAATTTTGCAGAAGCTGTTATTTACATACAAAATTATTCCTTGCGGATCGGTAATTACTTTTCCAACGGGACTTTGTTCTACGGAAGTACTTAGCAGCCGTAACTGTTCATCATTCTTTTTCTTTTCCGTAATATCTTCTGCGGAAGCCATTACACCAATAATTTTGTTTTCGGAATTATAAATCGGTGCGGTTGATAAACTTATTGAAATTAATCCGCCGTCTTTTCTTATTCTTTTTAATTCCTTACCTGAGAAACTATTTCCTTCAAGCACAAACTTTGATAAACTTTTAAACTCTTCACTTTTATCGGGAGGAATAATTGGATTTGGTTTTCCAATTACTTCTTCTTCAGTCCAGCCAAATACTTTTTCCGCTGCTTCATTCCATGTAACAACATTTCCTTGTAAGTCAATACTAATAAAAGGAAGGGGAGAGCTTTCAATTAAGGCTTTTTGAAATGCTTCACTTTCCTTTAATGTCTCTTCTGCCTTTTTTCTTTCGGTTATATCAATAGCGTAAGCAAATATTACTGTCTTGCCAAAGTATGATCCTTTTTCTACCTTTACCGTTTTAGGAAAGATTACACCATTTTTCTTTTTAGCCCAAAATTCAAATTGCTGTGGAATACCGCTCATGCAAAGTTTCATCAATTCGGATATTTTATTCAAATTATTTTTTCCGTCAGCATCGACTACTGAAAAATTCTTTCCTATTAAATCTTCTCTTTCACATAGATAAAAATCCAATGCTGCTTGATTAACATCTAAAAATTTTCCTTCCTTATTTATTACATAAATTGCAACAACAGAATTATTGAAAATATTTAAGAATGTTTCTTCACTTTTCTTTAATGCATCCAACGCACTAATTTTTGTTTTTTGATTTTCTTTCTTTTCAATTGCAGATTCGATTGATGGAATTAATCTGTTTAGATGTTCTTTAAGAATATAATCATCTGCTCCCGCTTTCATACATTCAACAGCCGTTGTTTCATTAATTGAGCCTGTAACAAGAATGAATGGAGTTAATGGGACTTCCATTTGCCTGATATTTAATGCTTCAATTCCGTTAAATGACGGAAGGTTATAATCTGAGATAATTATTTTTGGATTGAACTCTTTAATTTGGGTAAGGTAATCTTCTTTTGTTTCTACTCTTTTAAGTGTAAGCTGATATGATTTTTTCAGTTCAAAACTTAATAATCTTTCATCATCTTCGTTATCCTCAACTAAAAGAACTCTTAATTCATTACTCATTCTTTACCTCTTTTCCCCGCATAATGAGTGTTTGCGGTCAATCACTTCTTATTCTATTATTACAATTTTAATTTATACCAAAAGTCCGATTAAATCAAAGACTTTTGCGTTTTATTTTTATGCAGGTATTTTAGACTTTTATTATCGAGTTTTTCTGCTGATTTTTTAGTTTTTATATTCCTTGATTGATTATAAATCCCTTAGTTCGTCATAATTAATCATTAATTGTTTATCGGTAAAGCAAATTTAAATGTTGATCCAACTCCGACTTTACTTTCTGCCCAAATTTTTCCATTGTGAGCTTCTACAATTCTTTTAACAATAAAAAGTCCCAGTCCTGTGCTTTTTTCTCCGGCAGTAGTTTTTGCGCTTGTTCTCTGAAATGGTTTAAATAGTTTATCCAACTCATTGGAAGCAATCCCTTGTCCTTCATCTTTAACAGCAATCAATAAATCGTTTTTTAATTTAGAAAGTGATACGGTAATTGTTGTGCTGCTGTTTGAATATTTAATTGCATTAGTAATAAGATTAGAAAGTACCTGCTCCATTTTAACTTTATCAAAATTAAAGAAGCATGAATTAATTTTTGTTTCAAATTCAATTTTAATTTGTTTCTTATCGGCAAGTGCTTTGTTAAGGTGCAAATTGTGAGAAATACACTTTATTATATCAGCACTTTCCAAATTAAGCTGAACTTTACCTGATTCAATTGATACGACATCAAGCAATTCATTTAAAAGATTAAGCATAAACGAACTTTGAGTTTTTATTGAATTTAGAAATTCCAATTGTTCTTCGGTAAAAGATTCTTTTTCTTCTTCAAGAAACTCTGTATAAATAAAAATACTTCCAAGGGGATTTCTCAAATCATGTGCTGCCATTCCGATAAACTGGTTTTTAATTTTATCCAGTTCGGCAAGTTCTAAATTCTTTTTGGTAAGTTCTCTTTGAATAGATACAAGTTCATTATTTAATCGGCTCAGTTCATTAAAGTGTTTTACATCAAGCATTTCATTACTAACGGAAAGTTCTTTTCTCTCTTTTTCCAGTTCTCTTATCTTATTGATTTGCTCATTATTTAAGAGCATCATTCCAGTTATAAATTTATTAAAGTCCACCTTTGATTTAGAACCAAATATTAAAATGTCTTTATCAACTACGGCGCCGCTAAAATAAAAGGGTTCATTAATAATATTTGGATTTAGAAAAAACTCCCAGCCGAACGATGCAGAATCTTCTTTAACTTTCATAAAAAAGTTTAAGGCTTTTGTTATATAATCTTCTCTGAATAATTCCGGCAATAATTTTTGAATTACGTCCTCGGTTTTAATCTCGGTTTTGTTAAAATAAACATTAGTTATTCTTCCTTCATTTGAACATGAAACCAAAATTCCTTCATCTGTATAAATCATAACTCAGCCTTATTGATTTAAAAATCTTTCTGCAATTTCAACTGCCGCAAGAGCATCGGAAGCAAATCCATCTGCACCAATATCTTTCCATAAATCTTCTGCAATTAAGAAAGGATAACCCCCAACAAGAATTTTTATTTTTTTTAAAGAATCAAATTTTCTAATAGTTTGAATAATTTTTGAAACTGTAGAAATATTGAAAATCATAGTAGCAGAGATCGCAACAATATTCGGTTGATGTTTTTTTATGTTATCTATTAAATTATCTATTGATGTATTAGCTCCGAAGTAATATGAATTCCAGCCCTCCATTTCAAAAATATCTGCAACCATTCTTGCTCCTATCTCATGAAGTTCTCCTTCAACACAACTTACAATCACTTTATAATTTTTTAGTTCTGTAGTAAAAAGATAAGGATACAGCTGAGCCATTATTAGCTGGGTTGCTGCTGTTATAAAATGTTCTTGTGCAACTGTAATTCTGCTTAACTGCCACAATCTTCCGGTCTCTTTTTGTGTTACTTGAAAAACATTTAAATATAAGTCCTTAATTGAAGTTTTGTTTTCAACACTTTTCATTATTAATTGATGTGCAGAATTTTTATCGCCGTTAACCAGAAAACTAAGATAGTTTTGTGCCAACTCTTTAAATGGATTTTCATCCGTTATAAAACTGGGTAGTAACGGCGGCTTTGATTTGTAATATTCAATTCCCGTATTGATAAATTTTGATGATATGTTCGACATTTCGTTGGGAAGTATTTCTTTAAGTCCATCTCTAACAAGTAGAAAATTTAATATAATTTCGTCATCGGTTACCGGTAGTCCATTAAAATATATTTTGATCCATGCCAGATATTCATTAAACAAAACTTGTCTGTTGTTAGTTATCGCTTCAGATAAATAACTCAAATGATATTTTGTATCGTCAATATACTTTTGAATTTGCTTTGAATTGTACCTCTCTTTTAACTCGGGCTGGTATTCAAACTGCTTTTGTAAGATTGCATTAAAAAATGAATCATCTATATCCTTAATCATTCTGCCGGTTTCTTTATAAATCTCAACCATTATTCTGCCTTTTAATATTTTTTTAATCCTGGAAAAAATCTACATACACCGTCTTACACATTACTTATAAACCGTTTATTTAACTTAACTGCTTCTTTAATGATTATTTACTAAATCTATTTAAAGAGGGGTAAAGAAAAATAAAATGAAGAACCATTATTAAGTTCGGACTCCGCCCATACTTTGCCGCCGTGTCGGTTTATTATTCTTTTAACTATTGCAAGTCCCACTCCGGTTCCTTCATATTCGTTTTGTTTATGTAATCTCTGAAAGACCCCGAATAGTTTGCCGGAATAATTCATATCAAACCCAACGCCATTATCTTTAATACAGAAAACCGCCATACTATTTTCAGTAACCGCGGAAATATTAATTTCCGGATTTTCAACTTTACTTGAAAACTTGACCGCATTAGATATAAGATTTGCTGCAACTTGTTTAAGAAGTGCTTTATCCCCTTTAACAACGGGTAGTTTAGAGATGTTTATTTTTACTTTATCCTTGATTGCCGAACCTGGAATTTCGTTAAATACCTCTTTGAAAATTTTCTCAAAATTAATTTCTGTTAATGCCACTTCTTTTCTGTTTAGTTTTGAAAATTCAAGAAGATCATCAATCAAACAGCTCATATTGTTTGTGTTTTTTGTAATTCCTTCAAGTAGAGTTTTTGCATCATCAGAAAGTTCATTCGCGTATTCTTCAAATAAAATTTTTGAATACCCCGAAATTATTCTTAATGGCGTTCTAAGATCATGAGAAACAGAATAACTGAAGGCTTCCAATTCTTGATTCAAAATTTTAAGCTGACTTGTTCTTTCTTTAACTCTCTGTTCTAGTTCTTCATTTAATTTTTGAGTCATTAATTCTATTTTTTTTCGTTCGGTTATATCCTTTATTATTGCCCACATTCCTTCTTTTTCATTTTTTTCATTTACTATTAAATACGTTCTTAATTCAACCGGAAAAATTGAACCATCTTTTTTTATCATCTCTTTTTCATAAGTTTCAGAATATCCAGAACCAAAAACTTGATTTTCGAAAATCCTCTTTTCTTCATCATGCCATTTCGCGGGAGTAAGATCATTTATATTTTTTGATTTCAATTCATCATCATCATCATACATAAGCATCGAGGTAAAAGCGTTATTAAACTCAAGTATTTTTCCTTCAATTGTAGTAATAACAAATCCATCCATCATACCGTCATAAAGCTTTTTATATTTCAGTTCACTTCTACCTAATTCTTTTTCGGCTTTTTCTCTTTCTTCAATTGTTTTTTCAAGTTTAACAACATATTCTTTTAGTTCTATTTCTTTCTGTTCCGCCTGCCTCATTTTATCTTCCAGCTTGTTTACTAGAACAGAATTGTATTCTCTAAGAACTACATCTTCAGAAACTCCGTCATTCGGTATATTTTTGATTTTATCTGAATTCACATCATTCAGTACTTCCTCAATTATTTCAATAAAAACGTCCGGTTCCTGCGGTTTTAAAATATATTTAACGGCACCAAGACTAAGAGCAAACTCCTTATCTTTTGGTTCGGTGTATGTTGCGGTATAAAATACGAACGGAATGTTTTTTAGATTTTCATTTTTCTTACAATTTCTGCAGAATGTAAATCCATCCATAACAGGCATAAGTATATCAGAAATTATAAGCTGAATATCTGATTTTTTTGCCAAGTCAATAGCTTCGGCTCCATTATTAGCCGAAATTGTTTCGTATCCAATTCCGTTTAGTAATGTTTCGAGAAAATAGAGGTTCTCTTTCTTATCATCTACAATTAAAATTTTCATAATTTGCTTTCTCTTTTGTCTAAAAAATCTTTTGGTAAGAATGAATTCATTTCAGAAATAAATGTGTCAGGATTAATCGGTTTTTCTATATATCCAGTTGCCCCCGATTCCATAGCTTTTTCTTTATCCCCCGGCATTGCATAAGAAGTAACAACTATAATGGGAATATCTTTACTTTTTTCTTCTTCTCTTAATTTTTTAGCCACCGCATATCCGTCCAATTCAGGAAGTTGGATATCAAGAAGAATTATGTGAGGTTCGTATCTTTGTACTGCTTTAATTCCTTCTGCACCGCTGTATGCTTTTATTACTTCATAATTTTCACTTTCCAAAAGAAAAGAAAGCATATACATATTTTGTTCATTGTCTTCAATAATAAGTATTTTGGTCTTCATAATATCTTTTTCTCTTTCTTTTATTTGTTAGGAAATTCAACTATAAATGTACTTCCTTTATTAACCGAACTTTCAACATAAATTTTGCCGCCCAATTTTTCTACAAGTTTTTTAGTAATTGATAAGCCCAGACCGGTTCCCTCATGGTTGCGCGAAAGTCCGGTGTCAATTTGACTAAATGGTTTAAAGAGTTTTTCTTTATCTTCTTCTTTTATCCCTATTCCGCTATCCATTACTTTTGTAATTAATTTACCGTTTTGAATTAAACTGTCGATTTTAATAAAACCTTCATTTGTAAATTTAATTGCGTTATTAACTAAGTTGAGAAATATTTGTCCTACTCTCCGTTCATCACTTTCTATTTCGCTTACTTCATCTGCAATGCTTAAGTAAACTTCAAGAGATTTTTTTTCTGCAGAAGGTATAATACTTTCCACCACACCTGTTAATGTTTTTCTAAAATCAACCTTGGAAATTGATACGACCAACTGTCCCGCTTCAATTTTTGAAATATCTAAAACATCATTTATCAACGCCAAAAGATGCTGAGCGCTTCCTTTTACCAATCCTAACTGTTTTATCTGTTCCGAGTTTAATGGTCCCGCAATCCCTTTTAATAAAATTCCGGTAAAACCAATTATTGAGTTAAGAGGAGTTCTTAGTTCGTGTGACATTGTAGCAAGAAAAGCCGATTTCAATTTATCTGCAGATTCAGCTTTATCTTTTGCTTCTTTAAGAACTTCTTCTCTCTTCTTTCTATCAGTAATGTCGATAGTCCAGCCGCATGTTGCTGTTATTTTATTATTACTGTCAAATATCGGAAAGATGATATCAAAGAAATAATGAAGTCCGTCTTCCTTCTGTGACGGATTTTCAAAAGTAAGTGCTTTACCGGTTTCTATTACTTTTTTGTTTTGGGCAATATTCCTTTCGGCTCTTTGCTTTGGAAATATTTCAAGATCATTTTTATTTACGACTTCCTCAAATTTTAATTTCATTACCTTTTCAAATTCATAATTGACGAAAATGTATTTACCATTAACATCATTTATATAAACAAGTATAGGGGCATAATTAAGAATCGCTTCTAATCTTTTTTCACTTTCAGCAAGATCGGTTTGAACTTTTTTACGAACATCAATTTCATTTAGCAAATATTTGTTTACTTCTTCAATTTCTTTCTTTGCTTCACCCAAATTTTTATTTGTCCGCTGCAGCTCATCGGTTCTTTTGTTTACTCTTTCTTCAAGTTCTTCATTTAATTTTTTTAGTTCATTTGTTCTTTCCTGAACTTTAATTTCAAGTTCCTTTGTTAAACGAATTTTATTCTTATACCCGATATAAACCGCAGCACTTAACAAAATTACAAGTGCAACTATAATTATTAAAAGATGTAAATATTCCTGCTGTTTCCCTATTGTTTTGCTTTGCTCTTCTAAAGCTTTTGATTGTTCAGCCAAATCATTTTTTTGCTTCTCTATATCTTCTTTTAATTCGTTTAGAAGTTTATTCCCTTCAGCTAATTCTTCCTTTTGCTCTTCAAGTTTTTTTGACTGCTTCTCATAGATTTCATTCTGTTCATTTATCTTATTTAACTGTTCGGATAATTCCTTGTCCCGCTTTTTTAAAAGCAAAGATTGTTCACTTAATGTTTTATTCTGTTCGTTTAGTTTGTTTGACTGCTTTTCCAAATTTTCTTTCTGTAATTCAATCTCCTTGGATTTTGCATTTATGCTTCTTTCCAGATTAATTAAATTTTCTTCTAATTTATCTGCATGTTTTTGCAATGTTCTTAACGTCTGCTGACTTTCTCTATAAAGTGATGCAACATCAATCTCTGTTCCCCCAAGTAAAATTAGATCATCTGTTATTTCTATATTCTGATTTATAATATTTGCTTTGTTAATCTCAAAATGAAGGGATTCATTCTTCTTTGTTAGGTTTATCATGATTAGTTTTTTATCTGAATATTCTTCACTTACAAGCAGAATATTTTTTCCTTCTATTCTGTCATACAACTGCACTAATTGTGGATTTGCATCTTTACTGATAAATACTAAATGTGCTTTTTCTAGTTCGGAATTGTTGTATGTGATTTTAATTGGTTTATCTCGTAATCGTCTTAATTTTGCAAGTGATTCTAATTCTTCTTTAATTCTTTCGTTATTTCCCACATAGTGGAATTTAAATTCCGAAATTCGATTCTCATTTTCCCATCGTACATTTTTAGCAAAGTTGTATAGATATGCGGCTACTGCTTGGTGGTGTTTTAAGGATTGCGAATTAATTTCTATCCTGAACAACAATGAAATTAATGTGAACACAATTACTGAATTTCTAATGTTTGTCATTATAACATTCCATGTAAATGTTTTTCAATTAAACAATGAATAGCCTGCAGTAAAAATAAAAGTCCTTTGTGATTGTCTGTATCTATCCGGCTGTCTATTTGATGTATGGTAATATTCGGTATCAAAAATATTTTTTACAGAAAGCTGAAGATCAATTCCTTTATAATTTAATAAGGAAACGGCTGCATGAAATATCAAAGCCGGATCAATAAGAGAATTATTTGTTGAAGCAATTATTCTAGGATTTTCCCTTTTGCCGAAATAATTTGCTCTGAAATTGATTTTAAAGTTTTTTGAAAGCGAGTAAGTTAATCCTGTGTTAAAAGTGTGTCTGCTTATTTCGGTAAGATAAGTTCCATTCTCATTGTAGCTTTCTGTAAAAGTATAATTGAAATTTGTTTTCAGCTTTCCAATTAAGTAATTAAAGTAAACCTCTGCTCCGTTAACATAAGCTCCGCCGCTGTTTATCCATCTAAAACCGTTTGGAGTTAATTCTCTTGTTAATGCATTTTCTAAATGATTTCTGTATAGATTAATTCCCGCAATAAAATTTTCATGAAAGAAGGTTTTAACCGCGCCTTCAATTGACTTCATTCTTTCTGGGTTTAAGGAATTGTTTCCGACTCCATCTGTATAATCCCACGGTTTGGGTGCTCTAAAAGCTTGTGAGTATGAAATTCTGAATTGAACATTATTATAATTATAACTTAACCCTGCCCTCGGAGTTAATATATTGTCATAAATAGTGCTGTTATCAAATCGTAATCCAGCCGAGAAAAATAATTTTTCTTCTATCTTTATTCTTGGTTCAATAAAAATACTAGTTAAATAATTTGATATCATTTTAGGAGTTACAGGTTTTGGCGGTTTAATATTTGGGCTGCTGCTGTATGAAAACGAGTTTGATTCGGCTAAGCTTTCATACTCAAAGGTTAAGCCGGAAGTAATAAATAGATTTTCTAAAACTTTCAAATCGGCAATACTTTCAATCCCCGTTAAATTGTTGGGACGGAAATATCCTACTTGAGCAGTATCTACAACTTCGTAAATTGAGTTGCTTAAAACAGTGGCATTTCTATTGTATAAAACTGCCGTTAATGAAAAATCATTTGATGAATAAAAGTTATACTTCAAGTAATTATTTATAAATCTGATATTCCAGAAAGTCCCTCTATCGGAATAAATTGTTCCTACAGCTTTGTTTGAAGTTGTGGTTGGTGTTTGTTTCTGTATGTAACTTGTACCAAAAGTTAATCCGCCTGAAATTAATTTGAGATCGAATGAGTAATCTCTTTCATAATTTTCAATATTCTCTGTCCAGTTATAATCACCTTCCGCTCCTCCCAATTCCGCCTTGGTACTGTATTTATACATTCCGGAAAAACGTATTTTAAATGATTCGCTTGGATTAATAAAACTGTAATTAAAATTACCCATTAATGAATTGAATGAACCGTAAGCAGCAGAAATATCAGCACTATTTGATAATGGATTTTTTGTAATGATATTAATTACACCGCTTACAGCATTTGTTCCGTAAACTGCAGAAGCTGGACCATTAATCACTTCTATTCTTTCAATATTAGAAATATTATACTGACCCCCACCATAAAATCCGCCGGAGTTTAATTCATTAATCTGAATTCCATCTATTAACAAAAGAGTAAGATTATTTTGATTTGGAATCCCTCGTTGAAAAACGTAACTGTTAATTCCTTGTATATTTCTAAATTGAAATCCCGGTAAATCTGAAAGTGCTTCTTCAAGTGTAAAGATTCCTCTTTCTTTTAATTCCTCTGCGGTTATAACAAAAACAGTAGCAGGAATTTCATTTACGCTTTGCTCTACTTTATTTACCGATGTAACTTTTAATTGTGTTAATTGGGAAAGTGTTAAATCATATATTGAATTAGTATCTGATTGCGCTTTTGTTTCATAAATTAAAAAAATATGGAAAAGTAAAATTGGCAGAAAAAACTTACAGTTTTTTATGATTATCTCTCTTCCCATTTACATCAGCCTTATTAAGATTATAAAGTAACCTTCATTATTTTGGTTACGGAAATCAACAATATCTTTCAAATTAAATACGTGCTTTAATATTTTTTGATAGATTAAAATTCATATCGAACTTAATTTAACTGTAAAGATTATTTTACTGATGTAATGTATTACCAGATATTAATAATTTTCTTTATTCTTCATACAATTAGTAAAATAAATCTCCGAATCATTAAAGTCAATTATTTATAATCGTTTAAAAGTTGCTTGTGTTTAGATTTAGTTATCCTTAAAATCTTTCTCCTTATTTTTACACTTTTTAGGAAGAATTAAATTCATAAATTATTTCATGATAAAAATCAAAATCCTTTTTACAATTATTTTACTAACTGCTTCCGTTTTAGCGCAGTTTAACAATTACCGGTTTGGTTTTTCAATCAGTTATAATTATTCTACTTCAGCCAGACTTTATCCTTATCCTAATTCTGCAAATCAGATTTTCAGAGATGAAAATATTCAGCTTAACGGTTTTTACAGCATATCAACAGAGTTTTTATACAGAATAAACAAATCGCTGATAATTGCTGCGGGAACAGAATATATAAAGCATACAAACGATTTGAGAGTCTTTACAATTTCAGATAACAGCGGAGTTTACAGATTAACTGCAAAAGAAGGATTTGAACTTATTCCTTTCGATCTTTCGGTTTACTATTTTCTCCCTTTTTCTACCGACTCATTTAAGTTTTTTATGGGGGGAGGAATTGCTTTTTATTATGCAAATCACGTAAGAGAATTTGCAGATGTAAAAGCAGAAAATGTTTCAAGAGATTTTTCATACGGAATTCAAGCCGCAATTGGAATGGATTATATGATACTTGATTTTTTATCTGCCAGATTAAAAATGAAATTCCGCGATCCCGATTTTAAATTAGAATCAAAATACAATAAAGATTCTGTTATAATTGAAGGTAAAGAATACCAGCTTCCTTTATACAATTTTGATTCACGCTTTAATCTTGATGGTGTTGCTTTTTCATTAGGATTAGTATTTCATTTTTAACAAATCTTTTCATTAATTTTACCTTTCTTTAATTATAACAGATATGCTCGAAAAATCTAATAAAATATTTTTAACCGGATTTATGACGTGCGGTAAAAGTACGCTTGGACCAATACTTGCCAATATGCTCGGTTGGAATTTCTATGATTTAGACAAAGAGATAGTTGAAAGAGAAAAGGCTACCGTAGTCGAAATATTTAAAACAAAAGGAGAAGAATATTTTAGAAATTTTGAATCAAATCTTTTAAAAGAGATTTCTGAAGAACCTAAAATTGTAGTTTCGCTTGGAGGTGGAACTATTATTAACAATAAAAATCTTAATTTTGTTAAAGAGTCTGGTTTGCTGGTTTATCTTCGGGTTTCATCCGAAATCTTGTTTCAAAGATTAAAGAATAAAACAGACAGACCTTTACTCAGGGATATTGTTCTTTCCGATAACAAAGAAATCAAATTAAAAGAAAAGATAGAAAAACTTTTAAATGAACGCGAACCTTATTATCTTAATGCTGATTTGGTTTTTGAAGCCGACGATAGAAGACTTGGTTTAACAGCCGATGCTTTATATAAAAAAATCTTGAGGTATGTAAATGAATAATGTATTTGTTGACTTAAAAGAAAACAGTTATGATGTAATTATAAAGAAGAACAGCTTTTCTTCATTAAACAAAGAGTTAAAGGAAAGAAACTTATACGGTAATATTCTTATTGTCGTTGATAAAAGCGTAAATAAAACTCATTCTACTAAAATTGAAAAGTTCGTAAAATCACATAAGGGAAAGATTGAAAAACTTATTCTCGATATTAACGAAAGTAAAAAATCCTTCGAAACATTAAACAAGATTTATGACAAACTGATAAAGAAAAACTTTGGCAGAGATTCACTTCTAATAGCTGTTGGCGGGGGAATTATTGGAGATATTTGCGGATATGCCGCTGCAACTTACAGCAGAGGAATTCAATTTGTACAAGTGCCTACTACACTATTAGCCGCTGTTGACAGTTCTGTCGGAGGTAAAACCGGAATTAATTTCGGCAGCGTTAAAAATATTGTTGGGGCATTTTATCAGCCCGAACTTGTTTTAATCGATTTCAACTTTTTTACGTCTCTTAAGGAAAGAGAAATTTTATGCGGCTTAGGA
The DNA here is from genome assembly GCA_002698995.1 of Ignavibacteriota bacterium. GTDB lineage: Bacteria > Bacteroidota > Ignavibacteria > Ignavibacteriales > Melioribacteraceae. The sequence goes on along the minus strand of PAAX01000012.1, from coordinate 127,374 downwards.
GAAGTTATTAAGTATGCTTTCTTATCTAATAATGAATTCTTCCTTTTTGTTCAGGCAAATATTAAAAAACTATTAAAGTCTTCATCAGCACAAATTAACAAAGCAGTTTATGAATCTGTTTTATTTAAAGCCGGTGTTGTTGCAAGCGATGAAAAAGAAAGCGGATTAAGAAAAATTTTGAATTTTGGTCATACTTTTGCACATGCAGTTGAAATAGAGAAAAAGCACCAAATACTGCATGGCGAAGCAGTAATTATTGGTATGGTTGCCGCACTTTATTTATCTAATGAAAAAGGCTTATTAAAAGAATCTCTTTTGTTAACTTATTTGCAGTTGTTTGATGAAGTAAAGGATAAAATAAAAATTAAAGGGCTGGATAAGAAAAAAATAATCAACGCAATGAAAAAGGATAAGAAGAATAGAGACGGAAAAATAAAGTTTGTTCTGATTAAAGAAATTGGAAATCTTATTCTTGATGTTGAAGCCGACAAGAAACAAATAAATAATGCGCTGAACAATGCGATCAAGTTTTTTAAGAATTAGTCTTGCTCTCTTTTTATTTATTGCATGTCTTGATGCCCAAGTTTTAAGAGAAACTCGAGCAGTTTGGATATCAACTAATTTTCGTCTTGATTGGCCTCCAAAATCAAATGATTCTCAAGTGCAGAAAAATGCTCTAATTAAAATTCTTGATGATCTTAAAAGAAATAACTTCAACACAGTTTATTTTCAAGTAAGAAGCAATGGAACTCTTCTTTATAATTCTGAAATAGAGCCGTTTGCTATTCACTTGGTTCCACAACGTGATTTTGATCCTTTACAATTTGCAATAGAAGAATCTCACAAACGGGGACTGGAAATTCACGCTTGGGTTAATGTAGTTAGATTATTTTCCGGTTCCGAAACATCAATATTAAGAAATCCTAATCATCTTAAAAATAAATTTCCGTATTGGGTAAAAGAGTTTGTTGAGAACGGTTCTGTTTCTTACTGGTTAGATATGGGTTATCCGGAAGTAAGAAATTATTTAACAGATTTATTCAATGAGATAATTCAAAAGTACAATGTTGACGGTCTTCATTTAGATTTTATACGTTACCCCGGCAGAAATTTCAACGATTCCGAATCATATCCTTTATACGGTAGCGGAATAGATAAAGATGATTGGAGAAGGATGAATATCAACTCTTTCATTTCCGATCTTTACAATTCGATAAAAAAAATTAATCCCTTAATAAAGCTGGGTGCAGCACCGATTGGCATTTATCAAAATATTAGTGGATTAAGAGGTTTTGAAGGATACAATGATGTTTATCAAGATTCTCGCTACTGGCTTAAAACCGGAATTATAGATTACATTGTGCCTCAAATTTATTGGTCTTTCGGCGGATCAGTTCCCTTTGAAAAAATTGCAGATGACTGGTTAAAAAATAAATACGGTAGACAAGTAATTCTTGGTCTTGCTCCTTACAAACCGGATGTAAAACTTCAGCTTAATAAAATGATTCAATATTCTAGAGATAATAATGCTGATGGAGTTTCATTTTTTAGATACGAAAATATTGCAAATACTTCTTTCCCTTTATTTAATGAAAAAGCTTTACCGGTTGAATATCCTTGGATAAAGCAAGCTGAACCAACTGCACCTCAAAATTTAGCTTATAATTTTGTTGATAATTCTATTCACCTAAGCTGGAGAAATCCGGCAAATACAACCTCTATTTTTTATTATGGTTTGTACAATGAAAATAATCTATTAGAGCTTTTTGAGAATAATGTATCTTCAGTTAGATTAAGATCAAGCAGCAATAAATTTGTAATGGATTTGTATTTACGCTCTATTGATAAAGCTTGGAATGAAAGCAAAGAGAGATCCAACATAATTACTGTTAGAAATCCAATATTAAATTCTTTTTACAGCATGATAATTGATGATGAAGCTAATCCAGTATTGCTGAAGCTTAACAATCAATTTTATATTTCGCTTATTTCAAGCAAGGAAGATCAAATTGTAATTTCACAAAATGATTCGAAAATAACAGAGCACAAAATTCATAAAGGAAAAAATATTATTTCCTTAAACGATCGATTGAAAAACCCATCCAATCTAACTATTAATTTTACCAATTCGGGCAAATCTATTAGACTTTCTAATTGATCGATTGTTATTGAAAATGAGCCTTAGTTTTACAATCTTGCTCCTAAAAATTGGTGAAAATGAAAAAACTATTTTCTGTATCGGTCCTTATTTTATTTACTCTCAGCATAAATTCACAATCATTAAATGAATTAGAAAAATTAAGAACTACTCCTAAATCTGATGTCTTTCTGCAAGGATTTTATTGGAATTCAAATCCCGGCGGTATATGGTGGGACTCATTAAAATCATTAGCTCCAAGATTAGCTTCAGCAGGATTCAGTGCAGTATGGATTCCTCCAGCGGCAAAAGGTGGAGGAGGATTTTCAATGGGATATGACATTTACGACAATTATGATTTTGGAGAGTATAATCAAAAAGGAAGCACGGAAACTAGATTTGGAAGTAAATCTGAAATGCTTCAAATGATTGAAATGTATAAATCAGTTGGCGTGCAGCTTTATTACGATGCTGTTCTTAATCATGCCGGTAATGCTGATGCTCAAGCTCCTTATGAATGCGGAACTGCTGCTGACGGATGGGTAATATTTAATCCGGCAAGTGGAAGATTCCCCAAAACGGCTGCAAATTTTCATCCAAATTCAGTTCACTGCGATAACAACTCTCCATATCACAATAAAATATTTTTTGAAGATTTTTGCTATTTCTCAGGTGGAACCGGCGACAGTTTAATTGCCTGGGGAGAATATATTATAAATAATCTTGGCTTCGATGGTTTTAGAATTGATGCAATAAAACATATTGAGCCGGGATTTACCGCTCAGTTTGCTAAAGCTTTTCCTAATCTTTATATAGTTGGAGAACATTGGAGCGGGGAAAGTGAAATTCAAAGCTACTTTAATGAAGTTACTAACTTGGGTGGAAATATAAGTCTATTCGATTTTCCTCTTAGATATACATTAAAAGATATGGCAAATAATACTACAGGATCGTTCAATATGAACCTGCTTGACGGCGCCGGATTAATAAACAGCGGTATGTCAACTTTTAATATTTCCACTTTTGTTGAAAACCACGATTTTGACAGAATTGGTTATGACGGTTCAGTGGATAATGGTCACGATCCTGTTTTAACAGATAAAGATATGGCTTATGCTTTTATAATTTTTTCAGAAGGAAGACCTTCTGTTTTCTTTAAGGATTATGTTGATTACAATTACGGCGGTCTTATTGATACTTTGATTTGGATTCGTCAAAACTATTTAGGTGGTGGAACAACAAAAAGAAGCGGATTAAATGCTTATTACATTCGCGAAGACGGCAATCAAGATCAAGGAGTGTTAAGCGGTGATGTTTATGTTGCAAGACGCAATGGATTTGAAAATCAAATTGGCGGATATCTTGTAATTAATGATAATCCAAATCAATGGATTGACGTTTGGGTTGATACTGAACTCCCAGTCGGTACAGTTTACAGAGATTTCAGCGGTAAAGATGATGACAAAATAGTTACCACTCCCTCATCCCCCGGCGGAAAGAACAGAGTGAAATTATGGGCTCCCCCAAGAAGTTTTACCATTTATGTTGCAGATACAACAAGTGCGGTGAATAATCCTCCTGTACTTACTGATATTCCAAATCAAACTGCTTATACAAATTCAATTTTTGAATACCGGATTAAAGTAAGTGATGCAAATGATTCATCGTTGAATTACTTATTAGAAGGAAATCCTAATTGGTTAAAAGTAGATTCAAAAGGACTGCTGTCAGGTAAACCTAAAACCGGCGATACCGGGAACTTCACTATTTCGGTTACCGTGAGTGATAGTTTTGGTGAAACTGCAAATGATATTTTTGATTTAACTGTTGAAGAAAATAATGCTCCAACCATATCTGCTGTTAATGATACCACAATAAGTGCTACAAAAAGATTTGAGAAAATTGTTACCGCAGAAGACTTGGATAATGATGAAATAAAATTTCAATTGATTGAAGCCCCTTCATGGTTAAGTCTTGGAATTTCAAACGGTTTGTTAAGTGGGACTCCCTCTATCGAAGATCTAGGTGATTTTTTTGTCTCTCTAAGAGTCACCGACGGAAAAGGAGCTTATGATTCTACTTCATTTAACTTAACAGTAATTGAGCTGCAGGACACAATAATAGAAACATACGGTAAGCCGGTAATTGATGGTAATGTAAATGTATCAGAAGATGATTGGTTGGAAGAATGGCTTATTGCAGATGATGCGGATGATGATAGTGAATGGAATCCAGGTTCTCCCGTTAACAACGAGTTGTTTGACCTTTATGCAACTTGGGATGCAGATTCACTTTACTTTGGTGTCTCATATATATTAAATGATAACTTCAACACAATGATGCTTTACATTGATGCCGGTAAAATAGGAGGCATAACTAATTTTAACTCTACTTCAGGTTATAATGGAGATTATGCAAAGAACTTTTTATTTAGAGAAACTAACACAATAGATTATTTTGCCGCTGCTTATCATATTGATTCGCCGGTGTTTTACAGATCGGATTCATCAACAAGCTTTCTAATGTCTGATTTAGTAAATATGAAAAGAGGAACAAACGGAAAAGATTTTGAAATTTCGATTTCGTGGAATGATATTTATGGATTGGGTGCCGGAATAATTCCAAGCGGGATTGAAATTAATTCCGTTGCTCTTGTTGCAGGAGGATTTAATTACGGTGCCGGTGATGCAATGCCTAATAATATTGATGTTGATGGTGATGCCGGTCCGGATAGTTTAATTAATCTTGCAAAAATTTCACCTGATAAAAACTTTGACGGAATTCCTGATCCGACAATTATTATTTCAGATGTTAATGAAACCGGAATTATAAGTTCACTTCCTACGGTATTTAATTTGAAGCAAAATTATCCCAATCCTTTTAACCCTGCTACAATTATAGATTATGCAGTACCGAGTAATGAATTTGTTAGTTTAAAAGTATATGATATCCTTGGCAGAGAAGTAATTACATTGGTAAACGAGCAGAAAAATGCTAGTTATTATTCAATCAGCTTTAATGCATCAAATTTATCAAGCGGAGTTTATTTTTATAAATTAATTGCAGGAAGTTTTACACAGATAAAGAAAATGCTTCTCTTAAAGTAGATTTTAAAAATTATTTAATAATCTAATAGAACCCGCAGAATATTTTAATGCGGGTTTTTTATTTTAAATATTTTTCAAACCATTCTTTACGAAGATTATCAACTGTTTCTCTGTGTTTCTTTAAAAAGTGATCTCCGTTCTCCAGCATAACTAATCTGAATTCCCTATTTAGTTTAAGAAGTTCATAAGAAAGGTCTAGAGAATCATGAGGTAAAACTCTATTATCTGCAGTACCGTGAATTAAGAGCAGCGAAGTTTTTTCATTCAGCTTATCAGCAAAATTTACAATTGATCTGGATTGACATTTTTCATTAAATCCTTCGGAACCGTAATCTCCCATCGTCACTTCATACAATTTTCTCATAAATTTACTTTCATCCGAATTACATCTCAAATTTGCGATACCGCCGGTTACAATTGCGGTTTTAAATTTATCAGAACGAGTTAGAGTTAAATACGTCATCATTCCACCACGGCTCCATCCCTCAATTCCCCATACGTCCTTATCAGCAAATTCAAAATCATCTGCCAAATCAATTAAGTTAAGAACATCATTAACATCACTTCCGCCAAATTCATCTTTTCCCTCGCCGCCGTCATTTCCTCTATACTGTGATGCGAAAACAACATATCCCCAGCTTGCAAGCTGACCAAATATTCCTTTTGCATTAAAGCTATCAATTGCACCTGAGTTACCAATTCCCCCTCTGCACCAAATTACACATGGAAGTTTTTCATTCAGTTCTATGGTATTTGGATAAGCAGCATATCCTTTAACTTTCAATCCATCTGAGAGATATGTAATTTTTTCTACTGTTGTGTTATCAATAGCATCTCTTCCCCAGCCGCTTCTGGCAATTTTTGTCTGCGTTTCTGTTAATATTACTTCTTCTCTTTCAATTATTTTTGATTTCATAACTCCCTTAAATATATTGGTGATTTTACGATGCTTGCTGCTATATACAAATTATTCTTTAATCTTTCTAACAAAGAGAAAAATTAATTCAACATTATTCGTAATTTTCAGCGATAATTTTTCAATTATAATTTATATGAAAATGCAGAAGAATAAAAAAGAAAAAACCGGGCACAATTCTAAATCAACAAGAACAATTGCTATTGTTTTACTAATTGCATTTGTATCAATAATAGCTTTTTATTTTCTTAATCAACCAAAACAGCCTGAAAGAACCTATACAACAGAAAAGCAGCCGCCAACTATGAAAAATGATTATACCTTTACAAAGCAGGGTGAATTGGTTTTTACGACTACTGACGGCGATTCACTTGCAAAAATTGATATTGAATTTGCAGATACTAACGACAAACGTACTCTTGGCTTAATGTTTAGAGAAGAGATGAAAAAATATGAAGGGATGTTATTCATATTTCCATTTGAAGAACCACAGTCATTTTGGATGGCCAATACTAAAATTCCACTCGATATAATTTATGTTAACTCAAAAAGAGAAATTGTAAAGATTCAGAAAAATACAACTCCATTCTCTCGTCAATCTTATCCTTCATTTGAACCGGCAATTTTTGTTGTTGAAGTAAATGCCGGATTTACAGAAGAACATAACATTAAAGAGGGAGATAAGATTTTCTGGTTAAGAACAAATTAAAATCACCTCTTATGATTTTAGAATTGATTCAAGAGAAATTTTGCTTTTCTTAAAGATCAGTTTTCATCTTTATCGTTAACTTTTAGATTCTTATTTATAAAATGAGGCGAATCTCCCCATTCACCAAACCCGATTTCTTCATCAATATTTATGATACGACTCTCAAGGCAGTCAATACATAAATCCGAGTTTTCATCAATACATGGTTTATCATTATAAAGCTGGTAACTAGAACGATAAAACGTATCTGTTACATTAGGCATAATGATGTTGGCTCCGGCTTTAAGTCCCATTTCTCTCCCATAAGTTTTTAATGCTTGAAGAGCTGTTGTAGAGGCAATATTTACATCACGCAGATAAAGTCTTACCGCTGCTATCATCTTCAATCCAAGATGATATTGACGTTCTTTTATTTCATCAAAATTACTAATAAGCTGGGCGGTTGGAGTATTTTCACTGACAAGATATGGTCCCATTCCAATCATATCAACATCAAGTTCTTTAAAGAAGAGAATATCATTTACTAAATCATCGATGGATTGTTCAGGTAAGCCAATCATTACGCCGGTACCTACTTGAAATCCAGCATCCTTTAGTAAATACAAGCATTTCTTTCTAGTCTCAAAGTCATGATCATTTGGATGAAGTTTGCTGTAGAGATTTTTGTTTGTGGTTTCAATTCTTAATAAATATCTGTGTGCGCCGGAATCAAACCAAGTTTTGTAAGTTTCATAAGTCTGCTCACCAAGAGAGAGAGTTATACCAAGTTTACCTTCGGAAATTTCTTTAATCTTTTTGATTACACTTGTAATAAAATCAACAAATGCTTTATCATCCCTTTCTCCAGACTGTAAAACAACAGAACCGTAATTATGATCAAAAGCCCATTTGGCTCCTTTAAGAATTTCTTCTTCTTTCATCATAAATCGTTCAACATTTTTATTACTCTTGCGAATGCCGCAGTAGTAACAGTCTTTTTTGCAGATATTACTAAATTCAATAATTCCTCTAAACCAGACTTTCTTCCCAATATATTTTTCTTTTACCTTATAAGAGATTTCAAAAAGGGATTTCATTTCTTCAAGATCAGAAATATTCAAAATATATTTTAGTTCATCCGCCGTTAATTCAATTTTGTTTTCAGATTTATATTTTATTTGATCAAGCATAATCAGCCGTGCATTGTTGGTTCATTCTTTAATTTTTTTATTATGTCAGCTTCATAATTTGTTAATTCATCAAGTCTCTTTTTAACTTCGTTTTCTTCATAATATAGTTTTGCAAGTTTAACGAAAGTCATATAATGCCCAGCTTCAGAATCGGCAAGATTTTTGTAAAATTTCCTTAGTTCTTCATCGTCAATATGTTTTGCCAAAATCTGCAGTCTTTCACAAGATCGAGCTTCAATTATTCCGGCAATAAGCAAATGATCAAGCAACCGATTTTGATCATCCTTTCTCAATCGAGTGAATAAAAGTCTTGCATACTCATCCCCTTTATCGGGAGTTAATTTTTCATTTCTTCTTTCAAGTATTTGCATTACAGAACGGAAGTGCCCAATCTCCTCTTCAACCAAATCCGCCATTGCAAAACAAAGTTCAGTTTTTTCAGGATATTTACTAAGAAGCACCATTCCAGTATGAGCTGCTTTCTTTTCACAATGTGCATGATCAATAATTACATCTATTAAATGTTGTGTTGCTGTGTCAATCCAGCCGGTATTACTTTCATTTTTTAAGCAGAGCATCATTTTCCCTTGAAAGATTTAACAATTATTTTGCTTTCTAATTAGTCAATAAATTTCTTATGTTCATTATTAAAATTAACAATTCTCTAAAAAAGTTCTAAATATTATGGCACGCTCAAAATCACCTAAGACATTTATACTTGATACAAATGTAATTCTTCACGATCCAACTTGCATTAATCAATTTCAAGAAAATAATATAGTAATTCCTTTAGCGGTAATTTCTGAAATTGACCACTTCAAAAGAGGAAATCAAGTTATTAACCTTAATGCACGAGAATTTGCAAGAACTCTCGACTCTATTACCGGAAACGCACTATTTAATGGTGGCGTTTCATTAGGAAAAGGAAAAGGAAAAGTTCGTGTTGTTATTACAAAAGGATTAAGCAAAGAAATAAAGGAAGCTTTTATTGAAGATAATCCGGATCATAGAGTTCTTACTGCTGCATTTGAAATTCAGAAAGCCTCCAAAGATAAAAGCAAAGTAATTCTTGTTACAAAAGATGTTAATCTAAGAATGAAAGCCAAAGCATTGGGCGTTTTGGCTGAGGATTATACTACCGATAGAGTTGGAAGCGTTGAAGAACTTTACAGCGGAAAAGAATTTGTTGAGAATGTTGATGATGAATTAATTCAGAAATTTTTTATTCCTCCTTATGAACTTGAAGCAAAAAAAATCTTTGGTAAAAATAAAGTTGAGATTGTACCAAACAAATATTTCATAATAAGAAATAATTCAAGATCAGTTTTAGCACACTTAGATCAAGAAGGTTCTCTTTTAAGAAGAATAGACAAGTTCAATGTTTATGGTATTAATCCGAGAAATGCTGAGCAGACTTTTGCAATTGATGCTCTTATAAACAACAACATTCCTCTTGTTTCAATGACCGGTAAAGCGGGCACAGGAAAGACACTTCTTGCTTTGGCAAGTGCATTGCATGTAAGAAAATTTTACAGACAAATTTACATTGCAAGACCTGTAGTTCCATTAAGCAATAAAGATATCGGTTATTTACCGGGAGATGTTGAAAGCAAACTTGGCCCTTATATGCAGCCTTTGTGGGATAATGTTAAAGTTATTCAGGATCAGTTCAAGGAATCTGATAAAAGTCACATTGCAATTACTCAAATGATAAAAGATGAGAAGCTTGTCGTTGAACCGTTGAGTTATATAAGAGGAAGAAGCCTGCAAAGAATATTTTTTATAGTTGATGAAGCACAAAATTTAACACCTCATGAAATTAAAACTATTATTACTAGAGCCGGTGAAGGTGCGAAGATTGTACTGACCGGCGATATCTACCAGATTGACCATCCCTACTTAGATACTCAATCAAACGGACTTTCATATTTGATTGATCACTTTAAAGGACAAAAGCTTTACGCACATATCAATTTGGAAAAAGGAGAACGTTCTCAACTTGCAGAGATAGCAAGCAATTTATTGTAATTTTTTTTGCCTATGAGGTTTTCAAAATCTCATAGGCTTTTTCTCTCACAAATAAATTCCAAATCTAACTTCCAAACTGCATTCAAAATTCTTTTCATTATTTAGTATATTTGAGGTTTATTTTAAAACTAATGAGAAAATGATGGATAACGCAAAACTTAATGAAATTCCAAAGGCATATGATCCGAAAAATGTTGAGGATAAATGGTACAAGTATTGGGAAGATAATAAGCTATTTCATTCGGAAGCAGACGAATCAAAACCGGCATATACAATTGTAATACCTCCTCCAAATGTAACTGGGATGCTCCATCTTGGTCACGTACTTAATAATACTTTACAAGATATATACATTCGTTACAAACGAATGAAAGGATTTAATGCATGCTGGGTTCCGGGAACAGATCATGCTTCAATCGCAACTGAATCTAAAGTTATTGCTAAACTCAAGGAAGAAGGAATTGATAAATATCAAATTGGCAGAGATGAATTTCTTAAGCATGCATGGGATTGGACAAATAAATACGGCGGAATAATTATACAGCAGCTTCGCAAACTCGGTGCAAGCTTAGATTGGGACCGCGAGCGTTTTACGATGGATGATCATTATTACAAAAAAGTTGTTGAAGCTTTTGTTGATCTTTATAAAAAAGGATTGATATACCGCGGATATAGAATGGTAAATTGGTGCCCGGCAAGTAAATCGGCAATTTCTGATGAAGAAGTAATTTATCAAACACAAAATGGAAAACTGTGGTATTTCAAGTATAAAATTAAAGAAGAAAATGAATATGTAATTGTAGCTACAACAAGACCCGAAACAATGCTTGGTGATACCGGCATTGCTGTTAATCCTAACGATGAAAGATATAAGCACTTAATCGGCAAAAAAGTTATTCTTCCGATTGTCGGCAGAGAAATTCCAATTTTTGCTGATGAATATGTTGATTTAGAATTCGGAACCGGATGCGTAAAAGTAACCCCTGCTCATGATATTAATGACTATGAAATGGGAAAACGTCACAACTTAGAATTCATAAATATTCTTAATGATGATGCAACCTTAAATCACAATGTGCCTGAAGAATTCAGAGGATTGGATAGATTTGAAGCCCGTAAAAAAGTTGTAGAAAGAATGCACGATCTTGAGTTTCTTCTTAAAACAGAAGACCACATAAACAAAGTCGGTTACTCACAAAGAGGAAATGTTCCTATTGAACCCTACTTATCAGAACAATGGTTCATGAAAATGGATGAACTTGCAAAACCGGCTCTTGAAGTAGTTAGAGAAGGAAAAATAAAATTCCATCCCGCTCATTGGATTAAAACTTATGAACATTGGATGAACAACATTAAAGACTGGTGTATTTCCCGTCAGCTTTGGTGGGGGCATCAAATTCCGGTTTGGTATCATAAAGAAACCGGCGAAGTTTACTGCGAAGTTGATCCGCCGAAAGATATTGAAAATTGGCATCAAGAAGAGGATGTGCTTGATACTTGGGCTTCAAGCTGGCTTTGGGCGCAGGATGTTTTTACAAATGATAGAGATCAAAAATATTATTATCCAACCGATTTACTTGTAACCGGTCCTGATATAATTTTCTTCTGGGTTGCCAGAATGATTATGGCTGGAATGGAATTTATGAAAGATATTCCATTTAAAGATGTGTACTTTACCAGCATTGTCCGCGATGATCAAGGAAGAAAGATGAGTAAATCTCTCGGTAATTCTCCCGATCCCATTGATGTTATTGAGGAATACGGCGCCGATGCATTAAGATTTACAATTACATACATCGCCCCTTTAGGTCAAGATGTTCTTTTCAGTACCGAAAAATGTGCTCTCGGTAGAAACTTTGCCAATAAAATTTGGAATGCTGCAAGGTTCTTATTGATGAATGCTGAAGGAATTGAATTAAGTGATAATTTAAAGGAAAAACATTTTGACTTTGCCGACAAGTGGATTATTTCAAAATTCCAAAGCACAGTAAAAAATGTTGAAAAGGCATGGGATAACTTTGATGTAACCGGAGCAGTTAAACAAATTTATTCATTTATTTGGAACGACTTCTGCGACTGGTATATTGAGTTGATTAAGAACAGATTATATTCCGATAACCTTGAAGTTAAAACTGCGGTGCTTGTACGTGCATTATCTCTATTTGAAGATATGCTGAAAATCTTACACCCAGTAATGCCATTTATTACAGAAGAAATTTGGCAGCTTCTTAAATCTAGAAAGAGCGGTGAAAGTATTTCGATTACAAGGATGCCGGAGTTAAATGAAAGCTTAATCGACTTATCTGCAGAAGAGGAAATGGATTTTATTCAAAATGTTGTTACTGCAGTTAGAAATATCCGCGGTGAAATGAACATTCCGCCATCAAAGAAAATCAATCTTTTCATTAAATCTGATAAAGTGAAAGAGAGTCAGATAAATTATATTAAATCATTAGGACGAGTTGAAGAATTTAATTACTCGAACGATTTACAAAAGCCTAAGGCTTCAGCTAGTTCTGTTGTAAAAGATGCGGAAATTTATATTCCATTAGAAGGATTAATCGATATTTCTGTTGAAAGAGAAAGACTTGAAAAAGAGATAAACAGATTAAGCGGAATGTTAACCGGAGTTGAGAAAAAACTATCTAATGAGAAATTTGTTAATAATGCTCCGGCTGATGTTGTTGAAAAGGAAAAACAGAAAAAAGAAAACTGGCAAAGTTCTATTGAAAAACTAAAATCAATTTTGTCGGATTTAAGTTAATTTTACTTTTGCAAAATCTCTCTCCTAATTTATTGGGAGAGAGATTAATAAATATTTTATAACATTAATTATTTATTGAATGAAATCTTTCGGCTGGATTAATTCACTTGTTCTTGGTGTAATCTTATCTGCAATACTTTTTCTGCAGACTCACCTATTAATTCCTTTTCTTTCAAACACAACAAATCTTGAACCTGTTATATTTTGGTTTATTGTTGCCGGACTCGGAATGTTTCTTCCTATGATTCTTTATGGAATTTATATTCTTAAGAATGAAGGATTGGAACTTAGTAAAAACACTTTTAAATCAAGACTTCGCTTTTCAAAAATGACCAAACAAGATTGGCTTGTTACTTTATACTCTTTTATTGCAATCGGATTTTTAAGTTTTGTTTTTATGGAATTGTTAAAACTCTTCTTCAATAATGTTTCGCATCAGCCTTCCTTTATGTATTTTGAACCATTAACCCCGGATAGGTATTGGATTTTACTTTTATGGTTACCGTATTGGCTCTTAAATATTTTGGGTGAAGAATTTTTCTGGCGTGGAGTCATTCTTCCTAAGCAAAACATTTCCGGCAAATTCGGTTGGGTTATGAACTCAGTTGCATGGGGATTGTTTCATTTATCATTTGGATTTAATTTAATGATAACACTTCTCCCCATATTAATTATTTTGCCTTTTGCGGTGAATAGACAAAAGAATAGCTGGATAGGTGTAATTCTGCATGCCGGCTTAAATGGTCCAAGCTTCTTAGCAATCTCATTTGGATTGATTTAAAATTCTTAATCATAATCTTATAAATCAACATATCATTACTCTATCTAACTTGCTTAAGAACAACAGCAAGAAACAAATAATAATAGATAATTGTATTATGCTAGGATTTATATTGTTAATTTATAGATAGAAATTGACGAGGTGTAATAATGCCATCATTTAATTTTAATAAGCTTACTGTAAAAGCACAAGAGACGATTCAAAATGCTGTAGAAATCGCACAAAATTATAACAATCAGATTGTTGAACCGGAACATATTTTAGCTGCAATGATTCAGGATCCGGCAAATGTAGCAGTTTCAATTATTCAAAAAAGCGGGGTAAACTTAAATCAGCTTAAACTGAAAATAAGTGGTATTCTAGAGAAACTTCCAAAAGTAACCGGAGCCGGAGTAGGCAATCAGCAGCTTTCTATGAACAGTGCAAAGTTATTAGATAATGCAGCAAACGAAGCTAAAAATCTGAAAGATGAATATATATCAACCGAGCACATTCTTCTTGCAATGGTTCAAGACAGCTCTAAAAGCAGTGTGGCATTAAATGAATTAGGAATTACCAAGGATTTGATTCTAACTGCATTAAAGGATATTAGAGGAAATCAAAGAGTAACTTCACAGAATGCTGAAGATACTTATCAATCATTAAAGAAATATGGAAGAAATCTAAATGATGAAGCTAGAAGCGGAAAACTTGATCCTGTAATTGGAAGGGATGAAGAGATTAGAAGAGTACTGCAGGTTCTTTCAAGAAGAACAAAAAATAATCCTATACTTATTGGTGAACCGGGTGTTGGAAAGACTGCTATAGCCGAAGGGATTTCACACAGAATTATTTCAGGTGATGTTCCCGAAACATTAAAATCAAAAAATATTGTTGCTTTAGATATGGGAGCTTTAGTTGCCGGCACTCAGTTTAGAGGGCAGTTTGAAGAAAGATTAAAAGCTGTTATAAAAGAAGTACAAAGTTCAAACGGAGAAATAATTTTATTTATTGATGAGCTTCATCAGCTTGTTGGAGCAGGCAGAACCGATGGCGCAATGGATGCCGCAAATATTCTTAAACCTGCTTTGGCAAGAGGTGAGCTGCATGTTATTGGTGCAACCACTTTAGATGAATACAGAAAATACATAGAAAAAGATGCTGCACTTGAAAGAAGATTTCAACCGGTTCTTGTAAGTGAACCAAACGAAGAAGATGCCATTTCAATTCTGCGTGGATTAAAAGAACGATATGAAGTTCACCATGGCGTACGTATTACCGATGGAGCAATTGTGGCTGCTGTTCAGCTTTCTAACAGATACATCACAGATCGGTTTCTTCCCGATAAAGCTATAGATTTAATTGATGAATCAGCTTCAAAACTCAGAATTGAAATCGACTCAATGCCGGAAGAGCTTGATAATATTGAAAGAAAAGTAAAACAGTTGGAAATTGAAAGAGAAGCATTAAAGAGAGAAAGTGATGAAGATTCAAAAATTAGATTAAATGAACTACAACAAGAATTACTTGAATTGGAAGAACAAAGAAGATCTCTTAAAGGACATTGGAGTTTAGAGAAAGAAAAAATTCAAAAAATAAGAAGCATGAAAAGCGAAATTGAGCGGGCAAAAACCGAAGCCGAAAAATATGAGCGTGAAGGTGATCTGGGAAAAGTTGCTGAGATTAGATATGGAAAAATAGCTTCTCTTCAAAAACAGCTTGATGCTGAAACTAAAGCTCTTTCTGAAATTCAAAAGAACAGCAAAATGCTTAAAGAAGAAGTTGATGCCGAAGATGTTGCCGAAATTGTGGCTAAATGGACAGGTATTCCTGTAAGCAGAATGCTGGAAAGTGAAAGATCAAAACTTATTAGAATGGAAGATGTTCTTCACGGCAGAATAATTGGTCAGGAAGATGCAGTTACTGCTGTTTCGAACGCAATCAGAAGATCACGTGCAGGACTGCAGGATGTAAACCGTCCGATTGGTTCATTCATATTTATCGGTACAACCGGAGTTGGCAAAACTGAATTAGCAAGAACTTTAGCCGAGTTTCTTTTTAATGACGAACAGGCTATGATAAGAATTGATATGTCAGAGTACATGGAAAAACATTCAGTATCCCGCTTAGTTGGCGCTCCTCCGGGATATGTTGGTTATGAAGAAGGAGGGCAGTTAACAGAAGCTGTTAGAAGAAGACCTTACTCTGTTATTCTTTTAGATGAAATTGAAAAAGCTCATCCAGAAGTATTTAACATTCTACTTCAAGTACTTGATGATGGAAGACTTACCGACAATCAAGGAAGAACTGTTGATTTTAAAAACACAATTATCATTATGACTTCCAACCTTGGTTCACATTTAATTCAAGAAAAACTTGGTAAGTTTAATGAAGAGAATTATGATGATTTAATGGGACAGATTAGAGTTAGTCTTTCTCAACTATTAAGGAATACAATTCGTCCAGAATTCCTAAACAGAATAGATGAAGTAATTTTCTTCAAACCATTATTGAAGAATGAAGTTAAAAACATAATTGATATTCAGCTTCAAAAAGTAGGAAGAATGCTTGCTGAGAAAAATATTTCATTAGAAATTTCAGATGATGCGAAGGATTATCTACTTTCTGTTGGATATGATATTACATACGGCGCACGACCAATGAAACGGACTATTCAGAAGTATATTATCAATCCACTTTCTACACATTTGCTTATGAATCATTTTGCAAGCGGAGACACAATAAAAATAAAACAAAATGAAAAAGGTAATCTTGATTTTATAAAAGGTTAGAATTTTAAGGCGAACAGAATTGTTCGCCTTGATTTTACTTTAGCTTAAACATTATTGGTACAACAATTTCTGCTTCAACAGCTTTACCATCTTTCAATGCAGAAGTAAACTTGGTAGCTTTAACAGCATTTAATGCGGCTTTGTTAAGCATATCATTATCTGATTTTAAGATTGATGCTTCGGCAACATTTCCTTCTTTATCAATTTTTGCTTTTACAAGAACTTTTCCTTCAATATTCGCTTTCTTTGCTTCTTTCGGATATTTAACATTCTGCATTATTGCCTCCAATCCCCCCTTTGGATAAGGCTCTTTATCCTGAGCAAACACGGCAGCAGCGGCAACTAGAAAAAGCAGCAAAATTACTTTTAAATGAATCATGTTGTACTCCTTTATTTGTTATGAGTTATTGTAGTTTAAAGAGTATGGGAATTACAACTTGCACTTTAACGACTTTATCACCATCCATTCCCGGTGTAAATCTTGTCAATTTTACGGCATTAACTGCGGCTTCATCACATCCGCCTCCAATACCCTTAATAATTTCTGTATTATCAACAAATCCAAATTCATTTATATATGCTTTTATAAAAACCCGTCCTTCAATACCGGCAGCTTTAGCCTCTTCGGGATATTTAATATTTTTTTGTATTTCAGCAATCCCTCCAATTGGTTGAGGTGGAGTTGAAGTCACAATTCTATACACTTCCGGTTTAGAGTACTTTGTCGTTACTAAATACTTTTCTTTTTCAGCAGCATCTTTGGGAACTGTAATCGACCAATCAAATCTTGATTTAACTTTTTCTCCTTCAACTAATGCCGGTTCAAACTTTAGTTTAAGCTGAGCTTCTGCAATTTTTTTATTGATCTCTTTTACTTCATCTGACAAAACTTTTACCTTTACAACTGTACCGTTCTCATCAATAAATAGTCTATGTTCTGCCTTAAAATAATTATTTATTGATTGGTCATTCTTTGCATTCTCTATTAGTTCGTCATAATTTATTTGAAGCGGCATATTTATCGGACCGGAAAAATCTTGTATCTCTTCGGCAGATAGATAAACTTTTTCAAGATCGGGTTCTATTTTATTCTGATTATCCGAACATGAAAAGAAGATAAACATCATGCTTAGCAAAATTAATTTTTTCATAACTCCTCTTTTTTATAATGGACTTACAATTACTTCCGAATCTCTTGTAGATTCTACAACTGCACTTGGAAGTGATCTGTATAATGCTTCAATTATTCTTTCCTGCTTAAAATTGCTTCTTGATGCATTAATAAACTCTTCTTTATAGCTCTCTTTTTCATTGTAAAACAATAAAACCAAAAACAACAATACAATTGAAAGCGTAGTTGTTATGTATGCTGCTTTTGAGTTGAAAGAACTAATAAAAATCGAACTGTGCTTTTTATCAGTAATCTTATTAAATACCTTTTCATCTAACTCCAACGTAGGTTCTATATCAAGATTGTTTTTTTCATTTTTTAAGAAGAGAAATCCTTTGAAATATTTTTTTGCTTCATCATCATTTGCCAGCATAGAGAAAAGATAATTTTCTTCTTCGGATGATGTTTCGTTATCATAATATTTGTTTATCAGTTCAAAAATCTTTCCATCTTTCATAACAACCTCAAATATATTTTGCTATCTGCTTTATAAGTTTTTGTCGTGCTTTGAATAATCTGCTTTTAACAAGACCTTCATCAATATTAAGCATATCTGCAATTTCTTTATACTTTAACTCGCTGTACTCTTTTAATAAATAAACTTCCTTCTGTTCGAACGGTAGTTTTTCTACTTCTTTAAGAACTATTTTTCTTAGTTCTTTACTTTCAATTTTTTGTTCAAGATTATCTCCTGAATCAATCTCTAAATCATCTACATCGCTTTTATTAAACTGATCAACCTTATAACTTTTTCCTCTGTAAAAAACATAAACTTGATTCCGTGCAGTACTGAAAAGCCAATACAGAATGCTCTCTTTATTTTGAATATTATTCAAATGTTCATACAGCTTCATAAATGTATTTTGATAAAGATCTTCGGTCAAAGCTTTATCGTTAACCATTTTGTAAATGAAGTTGTAAATCCGCTTTTTATATAAATTATAATAAAGCGTAAACTCAGCTATTTCTTTATTGCTCTTCAAATATTTATTTGTTTTTCTTAAAAGGGAAGATGCAGAAGTTTTAGAAATGTTTCCATGATGAATTAATTATTTTATTGAACCTATAACTTCCTTGGTTATATAAAATAATTCTTCCTTTAAATGATCGCTGTTTTGATGAGATATAGACGATGCTTCATAAACTCTATTTTTATGTTTGAACAGAAAGACATATTGGATTGTATTTCCTTCCATTAAAAAATGGAGACCGGTTTTATCTTCGGAAGAGAATGCCTGAGTTGAAGATATTTTAAGATCTTCTTTGTTCTGTTTTTTAGATGCTTTAGTAATCTCTGCTAATGTAGATAGCTCTTCAGCATTTGAATTTACTTCCGTTATAAGAATTGATGAATTGCCGCTGTTATTTACAAACCAAAGGAGAATTGTTTGGTTTAAATTATCTTCATAGTTTTTCCAATAGTTTGGAATTAACGACGAAATTGTATTATCAATTGAAGAAATTCTGATGTTGGAAAGTAATACTTCTTTAGAAAAACGAGAGCCGGATGAGCATCCGGCTGCAATTAAAAAAATAATCAGAAAAAGAAATGATTTTTTATTCAAATTTTATAAACCGTCTCTTAAAAATCTAGGTTCTTCTAAAGTTAGAATGAGCGATATTCTATGTGAGTCATCAAACCTTGTTGCCGAAGATTCATTAAATCTTGCAAAAGAATAATCAATATTTAGTTTAGGAAGTTTTATTCCTGCACCAACGGTAAATTGATTTAAATCATTGTATCCCGCTCTAACTGCAAAAATATTCTGGAAGTTATATTCGAATCCCCCTTTAACATCAAAACTTACAGCACCAATATTAAAAGTAGAAGCGAACTGTCTGTTTTCAAAACGAATATCAAAATCAACAGCCGGCATTAATGTTCCGCCAAAAAAGTGAATTCCGTATGCTGCTCCAATTTTAGCAGTTGGGGTTATCAGTTCATTCCTTCCGGTGCTCCAAGCAACAAGGGTTGTTGTAATATCCATTAAATTTGCACCTAAGTATAAATCATCCATCGGCATATAAACTGCACCAACATCAAAACCAACTCCAAGTGCGCTGTATTCTGCAATGCTTCTGCTAATTACTTTTACGTTTGCACCCCAATAAAATTTGTCGGTTTGTCTTTTAGCAAAAGTTAAATAGAACGCATAATCAGTATTACTAAATTCCTTAACTAAGCTTGGGTCAATTCGGGCGGCAGGATTATTTATATCATAGATTACCTGTCCGGTAACTCTATCTATTAAGGCTTCTCTAGTATCTGGAATTCCATCAACGCTCAATCTTATTGCGCTTATACCGAAACTCATATCCTCGCCGTAAGGAATTGCAACTGCAGCATAATTATAATTGACTAAGTTTCCCAAATATTCTTCATGCATTAAAGAAATTTGAGGATAGTTTAACCTTGCCAATCCGGCGGGATTCCAATATCCGGAAGTTGCATCATTAGCAACTGCAACTTGTGCGCTTCCCATTCCGGAAGCTTTTCCTCCGACACCAATTGCCATAAATTCGCCGGCATATTTCCCGATTACCGTCTGCGCAGTTAAAAAATTATATGAAAACATTATCAAACTAAAGCCGATCAAAAGCTTTTTCTTCATTAATTCCTCTATGATAACAAAGTAACTGAATAACAAATGTGAAAATTGAGAAATATGACTATAAAATCAAGGGGAAATTATCGTACAAGCAAATTATTAAATAGTAGTTTTTAATATTCCATATTTACCACATCATTTAGTAGTTTCCTTTATTATCAGACTTATTTTGGCTAATTTTTGATTCACAATTTTTTTGATTTATGAGGGGATAATGAGTAAAGTAAATTGTTTTATTCCATATAGCGGACAAGAAAACATTTCAGATTTAATAAGTGAATTAAAATCATCAGAGTTAGTTAAAAATATTTTTCTTCTTTCTACAGAAAACGCAGAAGTTTTAGAAACATCTGTAATTAAAGTTGCTGATCTTTGGAGCACAAAAACTATTCAAGAAATTTCAAAATATTCGAATACAGAATATTCCTTAATTATAACCAACGAAACAAAAACCGAGTTCGGTCAATTTGCAATTGAAAGATTCTACAATATTGCAAATGATGTAAATGCCGGAATGGTTTATTCGGATTATTATGAAGTAAAGGAAAATCAAAGAAGTCAGCACCCCGTAATTGATTATCAATCCGGAAGCTTACGAGACGACTTTAATTTTGGCTCTGTGCTTTTTTATAATTCAACAGCAATAAAAGAAGCTGCATCAAGAATGAAAGGAAATTATTCTTTTGCCGGACTTTATGATTTGCGTCTAAAAGTTTCAGAAAATCATCCATTGTTTAGAGTTCCGGAAATGCTATACACAAAAGTAGAAACCGATCTTAGAAAATCGGGACAAAAACAATTTGATTATGTTGATCCTAAAAACCGTAAAGTACAAATAGAAATGGAAGAAGCTGTAACTGAACATCTTGAGAATATTGGCGGGTATTTGGAACCCAAATTTGATGAAGTAAAATTTGATGAAGAAAATTTTGAAGTAGAAGCTTCTGTTATAATTCCGGTTAAAAATAGAGCCAAAACAGTAGGAGATGCAATTGAATCTGTTTTAAAACAAATAACAAAATTCAAATTCAATCTTATTGTTGTTGATAATTATTCAGATGACGGAACATCAGAAATTATAAAAGGATTTGCTGATAAAGATGATAGAGTCGTTCGTTTGGTTCCCGCAAGAAAAGATCTCGGTATCGGCGGATGCTGGAATGAAGCCGTTCACAGTAAGTATTGCGGTAAATTTTCTGTTCAGCTTGACAGTGATGATATTTACGCTGATGAAAATACAATACAGACTGTTGTTGATGCCTTTTATGAACAAAAGTGCGGAATGGTTGTGGGCACCTATAAAATGACCAACTTTAAGCTGGAAGAAATTCCTCCCGGAATTATTGATCATAAAGAATGGACTCCGGATAACGGCAGAAATAATGCACTAAGAATAAATGGACTTGGTGCGCCGCGTGCTTTTTACACTCCGCTTTTAAGAAAGATAAAAATCCCAAATACAAGTTACGGTGAAGATTATGCAGTTGGTTTAGCAATTTCACGTAATTATCAGATCGGGAGAATATATCATCCAATTTATATGTGCAGAAGATGGGAAGGAAATTCTGATGCAGCATTGGATGTTGCTAAAATGAATGCTCATAATACATATAAAGACAGAATCAGAACTATTGAGTTAACTGCAAGAATTAATAAGAATAAAAAGTAATTTAAGTAGTTATTAAATTGAGGTGCCGGTATCATACCAAGGTTATAACCGGCATTGAAAATTGGTCATTCCGGTTTCAGCAATAGCTGAATACCGGAATCTTTAAAGCTCATTTGAATACTTGAACAGAACAAAAAACATGTACAAAGATAAATTGATAAACAACAAAAACCCACAAACAGAAACACTTTCATCACAAATAAAAAATTTGTTAGACTCTCAAATAGTTGATTGGGAATTAGCAAAGAATAACTACAAAGGTCTTGAATCCGTTAAGGTAAAGGACTTTTCTTTCGATGGTTTTTCCATAAAAATTCAATTTAATCCAAGTAGAATAATTTCTACTTCTGCAAAGGTTGATGCAAAATCTATACAAGAAAGAAAATGTTTTTTGTGTAAAGAAAATCTTCCCAAAGTACAAACGGGAATTGATTATAAAAATGAATATATAATTCTTGTTAATCCTTTTCCTATATTCCCTGAACACTTTACAATCCCGAAAGTCGATCATAAGCCGCAAAGAATAAAAGAAAACTTTGAAGATATTTTGGATTTAAGCAAAGATCTTCAAGATAGATATGCTGTTTTTTATAACGGTCCTAAATGCGGTGCCTCTGCTCCCGATCATATGCACTTTCAAGCGGGAATAAAGAATTTTATGCCGGTCGATTATGAATTTGAATCAATACAAAAAATCACATTGAGTAATTCTGATAACTTGAGAATTTCTTATACCGAAAATTATTTAAGAAATTTTATTTCTCTTGAAAGCCCCGATAAATATCAAATTACAAAGGCTTTCAATAAAGTTTATGATTCTATTGAACAGGTTGAGGCGAAAGATGATGAACCTATGATGAATGTTGTTGCTTCATATCAAAATGACGAATGGCGAATAATCGTTTTTCCTAGAGAAAAGCATAGACCATCACATTATTTTGAGGAAGGGGAGAAACAGATTTTATTAAGTCCAGCCAGTGTTGATTTGGGAGGAGTCTGCATTACGCCAAGAGAAGATGATTTTAATAAAATAACCAAGAGAGATATAAAAGATATATTAACGCAAGTTGGAGTCGGTAAAGAAAAGTTCGATAAAATTATTTCTGGTATTTAAATTGTAATAGGGATTAGAAGAAAATCTATTCCCTATTTCTGAATGCAAATCAAGCTGGTATCATCTTCAAAATGTTCGGCAGTAAAATCAGATATTAGTTTAAATATTCTTTGAAGGGGTTCTTCTTTTTCATCTACATTTTTTAGAATAGTTTTTAAAGTTTCAATTCCTAATGCTTCACCGTTTGTGTTTCGTGAATCTGTTACCCCGTCTGTAAAAAGTAAAATAAATTCTTCATCATTCAATTCAAACTCAACATCTTTGTAATCATAATCTTTATTAAACCCGAGAAGAATACCGTTTGATTTATATTCAACAATATCTTTACCGGATTTTTTCAGTATCGGCAGATCACCCGCTCCGCTGTAATATATTTTGCTGTTTCCTTTTAATAAAACTAAAGATAGCGCAATAAATACTTCGCTTATTCTCTCATCATTAAAAACAGCTTCGTTTACTTTCTTTAATATGTTTGATGGTTTAATATCTTCATTAGAATTAACAGCTACACGAACAGCACTTCTAACATAACCGGCATAAGCTACAGCAAAGTATGAAGCTCCCCATCTCTTTCCCATAACATCGCCAAGTACAAGAATTATGTTTTCGTCATCAATTTTAAAGTAGTCTATAAAATCTCCACCTGGAATTCCCTTGTACGGTTTAGCAATGTGGTTGAGTTTATAATCTTTAAATCTTGGTAACCTTTCAGGCGAAAGAGTATTTCTCATTGCAGCTGCAGCAGTTGAAATCTCTTTTTCCGCTTCATTACGATGCCTCTGTTTATTGCGGAGTATATTGTTTATTTTGGCAATAATTATTTTGGGGCTGGAAGTTTTAATTACATAATCGTCAATATCCAAAGCATATCCATCCATCATATCATCATCGGCGCTTTTAGCGGTAAGAAAAATGAAAGGAATATTTCCGAATGTTTTTTCTTCTATCAGTTTTTTACGAAACTCAAATCCATTTAATTCCGGCATCATTATATCACTTATAATTAAATCCGGATGAAAACTTTTTACCTTTTCTAAACCTAATAATCCGTTTTCAGCAACTTCACATTCAAAGCCTGCTCTCTTTAAATTATGTTTTAAAAGAATTGCAACATTGGGTTCATCTTCAACAACCAATATTTTCTTTGGTTCTTCCATTTTATCTAAAACTCCTAATCGCTTCCTGCAAATCTGAAAAACTTGCAAAAACTCTAAACATTCTTGTTAATTCAAACATTGAGCGGACAACCGGTTTAAAGCCGACCAATCGTAAATCGCCCCCTTCTTTTACTACCTTTTTTAGATTGCTTACAAGCACACCAAGAAAAGTTGAATCTACAAACTCACAAGCAGAAAGATCAATGATTATTTTGTTATATCCGGCATCAATTTTTCTTTGAAGTGCTTCTCTAAGTTCATGAGATTCGTTTATTGTTGCTCTATCCGAATTTACAATTTCCACAACAACATCACCCATTATTTCTTCTATTAATTCCATGTCCCCCTCAACCTTTTGGTATTTCAATTTTGTATTTATCTATTAAGCGGTATAATGTTGCTCTTCCTATTCTAAGTTTTTTAGAAGCTTCAACCATATTGCCGTTTGCAACTTTGATTGCATGTTTAATTGCTTCCTCTTTTAGTTTTTCGAAAGGAATAATAGGAGAGCTTTCCGAAAATACATCACCGCTTACTTTAATTTCGGTAATAGGTGTTTGTATTTTGATCTGAGGAGGGAGTGAATCAACCTCAATTTTATCTCCGTCGCTTAATATGATACATCTTTCTATTGTGTTTTCCAGCTCTCTAACATTACCGGGCCAGTCGTAATCAAAAAGCATTTTTAATGCATTCTTTGATACTCCACTTATATTTTTATTAAGCTTTTTATTGAACGAATTAATGAAGTGATCAATTAAAACAACAATGTCGCTTCTTCTTTCTCTTAGCGGTGGAATATTTATCGGGAATGAATTCAACCTGTAATACAAATCTTCTCTAAACTCTTTATCGTTTACTGCTTCTTTAAGATCTTTATTAGTAGCTGAAATTATTCTAACATCTGTTTTAAGAAGTTCATTTCCACCTATTCTTTCAAATTCTTTCTGCTGTATTACTCTCAAAATTTTAGCCTGAAGAGACATTTCCATTTCACCAATTTCATCAAGGAAAATTGTACCTCCGTTAGCAAGTTCAAATTTTCCTATTTTACGTTGATGCGCTCCTGTAAATGCTCCTTTTTCATGACCAAATAATTCACTTTCTAAAAGTTCGCGTGGAATTGAAGCACAGTTTACTACAATAAAAGGATTTGCTTTACGCACTCCGTTATAATGAATTGCTCTAGCAATTAATTCTTTTCCGGTTCCACTTTCTCCATGAATTAAAACGGTTACGTCGTTATCCAAAACTTTTGTAACCATTTTGAAAACTTCCTGCATTGCATCATTTTTGGAAATTATGCTGTCAAAAGAATATCTTTCGTTTAATTTTTGATTTAGATGAATAATCTCTTTTTCCAAATCGTATGTTTTAACTGCATTTGCAATTACATGCTCAAGTCTCTCTTTATCAATTGGTTTTGTGAAATAATCAAATGCACCCAATCTTAATGATTCCAATGCAACATTAATATTACCTTGAGCAGAAAGCATAATTACCGGGAGAAGCTTATTTTTCTGCTTAATAATTGCAAGCACTTCATTACCGTTAATATCGGGAAGCATAATATCAAGTAAAATTAAATCGGGATTTTTATCAAAAGCTTTTAACATGCTTTCCGCATTTTCAAATGTTTCTACGTTATAGTTCCATGTATTTTTAACCCAATGAGCCAGCAGTTTCAATATCGAGGGTTCGTCATCTACAATAAATATTAATTTTTCCAAATCAACCTCTTAATTTTTCTTCGGCAGCCTAACAATAAAAGATGTTCCTTTATTAATTTCACTTTTAACTTGTATTAGTCCTTTGTGTAAATCTATAATTTGCTTAACCGTTACCAAACCAAATCCAGCTCCGGGAATTTGCGAACCGGGTCTGTTTACCTTGCTGAATTTTTGAAATAGTTCGGGAATCTTTTCATTTGGTATTCCAATTCCGGTATCACTTATAATTACTTCTACTTCTTTTAAGAAATCTTGAACAAGAATACTTACTCTTCCTCCTTTGTCCGTAAACTTTATTCCATTTGAAATAATGTTTGAAAATGCTTTTTGTATTCTTTCTTTATCTG
This sequence comes from Ignavibacteriota bacterium, assembly GCA_002698995.1. Taxonomy (GTDB): domain Bacteria; phylum Bacteroidota; class Ignavibacteria; order Ignavibacteriales; family Melioribacteraceae. Next base: position 101,195 of record PAAX01000012.1, on the reverse strand, counting down.
CAAAAATTTCAATTTGTGCTTCCGGAATTTCTATATTAAGTGAAATACCTTTACTTTCAGCACTTTCCTTAAATGTTTCTGAGAGTTCCTTTAATGTGGCGGCAAGATTAAAATTAATCCGGTTTAATGTTTCCGTACCGGATTCTAATTTTGAAAAATCTAAAATATCATTTACTAATCTAGCAAGTCTTTTTCCTTCAGTAAGAATAATATTACTAAATTCGTGAATAGTTTCTTGGGGGAGTTCGGCATCGCTAACTATTGTTTCTGCAAAACCAACTATTGAAGCAAGCGGTGTTCTAAGTTCATGAGATACATTTGATATAAATTCATTCTTAAGTTTATTTAATTCTTCTAAAACTGTTATCTGCTGTTTTGCTCTATCCCGTTCGATAGAAATTATTCTGTTTGCTTCAATAAGTTTTGTATTTAGTTCTTTTAGTTTTAGCTCATCTTGTCTTCTTTGAGTTATATCTCTACCAATTCCAATAAGTCCGTTTATTTTTCCTTCTTCGTATAAAGGACTAGCTTGAATTTCGAAAACAAGCTTAGAGCCGAATCTTTCCAAAAACGTTGTTTCAAATGTTGTTACGTTTGCATTTGTAAGCATATCCTGAAAAACAACTGCAATATCTGCCTTTGAATCATCATCAATAAATTCGAGAAAATGTTTGTTTATTATTTCATCGGAAGAATAACCAAGAGCATTAGAACCGCTTTTGTTTATTGATTGGAAATATCCGTTCTTATTTAAGGAAAATATTAAATCATCGGCAGTTTCAACAAGCTGGCGAAATTTTGCTTCTGATGATTCCAGCAGTCTTTGAATTCTTTTTTCGTCCGTAATATCAATTACAATTCCGATTATATACTTTTTATTTCCTTCAAGATTTACCGGAATTGCCGTGTGCCTTACATACCTTATGTTTCCCAGCTTATCATTTATTTTATATTCTAATACTGATTTCTGTCCGTTTAATGCTTTCCGGTTAAAATTCAAAAACTCTTTTAGATTTTCTTCAGCAATAATTTTTCTTGATAGAAACGGATTTGTAATTATATCTTCAGGAATAAATCCATATAAATTTTTCAGCGATCCTTTCATAAAAAGGAATTTTTTTGTGGTTCTGTTGATAGTATAAATTACTGCGTCAACATTTTCAAATACGTCTGTAAATAAATCTATTTCTTTATTTGATAAGATGTTATCTACTAATATTTTGTTAATAAGCTCAAATTGCGCCAAAGTTTCATCGGAATTTCCGAATTTATTTTTGTTAAGAACAACCAGAGAGTATAAAGAATCTAAATAATTAATTCTGCTTACATAAATATCATTTAAAGAATAATTATTTTTGAACTCGTTAAATATTTCCGAAGATGTTAAATTTGTATGATCTTTAATTACTTCTAAAGTAAGCTTTTCTATATCTTGCTGATGAATTTCCAAGTTTCCGAATGCATGAAGCACAGAAACGTTTCCCTTGTCCTCTTCAATAAGAAAAAGGAAATCTGCTTTAGAAATTGATAAAATTAACCTGCTTATATTGTCGTTAATTTTTGTCATATATAATTTAATCTTAACCGAAATAGATTGTATCAAAATATAACAAAATAGTTTGTATAAAAATGAGAATAAAATATTTTTATGAAAAAAGAGATAAATAGACCTGAACTTTTGGCTCCGGCAGGAAACTGGACAATGCTGACAACCGCGGTAAATAATGGTGCAAATGCGGTATATCTTGGTGTTGAAAATCTTAATATGCGTGCAAAATCAAAAAATTTTAAAGTTGATGAATTATCAGAAATAGTCTCATTCTGCGCCACTCATAATGTTGATGTTCACTTAACGGTAAACACAATTGTATATGAAAATGAACTGGATGAATTGGATTTGCTTATTAAAACAGCAAAAGAAAGTGGTGTAAAATATGTAATCGGATGGGATATGGCGGTTATAAATGCATGCAAAAAATATGAAATCCCTTTTTGTATTAGTACGCAGGCCTCAATTTCAAACAGCGGTGCGGCAAAATTTTATAAAGATTTAGGAGCAGATAGAATTGTTCTTGCAAGAGAACTTTCTTTAGAACAGATAAAGGAAATTAAGCAGAAAGTCGATATAGAAATTGAGACATTTATTCACGGTGCAATGTGTGTTGCAGTTAGCGGAAGATGCTTTATGAGTCATGAGCTCTTTAACAAAAGTGCAAACAGAGGAGAATGCATTCAGCCCTGCAGAAGAGAATACGAGGTAATTGATACCGACAGCGGCAGCAAATTAATTCTTGGTTCGGATTATATTATGTCTCCCAAAGATTTAAATACTCTTGAATTTATCGATCAACTAATTGAATCTGGAATTGATTCATTTAAAATTGAGGGAAGAAAAAGAAGTCCGGAATATGCCGCAAAAGTAATTTCAACATACAGAAAAGCAATTGATTTGTACTTTGAAGGAAATCTGACTAAAGAAGTAAAAATAAAAATGATAGAAGAACTTGGTGAAGTTTACAACAGAGGCTTTTCACATGGGTTTTATTTTGATGAACCCGGTGCCGATGATTTTGCGGAAGAATATGGTAGCGTTGCAACAACCAAAAAAGTTTATGCCGGAAAGGTTATTAATTATTACAGCAAAAACCAGATTGTACATGTAAAACTTGAAGCCGAAAACTTAGCACTTGGTGATAAAATTTATATTATGGGAAATTCATCCGGATTAATTGAACTGGAGTTAAAATCGTTAATGAAAGATGAAAATGAAATTTTAGAAGCAGTTAAAGGGGATGAAATAACATTTAAATGCAGCAGCAAAGTTAGACCCCGCGATCAAGTATACAAGGTGGTAACCAGATAAATTATTATAAAAAGCTTTCCATTGCTTGTTCAATGCTGATGTACTTTTTGAATACTTTTTCCATACTGGTTATTACAAATATGGTTGATAAAGAATCTTTTACTGTTATTAATCTGATTTCTTGTCCGGCTGCTTTTAATTTCTTTTGAGTAAAGACTAAACTTCCTAAAAATGTAGAATCAATATATTCGCATACAGATAAATCAATTATAACTTTTGTATAATTTTCATCAAGTACTTCTTGAATTACCAACTTAAACTCAGGTACCTTTTCAATTGTAGCTCTGGCGGTGTTTACTTTAACAATCGCAATATCATTAATTATTATTTTATCAAAAATCATTTTCCAAACCACATTAGCTAATTTGCAAAATTGCAATTATTCTTTAACTTAAATATGAATAAAGTAAAAGAATAATCACATGAAATTCCTTATGCTATTATCGATTTTATTTACACTTAGTTTATCTCAGTCAATGGATAAAACAATGAACGAAAAATCATTTGTTCCCGAATGGGCAAAGAGTGCTTTATGGTATCAAATATTTCCGGAAAGATTTAGAAATGGAGATACTGCTAATGATCCTAAAGTAGAAAATATAAAAGGCGCCTGGCCTCAGGATGCTGAATCGCCTTGGGAAATTCATCAATGGAATTCAGATTGGTATAAGCTTCAATCCTATGAAAAACTAAATGGTAAAGATATTTGGTTCAATATTCAAAGAAGAAGATACGGCGGAGATTTACAGGGAATTATTGATAAACTGGATTATCTATCAGAACTTGGAATTAATGCGATTTATCTAAATCCAATTTTTGAAGCTCCTTCAATGCATAAATATGATGGAGCAACTTATCATCATGTTGATCCCAATTTTGGTCCCGATCCTAAAGGAGATAGAGAAAAAATTAAGACTGAAATTCCCCACGATCCTTCAACATGGATTTGGACTGAAGCAGATAAACTCTTTTTAAAGCTTGTAAAGGAAGTTCACAAAAGGGATATGAAAATTATTATTGATGGTGTTTTCAATCATATGGGAATTAACTCTTGGGCTTTTAAGGATGTAGTTAAAAATCAAAAAAAATCACGATATAAAAATTGGTTCAAAATAAAAAGCTGGGATGATGATTCTTTAAAAACCAAATTCAGTTATGAAGGATGGTACGGTGTAAAAGAGCTTCCCGAATTAATGCAGGATGAAAACGGAATTACCGAAGAACCGAAAAAATATATTTTTGATATTACCAAACGTTGGATGGATCCGAACAATGATGGAAATACGGAAGACGGCATTGACGGCTGGCGCTTAGATGTTGCTTTTATGGTAAAACATAATTTTTGGAAAGATTGGAGAATGCAGGTAAAAGCCATTAATCCAAATTCATATATAACTGCTGAGATTATTGATTCCGTTAATGCGAACAAAGCTTACTTAAAAGGAGATGAGTTTGATGCTGTAATGAATTACAATTTTGCTTTCGCCTGCTCAGAATTTTTTATTGATGATAAAAACGGAATTTCTCCTTCTGAATTTGACAAAAAATTAACAACTCTAAGAAACGCTTACAATAAAGATGTGGCTTACGTAATGCAGAATTTATTTGATTCACATGATACCGCACGGCTGCTTTCACAAATTATTAATAAAGATATTCACAAGTTTAGAGATTGGGGAAATTATTTCGGAATATCTAAAGGGGATAATGCTGAATTTGAAACAAGAGCTCCTAATGAAACCGATGTTCAAATAATGAAATTGATGATTATTATGCAGATGACTTACGTTGGGGCTCCAATGATATATTACGGAGATGAAGTTGGAATGTGGGGAGCTAATGATCCATGCTGTAGAAAACCGATGCTTTGGAGTGATATCAATTATAAAAATGAAAAGTTAAATCCGGATCAGTCACCAAGAGATAAATCATATAATGTAAGAATTAATGATGATCTATTTAATCATTATAAAAAATTAATTGATATTAGAAAATCACATAAAGCTCTTAATATTGGTGAATGCAAAACAATTCTCACAGATAATCAAAAAGAAGTTTTCGGATTTGAAAGAAGCTATCAAGATGATAGAATTATTATTCTCTTGAACAACAGCAATTTGGCTCAAACAGTTAAATTAAATCTGGCAGAAGAAAAATCTTATTATGATTTATTAAATGATGAAGAAATAAAATCAAACCAGATTTTATTAAACCCAAAATGGGGAAGAATAATTAAAGAAGAAAACTAAGTTTAATTAATCATCAAAATTTGGTTTAGCTTCATATGGATCGAGCCAGAATTCCTGTTCTAAGTAAAACAGTCTTTTGGGTTCATCAAACTTAACGGTTATATAAAAAGGAAATTCATCAACTTGATCCCCTTTTAATTTAACTTCACTTAGCTGATATTTTCCAGTGATGAGCTCTTGAAGAGAAGCATTGCTGAATTTAAAAACTGCTTCTTCACAAAGTACCGCTTCACGAATTACAAAATATCTGCTGAACTTATCCTGAATAACTTCTTCAGCTTTATCATCATCCCAAAAAACTCTGTCTAATGTTGTCTGTTCGTTATATTCTCTAACAACATTTTTTAATTCTACTTCAACTGGTATTAATTCATCTGTTGAAAAATCTAGATTAAGCAAAGATAGGAGTTCGCTCTTCTTAAAATACATTCTTCCTTTAACATTTCCCTCATTGCTTTCAAACGATTTAATTGCTCTTACATCTTCAACATAATACTTAACATAATTTGTATCTATTCTGAAGACTGTCCCCGGTCTGCCTGTAGTTCTTGGTGTTTCAAACGGTTTGAAATTTTTATAAATGGCATTTGGACGCAGATCATTTGTAGTTTGCCCAATTAAAGAAATAGCTGCAAATAATATTAAAATAATCTTCTTCATAATTCTTAACTTTAGTTAGTAATATTATCGGACTTTTTACAAATAATTTGAGTTAAAATATGATTAAGAAACTGATTTTCTCTTTGTCAGTATTTGCTCTTTTTTCTTGTTCAACTAATATGGATAAAAAAGTGAATAAATTTTTAGAAGATTATCAAAATCCAAATCAACCCGGTTACAGTTTGTTAATTGCAAAAGATGGTGAAATTCTTCTTGCTAAATCAAGTGGAATGGCAAGCATTGAAGTAAAATCTAAAATAACAAATGAAACAAATTTCAGATTAGCTTCAGTTACAAAACAATTCACGGCTTTTTCAATTTTAATGCTGATTAATGAAGGAAAGCTTTCCTTTGAAACTACTTTGACCGAAATATTTCCGAAATTTCCTTTTTATGGAAAGAACATTACTGTACAAAATCTTCTTGAACATACTTCCGGAATAGTTGATTATGAATCATTAATTCCGGAAAATCAAAAAGATAAGCTACATGATAAAGATGTGTTAAATATGATGATGCAGATTGACAGCACCTATTTTTCTCCCGGTGAAAAACATCAATACAGCAACAGTGGTTATGCCGTGCTTACAATGATTATTGAAAAAATTACAGGTAAATCTTACCATGTTTTCCTAAAAGAAAGAATATTTGATCCGCTTAAAATGGAAACTTCAGTAGCATTTGTTAAAGGAGAAAACTTAGTAAAAAACAGAGCATTCGGTTATAAACTCGAAAACAACGAAGCGGTTTTTGCTGATCAAAATTTAACAAGTGCTGTTTTGGGAGACGGCGGAATATATTCTAATGTTTACGATATGCTTAAATGGGAATCAAGTCTGTACACTGAAAAGCTTCTTCCTAAAAAACTAATTGATGAATCTCAATTAAGAAAAACAACTACTTCAGGTGAAACATTTGATTACGGATACGGCTGGAGGCTTGAGAAACTTGATGATTATGAGGTTGTATATCATACCGGCAGTTCAACCGGATTCAGAAATATTATCTATAGAATTCCAAGCGAACGTCTAGTTATTATTTTTCTTTCAAATAGAGACGAAGGAGATACATTGGTTCTTGCACGAGAACTTGCAGAATTATATCTATCTAATTGATTTCTTCTTGATCTAATTTAGAACCGTAATGAAATCCGTCTTCATCTTCGTAACCGACAGGAGCTTGTGCAACCATAATTGCAAAAAGAATAAATACTATCGATAAAAATAAAATGAAAAACCACATTTTTTCTCTCTCCCAAAATATGATGTTTATATTAAGCATCAAAAGTAATGCCGATAATTTAATCTGTTTATCATTTCAAAATTTTCTTAAAATGCTTTATATGATAAAGTATTTTAAGAAATCAGCGTTTAGAATTATTAGGAATAAGAATCTTTGTCTGAATTATGCTTCATGTCAATTATCTAATAATTCTTAATCACATAGTTATTATCGAATTAAATTTTTGAGAATTTAAAAGTGATTTTACATAAAATAAAAACTGAGAAAACCGCCAAAATTGCTGTAAAAGGAAATCTAGATTCGGATAATATTAAATCTGTTATAATTGCTTTACATGGTTACGGTCAGCTTGCAGAATATTTTATACGTAATTTCAATTTTCTTGATGAGAATAATTTTATAGTTATTGTCCCCGAGGCATTAAATCGTTTTTACTTAAACGGCTTTTCGGGAAATGTTGGTGCTTCTTGGATGACAAAATTGGAACGAGAAGATGAAATTGAAAATCAAACAACTTATCTGAATAATATTGTACAATTATACAAAAATGAAAATTGGTTTGGTGCAGCACAAAAGTTTGTTTTAGGATTTTCACAAGGATCCGCCGCAGCTATTAGGTGGCTTATTAATACAAATTTTTCACCAAATAAAATTATATTGTGGGGAGGAGCAATTCCCAAAGATGCTGATTTTGACAAAGTAAAAGCTCTTTCCGAAAAATCTGATATTAATATTTGTATCGGTACAAAAGATGAATTTATTTCTGAAGAAAACGTAAATGAAATTAAGACTTTACTTTCGGAGAGGAAAATAAAATACAATTTAATAGTTTATGAAGGGGAGCACAAAATCTACAAAAATGTGCTTGAACAAATTTTATAATAGAGGAATTAATGAAAATAATTAAACAACTAATTTGGGTGCTGGTTTTATGTGCATCAATATTTGGGCAGACGGTAAATCTAAAATTTATAGAAACCAGCGATGTGCACGGAATGGCATTTCCTTATGATTTTTTAAATGAGCGCGAAACCGACTATTCCCTTGCCCATTTATCATCTTATTTAAAAAGGGAAAGAGAAGATACTTCTTACACCGAGTTTCTTTTTGATAACGGAGATTTTCTGCAGGGAACTCCCTTTGTTTATTATTACGATTTTATTGATACTTCAACTGTTCATGCTTATGCAAGAGTTATGAACTTTTTGGAATATGATGCCGCTTCTGTTGGAAATCATGATATTGAAGCAGGGCATGCAGTATATGATAAATTCCGAAGTGAAATAAATTTTCCTTGGCTTGCAGCAAATGCTGTAAAAACTAAAAACAAACAGCCTTATTTTGAACCTTACAAGCTAATCGAAATAAACGGGTTTAAGATTGCAGTAATTGGATTAATTACACCGCACGTTCCGAATTGGCTTCCCGAAAATCTTTGGGAAGGAATGTACTTTGATGACATGATTGAATCAGCTCAAAAATGGATTATTGAAGTAAACAAAAAAGAAAAACCAGATTTTGTAATTGGTCTGTTTCATTCCGGCTTTGATTTTACTTATGGAAATCAAAATGAGCATACCTACAAAAACGAAAATGCTTCTCAGCTTGTAGCTAAAAAAGTAAACGGATTTGATTTGATATTTGTCGGACATGATCACCAAGGCTGGGATACTGTGATTACAAATAACTACGGAAATAATGTTCAAATTCTTGGTCCATCTTCATCAGCAAGAAATATTGCAGTTGCCGATGTAACATTAAAAATGGAAACCGACAAAGTTGTAAAATCGATTAATGGTTATTTATATGATTTATCTGATGAAGAACCGGATAAAGAATTTTTGAAAATCTTTCAGAATGATTTTAATAAAACAAAAGAATTTGTTTCAAGAAAGATTGGCTCATTCACAAAAGAAATTTCTTCTCAAGAATCTATCTTTGGCAACTCTGCGTTCGTCGATTTGATTCATAAAATTCAGCTTGAACTTACAAATGCTGATGTTTCTTTTACCGCACCTCTTTCATTCAATACTACTATAAATGAAGGAGATATTTTTGTTAAAGATATGTTTAAACTGTACCGATATGAAAATCTGTTATACACAATGGAATTGTCTGGAAAGGAAATTAAAGACTATCTGGAATATTCATACGGCATCTGGTTCAATCAAATGAAAGATGAGAATGATCATCTTTTACTTTTTGAAAAAGATGAAAAAGGAAATCTAATATTTTCTAACAGAACAAATTCTCCTCAGCTTAAAGAAAGATTTTACAATTTTGATTCTGCAGGAGGATTGATTTACGAAGTAGATGTAACTAAACCTATCGGTGAAAGAATTAGTATAAAATCATTTGCTGATGGCAATGAATTTAATTTTAAGAAGAAGTATAAAGTTGCATTAAATTCTTATAGAGGAAACGGCGGAGGAAATCACTTAACAAATGGGGCTAAGATTAATAAAAATGAATTAAGCAACAGAATTATTAATTCAACAGAGCGCGACTTAAGATATTACATGATGAAATGGATTGAAGAGAAAGGAGATGTTACTCCGGAAGCCTCGGGAAACTGGAAAGTTATTCCACAAGAATATTGGTTTAAGGGAATGAAAAAAGATTTTCGCCTTTTATTCGGAAGTAAATAATTTTTAAGACAAATAAGAAGGAATAATAATGAGATTATTCAAATCATTAGTTTTACTTGCTTTGCTTTTGAGCTCGCTAAATGCTCAACCAAAATTTAATGCAGACAAGCTAGATTCTCTCATAAACAAAATTTACAATGATTTTGAGCTGTCCGGTCTTTCAATTGGAATTCTTAAAGACAGCACCATAATCTTTAATAAAGGTTACGGTTATAAAGAGTGGAACACAGATGAATTGGTTGATACTGAAACTCTTTTCGGAATTGCATCTCTTTCAAAAGCTTTTACTGCTGCATCAATAGGAATTTTAGTTGATCAGGGAAAGCTTGATTGGAATGACAGAGTAATTGATTACATTCCATGGTTTCAGCTTTCCGATCCTTATGTAACAAGAGAATTAAGAGTTGTTGATTTACTTACTCACAGAGCCGGCTTCTCCACGTTTGACGGTGATTTACTGTGGTACGGAACAGATTATTCAAGAGAGGAAATTCTAAAAAGATTTAAAGAGATGCCTCTCAAAAAAAGCTTTAGAAGTGAATATGGTTATTCGAACATTATGTTTCTTGCAGCAGGAGAAGTAATTGAAGAGGTTACCGGAAAATCTTGGGATGATTTTGTAACCGAAAGAATTTTTATTCCTTTGGAAATGACAAGCACAAATACTTCTACAAAACAATTCACAGAAAATTCAAATGTTGCATATCCTCATTTGGGAAGAGAAAAATTAGATTTTCTAAACTACGATAATATTGGTGCTGCAGCCTCTATAAATTCAACATCATCCGATATGCTTAAGTGGGGAATGATGTGGTTAAACAAAGGCAAATACAAAGGAAAAGTAATCTTAACAGAAAAAACTGTTGATAGAATACTATCTTCTTATCAAGCAATTAATGTGGGCAATTTATCAAAAATTAATGAAAGACATTTTCTCAACACTGCAATGGGCTGGTTTTTAGAGGATAGAAACGGAAGAAAAATTATTCATCATTCTGGCGGATTGATTGGTTATATAAGTAGATTTGCAATAGTACCGGAAGATAATCTTTCTATAATAGTTTTAACAAATGATGAAGCATATATGATTCCCCCTTTAATGAATCATCTTTTTGATCTCTTTGCCGGAAATCTTAAAGATGAAGATTATTTTGAACGATCATTAAATTACTTTAAAGGGAAAGAAGAAAGGGAGTCAAAAAGAAAAAAAGAGCTTGAAGAAAATAGAGCAAAAGAAACTTCACCGTCACAAACTATAGAAAGTTTTACGGGAATTTATACAGATAAAATGTACGGTGATGCAGAAATAAAAATTGAAAATGATAAGCTCCATTTAACTCTTCTTCCGGCAAAAGAATTGTTTAATGCAGAATTGAATCACTGGCACTTTGATACATTCTCGTTCAAGTTTGCAGATCCTTTTTTACCGGAAGGAATGATTACTTTTGAAACTAACAAAGAAGGGAAGATAAGCGGATTCAAGATTGATCTACCTAATCCCGATTTTCATTTCTACAATTTACACTTTATCAAAAAGGATTGATGTATATGAAAGACTTATGGAATCAGCGATACAAAGAACAAGACTATGTTTATGGGAAAGAACCAAACGCGTTCTTTAAAGAACAAATAGAAAAGTTAGAAAAAGGGGAAATTCTATTCCCGGGTGATGGCGATGGAAGAAACAGTATTTACGCGGCTAAACTCGGATGGAAAACTTATGCTATTGATTACAGTGAAGAGGCTATAAACAAAAATAAAAGAAATGCTGAAAATGAAAATGTGATTGTTAATCATCAGATTCTTGATATGTCAAAAAATGAGTTTGGTGAAGATTTTTATGATTGTATCGTTTCTATTTTTGTTCACTTAGATGAAGATGAAAAGAAAATCTATCATTCAAATATTTACAAAGCTTTAAAACCCGGCGGAGTTCTTATTCTTCAAGCTTACGATCATGATCAGTTAAAATATAACAGCGGTGGACCAAAAGATATTTCTTTGCTTTACTCATTAGAAGAAATTGTAACCGATTTTCAAGATATGGATTTTATAGTTTTAGCAAAGGAAGTAATTAGATTGAAAGAAGGAAAACTGCACGATGGAGAAGCATCAGTTATAAATTTTGTTGGAAAGAAGTAAAATAAATTATAAACCGATTTTTTATATTAAGTGTTAAATAAAAGAGAAGAATTGTGAACTGGAATTCGAAGAAAATTTATTTAGCGGGACATAATGGAATGGTTGGTTCTGCTATTTTTAGAGAGTTAACTAAGTCCGGTTATAACAATATTGTTACAAAATCTTTAGAAGAACTGGATTTAAGAAACCAATCTGAAGTTAATAGTTTTTTTGAAAATGAGAAGCCGGAAGTTGTAATAATTGCCGCGGCTAAAGTTGGCGGTATTTTAGCAAACAATACATATCGAGCCGAATTCCTTTATGATAATTTAATGATTGAAGCTAATCTTATTCATGCTTCTCATTTGAATAATGCTAAGAAAGTAATCTTTTTAGGAAGCTCATGCATTTATCCAAAGCTGGCTCCTCAGCCGCTTAAAGAGGAATATCTTTTAAGTGATTATTTAGAATACACGAACGAGCCATACGCAATTGCAAAAATTGCTGGAATAAAACTCTGCGAAAGTTATTATAAACAATATGGCTCAAATTTTCTATCGTTAATGCCTACTAATCTATATGGATTTAATGATAATTTTAATCTGCAGACATCTCACGTTCTCCCGGCATTAATTAGAAAATTTCATGAAGCTAAAACTTCCGATTCCGAATCCGTTACAATTTGGGGAACAGGCTCTCCAAAGAGAGAATTTTTATTTGTTGATGATTTAGCGGAAGCAGTAAAATTCACTTTAGAGAACATTGAGGCAAAATCATTATATGATCTCGAAATTTCTCAATTGAATGTTGGAACCGGAGAAGATCTTACAATTAGCGAATTAGCAGATACAATCAAAAAAATAGTTGGATTTGAAGGAAGCATAATTTATGATTCAACAAAACCCGACGGCACTCCAAGAAAATTGATGGATGTAAGTAGAATAAACAATCTGGGCTGGAAGCATAAAACAAATCTTGAAGAGGGAATAAAGAAAACATACGAATGGTTTTTGGAAAATTACAAATGACAAATTAAAAATTAAAAAGTACTTGAATGCTTGGTTTATTATTAAATCTAAAAGGACTTGGTAATTTTAATGGATAAGGGATTAGGTCAAAGACTATTTAATTTTTCTGTTAAGGTAATATTATTAACTCGCACTTTATCAGATGGAAAAGAATACGATGTAATAAAATACCAATTAACAAAATCCGCAACATCAAGTGGGGCAAATTATGAAGAAGCACAAGCTGCATCCTCAAAATTGGATTTTAGAAATAAAATAAAAATTTCATTAAAGGAAATGCGAGAATCTAATTATTGGTTAAAAATTATAAAGGCTGTCTCATCTCACTCTGAAGAGTTGGATTTATTAATTTCTGAATCCGAGGAATTAAAAAAAATTCTTGGATCTATAAGTTCTAGGGTATCAAAAAGTATTCAATAATTATGTCTTACATTAAATTTTTAAAATTGTTTTTTAATTTTTCATTTTTAATTTGGAATTGCACATGTCAAAAAAGAAAGTACTAATAACCGGTATTACCGGGCAAGATGGAAGTTATCTAACCGAAATTCTTTTGGAAAAAGGTTACGAAGTTCATGGTATAATTAGAAGAAGCAGTTCATTCAATACACAGAGAATTGATCATCTTTATAGAAATCCCGATATTCAAGGTAAATCTTTATTTCTTCATCATGGTGATGTTGTTGATACAAGCAACTTAAACAGACTGCTGGAAAAAATTGAACCGGATGAAATTTATAATCTTGCCGCACAATCTCATGTAAAAGTCTCTTTTGAAGTACCGGATTACACAGCACAAGTTGATGCCCTTGGTACATTAAGATTTTTAGATGCCATTAGAGAAACCGGTCTTGGCAAGCAGACAAAATTCTACCAAGCTTCAACATCAGAACTTTACGGGAAAGTTCAGGAGGTTCCTCAAACAGAAACTACTCCTTTTTATCCCCGCTCTCCGTATGGAGTTGCGAAGCTTTATGCTTATTGGATTATTGTAAATTATAGAGAAGCATATAATATTTTTGCATGTAACGGAATACTGTTTAATCATGAATCACCAAGAAGAGGAGAAACTTTTGTAACCAGAAAAATTACAAGAGCAGCAACCAGAATTGTTTTGGGAATGCAGGACAAGTTAACTCTTGGAAATCTAAATGCAAAAAGAGACTGGGGATATGCACCGGAATACTGTGAAGGAATGTGGAGAATTTTACAGCATGATACTCCGGAAGATTTTGTTTTAGCTACCGGCAAAACAAATACCGTTAGAGATTTTGTAGCTGAAAGTTTTATGAATCTGGGTGTTAATATTGAATGGCACGGTGAAGAAGAAAACGAAAACGGAATTATTAAATCAGTTGATATTGAAAAATTTGATTCTCTTCTTAAATCTTCAAATTATGCTAATAATTTTTCCAGCAAAAATATTAATCTAAAAGAAGGGGATGTAATTGTTGAGGTTTCACCAGGTTATTACAGACCGACTGAAGTTGAACTTCTAATTGGTGATCCGAAAAAAGCAAAAGAAAAGCTTGGGTGGGAACCTAAAACCGAGCTAAATCAATTGATTGAAATTATGATAAAGTCTGATCTCGATTTTGCTTTAAAAAAGGGATTTTAAGTAATTTTTACTGGTAACTTTGTATTTAGCTATTAAGAATTCTCTAAAATTATTCGATTATGTTATAAATCACTCTCTTTTCTATAGCACGAAATTTGAATGGACTTAGTTGAGTGATTTATATATTTTATAATAAAATTAGAAGTAAGTTCAATGAATACCGGACAAATGCTAATTACAATAGCTGCTCTTATGCTCCTTTCTTTAGTTGTTTTAAGGGTTAATAACGGAGTTTTAAGCACAAATACCGTTATGATGGAGAGTAAGTTTGGTGTTCTTGCAGTATCTCTTGCAACTTCTATGATTGAAGAAGCAAACGGAAAAGCTTTTGATCATTTCACAGATTCAAACACCGTTACTTTAACTTCAGCTTTAAGTTCACTTGGTCCTGAATCGGGAGAAGTTTATCCAGACTTTAATGATTTTGATGATTTTAATAATTTTACCAAAATTGATTCAACTCTTCCTTCTGCAGTTTTTAAGATAGCCTGCAAAGTTAATTATATTAATCCCGCAAATCCTGAAACTGCATCCGGTTCAAAAACATGGCATAAAAAAATTACAGTTCAGGTTACAAGCGAGTCAATGCAGGATACCGTAGAAATGTCAACCATCTATAGTTATTTTTATTTTAGATAAGGTTTATCAAAAATGGGTTTTAGTACTTTAATAGACATATTAGGTTCAACAATTATCGGCGGAATGCTTTTGATGATTCTTCTGCGGCTAAATGATGCCTCAGTTCAGAATACATATGTTTACGGTGGAGAATTAATGGTACAGCAAAACCTTGTTGAAGTTGTTAGACTTCTCGAACATGATTTTAGAAAAATAGGATTCTGTAAAGACTGGGAAAAGATTCCCGATCCAACTGAATCAATAATTGCGGCAGATTCAAACAGTATTTCATTTTTAACTGATGTTGATTCCGACGGCGTAATTGATACAATGAAATATTATACCGGCAACATTAGTGAGTTAAGCGGTACTCCAAATCCACGAGATAGAATGCTATACAGAGTGATAAATAACGAAACTCCTGTTGGAACAAACTTGGGCGTAACACAATTTCAAATGATTTATTATAATGCTCTCGGAAATCAAATTTCCTTTCCAATAACA
Organism: Ignavibacteriota bacterium; assembly: GCA_002698995.1. Taxonomy (GTDB): domain Bacteria; phylum Bacteroidota; class Ignavibacteria; order Ignavibacteriales; family Melioribacteraceae. The sequence goes on along the minus strand of PAAX01000012.1, from coordinate 85,644 downwards.
GTTCCAAGCGAAATTTATACAATGCAGATTAATATAACAGTCGAAAATCCCGCAGCTTATGATGAACAATATTCAAGTGCCTTTTGGCGTCAAATTAGATTAGCTGCAAGAAATTTAAAGAATAGATAATGGGCGGAAAAGCATCAATATTATTAGTTCTCGGATTCAGTTTAATTTTTATAGTTGCCGGGACAAACTTCTGGAATCTTTCAACAAGATCGGTTGAAAATAATATTGATTATTTTGCAAACGGTAAAGCACACAATATTGCTGTAAGTGGTGCTAATATAGCTCTTCAAAGTATTTTTCAAGATAAGGACTGGGATGACGGAATCTCCGGATTAACATTTGACGGAGGAGAAATTAATGTGTCTGTTGTTTCCGATAGCGCATTTAAAATAGTTACATCAAGCGGTACATTCGAAGGAATTGAGCATGAAGTAATTGTAAAACTTCAACCAAGCAGTTATGCTAAGTTTGCTTGGTATGCCGGCAATATGAGCTCCAAAGATTTTATTACAGGCGATACAGTATGGGGTCCTTTCCATACTCAATCAAAATTAAATATTGATGGTGATCCGGTTTTTTGGGGAAAAGTGACCAGTCTAAAAGGTTTGAATATTGCCGACGGTGATCCAAAATTCTATGGCGGGTATGAGTCGGGTATTGATGTCCCTCTTCCGGTTAATTATCAGTTCACTCAAGAAAAAAGTATGGCCGTAGATGGAGTAGTAAACAAAGGGGGTTCATCCTACTTTGATGGTACCGATGTTTGGCTTACTTTTAATGCCGATGGAACAATAACACATAGAACAGGAACCGGATCTGACAGCAGCACTTATTCGGCTCCTATAACAGAGCCGTTAAGCACATTCGCACCAAATGGGGTTGTTTACGTTGCAAGAGGAAATATTTATGCTTCCGGAACATTAAACGGAAAAGTAACTGTTGCCGTAGGTGAAGCTTCAGGCGTTGGTCATGGTAATTTATATTTAGTTGATAACCTTACATACCGCAATGCACCAATGGTTTATGATGCAGCATTAAATAAGTATGTAAAAAATGAAAGCTGCCAAGATATGCTTGGACTTTTAGCAACCAATAATGTTGTTGTTGCTGAAACTGACAAAAACGTTTTTCAAAAAGATGTTAGAATAGATGCCTCTATTTTCTGTGCACAGGGCGGCTTTACAATAGAAGACAAAACTATTCCTCCAAGCGGAACCATTTATGTTAGAGGTGGAATGGTTGCAGCAAAAGAAGAACTTGTTGCAACTCTTGATGGCAGCGGCAATATAAAAAATGGTTATAAAAAACATGTAATTTTTGATGAAAGATTTATGTTGAATATTCCTCCGGTATTTCCGGGTACAGGTAAATTTGAAATAGTTTCATGGTTTGAGTAATGGGTGGTAAAGCCTCTCTATTATTGGTTCTTGGATTCAGTTTAATCTTCTTGGTTGTTGGTCATAATTTCAACAACCTATCAGTTAATGCAGTTGATAATATTACCGACTATTATGTTGAATCTATGGCTCATAATATTGCAGTAAGCGGAGCCAATATGGCTGCAAGTCAAGTTTTTATGGATAAAACCTGGGGAAGCGGATACTCCGATTTAAGTTTTGCCGGTGGAATTATTAATGTTTATATAAGTAACCCGGAAGCAACCGGAACAAAAGTTACCATCTGTCATATACCTCCTGGAAATCCGGATGCACAACATACAATTACTGTTAGTTCATCAGCAGTTCCTGCTCATTTAGCTCATGGCGATTATTTAGGAAGCTGCGGTGATCCAATTAATCCGAATGAAGTAATAATTATTTCAGAAGGAACATTCCAAGGAGTTACAAAAGTTGTAACGGTTAAACTTCGTCCCTCTCATTTTTCTAAGTTTGGTAATTTTTATAAAACCGTTTCTGCAGCTCCGGCAACCGGTGATACCTTTAATGGACCATTTCACGCTAATTCAAAACTTACAACTTACGGTACCCCGGTATTCTGGGGAAAGGTAACTACTAAGAATGGATTAAAATTAATGGGGGCTCCTAAAGATCCCAAATTTTACGGAGGTTATGAATCCGGTGTTGATATTCCTCTTCAATTTGATACAACGGGAATGCGCTCTACCGCTCAAACTAATGGTTATGTTTTTAGAGATACAACCGGAGCAGCTAATCAAAAACCAATAGATGTTAGATTATACTTTAACGCTGATGGAACAGTAACACACAGTTTTATGCTTAACAATGACGGCAGCTGGACAACTCCACAAACCACGCCATTATCAACACTTGCGCCAAATGGATTAATTTATGTTGAGCGAGGAAATATTTATACGAAAGGAACCGTAAACGGTAAGGTTACTATTGTCGCCACCAGAAAGGGAAAGAACGGTTACGGTAAAGTTATACAGACAGATGATTTAGTTTATAATGATGATCCCAGAATTGTTTCCAGCTCCGACGATATACTTGGTATTGTTGCAGAACAAGAAATTAGAATTGAAGCAAATGCAAATACACTAGGAAAAGATATCAACACTCATGCTTCAATGTTTTCTCTTAACAGTGATATTGGTCCGGCTGATGGTCTGGTTACTCAAGGTTATTTAGGTAAGTGGAAAATTCTTGGCGGATTAATAGCATCTACAACAAGGGTAACAGCAGAATATGGTTACAGCGGCGGAGTATTTGTTCCTACAAATGGATTGAAATTTGTCCATACTTATGATGAAAGATTTTTAATGACTGTTCCTCCAAGCTTCCCACATACCGAAAGTTTTGAAGTTGTTTCTTGGTTTGAATAAATGTGAATTTATTTATTCAGTAACTCTTCTAGAGCCTTTTCAGCATTTTCAAATTTGAATTTATAACCAAAATCAACAGCCCTTTTGGGAAGGACTTTTGCTCCCGTTAAAAGAACATCTCCCCCTTCACCAAATAAAATTTTTAATGCTACTGAAGGGACATTAAAAATTGAAGGTCTTTTCATCGTCTTTCCCAAAACCTTGCAAAACTCTTTCATCCGCAATGGGTTTGGAGATGCCGTATTAATTGGACCTTCAAGAGCACTATTATAAATTGAGTATAAAAATAATTCTACTACATCATTTATATGAATCCAAGGAAACCATTGCTTACCATTACCAAGAGGACCTCCCACAAAAAGTTTGAATGGCAGTAATAGTTTTTTTAATGCTCCTTCATCTGTTGAAAGAACTATTCCTATTCTTAAATGAACTCTTCTTGTATTAAATTTTTCCAATCCAGATGACGCTGATTCCCAATCCTTTACAACATTTGCTAAAAAGTCATTTCCTGTCTCCGAGTCTTCAAAAGTCTCACTGTCCCTTGAGCCATATATTCCAACTGCGGAGGCTGAGATAAAAGTCTTTAATGGATTATTAGATTTTAATATTGCCTCGGTAAGTTTTCTTGTCCCTTTAACTCTGCTGTTATAAATATTCTCTTTATGTTTTTTTGTCCATCGTCTCGACAGAACATTTTCTCCTGCAAGATTAATAACTGCGTCTGCATCTTTAAGGGCATCTATTACTTGTGGATTAGTTGAGCCGTTAATTCTCCATTCAATATGATCTTTTGCATTTGGAATTAGCTCTTTTGATTTAGCAATATTTCTGGAAAAGATAATTACATCTTCTCCATTATCAATTAGTTTTTTTGTTAATGCTTTTCCAATTAGACCTGTAGCGCCCGCTATAACTATTTTCATGGTAAGACCATTCTGCTTTAGTGGTATTATAATTTCCCTCTGATAACGAAAATAATAATCTTTTCTTTCAACACAAATTAAATATCGATTAAGTTGTAACTCTTCACCAAGATTCTTTTAGAAAAAATTATTCACTTCATTTTATAAACCATTATTTTGTATAATTAATTTCAAAAAGTATAAAAAGGAATTTCATGGCAAAAGATTTTTACAAACATGCTAAGGCATATGATATTGCCTTTTCCGATAGAGACTTTAAAACCGAATGTGATTTTTTAGAGTGGGCGCTTAAAAAACATTCTAAGTTGAAGAAAAAGAAAAGAGAAGAAAAATCATTTCTTGAGCTGGGCTGCGGTCCCGCAAAACATGCAAGAGAATTTGCCAAAAGAAATTGGAGATCTGTTGCACTGGATCTTTCCGAAGAAATGATTGAATATGCAAAAATTGAATCAGAGAAAGAGAATATCAAAATTGAACCTGTTGTTGCTGATATGTCTGATTTTAAGCTTGATAGAAAAGTTGTATTAGCTGCAACATTAATGGAAAGTATTTCTCATATGACAACAAATGAGCAGATGATTTCTCATTTAAAATCCGTTGCAAAGAATTTAGTTAATGGCGGCATATATGTAATTGAAGCAACCCACCCAATGTTTTTCTTTCCCGATTACGAACCCAACACCTGGAAATCTAAGGAAGGAAATATAAAAGTTGAAGTTACATTCGGTGTTCCATCGGATGAGTATAATTCGGTGACTCAAATTTGGAATACAACAACAATAATGAAAATTCAAGAAGGAAAACAAGAACCAAAAATTTTTGAAAGTGTTAGTCCGGTAAGATGGTATCTTGCTCAAGAAATGAAAGTTTTAATTGAGCTTTCGGGTGCATTCGAAAAATATTGGATGTATGGAAGCATGTATAATATGCCGGGTAAAAAACTTGATACTTCTGAAGATTCTGATGCGATGGTTATTGTATTGCGTAAATAGTTTATTTTTAAAAAGCCCGCAGAATTGCGGGCTGAAACTAAGGAAGCTTCACTTTATTATAAGCAACCATACCCCCTAAAACATTTCTTGCTTTATATCCGTTCTCAACTAGAATTTCAGTTCCGGTAGTTGATCGATTTCCGGTTCTGCAAATAACAGCAATGTCTTTATCTTTGTATGGCTCCAGTTCATTTAATCTGTTTGCTAAAAGCTGAATAGGAATATTTATTACTCCGTCAATTTTACCCAGCGGACCAACAAGTTCGGCTTCTGTTCTAACATCAAGAATAACAAGATTTGGATTTTCTTCCATTTCTTTTTTCAATTCATCAACAGTCATAACATATTCGGGATTCTGCTGCGCGCATGCTGTGGTTAGAAATATTGACAGAATAATCATCAAAAAGATATATATTTTTTTCATTAAGATTCCTTCTTTACTTTATTTGTAATTTTTCCAATGTTTGTAATTTCTGTTTCTATAACATCATCCTTTAAAACCTTTCCAACCCCCTTTGGAGTTCCGGTAAAGATTATATCTCCCTCTTCCAAAGTCATTTCATGAGAAATAAATTTAACAATCTCCTTCCAGTTAAAAATCATTTTATCTATTGATGAATTCTGTTTTATCTCTCCGTTTACCTTTAGTGTAATAACTTCATTTCCAATAAGATTATAATTTTCTTTAGAAACAAAATCCGATAAAACTGCAGAAGTATCAAAACATTTTGAGATTGTCCAAGGATGTCCTTTTTTCTTTAATTGATCTTGAACGTCTCTTGCAGTCATATCCAAGCCAACTCCAAATGCAATTACAGCTTCTTCCGATTCTTCAATTGTTGCATTCTTAATTTTTTTTCCTATCAGCAGCAACAGTTCCGCTTCATGATGAACTTCATTAGAAAATTTTGGAATCACAATTTCTTCACCGTCAAAAATAACGGCTGAACTTGGCTTAATAAAAACCAGAGGAAATTCCGGAATTTCATTTCCTAATTCTTGGGCATGTTCTGCGTAATTTCTTCCAACACAAACAAGCTTCCCTATTTCATACTTTTTTTCGGAATTTTTAATTTTTGCAAATTTCATAATTGATTAGATTCTCCCAAATAAAAAATGATTCGATATTATGTCTTTTGTTTTTTCTTTTTTGCTGCGGGAAACAAAATATTATTAAGAATTAATCTATACCCAGGTGAGTTTTTAAACAATGCTAAATCAGTCGGAGGATCACCAACAGCATGCTGATAATCTTCGGGATCATGTCCGCCGTAAAAAGTGAAAGTTCCTCTTCCAAAATTTCCATGAATATATTTTACTTGATTAGTTTCTGCTCTTTGTGCAAGAATATATACCGAGTTTTTTATCAATTCCTTACGGAACATTGTTGTCTGCCCCATAAATCCCTTAACTACATTTACATGATTTTGAATCAGCATGGTTGGAACCGGATCATACTTTGCAGAAAAATCAAAAAGAGTAAAATAATCATTGTTCTGGTTTCCAATCTCGTTCGGTTGAATATCAATATTGCTGTACTCATAAATATAGGGATTCATTTCCAAAGTAAATTTTTCGAAGGCAAAAGTATTCTCAAAATCTAATTTTTCCTGCGCCTTCGGATCGGGTGCATCACCGTCATACATCTGGTCTGCAATATCAACATTCATTGCGGCAAGAGTAATATCAAATGAATCGGTTGCACTGCACATTGCAAATAAAAATCCACCGTCGCCAATGTAATTTCTAATTGTAAGAACTACAGCTTTCTCCATTTCGGAAACTTTTTTAAATCCAAGTTTTTTTGCTTCATTTTCATAAAGAAGCTGCTGTTCAATATACCATTGGGCGCCTCGGAAGCTTGCATAAAATTTGCCATACTGCCCGGTAAAATCTTCATGATGAAGATGAAGCCAGTCATATTTTTCAAGGTCACCGCGTAGAATTTCTTCAATCCAAATTTTATCGTACTTTACTTCGGCATATTCAAGAGCAAGAGTAACGGCATCATCCCACGGTTGAAATCCGGGTGGAACATACACCGCAATTTTAGGAGATTTTTCTAATCGAACAACCTCCATGTTTTGATCTTCGCTTTGAACTAAAGCATAAATTTGAGCTGCCTCAGAACTTGAAATTGTTTCGAATGATACTCCTTTCAATCTACATTTTAAGGCAAGATTCTCATTATAATCAAACATGAAAGATCCGCCGCGGTAATTCAAAAGCCAGTCGGATGTAATTCCTTCTTCAAGCGCATTAAAGGTGATTCCATATGCTTTTAGATGATCGGACTGCCTCAAATCCATTGGAATTAATAATTTATTTTGAGCAGAAATCTGAAGTACAAAAACAAAAAATAGAATAATTTTCTTCATAGATTAATTTATAATTTGATGTTAACAAAATATTGAAGTCGTTTTGGTTAAACAATATTAAAAATGAAAAGTTACATCGATTATTGCTTTGTTTGGTAATACGGATAAAATAAAAAACCCGCAAAATTGCACTGCGGGTTCATTTTTAGAAAATTATTTATCAAGTTTTATTTCAAGAGCATCATTTTCTTTATTGCAGTATGAGCTCCGGCATTTAATCTGTATATATAAATTCCACTTGAAAGATCGCTTGCATCAAAACTAACTTGATAACTGCCTGCTGATTTCTGTTCGTTAACTAATGTAATCACTTCTCTTCCAAGAATATCAAAGACTTTCAAACTGACATACTCATTGCTTGGAACTGAGAATTCAATGCGTGTTGCCGGGTTAAACGGATTCGGATAATTCTGTTCAAGTGTAAACTTGTTTGGAATTTCCAGTTCATTTTCATCTACACTTGTAGGTAAAATTATTGAGTTGTAAGTTGATCTGCTTTCTTGAATTGCTGCTCTCAATGAATTCATATCTTCACCGGCGGCAAGAGCAAATGCGACAGTAACTTTTGAATCAGCCGGAATTGAATACGGTCCAGCAGAAATTACTGCAGAAACATCTGTAGGTCCGGCTGCTGTTTCAGTTACTCCGTTTGAAAGAGTAGTCCATTTTTCCGATTTGGAAAATCCGTTTGCATCATACATACTAATTTGACCCGAAGCATTATTATCAATTCCATAATAACCAAATTCGGTTCCGCTTATTAACGCCATACCTACAATATCTGAAGTTGGTGAATCTTCAGCATCTTTTATAAATGCAAAGTTATCTGCCACATCATAATTTACAGTATCTCCTTCCCAATCGTTTTCATCAATATCCCAATCGGCAAATAAACCTGCATAAAAGTTAGTAATTTCCTGTTCTGTTGTATTGTAGAAATCATAGCGGAGAACAACAAAATCTTCTTTACCGGTTTGATTAAAACTGTATGTGTAAAATCTTGTTTCAACACCAAGTTTGTTTGATGCATTATCATCATTAAATCTTGCAGTTCCTAATTCGCTTGCAATTGAACTGTTTCTATCAATCGAAAATTTTTGAAGAACCTTAAAGTTATTACTTTGAGCGCTTGTTTCTCTTGCAGCATCAACCACTTTATCTACTGCAGTTCCATACATCAAGGCTCCTTCAAAAAGAAGATTTGTTCCACCTCTAAAAATAAATCCGTTTCCTTCAACGTTGTTTGGATAGTCATTAAATCCAATTGTTCCATTACTGGTTGCCGTAAAGGAAATATTATTTCCGGATTGAATTGCATAAGTTGGATTTACTCTGAAAGTTAACCATTCAAAATCGGCGTAACCGTTAGAACCGGTGTAATCAAATTTTAATTTTACTGATTGATTAGTTGCAACTTCCGGAATAATTTGAAATGAATATCTTGATGAACTATTACTGAAATCCTGAAGTGTAGAAGCCGAACTTTGAGAGAATGAATTATTGCTGATAGTTATATCTTCGCTTTCGGTTTGTATTGTAATTGTTAATCCGCTTACACTGCTTAAGTAATTAGTGAAAGTTACATCGAGCTGAATATTTTCACCCGGATCAAGAATACCATCTCCGTTTCCCAAATCAATAAATGAATATTCTTTTATTCTTACTGAGATAGGATTAGCTTCATTCAAAGCTTTAAATGCATTTATTCTTCCTTTACCCATTAGGAATTCGAAATCATTTGTTAAAGTATCAACAAGATCAGAAGTTACACGAATTCTTTCTGCTATTTGTAAAGGAGTATAATCCGGAAATTGATCTTTAACTAATGCTCCGAGTCCGGCAGCTAAAGGAGCTGCCATTGAAGTTCCGCTTAATGTTTTATAAGTATTATCCAACCATGTTGAATAAATTGTAAAAGCGGGAGCAACTACATCAATTCTATCACCAAAGTTTGAACCTCCCCATTTTACATCATTTTTATCTGTTCCTCCTACCGATAAAACTTTATCATAACTAGCCGGATAAAACATATCTGAAGTATTATCATTACCAGCCGCCGCGATAACTAATGCTCCTTTTGAAGTTGCATAATCTATAACATTCTGTTCTGCCAATGAGTAGCTGTAATTTCCCCAGCTGCAGTTTATAAAATCTGCTCCGTTATCAGCCGCATAAATAATTCCTTGATAACCCCCGGTTAAAAATCTCTCATCTCCTTCAGAACATTTAACTATCATAAGTTTAGAGTTGTAACCTATCGAAGCAATTCCTTCATCATTATTGGTTGCAGCAGCAGCTATTCCGGCTACATGAGTTCCATGAACCGGTGCGTCTTCTTGAGGATCGGAATCTTGAACTCCGGACGAACCTCCAAAATCATATCCATTATAATCATCAACATAACCATTGTTGTCGTCGTCAATTCCGTTGTTAGGTGTTTCGCCAGGATTCTGCCATAATTCGCTTGCTAAATCCGGATGATCTAAATCAGCACCTGTATCAATTATTGCAATTGTAATATTTGGATTGCCTGTTGATAAATCCCATGCTTCAAAAGCTTGTATTTTTGTTAAACCATATTGCAGACTAACTTGTGGATCGTCGGGTGTAAATGCCAACTGTTGAACATACTGCGGTTCAGCCCATTCAACATTATCTAATTTTGAAAATTTTTTAGAAAGAAAAATGGGATTAAATGGAGCATCAAATTTTATTGTTACAATTTTTTCAAGCTCCCTTCCTTCTTGAATATTAACATCCAGTGGTTCAAAAGTTTTCTCTAAACTTTTAACTCCGTATGATTTTATCTTTCCATAAAACTCATCTGACAAAATTGCTCTTTTGTTATAATCATAATTGACTGTTTGCTTGAATTTAACCAATATGCGGTCGGCATAATAATAACTTTTTCCATCAAAAAGTAAGTTTGAGCTTTGTGCAAATGATACAATAGTAAATAGAAGAAAGAGGAAAACTCTTTTCATTTAAAACCTCGTTTGTAATTATATTTTTAAATAAGAGCTTAATATTATAATTAGATAACTTAATAACAAATGCAAAAATAAGTTTCTCTTTTGAATAATGAAAAGGAGTAATAATATTTTATGGTTTCTAAAAACATTTTAACAAATCTCGAATTTCTAAATTCCGCTGAAGATAAAATAATAAGCTCGCTGGAACTGAATGCTGTTTATAAAAAAATTGAAAAAAGCTCGCACATATATCTTGAGGGAGATTCTTGTTCTTATTATGCCTTTGTTTTAAGCGGTGCTGTTAGAGTTTACATGCTTAGCGAAAGTGGAAGAGAAATTACTTTATATCGTTTAGCAGCCGGCGAAAGCTGTATTTTAACAGCTTCATGCGTTATGAGTACAAAATCTTTTCCGGCATTCTCTTTAGCCGAGACCGACGTTGAGGTTATTCTTATTCCAAGCATATTGTTTAAAGAATGGGTTATTAAATATGATTTTTGGCGTGAATATGTTTTTACTCTTTTAACCGAACGTCTTTCTTCGGTTCTTTCTATTATTGATGAAGTTGCTTTCAAACGAGTTGATAAGAGACTGATTGAATTTTTAATCAACCAAAAGTCTAATCAGATAAAAATTACACATAATGAAATTGCTTCTGAAATTGGAACTTCTAGAGAAGTTATAAGCCGAATATTGAAAGACCTTGAACATGATGGATCAATTTCTCTTTCACGCGGAACTATTAAGGTTGTTGATTTCAATAAGCTAAAATCCAAAATTAAGAAGTTGTGAGTAGTGTGATAAAGTCACAGACTATTATTATTATTTAACATAGCTTTAAACAATATATTTTATAAAAAAGGAGAGTTTGATATGAAAACAAATGTTGGAAGTACCGATAGAATATTAAGAATTGTTTTAGGTGTTGTAATTATTGCAGTTGGATTTTATTACCAAAGCTGGTGGGGAGTAATAGGAATTGTTCCTTTAGCAACAGCATTTATGAGATGGTGCCCGGCTTATTTACCATTTGGAATTTCTACATGCAAAACAGATTCCGTTAAAAAATAGAACTGTTTTTTAAGTCTTTAAAACAAAAAAGAGATACTATAATTATGTAGTATCTCTTTATAATAAACCTTTATAGCTTGTGATTACAATTCCAAAGCTGCTCTTACAAAACCGTCTGCTTTTTTTAATCTTTCTTGAGCTTCTTCATAAGAACAATTAGCCAGAATCATAACTAGTGCTGATTTAACATGTCCTTTAGATTCGACCAAATATTTTGCAGCTTCATCGTAACCTACACCGGTAATTGTCATAACAATCTTTTTTGATCTTTCAATTAATTTTTTGTTTGTCTGCTGAAGATCAATCATCATATTTTCATAAGTTTTGCCCAAACGAATAAATGATGTTGTTGTAAGCATATTTAAAACAAGCTTTTGAGCGGTTCCACTTTTCATTCTTGTTGAACCCATTACCACTTCCGGACCAACATGAGGGCAGATCGGAATATCAACTTCGGGAATATTAAATGATTCTCTTGGTGTTGCCGTAACATAAAGAGTTGCTGCACCAAGTTCTTTAGCTTTTTTTACTGCGCCAATTACATAAGGAGTTCTTCTGCTGGCCGCAATTCCGCATACTACATCAATAGAGGATACGTTATGTTTCATAACATCTGCAGCTCCTCCTTCTTCTGAATCTTCGGCTCCTTCTTGAGCACGAAACATTGCTGCTTCTCCCCCGGCAATTTGTCCGATTACCATATCATAAGGAGCTCCAAAAGTTGGGGGACATTCAGATGCGTCTACAACTCCTAATCTTCCGCTGGTACCTGCGCCAAAATATAAAAGTCTGCCGCCGTTTTTAAAGGCTTCAACTATTTTTTCAACTGCTTTTGCTATGTAGGGAATTTCTTTTTCGACAGCCAATGGTACTTTCTTATCTTCACTATTAATAATATGAAGAATTTCTTCAATTGACTGTTTATCAATATTGATTGAATCCGGATTTCTTTGTTCCGTAGAAATGCTTTTTAATTCTTCAAATATTCTTTGTTCTTCTGTCATTATAAGGTAATTTTATTTGTTAAGTTCAAGTACTACTAATTTCTTTCCTTTTTCGTTTTTTGCATTATTTGGTTTGTATGCTAATTCAAATATTGTTGATTTTTTTATATAAGAATTATATTTCATTTTTGCAGTATTAAATTCTTCTTCTAAATCTCCCCCTTTAATTGCCATAATGTAAGCTTTATCTTTAATTAAAGGAATTGAATATCTAAAAAGAATTATTAGAGGAACGGTTGCTCTTGATACAACTAAATCAAATTTTCCGGCATATTTTTCTTTGAATTCATCACTTTCAACACGGTCATTTTCTGCAACAATATTTCCAAGTTTCAGTTTATCAATAAATTCTTTTACTGCTTCAATTTTTTTTCCGGTTGAATCTACCAAAACGCCGCGCATGAGTGGTTTCATTATTGCTAGAGGAATTCCGGGAAATCCTCCGCCGGTTCCAATATCTAAAAACTTATTTGATTTGTTAGGCAGGTACTCCGACATCAGAGCAGATATAAAAATGTGGTTTTCAATTATATTCTCTACATCTTTTCTTGAAATTAAATTAACTTCATCATTTTTTTTAGTAATTAACTCTGCAAAATGTGCTAACCTTTCAAGTTGATAAATATCTGGGTTGTAACTATTTTCCCAAAAAAGTTTTTTTAATTCTCTTAAATAACGTTCTTGTTGGTCCAAACAAACCCCCGAAAATTTAATTCTTCAAATATACTAATAAAATAGAAACATCGGCAGGAGAAACTCCCGAAATTCTGGATGCCTGCCCTATCGATCTTGGTTTAATTTTATGCAGTTTTTCTCTAGCTTCAGCAGAAATTGTCTTAATATTTAAAAAGTTGAAGTCTTGTGGAATATTAACGTTTTCCAATTTTTCCATTTTATCAATTAATTCTTGCTGACGTTTAATATATCCTTCATACTTAGTTTCAATATCTAATTGTTCAAATGCTTTTTGATCAATAAGAATATCTGTAAGAGCCTCATATTTTGAAAGATCCGTTTTCTCAATTAATCCCTTTAAATCTGTGTCCGGTCTTTTAGCCAATCTATCCAAACTTTCTGATTGCGAAATTGGAGAAGATCCGGTCTTTTCCAAAACCGGATTTGCATCTTCCGGTTTAATTTTAACTTCAGGAAGAACTTCTTTTACCTTTGTTATCAATATTTCTCTTTCTCTTAATTGATTAAAAAGATCATCCGAAATCAATCCGAAATCATGTCCGTATCTCATTAATCTTCTATCAGCATTATCCTGTCTTAATAGAAGTCTGTGTTCAGCTCTGGAAGTAAACATTCTGTAAGGTTCGTTTGTAGATTTACCAACTAGATCATCAATCAAAACTCCTATATAAGCTTCGCTTCTTTTTAGAACAAATTCAGGTTTTCCTTGAATCTTTAAAGCTGCATTTATTCCGGCTATTAAACCTTGACCTGCGGCTTCCTCATAACCCGAAGTTCCGTTTATTTGTCCGGCAAAATATAATCCTTCTACAAGCTTTGTTTCTAAAGTTAGATCAACTTGGTAAGGAGGAAAATAATCATACTCAACCGCATAACCTGGTCTAACCATTTCAACATTTTCCAATCCTTTTATTCTCTTCAATGCTTCAAGCTGAACTTCAGCCGGAAGTGATGTAGAAAATCCATTCACATAAATCAATTCATCATTTAATCCTTCAGGTTCAAGAAAGAGTTGATGACGTGGTTTATCCGAGAATCTAACAATTTTATCTTCAATGGAGGGACAATATCTCGGTCCGGCTCCATGGATTAATCCGGTAAACATAGGTGATCTATCAAATCCTGTTTCTAGAATTTTATGAACCGATTCATCAGTATAAGTTATGTAACAACTGACTTGCGGCTGAAATGGAAACTGCGATTTATCGGTTCTTAAAGAAAACGGATTTGGATTTTCATCTCCAGGCTGCTCTTCTAATAAATCCCAGTTAATGGAATTTTTATGAAGCCTAGGAGGAGTTCCGGTTTTTAATCTTCCTGAAATAAAACCCATGTTAAGTAATGACTCAGTTAAACCTGTCGCCGGTTTCTCTCCAAACCTTCCCCCTTTAACTGAATTTAATCCAGTATGCATCAATCCGTTTAGAAAAGTCCCCGCTGATAATATTAATGCTTTACATTTTATTTCAATCCCTTTTAGAGTTTTAATTCCGACAATCTTTTTGTTCTCTTCAAAAGCTTCCGAAACTCCATCTTCAATTATATCAAGATTCTCAACTGCTTCAACAATTTTTAATGCTTCTTCAGAATAAAGAACTCTGTCGTTCTGACTTCTTCCAGCCCAGACAGCAGGACCTTTGGATTTATTTAATGTTCTGAATTGAATTCCCGATCTATCTGCTATCAATCCCATTACACCGCCAAGAGCATCAACTTCATGAACCAAATGCCCTTTTGCAGAACCACCAATAGCTGGATTACAAGACATTCTGCCGATTGCTTTTTTGTCCATGGTTATCAATGCAACTTTACAGCCCATGTTGGCAGAAGAAACTGCCGCTTCAATTCCGGCATGCCCTCCCCCAACAACAATTATATCATAATACATACTTATTCTTTCCTTTCCGGAAATTAAATTTTTCAATACTGTTTCACGTGAAACCCTTCTTCAATTAAAAATTAAGAATGAAGAATTAAGAATTATTTTTTGACTTAGTTTCACGTGAAACACTAATTCTCTTTCGAAGTTTTCAAAATAGAGGAAATTATTTTGTTGAGTTCCTCTGCTTTTTCTAAATATTTGTTAAAGTCTCCGTCTGGTAAATTACTTTCTTTAATTAATCTAAGCCAATAATGAGTCTCTCTTGATTCTTTGTAAGCCACACTCATCTTGTTGATGAAATCCTTTTTTGATTGAGCTCCTATTGCCTCTTCCACATTAGCACCAATGCTTGTCCCCGATCTAAGAAGTTGCTTTGAGATAACGTGTTCGTTTTGATTTTTTAATTGTTTATAAAGACGAATAACTTCAAGTGCAAACTCAAAACTTTTTTCTTGTATAATATTCTTTTTCATTCCTAATTCTTAATTATTAATTCCTAATTGTCTTTTTACTTTCCTATACAGAATTTTGAGAAAATGTTATTAAGAATATCATCAGAAGTTACTTTTCCTATTATTTCTCCCAATGCGGTTTCGGCATTTCTCAAATCTACGGAGATGAATTCTCCGGTCATTTTTTGAGAGATTGAAGTCTCGGCATTTTCTAAATGTCCTTTTGCTTTGAGCAGCGAATTATAATGCCTTTGATTTGTAACTATCGCATTCTTTTCGCTATATGTTTTTGAACCGACAGCTTTTTCCTTCAACACTTTAAATAATTCATTAATTCCTTTTCCGGTTAATGCCGAGATTTTAACATCAGAATCCGAATTATAATTATCATTAAGATCAATCTTATTTGTTACTTTTATTATTCTTTCTTCAGAAGTTAATCCCATAATTTGATTGTAAAGAATATCATCGTAATCTGAAATTGCATCATTTATTAACAAAACAATATCTGCTTTTGAAACCGCCTCTCTGCTTCTTAAAACTCCCTCTTTTTCAACCACATCTTCGGTGAGTCGGATTCCAGCTGTATCAAATAGTTTATATAAAATTCCATCTATCGAAACATCTTCTCTGATTATGTCTCTTGTTGTACCCGGAATTTCACTTACAATTGCTCTGGATTCTTTCAATATGTAATTAAGCAGAGATGATTTTCCAACATTCGGTTTTCCAACTAAAGCTACATTTACACCATCTCGAATTACTCTTCCAAATGAATATGATTTTATCAACTCATTAATTTCAGCAATTATCTCAGCAATATTTTTTTTGATTTGCTCAAGCGACATAAACTCAACATCCTCTTCTGCAAAATCTAATTCAAGTTCGATTAAAGAAGATGTATTTACAAGCATTTCCCGCAGCGAATCGACCTTCTGAGAAAGAAGTCCATCAAGTTGATTTCTTGCTCCTCTAAGAGATGCTTCTGTTCTTGAATTAATTACATCGGCAACCGCTTCGGCTTGAGCTAGATCTATCTTTCCATTTAGGAATGCTCTTTTTGTAAATTCACCCGGATCGGCCAACCTAACATCATATCTTAATAATTCAGATATAATTTTTTGAATTATTAATGGGCTGCCGTGTGTACTGATTTCTACAGAATCTTCACCGGTAAATGAATTTGGGTTTCTGAAAACTGAAACCAGAACATCATCAATTGTTTCGTTTTGGCTGCTGATTATTTTTCCATAATGAATTGTATGGGATTGAGCTTCAGCAATTTTTATTTTACCTTTGAATATATTATCAACGGATGAAAAGCTGTTCTTTCCGCTGATCCGTATTATAGAAATTGCCCCTTCACCGCTTGGTGTAGCAAGCGCCGTTATTGTATCTTCTTCGTGAGTTATCATCTGCCCATTTTTGGAAAAATAAAACTTTAAAAATAAGTATAAATTATCCCGATATCAACAGAGCGGATTTTGTAACCTATTTATTTAGAATAACTTAGAGATAGGAAACAATCAATCTAATAACCGATTTATGAATTTATAAATCAATTGTTGTTTAATAAGTCAGTAGGGACAAGTCGCGACTTGTCCTTACAATGTAAAAAGTTTCACTAATTATTTTTGTTATCAATAGCTTTTTCATCTGTGCGGTTATGGTTCCGGCTAATGCTAGAAGCATAACCAATAACGATATGAATTTTTTCATTTAAAATTCCTTTTTGTTTTTTGTGATTAGATATAAGTGCGGGTTATAATAAAATATACTTATCGGATTATATTACATAGATTACCCCCTCCGATATTCTCGGCTAAGTTATTAGTTTAGATGTGTAGGTAATAAAAAAGCCTACTTGCGTAGGCAAGCCCACCGGGATTGGCAGGCTTTCTTTTAATAAGCAAATTCGGTGGGTTGCTTAAATCCTCCGCCTGGCGGTAATTCGATTAATCTAAAATTCTCACTATTGTTGTAATTAGAAGTTGCTCTTTGTTCTATATAGACAATTCCGGTATCGCTGATATTTGTGATGCTTAATTTATCGTTATATCTACCTTCATCGCTACTATTAAAATAATTTAATGGAAATTCACTTTTATATCTAACCGCTAAATAATATTGTACTGGATAAGAATCCGGTTTTTGACTTCTAGGCTCATACTTTCCGTCATAATATACTTCAATCGAATCTGCTGTACCATATACTTTATAGTTGTAAAGAGTTCCTGACCCAATCTCTGGTTCACATGCTAGTAACATTATTGCGATTAAGAAAATCGCGGGGATTAATTTTTTCATTTGTTTTTCCGTGTTTGTTAGAAGAAATTTGATTTCGAACTCACAAAATTATGAAATTAATAAATATTTATCTCTTTAATTTTAACAAGACGGAAATTATTTCGTTGTTATTCTCTTATTTGCAGTTCCATTAAAAGAGACTTTGTCTTTTCGGATAACTGGTGGCTTTTTTTGGTTTGATCATTTACTTGTACTATAATCGTTTCGGCATCTGCAACACAAATATTATTTTGAAATAATTTCTGATAAAAAGTAATTGAGCTGTTTCCTATTTTCAAGATTCCGGTGCCAATTTCTACTTCTCCCGGCCAATTGATTTCCTTTAGAAAATTCAGCTTTATTGAGGCAATAACAAAACTGCAGTTCTCGGATAAAAGAGGTTTTTCAGAATTGTATAAAATCTCAACTCTTCCAGTCTCTAAAAAGGAAGAAAAAATAGAGTTGTTTACGTGTCCTTGTCTGTCGGTATCAGAATATCTGATTTTATCAAATGTCTTTACCGGAAAGTCTGAAATAGTTGGATCATCCATTTTGTCAATCAACTCATTTTAATTAATGGGCAAAAAGATATAATCAAATGATTTGAAAAACAAACAAAGATTTTCTCAACTCTATTTTCCTATTCCTCCAAAAATATTGATGCTTATTTGATCAATACCATCTTGCGAACTTGATTGAAATTAGCGGCTTGTATTCTGTATAAATAAATTCCACTTGATAAGGAGGAAGCATCAAAGTTAACTCTATAATTTCCCGGTTCTTTGTTTTCGTTTACTAGAGTCGCAACTTCATTTCCAAGAATATCATAAACTCGTAGTGTAACATTTGTAGGGGATGCAAAGTTTGCGTCCCCTACTTTTGTTGGAATGGTATATTCAATGGTTGTACTTGGATTAAACGGATTTGGATAATTCTGCTCTAACAAAAAACTGCTTGGTAATGTATTTACCGTTTCGTTTTTCACAGAAACAACTTCATCAAAATTTACTCCTTCTCTGTAAACAAGCTCTTCTAAAAGACCATTATTTTCGTTTGATGTTTTATCAAATAATATACTTCCATTTCCTTCATTCACATCCCAATAACCGGCAAGATTTTCTTCATCGCCATTTAATCTATTCAATAAATTTTCATTTATTTCAGATGAATTTAGAGACTTATTCCAAAACCTTATTTCGTCAATCTTACCGGAAAAGTTTGTCTCACCAAGAAGATTATTTCCTACAACAATATCATTCTCAGTGTTATTTTTTAATCCCGTTTCAATTGTTCCGGCACCGACTAATATCGGATCAATCTCAATTCCGTTTATATAAAGCTTTGCGCTGTTTTCTGAGGAATTAAAACTTACTGCTGTATGCTGCCATTTGCTCAACTGAATTGCATCGCTTGGTGCGCTTAGAGTTAATGTTTTTTCATCAGATAACGTAACCGAAACCAATAGGCTTCTGTCTCCTAAAAGTCCAAGCACATTTCCCGTTAAGTACATTCTGAAATATGTTTTATCAATAATAGTTTTTCCAATTGGAAATGATGGATATTCTTCTGGATAAATATATGCTTCAACGGTAAACTCATTTCCAAGATTTAATTCTTCACTTGATTTAATTACAGCTTTCGAACTTTTCTTTTTGAATAAAATAGAGGATTCTCCGGCAAAAACTATAATCAAGCTGTCTTTAACTACAGAATAATTTCCTTCGGAAGATTCATAATCAACTTTAACGCTGTAAGCTCCTTTTGATTCAAAAGTAAACTCAGGACTTTTCAATTCTGAATCAACCACTCCATCGTTATCAAAATCCCATTCGTAATTTACATTATCTATGTTGGTTTTTGAGTTATCGGAAAACTGGACTGTTAACGGAGCATTGCCGGTTTTAAGATCTACATTAAAACTTGGATAAAAATATTTCTCCGGCAATTGAATAAAAATCACATTATCGCCAACAAAACTAGGGACAGCAATTGTGTTATTTTCTATATTGAAATCGAGTCCCGCCGGTTCATCAATTCCTTGATAAATAATAAAAGGTTCATTCGAAAAATCATTAAAATAGAGCTGTACTTGTCCTCCATTTAAATGAGTGGCCAGATAAATAAATCCATTGTTATCTATTGTAACTCCGTCAAATCTTCCACCGGTTTCAATAAGCTTAGTTACTTCTGCTGTGTGTGGATCAACCGAAAGAACAGAGCTGTTTAATCCGTATGCACAAACAATTATTCTATCGTTAAAAGAATCATAATAAACATCCTGCGTTGCTTGCTCCAATCCGCTTTCAACAAAGTATGAATAGGATTTATCTGTTATATTGATTTTAACAAGTTTGTTTGATCTAGTTTCAACAACATATAAATTATTATTATTGTCGTATGTAATTCCATCAAACTGCTGCGCTCCTTCAACAGCAACTGTAAAAATAATTTCTGCGGTAAAAACATTTATCCCTACAACTTCATTACCGCTTGAAAGGAAAAGAGTATCCCCTTTAATGCAGTTTCCAAAAGCAATAATGTTATCAACAAAAATTGAATAGTTCTGATCAGAATCTATTTTAATTACTCTATTATTCATTAAACTTGATACAAAGTAAGAGTTAGTTTCTGCGTGATAAGCAACGCTCTCGGCACCGTCAATTAAATTTTGGGCTTTAAATGAAAGTACAAACAGAAGAGCCAAAAATATTTTTAATAAAGTTTTCATAAAAATCTCCTTTTGATTTAGAATTGATTCATCCCCCCGATGAACCAATTTTCAAGAACAAATAAAATTCATTTATATCTGTTTTCTTATTGTAATTCGATTAGCGGATAAGTTATTCGATAAACGGATTATTTAAAAAATTTGACTCCTTTAAACCGTTAATCGAAAATAATAACCGCTTATTCTTAGATGTTTTTATGTGATTTTAATTTGATTTATATTTACGCAGAGGTTAATGTGAAAGAAAATATTACTAAAAATAAACTGTTCTGGATTCTCAATATTTCCGGATGGATATTACTTTATCTCCTTTACCAAGTTCTTTATTATAGAAGTTCAATTGATGATTTTTCAAAAATTGCTTCATTATTCATTTCTTATTTATCGGGATTTTTAATCACACTTTTAGTTAGAGTTATTTATAAAAAACTCAATTACGTCTATAAGCCAATTCCGCAAATATTAATTGCAATTTTAGTTTCTTCTGTAATTTTTGCAAATTTTTGGTTTTGGTTTGATATTGCACTTACTTACTTATTCGGTTTCTCTTCACAAGTTTTTGAATCATTAACAATTAATAGATACTTCAGCTACATCTGGTCAAATTCATTTGTTTTGTTTGCATGGAGTTCACTTTATTTCGGAATAAAGTTCTGGTATCAGTTTCAATCACAATTAAAGAAAACCGAAGAGGCAGAATCTCTTGCTCAAACTGCTCAGCTGCAGATGCTTCGTTATCAATTAAATCCCCATTTCTTATTCAACTCATTAAATTCAATTAGAGCTTTGGTAGAAGAAGATAAAAAGCGGGCAAAGGAAATGATAACTGAACTTTCGGAATTTTTAAGATATTCTTTGTTAAGTAAAAATAATTCTAATGTTCCTTTTAAAGATGAACTGGAAGCGATTCGGCATTATCTGGCAATTGAAAAAACCAGATTTGAAGAAAACTTAATTGTTGAGTATGATATAAATCCAAATGCGGAAAATTTTCCTGTACTAAGTTTTTTAATTCACCCAATAATTGAAAATGCTATTAAATATGGAATGCAGACAAGCACAAAACCGCTTAAAATAAAGGTCTCTGCTAATGTTGATAACAACAAGTTCATTTTAAATATTTCTAACAGCGGTAATTGGTTTGAAAGAGATAGCGATTCGTTTAATTTAACCGGAACGGGAACCGGTCTGGATAACGTAAAAAGAAGATTGGAAAATGGTTTTCCAAACAAACATAAATTCTTTATTGATAAAAATAATGGATCGGTATCAGTAAACATCGAAATAGAAAATTAGTCATGAGTAAAACATTAAATGCAATTATAGTTGATGATGAACGCTTAGCCCGCAAAGAATTGATTCTTATGTTAAATGATTTTGCGAATATTAATGTTATTGGCGAGGCGGCAGATATTAAAACAGCTCAAAAGCTTCTTTCAGAAAATAGTGTCGATTTAGTTTTTTTAGATATTCAAATGCCCGGGGAATCTGGATTTGATTTAATCAACAGTATCCCAATTAAAACAAAAGTAATTTTTGTTACTGCTTTTGATGAATATGCAATTAGAGCATTTGATGTAAATGCTTTGGATTATTTATTAAAGCCTGTTAATCCAAAACGCTTAAAAGAGACTATTGAGAGAATTGAAGAATTAAGTAAAAATGATTCTACTGCCGAGAATTCAAAAAAACTTTTAGAATCAGATAGACTTTTAGTTACTCTTAACAGCAAGCTTCAGTTCATTAAAATTAAGAATATAATTTATATTTCTGCCGCGGGGGATTACACAGAAATTCAAACCGGTGATAATCAAAAGGGAATTACATTCAAATCAATCAAGGAGTGGGAAGCTCGTCTGCCCGAAAATTTATTTGCAAGAATACACAGATCAACAATTGTTAATCTTGAGTTTGTAGAAAGAATTGAGGAGTGGTTTCAAAAATCATATAGAATACATTTGAAATCGGTAAAAGAACCTTTTGATGTAAGCAGAAGATATACTTCTAAATTGAAAGAGCGGTTCAGCTAGATTTATTCTCTCATTAATCTTTCTTGTAAAAGACTTTGTAAATCTCTTCTTCCATCTAAAACACAACGCACAAAAATTGTATCTTTTATAACTTGATAGATTATTCGGTATGGCTTGTAATTGATTTCCAGAAAATCATCGATACCAAGCAAATTCATTTCTTCTGAAACATGTCCTCTATTGGGATAATTCTGCAGTGATAAAATCTTTTCTTCCAGTTTTAAATAAATTCTATCGGCGGTTTCTTCGGAATCATTTATAAAGATGTATTCATAAATTTCTACTAAATCATCTTCTGCAGATTTCACCAAATTAACTTTATACTTCTTTCTGTCCATTCTTAAAATCTGCTATTCTTTTTTTAACATTTTTAAGTGATTTATTAATCGGGTTGTATTTTCCTTGCTTTATTTCCTTTCCGCTTAAAGCCAGAATTTTTAATAATGCAATACTTTCCTGTGTTTTTTCATAAAGCTTAACATCTTGAAGTATAACTTTAGCTTCACCGTTATGAGTAATTAATAACGTTTTCTGATTTTCCGCAACATCTCTAATTACTTCAGAAGCATGAGTCTTTAAATAACTTATCGGTTTTATTGA
Source organism: Ignavibacteriota bacterium (assembly GCA_002698995.1). Lineage (GTDB taxonomy): Bacteria > Bacteroidota > Ignavibacteria > Ignavibacteriales > Melioribacteraceae. Next base: position 62,815 of record PAAX01000012.1, on the reverse strand, counting down.
TTCACTAAATTTCATTTTAAATTCCTAACTTACTTAGACTAAAATATAGTCTTTATTTTGGTTTAGTTCAACCTTGCGGGACTTTCTTTAGTTATTCATTCTAAAATCAAACGGATGCTGCTGGGATGAGTTTTTTGTGGTGTTTAGTTCTTTGATTATTTCTTTTATTGTTTTTATCTCTGCTTCTATTTTATGCAGACGATGTTTTAACATTGCAATCGTAGTAAATCCAACTTTGTGTCTCTCACTCTCCAAAGATAAAAGCTGTTTTCTTATATCATAATAATTCGATTCCAGCATCTCCAGTTTTTTCTTTAATCTTTTTTGAATTTCATTTGAATCAAGATTATGCATAAGTAAAATTGCAATATCAAATCGGGATGTGTCGGAATCCATTCTATCAAAATAATTTGATACAGCGGATTTAAATTCCTCTTCCCCTTTTGTTGTTATTCTGTAAATTGTTCTTTCCGGAAGTTTTCCTAATCTCTCTTTTCTTCCTTCAATTAAGCCTTTGCTTTTTAGTTTTGTTACTGTTGCATAAACTGTGGATTCGGCAATAGGAAACCATTTCTTTGTATCAAGATCTTTGAGAAGTTTATTTAACTGGTAAGGACTTATCTCCTGCTCAGCTAAAATCCCCAATATTAATGTAGAAAGTTTTGGAAGCAAAATATATTCTTCAATTAACATCTAATGTATCTTAAAATAGTTCTTTTGTTTTTATTTATCAATTTAAGATATTGTTAAAAGCTCCTTAAACATTGCTTCATCTTTTAATGATTCTTCGAAACCGATTTCCAAGAATTTCACATTTTCCGATAAAGCTTTGTAATTATTTAACTGGCTTTTTCTGAATACCGGATTTATAACCACAATTTCCGTACCCTTTTGAAGATGCTTTTTGAACAGTGCTTTTATGTGAATGTCGGAGTTGGAAAGAGAATATCCTAAAAAGACAATTTTTTTTGCTGATCTTATTTCTCTTGAAGATTCTCTAATTAACTGTGAAATTATTGGATGAACCAATGTCTTTAAATATGTGGGGGGAATAATAAGTGTGTTAAAGTCAGTATTATCAAGGGGACAAGCATATTCGTATTCTTGTTTATCCGGATAAGTATAACCAAGAAATTTTCCTTTATTTAAATCTATTTTTCTATCCCAAGGAGTTATTAAAACTTGGTTGCAGCAGTTACAGTATTTCCAATTCAAGCTTCCGTGAAGTTTAATAATTTTTATTGGAACAGGTTCAATGTTTCCGGTAAATATTACTGGTTCGCTTGCGTTTATCCATTTGGTAAGTTTATGCTTTCCGGCTGCAGTAGATTCATAATTCATAAAATGAATTCTGTAATCTATATAACCTTTGGTCTGATAAAAATCCTCAAACGCTTGTTCTAAAAGTGTATCGTAGTTCATTGTAAGAACTGAAATATTGGAATTGTACTTAAAAATCAGTTCCCAGAATAAATGGTAATAAGGACTTCTTTTATCCGTCCGTAAATCGACTAAATAATGAATTACCTTTATTAAGTATTCTTTTATTTCAATCAGTTTTGTGGTTGTGTAATGTGCATTTAATGATTCATCATGCTGAATAAAATAATCCAGAAAACCAAACACCGCTTCTAATCTTGGATAGTTTGATTTACCTGCCTTATAGTAAAAATTTTCCTTAATGAAATTGATTACTTCATTGCCGATAAATGAATTATTCAATTCGTTTATTTCTCCCGATAAAAGCATAGGAAGAAGATCATTTTGCAGAGGAACTCCATCGGGGTGAGATGCGCCGGCACCAAGCACAAATACAACATCTCGATTTGGCGGATATTTTAGAAATATTTGATTTTCTAACATGATAACTGATTTTTATTACTTCAAATATACTGATGTTGATCAACTTAAACGAGGAGAGAAATTATTGTTAAGGTGTTATTTGTTGATATAAACCTTTAACTTCTGTAGGGGACGATCCGTCGCGGCGGATTTCGTCCCCCACTGGTATATGTTTATTTTGCGTTTTGAGATTATTCTAAAGCACCTCTTAGGATCAAGTTTTGATTATTTTGCAAATCCATCGCTAAAAAAACGATTTCATTTTCAAATATTACAGCATCTGTAATTGATATTGAAGTGCTATTTTCAAACCGATATATATATTCTATATCTGTTCCGTTATAATGAGCGATCCCATCCTGCATTCGAAGAAAAATATCCTTTTCATTTCTTCCCCAGATCTGTCCACCTGTATTTGGTTTATTATCCTGTAATATTTCTTTTCTCGGATAATTGGAATATATTTTTCTCCCAATCCTTAAATATGTTTTATCATTAAAATTTCTTACGTCTGCAAAATTTTCAATATTGAATGTCTCCTTATAAAAAATATTCAAGCTTGACTCTCCATCATATTCAAAAATTCCAATGTCATTATAATATTCCTCATTAGGTGAATTGCTAATAGCATATCCAAGTATATAATAATTACCATTTCCATTAATATCTTTTCTGATTCTATGGAATTGGTAATTATAGTCATGAAAAATGTTACTTTTCCAATTTTGCCCATCATATCTAAATATTATGGATTTACTGATTCCGTCATAAATAGATACTCCCACAGCGTAGATATTATTTGGTGATTCTCCCCAAATATCAGCAAAGGATATATCATGATTAGCAACTTTATAATTCAAACTTTCTTTCCAATTATTTCCATCATAATGCCAAATTATCCCTTCATATCCAGCTATCCACACATCATTTTTGGAAAAGGCAAATACCGTTAGAGGAGAAATCCCTCTTGATTTTCCATCAGTTGACCAATTTACACCATCAAAATGCCAGATGGTTTTATCAAGTCCTCCGCCAGGTCCCACAGCCCAAATATCATTTGGTGCAACTCCGGATAACTTCTGTAATAAATTAAACTCTATTTTTACAGTATCAACACTCCAAACATAATCTCTTCGTCCGGGTTGAGAGTTATCAATAGCTTCAGTTGGTGAATCACATGAGATTGTTAAAATTATTAAAAGGAGTATTATTGAGAGAATTAGTTTTTTCATAATGTGGTTTCCAGAAAAATTATTTTTAGCTGTTATTGCTGTAGGGACAACTCCCGCCACGGCGGGTAAACATGAGTTGTCCCTACGTTTATAAATTTTTCGTTGATATTATCATTTTACTTTTACCAAACAGTTATATCTTTAACTTTTATTCTAATCTAATCTTCCATGAAATATTTTATCTTTATTTATATCAACATCACGTCCCCAAACAAATACATCCTTCTCAAATAAAATAATTCTGGCGATACTAACATTTGTTTGTATTAAATCTTTCAAATCAGTTCCATTATAATGTCCCAAGTGCCATTCACTTGTACTACAAAAAATGTCATTTATGTTTCTGCCAGTTACATTACCAACAAAATTCATATAAGGAAAATCTTTATATTTAACTAAACTAGTGCCATTAAAACTATATAGTGTTTTATCTTTAAGTTTCCCTACTTTATCAATAACTATTATTGCTTTTCCGGCAATATTCCCCAAACTGATTTTATCTCCTCCTCTATATAATTCCGTCAAGGTACTATTTTGATATTTATAAATTACATTACGTTGATCAGTCGAATTAAAATCTAATGAACGTATAATAGGTATATTAGTATTTCTATCTACAACTACATTACCAAAAATTTCTTCCACCGCCACAAATTCTTCATATTTCCATCGGCTTCCATTATAGTGCATTATGACTGCGGTGTAACTTCCATTATTTTTACCAGCATATCCAACAGCATATATATCATCCGGTCTTTGCCCATGTATTCTCTCAATATAAACTTCATCGAAATCTTTATATGGATAAGTTCCAAATTTTCTCCATTTAGAACCATCAAAATGCCATATTTGGCTGTTGTTTGTGCCCATCCATATGTCATTTTGTGCAAATCCCCATAATCCGAGACATGCTATATTCTCATCTGGAACTACATTTTTCCATTCTATTCCGTCATAATGCCAAATGGCATGTTTCATTGAATAACCACTTCCAACCAACCAAATATCAGTTGGGGATGAACCCCACATTTCAAACATGGATGTGGCATTGCCAGGTCCAGGATCTAATGTATCAACAGTCCAAACATAATCTCTTCTTCCAGGTTGGGTATTATCAATAATTTCTGTTGGTGATTCACATGAGATTGTTATAATTATTAAAAGGAGTATTATTGAGAGAATTAGTTTTTTCATAATGTGGTTTCCAGAACAATTATTTTTAACTGTTATTGCTGTAGGGACAAGTCGCGACTTGTCCCTACGTTTATGAATTTTTATTTTAACAGAACTTCTAAATCATAACGAAATGATTAACATATCATTTTATTCAGTTTGAAATATATGGTTTGATTTTAAGATGAGCAAGTGTGTTATTGTTTTTGTATTTTTTATTCTGTAGAGACGTAGCGGCGCTACGTCTCTACAAATGCCGTTCGGTATAAGAATGCTATTACGTCATGCCGGTTCCCGCATAGACTAATTTGGATTTGTGTTGGAATACCGGCATCTGTGTTTTGAGATTCCGGCATTCGCTTCGCTCAGCCGGAATGACAATTATTCTTTAATTTTGGATTACTGTCTTGGAATGATAGATTCCGGTATCCCAGTTTGGTTTTTCTTTTTGAAACCAATACCGGCTTCTATGTTTAGAAATTCTTGTCTGTTTTGTCGTTGGAAATGCTAAGCCAGAAGTGATTCTGCTGGAATATTAAATTTTTTATGAAGTTCTCTTGCCATTTTAATTGTGAGACGTCTTTTTCTGTTTAGAACTTCAGAAACTCTATTTTTTCCACCCATGGCTTCTGCAAGATCGTTTTGAGTTAAACCCATCTGCTCCATTCTAAATTTAATTGCTTCTATTGGATCGGGTGCTTCAATAGGATATTTTTTCTTTTCGTAAGCTTCAACTAATGTTACTAATACATCCAGTTTATCTCCATTTGGAGTATTGGGTTTAGAATTCCAAAGAATATCTATTGTTTTTAGTGCTTCCAAATAATCTTTTTCGTTCTTTATCGGTTTTATGTTCATCTAAATTTCCTCGGCTTTAATTTTGTTATATTGAGCATGTGTTCCAATAAATCTGATATATACAATCTTAAATTCGAATTTAACTGCAACTATAAGTCTATAATTATTTCCTTTGATATTAAAAATAATTCTATTGTTTTTAATTATTCTGGCATTTGGAAAATCTTTTAAAATATCATCAAATTTATTCCATTCAGACTTAATTACCTCATCGTACCAAGCTTTTAATTGTTGTTCAGAATCCGAATGTTTTTTCCAAAAGTCTTTAATAGTTTTTAATGCAATAATTCTCATAAGTAAATATAAATAGTTCCCTAATTGGGAACAAGTAAAAACTATAATCTATTGATTAAACAAATATTCTCAATGCAGTTTTTCAAATCAAGTTTCATGGGATTTTGTTCAATATATTTTCTGATGTTAAATAGTCGTTAGAGACGTAGCGATGCTACGTCTCTACAAATGCAGTTCGGTATCACAATTCTATTATATCATGCCGGTTCCCGCATAGACTAATTTGGATTTGTGTTGGAATATCGGCATCTGTGTTTTGAGATTCCGGCATTCGCTTCGCTCAGCCGGAATGACAATTATTATTTAATTTAGGATTACTGTCTTGGAATGATAGATTCCGGCCTGCCTTGTCAGCAGACAGGTATCCCGCCTTGGCGGGAACCGGAATGACAAATTCTTACTTTGTTTTTTGTTACAACCTTAGAAATTATTAAACGGTAATAGTCATTTTTTCTTCAATTGCTTTGAAAGCGTTTTCGAGATCGTTTATTATGTCGTTAACATTTTCAATTCCTACTGATAAACGAACTAAACCTTCAGAAATTCCAGCTTTTTCTCTAGCTTCTTGTCCCATTGTTAAGTGAGTCATACTTGCCGGATGCTGAATTAGAGATTCTACTCCACCAAGACTAACGGCAAGCTGGCAGAATTTAACTGAGTTCATAAAAATTTCACCGGCTTTGAATCCGCCTTTAAGTTCAAATGCAATCATTCCGCCGGAAAGCTTATGCTGTTTTTGTCCAATTTCATATTGAGGATGAGATTTTAATCCGGGAAATTTAACCCATTCAACCAATGAGTGATTTTCTAAATATTCAGCAATTATTTGAGCATTTTGTGAATGTCTTTCCATTCTTATAGCAAGAGTCTTTATTCCTCTATGAACCAAGAATGAATTGAAAGGATCAATTGTGCCGCCTAGCTGATTTAATACTTTGCGCATATTTAAGTATGCTTCTTTATCCTTAACCACAATAATTCCGGCTACTACATCTGCATGACCGTTTAAGAATTTTGTCATACTATGAACAATAACATCAACTCCTAATTCAAATGGTTTCTGAAGAGCAGGACTCATAAATGTATTATCAACAACAACTTTTGCATTTACATTTTTGGCTATTTTAGATATTTCAGATAAGTCGGAAATTTCCAATGTAGGATTGCCGGGTGTTTCAACATAAATCACTTTAGTGTTTTCTTTAACAGCAGATTTAACTTCATCTAAATCAGATGTGCTGACGAAAGTAACATCAACATTATACTTGGTAAAAATTGTAGCAAGAAGAGTTGAAGTAGGACCATAAACCGCCTTAGAACAAACTATATGATCACCCGATTGAAGAAGTGCAGTAAATACAGTATTTATAGCAGCCATTCCGCTTGCCGTTCCTAATGCTTTGTATCCTCCTTCTAATTCAGCAATTGCATCTTCCATTGCTTCAATAGTGGGATTTAACATTCTGGTATAAATGTAACCTTTCTCTTCACCTTTAAATAACTTGCCGCCATGTTCAGTTGACTCAAACTTAAATGTAGATGTTTGATAAATAGGAGGAACTACAGGACCAAATTCATATTCGCCAATTCCTGCGTGCACACATTTCGATTCAAATTCACTGTTATTATTCTTTGACATTATTTGTCTCCTAAAATAATTTGCAAAAGAGTTTTGCTCTGTATTTTATGAAATCAGATTTTGTCCGATTTCTCCATTAAAAAAATAAAAAGCCGGCATATTTACCGGCTTAAAATATTAATCTATTATTTGATCTGATATTTCATCAATATCAACATCTTCGTCTTCAGGAATTACTCTTGCTATATCGGTAATGTTATCGCCGTCATTAAGTCTTATCAATCTAACGCCTTGAGTATTTCTACCCATAACTCTAATATCTTTAACACTTTGACGAATTATCATTCCGCCGGTAGTGCTAATAACTAATTCATCTTTATCATTAACTTCACGAATTGCAATCAGTTTACCGTTCTTATCGCTGGTCTTAATTGTCTTTATTCCTTTACCGCCGCGGTTTGTAATTCTGTAATCGCTGAGATCGGAACGTTTGCCAAATCCTTTATCAGTAGCAACAAGCAGTGTGGTAGCACGTTTAAGAGCAATAGCGCCAATAACAATGTCGCCTTTGCCAAGATTTATACCTCTAACTCCGGTTGCGGTTCTTCCCATATCTCTAACATTGCTTTCATTAAATCTAATTGCCATTCCCTCTTTTGTAGCGATAATTATATCATTGCTGCCGTCTGTAATTTTAACTTCTATAAGGTTATCGCCGTCATTAAGATTTATAGCATTAATTCCGCCGCGTCTTACATTTGAATAAGCAGAAAGAACAGTTTTCTTAACAGTACCTTGTTCGGTAACCATAAAGAGATAATGATTATCATCAAACTCTTTTACATTTAAGAATGCGGTTATATTTTCATCTTTTTCTTTTTCAATAAGATTAAGAATCGATCTTCCTCTGGTTGCTCTTCCACCTTCAGGAAGTTCATGAACTTTGAGCCAGTAGCATTTTCCTTTATCGGTAAAGAACATAATATAATTATGAGTTGAAGCAATAAACATATGTTCTATAAAATCATCATCTTTGGTTCCGGCTCCGGTTACACCTTTGCCGCCTCTGGCTTGTCTTCTGTAGCCGCTTACAGGAAATCTCTTAATAAATCCTCTGTGAGAAATTGTAACAACTACATCTTCTTCAGCAATAATATCTTCTATTGAGAACTCTTTGTAATCTGCAACAATATCTGTTCTTCTGTCATCACCGTATCTTTCTTTAACAGCAAGAAGTTCTTCTTTAATGATTTTATATCGTTTGTTTTCGCTGTCTAAAATTCCTCTTAATTTTTCAATTAACTTGATAACTTCTTTGTATTCGTCTTCAATTTTCTTTCTTTCAAGTCCGGTTAATCTTTGAAGACGCATATCAAGAATAGCTTTAGCTTGAATTTCGCTAAGCTTAAATTTACGCATCAAGTTATGTTTAGCAGTTTCAACATCTCTTGATTTTTTAATTGTTTCTATTACTTCATCAATATTATCAAGAGCAATAATGTAACCTTCTAAAATATGAGCTCTTCTTTCAGCTGCTTCAAGTTCATACTTAGTTCTCTTTATCAATACATCCATTCTATGATCGATAAAGTGCTGCATCATTTCTTTTATATTAAGAACTTTAGGAACGCCGTTTACTAAAGCAAGCATAATAACGCCGAATGTAATCTGCATTTGTGTATGCTTGAAAAGATTATTTAAAATTACTGCCGGCTTACCTTCGCGTTTTAACTCGATAACAATACGCATTCCGTCGCGGTCTGATTCATCTCTAATGTTCGAGATGTCATTTAATTTTCCGGCTCTAACTAATTCGGCAATTTTTTCAATAAGAGATGCTTTATTTACTTGATAAGGAAGTTCAGTAACTACAATATTTTCCCTGTCGTTTTTCAATGTTTCAACATTTGCTTTTGCACGGACGACAATTTTTCCGCGTCCGGTTTGATAAGCTTCTTTTACTCCCTCATAACCGTATATAATTCCGCCGGTTGGAAAATCCGGAGCTTTAACAAACTTAATTAAGTCATCAGGATTTAAGGAAGGTTTATCAATCAAAGCAATAATTCCGTCAACAACTTCTCTTAAGTTATGAGGAGGAATATTTGTTGCCATACCAACAGCTATACCGCTTGCACCATTTACTAAAAGGTTGGGCAAATATGAAGGAAGAACTGTCGGTTCTTGAAGTGAGTCGTCAAAGTTAGGAGCAAAATCGACTGTATTTTTATCAAGATCGCGAAGCATTTCTTCGGAGATTCTTGCAAGTCTTGCTTCTGTGTAACGCATAGCTGCAGCAGAATCACCATCAACCGAACCGAAGTTGCCTTGACCATCAACCAAAGGATAACGGAGCGAGAATTCCTGCACCATTCTAACCATAGAATCATAAACTGCAGTATCACCATGGGGATGGTATTTACCAAGAACTTCACCCACAATTCTGGCTGATTTTTTATAGGGTTTATTATAAGCTACACCAAGTTCATGCATTCCGTAAAGAACTCTTCTATGAACAGGTTTTAATCCGTCTCTAACATCAGGCAATGCTCTTGAAACAATTACAGACATTGCATAATCGATGTAAGATGATTTCATTTCATCTTCTAAGGAAACGGGTAGTACTTTTTCGAATATTGTTGACATAGTTTACTTTATTTTATTACTGTAATTTTTAATTCGTTTTTCTATTTATATTTTTCTTGAGATTCCGGCACTCTCTTCGTTCAGCCGGAATGACCTTGAATAAAACGTGTCTTGCCTAATTACTGGATTTTCAACAATACCGGCATCTCAAAAATTATTCTTTTATTTCACTTAGTATTTTACTTACTGCTTTACTCAAATTTGGTATATGATTTTCACATATGTCAAATATTATTTCTGCATCAATATCAAAATAATTGTGTGATATAATATCTCTTAAACCAATTATTTTTTTCCATTCAATTTCATCATATTTTTCTAAAAAATAAGGAGAAGAATTAGATATCTTTTTCAAGGTTTCACCAATTACTTGAAGCCTCATCGAAATAGAATCTAGTTTTTCTAATCCATCTTCATTAATAATAAAATCAGAATAGCTTGAAATTTTACTAAATCTCTTTTGAATTAAATCTAAAGACTCATTAATATCCATAAACATATTTATTAATATGCCATTAGACATTTATCATATCCTTTTTAATTAAATCTAAAGAACGCTTTTTTATACTTGGTCTTAATCGAATTATATCAACTCTTTTTGTAAATAAGTTTTCAAGAAAATTTTTTAGATTAAAAAGAGAATCATATGAAGCTTTATTAAACTCAACAATAAAGTCGATGTCACTATTTTCATTATTTTTATTTGTTGCATATGATCCAGCTAGAGAAATAGATTTTACATCATACTCATTAATGAGAATATCTTTTCTATTTCTTAACTCTTCTAATATTTTCTCTTTTGTTAAAGACATCTATTTTACACATCTATTTTTGCATACTTTGCATGTTTCTCGATAAATTCTCTTCTGGGTTCTACATCATCTCCCATAAGTTTTTCGAATATTTTATCTGCTGCCGCTGCACTTTCTAAATTTACTTGAAGAACAGTTCTTGTTTCCGGATTCATTGTAGTTTCCCAAAGCTGATCAGGATTCATTTCTCCCAAACCTTTATATCTTGAAATTACTACACCTTTAGGAAGACCTTCTTCAGTTAATCCTTCTTCTTCAACTTCAACAGCTTTACCATTTCTTAATCTCTTTAAAATTTCATCTCTCTCTTTTTCATCAAAAGCATAAAGCTCTTCTTTTCCTTTTTTTATTTTATAAAGAGGAGGCTGCGCAATATAAACTTTTCCTGTTAATATCAGTTCTTTCATATATCTGTATAAGAAAGTTAATAGAAGAGTTCTAATATGACTTCCGTCAACATCGGCGTCAGTCATAATAATGATTTTACCGTATCGAGTTTTTTCAATGTTAAAATCGGAACCAATACCGGTACCGAAAGCAGCAATCATTGCTTTAATTTCATTATTCTCTAAAATCTTGCTCAGTTTGGCTTTTTCCACATTAAGAATTTTACCTCTTAACGGAAGAATTGCTTGAAATCTTCTATCTCTGCCTTGTTTAGCAGAACCACCCGCTGAGTCCCCCTCAACAATATATATTTCACAATGCTCAGGATCGTTGATAGAACAATCGGCAAGTTTACCTGGCAGGTGCATAGAATCAAGGGCATTTTTTCTTCTAACAAGATCTTTAGCTTTTCTTGCTGCTTCTCTTGCTTCGGCAGCTCTCATACATTTTTCAATAATCTTTTTACCGACAGAAGGATTTTCTTCCAAATATTCGGCAAGCTTTTCTCCAACTATTGATTCAACTATTGATTTTACTTCGCTGTTTCCAAGCTTAGTTTTTGTCTGACCTTCAAATTGAGGCTCCATTACTTTAACTGAAATTACTGCTGTTAAACCTTCTCTAAAATCATCTCCGGTTAAAGTAATTTTACTATTCTCTTTTATAAGTTTATTTCTGTATGCATAGTTATTAAGAGTTCTGGTTAACGCTGTTTTAAAACCGACTAAATGAGAACCACCTTCATGAGTGTTGATATTATTTACATAGCTGAAGATATTTTCTGAGTAAGTATCGTTATATTCAAAAGCTATCTCAACTGGAGTATCTTCTTTTTCTCCTTCAACATAAACAGGTTTATGTAGAGTTTGTCTTGTTTCATCAAGATATTTTACAAACTCTATAATTCCACCCTTGAAGTGATAAATTTCTTCTTCACCTTCCAATTCATCTTTGATGGTAATAGTAACATCTTTATTTAAGTATGCTAGTTCGCGCATTCTTTCTGCAAGAGTCTCAAACTTAAATTTGGTTGTTTTAAAAATTTCACCATCAGGCATAAATGTTACTTTAGTTCCGGTTTCGTTTTTCTTTGTCTTTCCTATTTCTTTAACCGGTCCTTTAGGAAAACCTCGTTCATATTCTTGATAATAAATTGAACCGTCTCTTTTAACTTCTACTTTAAGCCATTCGGAAAGAGCATTAACAACAGAAACCCCAACGCCATGAAGTCCGCCTGAAACTTTATAAGAGTTTTTATCAAACTTTCCGCCGGCATGAAGAACAGTCATAACAACTTCTAACGCAGATCTTTTCTCTTCAGGATGAATATCAACAGGAATACCGCGTCCTCTATCTTCAACCGATACACTTCCGTCTTTATTTATAGTCACAATAACTCTATCATTATATCCGCCTAAAGCCTCATCAATACTATTATCTACAACTTCATTAACTAAATGATGAAGACCTCTTGAACCAACATCACCAATATACATTGCGGGTCTTTTTCTTACTGCTTCCAACCCTTTAAGAATATTGATATTGCTTGCGGTATAATTACTATTTTTTATTTCTGCCACGGTTACACCTGAATATTATTACTTGAATTTAATGTTTGTTACTATCTTCTTATTAAAGAAGCTGTTTATTTTATTTATCAGATTTTCTTTCTGATAAAGGAGTTCACTTCTCCATACCGAGTTTTCAACTTTTACCGTTAGAAAACCACTTTCAATTTTTTCCGGTTTTGCTACTTTACTTAATTCGGGAAAAATTTCTTCAAACCTATTTACAACACCATATTCATCTGCTGTCTGTTTAATTACATTCAGCTCAGCAGAATCTTTAATTATCTCAGAAATACTTTTGTATTCTTTGTTAAGCATAAACTGCTTTACCTTCAGAAACTTCTATCAGTTTATCTTTTTCGTTTCTTGCTAAAAATTTATAATTAGTAAAATCAGTCATAGTAATAAAAGCTTGACCGATTTCTTTTAAGTAATGACTAATTTTTTTTGCTCTATACGAATCTAATTCTCCAAAAACATCATCCATTAAAAATATTGGTGATTTTTGAATTTTATCTTTCATGTAAAAGAACTGGGCAAATCTTAATGCAATTTGAAAAGTTTTATGCTGCCCTTGAGAACCATATTTTCTTAATTCTTTACCGTTAAGAATAAATTGAAATTCATCTCTATGAGGACCAACTAAATTAGTTCCTCTTCTAATCTCATCGTTTCTGTTTGTAGTAAGTTCTTCGTTAAATCTATCCTTAATTTCATCAACCTTTTTTGAACCGTAAAAATCATAATCAATAAAGGGAATTTCACTCTCTTCCATTACATTTTTGTATGCTTCAGAAACATAAACATTAAACTCATCAATAAATTTTAATCTGTGCTTAACTATTTCGGAACCATTTTTTAATAATGCTTCGCTCCACGCATCAAGCTGATCAACAAGCACCGGTGAATATCTTTCTTTAATTTGGCTTAATAAAGATGACCGTTGTTTTAATGTTTTGTTGTACTCAATCAATATTTTAAGGTAAGTTTCACTAGTCTGCGATATCACGGAATCAATAAACTTTCTTCTATCTCCCGGTGAACCAAAAGTAACGGCATGATCAGATTGTGTTAATGTTACTACTGGAAATTTCCCAATAACCTCAGATGATTTATAAATTTGTTTTTCGTCTATATAAATATTCTTTCGCTTTGATTCATTAATAAAGTTGATTACAACATTATTTTCCGTAAGATCAAAAAACTTCCCTTTTATTTCAAAAAACTCTTCGTTAAAGTTAACCGATTCGTAATCGGATGACCCATTCAAACTTTTTGTTGTACATAAGTAATAAATCGATTCAAGTATTGTTGTTTTACCTTGTCCGTTACCGCCAACTATGTAATTAAGCTCATCAGAAAATTCAAGAACACTACTTTTATGTAATCTAAAATTCTTTAGATAAATCGATTTCAATATCATACGTTAATTATTCAAACGAACCGGCATCAATAGCATAAGTAAATCAAAGTTATCCTTTTTCTTTTCCGGTTCTAAAATTGCTGCTTTAGTTGGATTATAAAGCTTAAATAAAATATCGCTTTCAGACGGCATATGAGATAAAACTTCATTCAAATAAACTGAGTTAAATCCAATATCCATAGGCTCACCGCTGTATTCGCAAATTACATTTTCAGTTCCGGAAGCACCTTTATCAACATCTTCTGCAGAAATTTCAAGATTATTATTTGTTATTGAAAACTTTACTCTTCTTGTGTTTGATGAAGTAGTAAATAACATCATTCTTTTGATTGCATCCTGAAGATCTTTCAAACTTATTTTGAGAAGATTATCATTTTCAGCCGGAATTACAGCTCTGTAATCGGGATATTTTTTATCAATTAATCTTGTTACCAATTCAACATCATTTAATACAAAAGATACCGTAGAACTTCCTTCTTTCTTGAAGTATAGTGTTACATCAGAATCATCCAAGCTTTTCATTAAAATTGATACAGCTCTTTCCGGAACAATAAATTCCGCATTGTAAGAGAATTCAGCATTTTTCTTATTTATAAAAACAAGTCGGTGTCCGTCGGTTGCAACATTTTTTAATCCTTCTTCTCCCATCTGGAAAAATACACCATTCATTGCTGGTCTAACTTCATCTTTACTTAAAGCAAAATAAGTTTTGTCGAAAATATATTTGAGGTCTAAACCGTTGATAGAAAATTTTTCTATGTTTTCTACATCATCGGTTGAGAATGATGGAAGTTCGGGGTATTCATCGGCATCCAAATAACTTATTTTATATTTACCTTTATCGGTTGTTACATTAATTTTTCCATTATCTGCAAATTGAAAATGAATAGTTGTGTCACTGAAAGTTTTTACCATATCGTAAATAAGTTTAGCGGGTATTGCAAACTTTACATTTTCTTCCGATACAATATTTAACGAAGCTTTAAGAGCAACTTCTAAATCACTTGCATAAGCAGTTAGTTTGCCGTCTTTAATTTCCATTAAAAAGTTTTCTAATTGTGAAATAGGACTTCTGGAAGGAACGGCAGGATATAGTTTTGAAAGTAGTTTTTCTAATTCTTTGCTGTTAACTTTAAACTCCATTTGCAACCCCATTTATATTCTTTTCGAACTTTCAAATATACCAAAAATAGCAAGGATATTCCACTGAAAGATATTAACATAATTCAGCTCCTTATTTTATATATCTATTCTTTTTTAAAGAATAATATAAGATTAATAATAATAGTGTGGATTTGTTGATAACCCTATTTTGTTTTCATTTTTAACTATAAACTAATTATATAACGCATGTTAACTTGTGGATAACTTATTGATAAAATTAACTTTTCAACAAAATGTTTATAACTTGGAGTTATTAACAAGAGACTGCAGTGTTATCAATATATCAATGTTGATAATTATTTAAAATAAAAAAGCCCTTCACTTTAGAAAAAGTAGAAGAGCTTTTCTTCACTAACTCAAATTTTTATGCTGCGCTTAACTCAATTTTGTTCTTAATTGAATCGATAGTTTCCTTTAATGATAAATCACCGTCTATCTGCTGTTCAACAGTATTAAAAGCATGAATTACGGTTGAGTGATCCCTTCCGCCAAAATGCAGACCAATAGTTTTAAGTGATGATTTGGTAAGTTTTTTAGAAAGATACATTGCAACTTGTCTTGCCATCACAACTTCTTTTTTTCTGTTCTTTTCTCTTACTTTATTCTCATCTACTTCAAAAAATTCGCAAACAATTTTTGTTATATAATCGATGGAAATATTTGTCTGTTTTACTGAAGAAATTTCTCTAACCGTCTTTTTTGCAAGCTCAAAATCAATATCTTTTCCATTTAATGTTGCATTAGCTAAAAGTTTAACTAGACATCCTTCAAGCTCTCTAATGTTTGATGTAATATTATGAGCAATATATTCTATAATTTCGTCAGTAATTTCCATCCCGCCGTAATTTTCAACCTTCTTTCTTAAAATTGCAATTCTAGTTTCAAAATCGGGGGGTTGAATATCTGCTGTTAATCCCCACTGAAATCTCGAAATTAATCTTTCGTTTAATCCCTTAAGATCTTTGGGAGGCTTATCGGAAGAAAGCACAATTTGCTTCCCCGATTGATGCAGGTTATTAAATATGTGGAAAAATAAATCCTGTGTTTTTTCTTTACCGACTAAAAATTGAATATCATCAATAATAAGTACATCTACATTTCTGTATTTATTTGAAAATTCATTCGTTGTATTGTTTTGAACTGAGTCAACAAATTCATTTGTGAATACATCAGAGGGAATGTACATAACTTTTTTGGCGGGAAATTTTTCAATTATTTTATTTCCGATTGCGTGAATTAAGTGAGTCTTGCCCAAACCGACTCCGCCATAAATAAAAAGCGGATTAAAAGAGGTTTCACCCGGATTTTCAGAAATTGCAAAAGCCGCAGCTCTTGCCAATTGATTTCCTTCCCCTTTTATAAAATTATCAAATTTATATTTTGCATTTATATATGATTCATAAGATTCTTCAGGTTCAACTTCAATTATAGTTTTTTTTGGGAGAGCATCTTCAAAAAGAGGACCGTTATCAACAAGCTTATCATCTTCGTCTTCATAAATCACATAAACCAGCTTTGCGTCATTTCCTAAAACGAGCTTAATCGTTTTGTTGATAAGAGTGTTATAGTGTTCTTCAATCCACTCAACAAAAAAGTTATTCGGAACCTTAATTTTAAGAGTATCATTTTCTACAGAAATAGGTTTTATGGGTAAAAACCAAGTGTTATAGGTTATAAGCGGAACATTATCTTTAATTAAAGTAAGGCACTCTTTCCAAACTTCTTTGGGCTCCGAAAAATTAGTTCTGTTGTCCATATTTAGAAGTTATCCACAAATTAAAATATCGTAAAATCTTTGTTTTTATTGGGCTTTTAAGCACTAAATTAAATCTAAACCAAATCTTATCAACAACTTATCAACATTAAAAAAGACCATCTAAATTGTTTGTTTTCAACAACTTAACCAGCGTTATTAAAAAACTATAAACAACCTCGTGAAATTAAGTGATTTTTGATGTTAATTATATAAAGAGCGTGAAACGTTTCACAAAAGCAAGTTATCAACAACTTATCAACATAGTCTAAGCACTTCTAAAGCGATGTGAAAATAGAATTTATTTAATTGTTGCGCAAATTAAATTGTGACATTTTTTATAAGTTATTATTCTATAAAGAAATAAAAATTTTATTAAGTAAAATAATTTGTGAATTTGAGATTCCGATTCTTTGTGTTGACTATTTTCCTTTAACTTCATTTCTTGTTCTATCAAAAAATATGATTTGAGAAAGGGCTGTATTAAAATAATATGATAACTATTAAAGGAAAATATAACTCAGCTAATATTTTTATCGATTTTATAGATGAAACTACCGAGGAACAGATAAAAGTAATGCTCGATCATCCAGCATTTGCTGATACAAAAATAAGAATTATGCCTGATTGTCACGCCGGAGCCGGATCGGTTATCGGGTTTACCTCAAAGCTTAATAATTTTATTATTCCTAATGTAGTTGGTGTTGATATTGGCTGCGGTGTTTATTCTTATAATTTGGGTAAGACAAATATTGATTTTGATCTATTTGATAGCTTTATAAGAAGAAATATTCCACATGGATTTGATATAAGAGAAAAACAGTATTCCAAAAATAAACAACTTAATGACTTTGTAGATGAACTAAATCCGGTTATTAAAGAACTAAATCTGGATATTAATAAAGTTGTAAAATCAATCGGCTCTCTTGGAAGCGGAAATCACTTTATTGAAATTGGTGTGGATGAGTTTGATGATAAATGGCTTACAATTCACAGCGGATCAAGAAATTTTGGTCTTCAGGTTGCAAATTATTATCAAGAAAAAGCGAAAAAATATTTAAAGGAAATTTCTACCGAAGTTCCAAAGGGAACAGAATTTCTTCCCTTAAACAAAGGGGGAAATAAATATTTGGAAGCAATGAAAACGGCTCAAAAACTTGCACACTTTAATAGAATTGTAATGGCTGAAATAATTATTGAGTTTCTTAAAACCAATATTAAAAGAGAAGTATTTTCTGTCCATAATTACATTGATTTTAACGACAACATAATTAGAAAAGGAGCAATAAAAGCTTATAAAAATGATTCAGTTGTAATTCCTTTTAATATGCGGGATGGATTGATTATCGGTAAAGGAAAAGGATCTGCTGAATGGAACTTCTCGGCTCCTCATGGTGCCGGCAGAATCCTATCCAGAAGAAAAGCAAAGAAAGAGGTAGATTTGAATGAATTTAAAAAAGCAATGCACGGCATTTATACTACATGCGTAAATAAATCAACTTTGGACGAATCACCATTTGTTTACAAAGATATGAACAGCATTATAGATAGTATAAACGAAACGGTAGAAATTGAGTTAATGGTAAAACCTCTATACAATTTTAAAGCAAACTAATAAACCACAGCAAAAACTTTTCTCTTAATAAATATATCCCAAAAATAAATTTATTATTTTAAGCTTTTGAAAATTATAGAGATGGAGGATTTTTGAAAGTTGTAATTACAGGGGGTGCGGGATTTATCGGAAGTCATCTTGCCCAGTTTTGGTCTGAAAAAAATGCAGAAGTTTTTATAATAGATAACTTTAGAACCGGTTTCAAAAAAAATATTGTTGGATTAAATGTAAATCTGATTGAAGGAAGTATTGAAGATAAAGATTTGGTTTTTGATGTTTTAGAAAAAGCAGATTATGTATTTAATTTAGCTGCATTGGTTTCTGTTCCGGAATCGATTGAAAAGCCGGAAGAGTGCATAAAGATTAACGTAAACGGATTGTTAAATTTATTAGAAGCCGGCAAAAAGCATAAAGTAAAAAAACTTGTTCATACAAGTTCAGCCGCTGTTTATGGGGATGATCCTGAACTTCCCAAAACAACTAAGTTAAAACCAAACCCCAAATCTCCATACGGCATTACCAAACTTGACGGAGAATATTATTGTAATCTTTATAAAGAAGAATTTGGAGTAAACACTACTTCGTTAAGATATTTTAATGTTTATGGTGAAAGACAAGATCCTAAAAGCCAATATGCAGCAGCGGTTCCAATATTTATAAGCAAAGCATTAAAGAATGAAGAGATTACAATATTTGGTGACGGCAGCCAGACAAGAGACTTTGTTTATGTAAAGGATATTGTTAAAGCAAACGTTATGGCTGCAGAAAACTTGAATATAAAGGGAGTCTTCAATATTGCAAATGGTTCATATATTACCATAAAAGAGCTTGCAGAAAATATTGTAAAAGTAACCGAATCAAACAGCAGTATTATTAATAAGCCGGAAAGAGCCGGAGATATAAAGCATAGTTATGCTTCTATTGAAGAAACAACAAAAGAAATGGGCTTTAAACCGGATTTTAATCTTGAAGAAGGATTAAAGAGAACAATAAATTACTTTAAAGATATTATTGGATAGTTTATGAAAAACATTATGGTTGTTTTTACCGGTGGAACTTTCTCGATGAAGATTGATGAAAAGACAGGGGGAGCGGTTCCTTATTTTCATGGAGATGAATTGCTTGAGCTTATTCCAGATGCAAAAGGACTTGCGAACTTAGATATGTTTGAGTTCGGAATGTATCCTGGTCCGCACATGACGCCTGAAATAATGTTTGATCTATCAAAAAAAGTTAAATCGATAATAGAAAGAACTGATATTGACGGCGTAATAGTTACACATGGAACCGATACATTGGAAGAAACCGCTTATCTGCTTGATCTAACAATTAAAACAGAAAAACCGATAGTTGTTATTGGTGCAATGAAAACAAGTTCGGAACCGGACTGGGACGGACCGATAAATCTTCTTGATGCAATAAGAATAATCAATAATGACAACAGTAAAGGAATGGGAGTTTTAGTCTGCTTGAATGGTGAAATTAATGCTGCAAGTGAAGTTACTAAGACACATACGGAAGACATAGAAACGTTTCACAGTCTGGATTTTGGTGCACTTGGATTTGTTGATAAAGGAAAAGTATGGTTTAACAGAATGCCGAGAAAGCTTGAAATTATTGAGACAGAGAAAATAAATTCGAATGTAGATTTAATAAAAGTTTATGCCGGAATGGATGAAAAATTTTTCAGATTCTCTGCCGATAACGGCGTAGAGGGAATTGTTGTTGAAGCAATGGGAGTTGGAAATGTTCCTCCTAAAACTTTTGAGGGAATTAAATACGCATTAAATAAAAACATTCCGATAGTTCTCACATCAAGATGTCCTGCCGGTGAAACACTTGATATATATGGTTATCCCGGTGCCGGCAAGTGGCTTAAAGAAGCCGGCGTATTATTTACTGATTATCTGAATGGACAAAAAGCAAGAATTAAATTAATGCTCTGTTTGGGAATTACCAAGGACTTAGAAAAGTTAAAAGATTTGATTGATGAGTAAGAGATTTCTTCTGATCAGTAGATTAATGTGAATAACTTAATAATAAGGTTTGATCATGAGATGCCGGTATTCAAAATGAAAAAGCATTTTGAAACCGGCATGACAATATTATTTTGTTTATCACTTCTGAATTTACAATGTCATGCCGGTTTCTCGGATTTTTCGAGAATACCGGCATCTCATGCATAAACAGAAAAAATTTCAACACCATGAATGAAAAACTAAAAAAAATCATTCCATCATTATTCCTTCTTCCGATTGCACTCTTTATAATTTTTAATAGAGGCGATTTCATTCCAATTCTTGATCATGTAAACCTTTTAATTCATGAAGGGGGACATGGAATTTTCAAAGTTTTTGGAAAATTCATTTATACGTTCGGCGGTACATTAATGCAGATAATTCTTCCCGTGTTGTTTATTATTACTTACGCAAGAATGAAAAAGCTGTTCGCCGTTCAACTCTCTTTAATTTGGTTAGCACAGAATATGATGAATATTTCTGTCTATGTTTCTGATGCAAGAGATAGAAAGCTTCCTCTTTTGGGAGGAAATAAAGTTTATCATGATTGGACATACCTTCTTAATGAAATGAATTTAATTTTATATGACAAATTAATTGGATCAATAATTTATTATGCTGCAGCAGCAATTCTAATTATTACTCTTTTATATCCATTATTTAAAACAGATTATAAAGAAGTTAAACTGGATTTAAATCTATAACTCCATTTATATTATAAATTATACATTGTAAATTGTACATTAAAAAAACGGAGCTTTGTTGAACCGAAAAAACAACTTCTATAACGAGTTTGATTTTGAAAGAATGATCAAACCAAAAAATGAAGACACCTATAGAACCCCTTTCCAGATTGACCGAGACAGAATTATACACTCATCTGAGTTTAGAAGGCTGCAGGGAAAGACTCAGGTTTTTCTTCCCGGTGAATATGATTTTTACAGAACCAGATTAACTCATTCAATAGAAGTTGCGCAGATAGGAAGATCGATCTGTGGTTATTTATCAAAATCAAATCCAACTATTTTTACTGATGATTATTATATAGATCCCGATCTTGTTGAATCAGCTTGTCTTTCGCACGATCTTGGTCATCCCCCGTTTGGACACGCAGGAGAAAGAACCTTAAATAAAATTATGGCTGAGTTTGGCGGCTTTGAAGGAAACGGTCAGACTTTAAGATTAATAACGGAAGTTTTTTGGAAACAGGAGAAATCCAGAATTGGAATGAATCCTTCAAGAGCCTTTATTGACAGCCTGTTAAAGTACAAATCATTATTTACACAGATGATAGTTAATGATGAACTTCCCGAAAATCATTTTATTTATGATTATCAAAAAGAGATTTTAGATTTTGTTTATGATGGAATTAATCTCTCTTCATACTTTAAACCCGGGGACGAAGAATTAAATTCCTTTAGAAGTATTGAGTGCCAAATTATGGATTGGGCAGATGATACAGCTTATGCTATAAATGATATTGTTGACAGCGTTACAGGCGGATTCTTAAATCTTGCAAAACTAAATAAATGGGGAAAAGAAAACTCCGAAAAGCTTAATAATAATTGCCAAAGTTATTTGGAAGAAATTAATAGATGGATTTATGAAGGTAAATACAAAGCTAAATTCAGCAGCAGAATAGGAAATTTTATAGAAGCCTGTTCGATTAAAGAGAGAGAAACTATTTTAGATGATAAAACAAACAGATATAAGTACGAGCTTATTATTGATGATGAAATGAAAGAGAGAGTTGAGTTTTACAAAAGAGTTGCCGTCGAATTGGTTTTTAGATCCACTCAGCTTCATCAAATGGAATACAAAGGGGATTTAATGATTAGAAAAATGTTTGAAGTCTATAAAGATAATTATCTTGGTACAAAGCTGAAGAGAGATAAACTTGTACCGGAGTTTACCGATAGATTAATAAGAGAAGAATCCGATAAAATTAAACGAGCAAGAATTATATGTGATTATATTGCGGGAATGACGGACGGTTTTGCAATCAGGTCTTACAAAAGATTATTCGATCCCGATTACAGTTCTTTGGTTGATTTGGTGTAAATCGTTAATAAAAATTTTTATGAAAAATGAATTGCAGAGGAAACAATGTCAAAAATAACTAATATTATTAAACGAAGCGGAGCCGTTGTACCTTTTAATCCGGAAAGAATTACAAACGCAATTTATCGTGCTGCAGTAGCAGTTGGGGGAAGAGACAAGGAAAAAGCCGCACAGCTTTCTGCTAAAGTTGTAGAGTATTTAGAGAACAATTGCGCCGAAGGATGCACCCCGCAAATAGAAGAAATACAGGATGCGGTAGAAAAAATATTGATTGAAAACGGACATGCAAAAGTTGCTAAGAATTTTATTCTTTATAGAGAAGAAAGAGGACAAAAAAGAAGAGCAGATTCAAAATTTGCATCACGAGTGGATGAAAATGTTCCTTGGCAGAAAATATGGCATGTGCTTGATTGGTCTGTTGACAGCGGCTTAAACACGGTTCAAAAACTTAATAAAAGAATTGAGCTTGGTGAATTTGCACACATTGTTCACGAATCAGAAGCCGCATATGAAGAAGATATTTTAACTGCATCGGAAATGATACAAGAAAGATTAGATCAAATAAAAATGGTTATGATCAGCGGACCTTCGTCTTCGGGTAAAACAACAACAACTCTAAAACTTGAACAAAAACTTCAACAGATGGGAATGAAGTTTAGGGCATTAATTGTTGATAACTATTTCTTTGATCTTGAGTTTCATCCAAAAGATGAATTTGGTGATTATGATTTTGAAACTCCACAGGCTTTAGATCTTCAATTGATAAATGATCATCTGAAAAGATTAAGTGAAGGGGAAGAAGTAGGAATTCCTTATTACGACTTTAAAACCGGAACAAGAACTCTTGATCATACTAAAATGAAATTAGAGAAGAATGAAATTCTTCTGATCGATAGTCTTCACGGGCTTTATCCAAAATTTAGTGAAGCTATTCCTTCGGAAAATAAATTTCTATTGTTTTTAGAACCTCTTCTTCAAATGAAAAACGGCGATGGAGAGTTTATTAGATGGACAGACATTCGATTAATGAGAAGAATGCTTCGTGATTCTGTACAAAGAGCATATAATCCGCAGCAGACATTGGAGCATTGGCATTATGTTCGTTCAAGTGAATTAAGAAATATTATTCCTTATCAAGGAACAGCCGATTATATAATTAACAGCGCAATGCCTTACGAACTTCCACTTTATTCTTTTAAATTGAGAGATCATTTTAATAAATGGGTGAAAGAATATGAAGGAAATCCTTTAAGGGAAGATGCGTTTGAGAGAGCATCAAGAATAAGCAAACTACTGAATGATGTTCATCAAATAGATGACGATTCTCCTGTGCCGCATGATTCAGTGATTAGAGAATTTATCGGTGGAAGCACTTTCGATTATCATTAAAAATTTTATAGACGAGGTGTTTCCTCGTCTATAAATTATTCTAGAAATAAAATGAAACTCCAAAGTTTATATTAGAAGCATTTATTAGATAAGTGTTTCTTGTAGAGCTGGCAGATTTAGTTGTACTTACATTTGAATCACTTTCAAACCGAGTTTCATCAATTTTTGCATGACTATAAGAAAAAGCTGCACCATACTCGGCTGAAATACTTATGTTTGATTTAACAAACCACTCAATACCGCAGATTAATTCTGCTCCTATACTTGTCTGTTTTTGATTTCTCGAGATGGTAGAATTCATTGAATAAGAATCAGGTATTCTGCTTCCGTTAGACTCTTTTTCATTATTACTTATTCTAAAAAAGGGTCCGACTCCTGTGTAAAATAAAATATCTTTTGTAGTTTTTAAATTATAAATGTACTGAAGATTAATTCCATAGAAATAAACTTTTTCATCTGTATTAGCTTCAGTCGTAATTGAAATATTATTTTGTGAACTCAATGAATTTTGAGTGGTTTCATCTTCATCTGTAGAACTGCCTACAGAAACACCTAATCTTATAGACGAATTATCCGAAAAGAAATATTTACCTGAGAAAACTCCACCTTGAAAACTTGATAATGTAAAATTGTTAGATATAGCAAATTGCAAAGCATATTTCCCTTTAAGCAAAGGAATATCAGAATTATCTTGAGCATTAATACAAAGAGTTAAAATGAAAAATAGAAAAATGAAGCGGATAAATTCTTTCATGCATACTCCCAAAGTTTGTTAAGTTTTAATAGAATGAATTTACAAAAGAGCAGAATATCCGTTTAAATGTCAACACTAAAAAACAATCTATTTTATATGCTTGTTTTTTAATTTATAGATGTGATTTATATTTGAGGAACAAATTAATTTTTGGAGGAATAGTGAAAAGGTTCTTTTCATTTAGAATGATGGTTAGCAGTATAATTATAAAAATTCTTTATGTGCTTGGAGTTATTTCTATTATTAGTTATTCAGTTTACCAAATATTGGAGGGCTCAATTCTTATAGGAATATCTTCACTTCTGATTGGTAATTTAGCTTGGAGATTAATTTGTGAAGGAGCAATTGCAATTTTCAGTATTCACGATGTTCTTGTTTCTATTGAAAGAAAAATGTATGAGGAAAAGCAGCAGTATTCAAATCATAACTCAAGAGATATGTTTAAATAACCCGTAAATTAAAGAGAAGTGGCTTGAGTACTTTTCTTTAATTTAATTTTTCCGAAAATACATTTTCAATAAATGACTCGGCTTCTTTATAAAACTTAATTCTATTTTCTTCTTTAATAATTGAATGACCTTCATCTTCCATAAAAATATATTTTACAAAAACTCCGTTGGATTTCAATTTGGCAACATATCTATCAACACTTATTGGTTTAACTCTTGTATCGTTTTTTCCCTGGGCAATTAAAACCGGAACAGTTATGCTGTCTGAAATTTCGATAGGAGAATAAGCCGCTATCATTAATGAATCCGTATTTGGATTTGCAACCATTTCATAAATCATTTCTTTGAACGGCTCCCAATAAGGAGGAACTGAATTTATTAAATCGGTAAAATCAACAATTCCGTTTAAGCTTACTGCAAACTGATATTTATCTGGATAAATTGAAACATTCATTAATGATGAGTAACCTCCGAAAGAATAACCAAAAATTCCAATTTTATCGGGATCAGCAATTTCTTGTCTTATTAACCAATCTACTCCATCCGCAATATCATTCTGAATATATCTTCCCCATTCTTTAAATCCTTTTTCCCAAAATTCTTTTCCGTAACCGGTAGAGCCACGGTAATTCATTTGAAGAACAGCATAACCCCTATTTGCAAATAATTGTACAACAGGATCAAAACCCCAAACATTTCTCAACCAAGGACCACCGTGAGGATAAACTATAACCGGTAAATCTTCGGCATCATATCCTTTTGGAAGAGTTAAATAACCATGAATTGTTAGCCCGTCTCTTGATTTATAAGTAATCGGTTTCATAGAAGACATATCGTTTTCATTTAACCAAGGACTTTCATTGGCAAGTTTTCTCACAAGTTTTGTTTCTTTATTGAAATAATAATAAGAACTATGAGATTTGTCGCTTGATACTCGAACAAGATATTTTGTTTCTTCACCATTTGTGCTAACAATATTTACAAGGTAATTTGGAAAGTTATTTTCCAGATAGTTTTGAACATCGGCTCTTTCTTTATCGAAAAATTTATAATTCTTTTTATAAGTAGTATAAGTTACACCAAGTACTTTTTCTTTTTTTGTAGATATAATAGCATTATCTAAATCCACTTCCGAATTTTGGAATACTGTTTCAATCTCTTTTTTGTTGATTGGATCATAAACAATTAATGCAATTTTATCTCTGTAACGGTTAGATTTTATATAAAGATTTTTGTTGTCGAAAGTAAACATAACAGGAACAAAAGTTTCTCTGAAATTACTTCTTTCAATTAATCTGAACTCTTCATTTTCGTTATCTCTATATAAAAGGCCGGTATTAACTCCATCTGTTTGAAGGGCTGCTCTAATTTTTCCATCATTATCGGTCAACCATTTGGTAATGTTGCCAGGATTTTCGGCGACTAAAGTATATTTATTGTTTATAAGATTTAGTCTGTATACATCAAATATCTTTGGATCTCTTTGGTTTAAACCAACAATCAGCTCATCTTCAATTTCCACCAAAGGATCTATAATGTATACGCTTGCGCTATCTTTGGGAGAAATATCTTCAACACGATTTTCTTTCAAGTTGATTGAAAACAGCTTGTAATTTTCTCCCCCGGTTTCATCAACCAAGTATAGAATTTTATTACTGTTTGCCCAAAAGTATGAAATAATATCAAACTCGGAATTTGTAAGCTGGGAAGTAGAACTATCTTTAAGGTTTTCAATAAAGATATTCATTCGTTTATTAACAGGTTTTAAATACGTAAAGTAATCACCACATGGAGATAGCTGAAAATTAGTCTGCTCTGGATTTCTAAAAAAATCTTCTGTAGAAATTCTGGGAGCTTTTTCTAAATCATTTCCACAAGAAACTAAAAAAAACAGCCCTAAAACAGCAGTTAATAAGTTTTTATAATTTTGGTAAAACATTTTATCCTCAACAAGAGTATACTATCGCAAAAAATTTAGACGAGCATCTATAAATAAAGTTTCATATTAATTTTTCGTTAGATTTTTTTTGATATAAGAAACAACGTCAAATTTTCTTTTACAACCGTTGTAATTCATATAACGGATTTTTCCGAAAACCGGACGTTCGGTCCAAGCCCTATCATGCACACCGCCAACAGACCAAGCAACACCAACATATCCATTCGGATCTCTTCCGTCAAGTTCATACTTATCATTCAAATAAACACCGTATTCAAAAGCCTGTTCAGGGGATTCAGTCCAGTCAAGTATTTTCTTCGCCCAATACATTCTCATATAACCGTGCATTTTTCCGGTTTTTACCATTTCTATTTGTGCCGCATTCCAAAGATGATCATGAGTTTTGGCATTTTCAAAATCTTCTAAATCATAAAGATATTCACGCTTGTCTTTTCTGTGTTCATTTAATGTTCTCTTTGCCCAATCGGGAAATCCTTCAAAAGAATCATAATTATTATTGTAAAGGCAGTAATTATCGGAAAGCTCCCGTCTTATTATCATTTCTTCAAGAAAGGCGCTTATCGATTCTTCAAAATCGGCTTCAAATATTTTAGCCTCTAATGCAATTTTTTGAGCAGAAATTTGTCCGAAATGCAAATAAGGAGAAAGATTAGAAAGTACAGAAAAATTTGGATCGTTCCTTTTGTCGTTATAATCATTCAGTTTTTTTGAGAAGAATAAATCTAAAGTCTTGTTGGCCTCCAACTCACCGGGAATTAACCAATCAATTTTCTGTACACCAAAATTTACTTTTAATGATTTTCTTGCCTTCTCCCAATCAGTCTTTTCACAATCTTTACCGATAATCGTTTGTTTTGTTAACTTGGGAAATTCATCCATAAATTCATCAAGCTTCTTTTTTATTTTTGGTCTAATTGTATAAGCGCCAAATTCAAGTTTATTAGAAGCTTCCCAAGCCGGTACAATGTTGTGCGCATCAACAGTAAAGAAGGGAACACTTATGTTTTCTATCACTTCTTTTTTCCAATTGCGCACAATTTTTAATGGATTAAAATCTGCTACGATACATGCAGCATTTTTACTTTCACAAAACAGAGAAATTTCTTTACCGGGGTTTCCGAGAAGTAAATGAAACGGGATGTTGAGCTTTTCTAATTCCGATTCAACTTCTTGTAAACCGGATAACATAAAATCATACTGCCTAATAGTTGCATCAAGAAAAGTTGGAATTAAGCAAAATACTACTTCAACATGCTTATTTAATTCTTTTCCTTTTTCAATTGCAAAATGCAGCGCCCAATTATTCTTTACTCTTTGATCTCTCTGCATCCAGTATAAAACCGGACCATTACCAAACTTGGCTTCTTTTTGCTGTTTAACTCTTTTAAGATTCATAGAATTTTATCACGTTAAAGTATTTAAAAATTTTTCGGCAGTTTTTATATGATTACTAAGTTTATCATTATCCATTCTTTCCAACGATTTAGCCATAAAAACAGTTCTCATATTCTTTGAAAAATAATCTTTGTGCTTAAAAATAAACCGCCAGAAAAGGGCATCCCAAATTTTTGTCCATTCACCAGATTTATAATCACTCATTTTTTTAATGTAATTAGAAGAACTGATATAAGGTTTTGTACTCATTAATCCACCGTCGGCAAACTGTCCCATACCATATACATTAGGAACCATAACCCAGTCGTAAGAATCAATATACATTTCCATGAACCACTTATAAACTTCAGTCGGATGAAATTCACATAAAAGCATGAAGTTACTAAGAATCATTAAACGTTCAATATGATGATTATATGAAGTATCAAGAAGCTTTTTTATGGTAATATCAATTGGTTCAATACCGGTTGTTCCGTCATAAAATGAATTGGGAATTTTATTTTGATTATCAAAAAAGTTTGAGTTTCTCTGTTTTACTCCGTCTAAAATATAAACCCCTCTAATAAATTCGCGCCAGCCAATTATTTGTCTAATAAAACCTTCTAAAGAATTTATCGGAATATTATTGCTTAAAGCGAATTCAATCGATCGCTCAACGACATAATTTGGATTTAATAATCCGTTGTTGATTAAAGGAGAAAGGAGAGAATGAAACAAGAAGTGTTCATTCTTTAAAATAGCATCTTGATAATCACCATAGTTATAAAATCTGGTAATTAAAAAATTCTCAAACCAAGATTTTGCATCAGAATGGTTTGTGGGAAACCAGAATTTATAAGGGCTTCCGTGGTTTTGAGAAAAATTACTGTTAGTATAATTTATGGCTCCATCAATAAATTTATTTTTATTGTACGATTTTACATTAGGGATAATAATTTTATTACTTATACTTTTTCTATTTTCTTGATCTAAATTCCATTTGCCGCCTAAAGGATTTCCTGAATTATCAATTAATAATCCAAGTCTTTTTCTTTCATCTATGTAGAACTTATTTAAGAAATAAGTTTTCTTGTTTGAAAAATATTCTTCAAGATAATCTTTACTGCATAAAAAATTTGGAGTTGGGTAAATCTGTTTTTTTACAGAGAGTTTATTTAATCTCTTTTCTAGAATAAAGTCAACCGGATCAATAAAATGAATTTTATCAATTTTGTTTCTCATTAAATATTTTTCTAAATATGCAGGTTCCCCTTTAATATCAACATAATTAAGGTAATCTGTTTTAATTTTTTTCTGATTAAGAAGAGCTTCGTAATTTTTGAGCGAAGCTCTTTGAAAGATAATTTTCTTTTTATGAAATGAGGCGGGATAAAGTGTATCTCCGAAAAACAAAGGATCTTCTATAAGTAAAACTTTTCTATTATTAATAATTGGATTTTCTTCAAATAACTGATGAGGAAAAACCAAAGAAATCTCATTCATTAAACAGTGCTGCTCATTTTAATAATTTCGTCAAATTCTGCTTTAGTAACAGGCATAACAGATAAACGATTTCCTCTTTGAACCAGTTTCATATTTTGAAGCTTTTTATTCTCCTTTATTGAATCAAGTGAAACCGGATTTTTAAATTTCTCTACAAATTTTACATCTACCATTATCCATGTAGGATTATCTTTTTTGCTTTTAGGATCATAATGTTTGTCTTCCGGATCGAAAGCAGTAAAATCGGGATAACCTTCTTTAACGACTTCACAAACACCATAAACTCCAACAATATCAGTATTGCTGTGATAGAATAAAACTTGATCCCCTTTTTTCATTTCATCACGCATATAATTTCTTGCCTGGTAATTTCTAACCCCATCCCAATAAGTTTTTTTATCTTTCTTTAAATTATCAATCGAATAAACATCCGGTTCAGATTTTACAAGCCAATAGTTAGGCATTATATTCTCCTTAATTTTCTGAAATAAAAATCCAACAAATAAACTAAATTATTTTACTTTTTAATTCAAACGATAGAATGTAAACAAAGAAGAATTGTTCTTGGTTCAAAAACGTGAAGAGAGTCCATTTAGGCAAGACAGCTTATTTAATTGCAGATGAAAAAAGATTTTCCAGATCAGCCAGCTTAAATGGCTTACATAAAATATAATCTATAAAATTGTTTTTAACTCCTTCTTCCCCGATTTGATCACCCCAGCCGGTTAATACTGCAATCTTGTAATTTCCGTTGAATCTCTTTTTAAGTTCATCTATAAATTCCCAGCCGTTCATTCCCGGCATTCCAATATCTGTAACAACTAAGTCGTAATTATTCTTTTCAAGTAAATCTAACGCTTCCGCTCCCGAAGATACTACATCTCCATAATAACCAAGTGAATCAAGCATTTCAGAGGCTATTTCACGAATTAATATTTCATCATCAATCCATAATATTTTTCCGATTTTGGAAAATTTTGAATCGACTTTTTGTTTTATGGGTTTTTCTATTTCTATGTTCATGATTGGAAGAGAAAACTCAATTGTGGTCCCTTTATTTATTTCGGAATGAATTACTTTTATGTTTCCTTCATGCTCATTAATAATACTGTAAGCACCGCTCATACCCAAACCACGTCCAACTTCATATCCCTTTGTTGAATAAAACGGTTGAAATATTCTTGATTTGGTTTCCTCATCCATTCCAATTCCGGTATCAGAAATATTTATATAAACATTACTGTTATCCGAAAAACTTTTAATTGTAATAATTCCACCGGTTGGCATAGCCTCAACGCTGTTTTTTATAATATTGTAAAGAACAGTCCTTAGTTCGCCATCGTTTCCAATGGTTTCGGGAATATTTCCGTAATAAGCATCTACTTTAATAATTCTTCCTTCTTTTTCGGGATTGTTTTTCCAAATAGGTCTTGACTGAATAATTACATCTCTTATTAGATTGTTTAGATTAATTTTTGTTAATGATGAGTTGGATTTTTTGTTTCCACTAAACCTTTGTAATAAACTAACTCTTGCAGCGGCATCTGTTGCTGAGGTTTTTATTGTTTCCAAATATCTCTTTATATCGGAAGGAATGTTTTTGTTAATTGAGGCCAATTCAATGTTGCTTATAATTGCTTGAAGTGAATTATTAAAATCATGTGCGATTGCCGAAGACATTTCGCCAATTGCCCCCAAACGCTGACTTTCAATAACCGCCTTTTCAGCTTTTTTTCTTTCAGTCAGGTTTCTGAATGTTGCTAGTATTCCGTTTATAACCGAGTTGCCGCTTAGATTAGAGGCAATCAACTCAATTGATAAATTTAATCCCGACTTACTCTCATATTCGAATTCAATATTAATCGATTCGTTTTCCTTTAAATCATTTATTGCATTTTTTACTTTTTGATAATCATTTTTATTAATGAGAGATAATACATTAGTACCAATCAGACTGCTTTGATCATTTCCAAAAAGATTTTTTATGTTGGGACTTTCATAATTAATTATTCCCGATTTATCAAAAACAACAATCACATCAGAAATATTAGAAATTAAAGTTCTATACTTTATTTCACTTTCTTTAATGCGCTGTTCTGCATTTTTTAATTTGGTAATATCAGTAACCGTTGAGACCATTGTATTCTGTTCAAATAAAGGAATATTTTGAGCATTTACAATTTTCTTCTCCCCCGTATTTGTGGTAACGATTATATTTTCCCAATGCATTCTTGCAGGATCACCAGAATTGATATCCTTAAATACTATCTCTAATAGTGAATTTCTATAATCTTCATCCGGATAAACAAGCTTAAAAAAAGAGTCAATATCAACCAATTCCGCTATGGGCCAGCCATATATTTCTTCAAACTTTTTATTTATATAAAATGCGGAACCATCGTTAATTTTATTTAATGCAATTCCAATAGGAAGATTATCTAGAACCGTTTGAATAAATTCGTTTTGTCTTTTTAATTCCGATTCATATTTTTTTCGTTCCCTTAAGTCAATATCAATACAATAAAGTTCTTTTCTATTATCAGAAAAACTAAGAATAGTATGATTTGAATATACTGGAATCAAATATCCTTCTTTGTGCTTTAAGAAAAGTTCTTCTGCCGGAATAGATTTTCCAGAGTTAAACATTTGTACAACAGCCTTCTCAACCTCCGGTCTTATGTCTAAAGGAATTATTAAATCATATAAAGATTTTCCTATTGCATCCTCTGCAGAATATCCATATAGTTTTTCACTCGCCTTGTTCCAGTAAAAAACTTTTCCATCCGGATGATATCCTTGAACAGAAATATTTGTTAGGCTGTCCATTAAATGACGGAACTTTTTATAGCTTTCGTTCAGCTCCTCTTGAATTTTTATTTCTTTTGTTATATCTCTACCTACCCCAATTATAGAAACAACATTTTCATTCTTATCTAAAATTGAATTATCATTCCATTCAATCCAGCGCCAGCCGAGTTTGGTTTTCGCTCTTTGCTTAAAGACGCATTGATAAGGGGGTTTATAAAGATTTTCCATTGCATGTTTTGTTGATTCGATATCATCTTCATGAACAAGAGGAATAAACTCCTTTCCCAGCAACTCTTCTTCCAATTTACCAAACAAATCGCAGTATGATTTACTGACAAACTCAAACTCACCCTTATTGTTAACCTTAACAACAAGATCGGAAATGTTTTCTATCATAAGCTCGTACTGCTCTTCTTTTCTGGTTAATTCTTTTTTGAGAATTTCTTCAACAGAAAGATTCATATCGCTAAATTCCTTTAACAGAATTTCTTTGTCATTTTCCGGAAGGCTGTCGATGATCTTTTGAATTGATTGTTTCATGCTATTCAATTTTTAATGAAAAAACTTAAGCTAACTTTATAAAATAAATTTTAATTTTATTAAAATGCGGATAATATTAATAATCGAAGAAAATTCACAAAAATTAAACATGTTAAAAAGCAAGATATCAGAAAGTAATAGAGTTATTTAAAATTACAGAAAAGAAATAATTTCTTTAATTTTACAAGATTATTTAGTGTTCTTTGAAATGTAACGCCGAGCATAATAAAGGAAAATCAAGATTTACGAAAAATTATAAACCATGGAAAATAATTTATACTGAAGAAAAGCAAACACTTGAAGAAGCAATAAAAAGAGAAAAATATTTTAAAAGCAGCGCTGGTAGAAGAAAAATAAAATTACTTTTATGCCCCGATAGCTCAGCAGGATAGAGCAACGGTTTCCTAAACCGCAGGTCGGAGGTTCGAATCCTCTTCGGGGCACGATATCAATTTAATCCTTAGCTGAAAAAGTATAGCCGACACTTCTTACACTTTTTATATAAACGGGATTTGAAGGATCGTCTTCGAAATATTTTCTTAACCTTGCTATAAAATTATCAACCGTTCTTGTTTCTATATCAGGGTTTATATGCCAAACATTTTCCAATAATTCTTGTCTAGTTACAATTTTATCTTTTCTTTCAATTAAATACTGCATTACCATTGCTTCTCGTTGTGTTAAAGGAAACGCATCTTCCTTTACTTTGCAGATAAGTTTATCAAAATTAATTTCATTATTTCCGAATTTATAAATAGAGTTAACTTCAATTAAATTATTATACCAAGCTTTTCTTTTTAGCATTCCTTTTATTCTAAGCAGAAGTTCATCAAGATTGAATGGTTTCGTAATGTAGTCATCGGCACCGATTTCCAATCCTTTTATTTTATCAACTGCATTTGCTCTTGCGGTCAAAATTAGAATCGGCATTTTAGGATCGGACTCACGGATTTTTTTTGCAACTTCAAATCCATCTAAATAAGGAAGCATTATATCCAGTATTATCAAATCATAATTATCTGTTAGAAATTTTTCGATTCCGCTTTTTCCATTATCAGCCCATACAACATAATAGCCTTCTTCGGTAAGATTATAATCCAATCCTAATGCTAATGATTCTTCATCTTCTATTAGAAGTATTTTTGGTTTCATTTAAATAGACTTTTTGTTTTTGATTAGTAATTTATTCAAACTTCTGTTTGATTTTTGATATACAGGAAATTCAAGAATAAAGGAACTCCCGTTATTAAGTCCTTCGCTTTTAACGGATATCTTTCCTTTGTGCGATTTTACAATTCCCCGCACCATGTATAATCCCAGCCCGGTTCCCTTAACGCTGGGAATATCTTTTCGATAAATTCTATGAAACTTATTAAAAATCTGCCGGTGCTCATCAGCCGGAATTCCAATTCCATTATCATTAACCATAATTATGATTTTGTTGTTTTCATTCTTTAATTCAACACTTATTCTAACATTGTTAAAAGAATATTTAATGGCGTTGTCAATCAAGTTATCAATAACAATCTTAATTGCATTTGGATCGATAACACATTTTGAGTTTAGTGTTCCTTCTATTCTAAAGTTTTCATCGTTAAGCTTGAATTGGAATTTAGAGTCATTAAATAATTTAGTAACGATTTCATGAGCATCATAAACTTGAAAGCTGTGGGCAATTCTTTTCTGCTCTAAAGCAGAAATTTCAAGAATTGAATCGATTAAGTTCTGAAGCCGCTTTGAATCATTAAGCATGCTGTTTAGAAAATCTTTCTGCTTTTCCTTAGGTACATCGCGACTGTTTAATGTTTGAAGATAAAGCTGAATAGATGCAAGCGGCGACTTTAACTCATGAGTAATATTTGCAATAAAGGTATCATACATTTGTGTGAGTTTAATCTGCATACCAAGATTTCTAAACAGAAGAGACATTCCCATTGCAATACCAATTATCAGAACAATTCCGCCGGAAAAAACCAAAGCATTCGGAGTATCTATTGTTATCTGTGGCGCAAGCTGATCGCCGACTTGTTCAATAATGATATAGTTTGAAACGTAAATGTAAATCCATAAACCTAATAGTCCCATCCACGCAATTTGAGCAGCAACGAATAGAGAAAAGTAATATACAATCGGTTTTTTCTTTTTCAATTATTACCATAAAAAATGTATATGTAAATGTCCTATTAAAAATTATTAAGGTCAATAATTCTGCAAATCCTTTTACATTTCTTTTACAATTCCATATAGAAATAAAATGCATTTTAATTGCAGACATTAATCACATTGTTGAGGTTTGTATGAATGTTTTATTAGTATATCCTAAAATTCCTTCAACTTTCTGGAGTTTTGAATCAGCATTAAACTTCATTTCAAAAAAATCTGCAGAACCCCCTTTGGGCTTGATTACTGTTGCAGCAATGCTTCCAAAAGAATGGAACTTAAAATTAATAGATATGAATGTAACCGAGTTGAAAGATAAAGATATTTTATGGGCAGATTATGTTTTCTTAAGCGGTATGAGTGTACAAATTAATTCGTTTAGAGATGTTATAAGAAGATGCAATATACTTAACAGAAAAGTGGTTGCCGGTGGACCTTTAGCAACAACACAATATCAAGATTTTCTTGGAGTTGATCATTTTGTTTTAAATGAAGCAGAAATTACTCTGCCGTTATTTTTAGAAGATTTAAAGAACGGAAACCCCAAACCAATTTATTTTACTCCCGATTTCCCTGTCATAACAGAAACACCGCTTCCAATGTGGGAACTGCTTGATATAAAAAAATATGCATCAATGAGCATGCAGTATTCACGAGGCTGTCCTTATGATTGTGAATTTTGCAGCATTACAATTCTCAATGGAAGAAAACCAAGAACAAAAACTACAGAGCAGTTTATTGGCGAATTAAACAGACTTTATGAATTAGGTTGGCGCGGACCAATATCTGTTGTTGACGATAATTTTATAGGCAACAAAATAAAATTGAAAAAGGAAATTCTTCCGGCATTAATTGATTGGATGAAGGAGAAAAAATATCCTTTCAATTTTATTACTGAAGTTTCTATAAATCTTGCTGATGACGAAGAGCTGAGCGATATGCTTGCAGAAGCCGGATTTAACAGCATATTTGTTGGAATTGAATCACCAAGTCTTTCAAGTCTTGAAGAATGCGGTAAGGATCAGAACTTAAAGAGAGACATGGTTGATTCTGTTAGGAAACTGCAAGAAAAAGGATTTATTGTTTCCGGGGGATTTATAGTTGGTTTTGATAGTGATACTGAAACTATTTTTGATGAACAGATTGAATTTATTAAAGAAAGCGGAATTGTATCAGCAATGGTTGGACTGCTTAATGCACCAACGGGAACAAAGCTTTTTACCAGAATGAAAAATGAAAAGCGTCTGCTAGAAAGTTTCAGCGGAAATAATATGGATGGCTCAATTAACTTCATTCCCAAGATGAACTACAGTGATTTAATGCGCGGATATGTAAAAATTCTAAAAACAATTTATGAGGATAAAGCATACTATCTCCGTGTAAAAAAGTTTTTGTCTGCTTACAAAATGCCGGAATGGGGAATTAAATTTCCTTCACCAAGCGAAATTAAAACATTCTTAAAGCTAATTTGGAAACTGGGTTTTGTAGATAAAGGAAAATTATATTTCTGGAAACTTCTCTTCTTTAGTTTGATTAATTATCCGAAAAAATTTGTTGTTGCAATGACGTTTGCAGTGTATGGATTTCACTTTAGACAAGTTGTAAAAACAATTTAATAGGTTAATTGATTTATGAAAAAGCAAGCTTGATTGAACCTTGGTTTAATCAAGCTTTGTATTTTTTAGGAAACTTGAACATCCTTAAGAACAGTTCCATCAATTCCAATTACTTTTACATTAAGCGGAATTTCTCTTTGCGACATTTCCAAAGCGGTTTGGGCAAGCTGAAATAATCCACTGCAGCAAGGAACCTGCATGATTAACACCGTAAGAGATTTTATATTTGATTCATTAATCATAATGACAAGTTTATCTAAATAAGCTTGTTTATTGCTGTCTAATTTTGGGCATGCAATCGAAAGAGTTTTCCCTTTAAGAAATTCCTTATGGAAATCGGGAATTGAAAATCCACAGCAATCAGCCGCAAGAAGTAAATCTGAATTTTGAAAATAACCTGCATTTGGATTTACAAGATGAAGCTGAATCGGCCAATGAGTTAAATGCGATTGTCTTGTTCCTTCCTCAAAGGTTTCGTCAAAGTTACTGTTAAAAGTTTTAGGTGCAGAACCGGAACAACCGCAATTAGGGGCATTTGCATGTTCTTCCGATTCTACTTTTTCAAGGGGAACTTCCATTCCCTTATCTTGAAGATAATCAATTGCTTCTGCTAAAAACTGAAATTCTTTATGATCCCTTAAATGTTCAAGATGGGCTTTAATTACGTTTCTTCCCCCTTTAACTATATATTCCATTACTTTTCTTTCATCGTACGGCTCGGCTTCCCGCTCTTCAATTTTTAAAGCATCTTCCGGACAAAAACCAATACAGGCTCCAAGACCGTCACAAAAAAGATCGCTAATTAATCTTGCTTTTCCATCAATTATTTGAAGAGCACCTTCGTGGCATTCGGGAACACAAACTCCGCAGCCATTACATTTTTCTTCAGCTATTGTTATTATTTTTCTAAGCATTTTTATTCCTTTATTTCAGAATATTATTTCTGATTATAAAATTAGACTAATATTTTATTTTTATCAAGAAAAAAGATAATACGAGCATTTATCCCGCTATTACTTTTATAATTGACAAATAAGTATTTTATTTATATGTTTTAATCAGAATTATTTTTCTGATTATAAAACTAAGTAAACAGTTATGGAAGCGAAAAAAAATAAAATCATAAAAAACGATGAAAAGTCGATTCAAAAATATAGATTCCTTTTTCAATCAATTGTGGTATTAATCTGCATTTGGATTGGGGTAGAATTTTATTTGTTCATAAATTTTTTGGAAAGCGGAGGTTTGGCCTCTGAGTATTTTAGAAGACCGGCCGGAGTTGAGGCATTTCTCCCTATTTCTGCATTGATGAGCTTATATTTCTTTTTCTTAACCGGAGAGATTCACCAAGCTCATCCAGCCGGATTTTTTATTCTAATTGGAATTATTACTGTCTCGTTAGCATTTGGAAAATCATTCTGCAGCTGGATGTGTCCTGTAGGTTTTATCTCTGAGCTAATAGGAGATTTTGGAGACAAAATATCCAAAAAACTCTTTAAAAAGAAGATAATAATGCCTAAATTTATAGATATACCATTGCGTTCGCTTAAGTATCTGTTATTAGGCTTTTTTGTGTATTCTATTTTCTTTGCAATGACGGCGGCATCATTAAAATATTTTTTAGACAGTCCTTACAATATTATGGCTGATGTAAAAATGTTTTACTTTTTTGCAGATATCTCAAGGTTTTCTTTAATAGTAATAGCGGTACTTTTTGTTCTTTCGATAGTGTTTAGAAATTTTTGGTGCAGGTATTTATGTCCATACGGAGCATTGCTTGGAGTATTATCTCTTGCAAGTCCTAATAAAATAAAAAGAGATCCGGTTTCCTGCATTGATTGCGGATTATGCACAAAAGCATGTCCATCAAATATAAAAGTTGATAAAAAACTAACCGTATTTTCCGATGAATGCTCAACATGTTTGAGCTGCGTTGATGTTTGTCCGGTTAAAGATACATTACAGTTGAAATCTATTTATACTAACAAAGCACAGGATAAAAAGAAAATAGGATTTGCAATTGCGGCAATTTACTTGTCTATAATAGCATTGGGAGTAATTACCGGAAATTGGCATAATAAAGTATCGCAAGAGGAATACTTAATAAATTTTAAAGATATAAATAGTCTGGGTCACCCAACAAGTACAAGGGATATTGAATATCTTAATAAAAAACTATCAGAAAAAGAGGTAGCTAATGGGCAAAGAAACTCCCGATAACCAATCGGTTTTCAGGAAAATTTATTCATTCTTAAAACCTCCTCCAAAATGGCAGTTTCCTGTAATAATACTGCTCGGTATTATGGGAGGATTAATAATTCACACATTTTACATTTCTAATGCGGTCTCATATTTGTCCGATGATCCTAAAACTTGCATTAACTGTCATGTAATGAATCCACAATTTAAAACTTGGGAAAGAAGCAGTCATGGCAGATTTGCAACATGCAACGATTGTCATGTTCCGCAAGATAATATTCTGCGCACATATTGGTTCAAAGCGCAGGATGGTATGAGGCATGCAACAATATTTACATTACGCACGGAGCCACAGGTAATTCAAATTAAAGATGCAGGCAAACAGGCAGTGCAGGAAAACTGTATTAGATGTCATCAAAATAATATTCACCCAATTGCAGTTAGAGCAATTGGTGCTGCAAGTATTATTGATGAAGGACAAAGATTTTGCTGGGACTGCCATAGAGAAGTTCCTCATGGAAAAGTTAACAGCTTAAGTTCAACTCCGTATGCAAATGTTCCAAGATTAACACCAATTATGCCTGAGTGGTTATCAAAATTTATTGAAGAAGAAAATTCAAAAAAATAAGGAAAAGAAAATGTCTAAAGAGAGAAAGCCAATTTTTAACTGGATTCTGTTCATTGCAACAGTTGTTGTTGTTTTTCTAATAGGATTATTCTCTTCTTCTATAGTTGAAAGAAGAAGCGAATCATTTAATACAATGCAGATGGTAAAACCTCTGGCAGAATTTGAACCAAGAAATGAAGTGTGGGGTGAAAACTTTCCACGCCAATACGAAACATATTTGAATACACTAGACACTAACTTCGCTAGTAAACACGGCGGTTCTGTTATGCATGATTATCTTGAAATATATCCCGAATTAGTAGTTATGTGGGCGGGCTACGGATTCTCAAAGGATTATAATCAAGGAAGAGGACATGCACACGCAGTTAGAGATATAAGAAATACTCTAAGAACAGGTGGAAATACTGTATCACCTATGCCTGCAACCTGCTGGACTTGTAAATCAACAGATGTACCGAGAAAAATGGCTGAAGACGGAGTTGCTCAGTTTTACTCTGGAACATGGAAAGAGAAAGGACACGATATTGTAAATCCGATAGGATGCCAAGATTGTCATGATCCCGAAACGATGAACTTAAGAATTACTCGTCCCGCTTTAGTTGAAGCAATGGAAAGAAGAGGAAAGAAAATTGAAGATTTTACTAGAAATGAAATGAGATCTTTAGTTTGTGCACAATGCCACGTTGAATATTATTTTGATAAAGATAAAGTTGAAGGAGCTCAGTATTTAACTTTTCCATGGGATAAAGGATTTAGCGCAGACGAGATGGAAAAATATTATGATGAAATAAATTTTGTTGACTGGACACATTCACTTAGCAAAACTCCAATGCTGAAAGCTCAGCATCCAGATTATGAATTATTTATGACAGGTGTTCATGCACAAAGAGGTGTTTCTTGTGCAGACTGCCACATGCCTTACAAGAGTGAAGGGGGAGTTAAATTTACAGACCATCATATTCAAAGTCCTTTAAATAATGTTGCAAACTCATGCCAAGTCTGCCACAGAGAAGATACAGAAAGATTAATTAGAGACGTTTACGAAAGACAAGATAGATTAGAAGAATTAAGAGGATTAGCAGAAAAAGCATTAGCAGCAGCACATATTGAAGCTAAAGCAGCTTGGGACGCCGGAGCAACAGAAACAGAAATGAAACCTATTCTAACTTTAATCAGGCATTCACAATGGAGATGGGACTGGGTTGCTGCAGCAAACGGATTAGGATTCCATTCACCAACAGAAGCAATGAGAGTTATCGGAACTTCAATTCAAAAAGCTGAAGAAGCAAGAAGAGAATTAGCGCTTGTTTTAGTAAAGCATGGTCAAAAATATCCGATCGATATGCCTGATATTTCAACCAAAGAAAAAGCTCAAAGATTTATTGGTCTTGATATGAAAATGCTTAAAGAAGATAAACAAGAATTCTTAAAAACAACCGCAGTTGAATGGGATAAAAAAGCATCTGAAAGACAAGGCGGTACATTAAATAAATATTAGAAATAAATATAGATACTGTAGTAAAACTGTTTGAGATTCCGAGTTTTCGGAATCTCGCTTTTTTTAATAATTATTCGAAATACTAATTGGGGAGTATGTATGAAAAAGTTGTTTGCAGTTATTGCCCTACTATTTATTGGTGGTTTAACTGTCGCTCAAAATTTACCGGCTATTTCAGCTGAGATTAGACCAAGATTCAATATTGATAACCGCGATTTTAACAGTAATACTAAATCTCACAGCTATACTGAAATGCGCTCAAGATTAGGAGCAGATTTTAATGCATTCGAAAACTTAAATATGTTTGTTCAGGTTCAAGATTCAAGAATTTGGGGAACCGAACCTTCAACTCTGACAAATACCTCTA
Organism: Ignavibacteriota bacterium; assembly: GCA_002698995.1. Taxonomy (GTDB): domain Bacteria; phylum Bacteroidota; class Ignavibacteria; order Ignavibacteriales; family Melioribacteraceae. The sequence goes on along the minus strand of PAAX01000012.1, from coordinate 21,145 downwards.
ACGTAGATCTTCATCAGGCTTATTTTCAATTAAGTGATTTCTTTAAATTACCACTTGATCTTAAAGTTGGTAGAATGGAAGTTAAATATGGACCTGAAAGATTAATTGGTGCTGTTGGCTGGAGTAACGTTGGAAGAAGTTTTGACGGTGCAATTCTTAAATATAAAAGAAATAATTTCACAATCGATTTCTTTGCTTTAAAAGAAGCAGAAAGTATGCAGTTGAATGATACGCTTGATGCTTCTGTTTACGGAGCTTATTCAAATGTTAAAGTCGGCGAAAGTTATTCAATTCAGCCGTTTGTTATTTATTACAATTCAGAAAAAGCATCTTATCCATTTGAAAATATTACTGCTGGATTATATGTTACAGGTAAATCCGGCGGATTCTTTCATGAAACAGAATTTGCTTATCAAACCGGTAAAAGAAAAGATAATGTTGATCTGAAGCTGAATGCATTAATGGCTGCTCTTAACTTAGGATATAACTTTGACGCAAAAGTAAAACCTTATGTTAAAGCCGGAGTAGATTACTTAAGCGGTGACAATGATCCAACTGATAATAAAGTAAAAGTATTCAATACACTTTTTGCAACAAACCATAAATATTACGGATACATGGATTATTTTATTAACATTCCGGCTGATACGTACGGACTCGGTTTAATGGATATTCATGCATCTGTTGGATTAACACCATTTGAAAATTTTGGAATTGATGTTAAAGGACATCTGTTCAATTCAGCAGAAGATTTTGTTTTAATTAACGGAAGCACAACAAAATCTTTTGGTACTGAGATAGACATTACACTTAAATATAAGTACAATAAAGCTGTCGGTTTTGAAGCCGGTTTGGGATTCTTTTCACCCGGAGATATTTTCAAAGAAACAAGAGGACCCGATTCATCAACATGGTTCTATTTAATGTCAGTTGTTGCTTTATAAATATTAAAAAGTGATTAAAGAGGGCTGTCTCAAATTGACTTTTGTCATCACGAGCGCCCGCCTTGCTGAGCAAAGCGAGGCAGGAAGCGAAGTGATCTCATTTTTAGCTAAAAAAGAAAGATTGCCCGCCTTGCAAAGCGAAGCGAGGCAGGCTTCAGCAAAAACCGCTTCGCAATGACAATTTTAATCTTTTGAGACGGCTCCCTTTGTACTCTATTCAATAATTTACTTATCTAAACCATTTGAAATGATAAGCCTTGGTAAATCAAACCGCTTCTTTAATCATCCGAACAAAAAACCATTTAATTTCATAAGCACCGAATAATTAATGTTGACATTTTAATAAAAATTTTGGATGTTTTAGTCCCTTGAAGTTCTGTTAAATGATTTACAATTATTGTGAGACTATTATGAAACCTCAATCAATCCTCTTCAGACAATTACGCTTCTTAAATGATTTAAAAGTGCTAATACTGTTATTGTTTGTAGTTGCTTCGGCATCTGCACAAGACTTGAAATTTGGTGGAAATCTGTCGGTTAAATTTGCAATTGCAGAAAAGACATATCTTTCAAGCGGTTCTTGGGGAACTCAGCCATCAAGTTCTGAAGATAAAAATTTTACAGCAATTTCTTTAATTGGAGATATAACTTTTGACTTCAGCAAATATTTGGCATTTGTTTTTGAATTGGGAGGAATATTTACTTCCGAAACCTATTTGCAGTATTCGGGAATTGACATTGGATTTTACTATTCAACAAACAGATTGTTTGAGCAATTTTACATTAAACCCGGAATCTATGCTCATGTTAGTAGTCCGGAAAATCCACGTTTTATAAGTAAAACTATAACTGTTGCTTCATTAGGTGCAGGAATACGAATATTTGAAAATGCTTCAATAGAAAGTTCCCTCCAATTACCAATAACACAAAGTTATGCTAAGGATTTTTTTACTGAGTTTAAATTAAAACAAATATTTAGTGTAGGAATGAAACTTTTATTTTGATGGACACAATCATTCATATGAATCAATTTAGAATGCTGACATACAATCAAGACCAAGAGTAATATGAAAAAATTAATAGTATTATTAATAATTGTTGCTTCAGTATCTGCACAAGAAGTAAAATTTGGTGCAAGCATGTTTGTTAAAAAAGGAAACATAGAAACTGTTATAATTGATCCGGGATTTTGGGGAGGTCAATTAACAACAACTCGTAATGAGAATTTTACTGCCGTTACTTTTAATGCAGATATGACTATAGATTTTACCAAAAACAATTCTGCAATAGTAGAACTTGGCTACACAATTAACTCTGAGAAAAGTGCATTTTATGAAGGAATGGAGCTGGGGCTTTATTACGGCAGTAATAAACTTTTAGATGACTTTTATTTCAAAACAGGTTTTTATGCACATATAAATTTTCCAGACCATCCAACTTTTTCAAGCAGAACAATTGCTGTAGGTTTCCTAGGATTAGGCTGGAGGTTTGTTGACAATGTCTCGTTGGAAGCATCTTATCATATTCCTATTAGTAAAACATATCTATTTGCTTTTTCAAGAGAAATGAAACTTAAGAACATTATTGGCATTGGTTTCAAGGTTGTTATTTGATTAGTTAAAATGGGAAATCTATTGAAAATACTAATTTTATTTCTTACTATTTTACTAAGGTTTGCTAAAATTCCTAATTACATTGAAACAAAAAAAATGGTTATTAATAAAAAAGAACTTGACAAATTAAAAACATTTTCTCAATTTATAATCTCTTGAAGTTCTGTTTAATTATTTACAAATAATACGAGGTTCTGTATGAAAACTCAAAGCACCCCCCCCCTATCTTTAAATTACATCCTTTACAATTTAAAAACATTGTATTTGCCATTGTTTGTTGTTGTATTGGTTTTTACAAGTTGTGAAAGTATTACTGAAAATGAAGGTAACTCTAAAAATAATTCGTCAAAGCTTAACAAAGGAATTACTCCAAATGCAATGGACTATAGTGTTAAGTATATTGATATTTGGGAAACCGAGTACTATTCACCGGTATCAAATAAAAAGATTGGTGTTTGGCCGCATTCGTATTCCAACGAAGTCCTTGCCGAATTGAAAGACAAATATGGTTTTAGTATGATTAGAGTATATTCTATAAATGAATATAATGCTGCGTTAAACAATGGTTTTTTAAAAGAAGACATATTGGTGCAACTTCCGCATAATAAAAACAACTATCAGTCTTCTATTAATTCCTTAGACGCAGGTTACTACTATATTGACGAACCTTTAACGAGGGGAACATATTCAACAGTTGATATGCAATATGTTTCAAACTACATTTCTATTAATCGAACTAACAGCGTATTGAATATCGGGGATTATGTTTATACATATACTTATCAGCAATTAATTAATTCAAGAACAAATTTTAGATTTTCTTGTGATAAATATGGAGAAGTAAATGCGCCATATGATCAAAGAAGTTTTTGGACAAGCTTAAGAAATTACTTTGGGTATAAAAGTAATTTTAACTTTGTTCATTCAACCAGAGATCAAACGACAGAGTATGATGAATTATTAGGACACGCTAGTAATTTAGGACAAAGTATTATTTTTTATTACATTGGCAGCGATGGAAATTATTATAACACTAATACCTTTTGTGAAGAAGCATGGAAAACTGGTTGGCTAAAGAAGTTTGAAAGGCAATACAGATTGGAATATCGCTGCTATCTTGCAAATGAAAACTTATGTGATATTAACAATAGTTGGGTTTACATACAGAAGATTCCTACTCAAAATTATAGAGAAGTATTTTATAATATTAATCAAAACTAGTCTATTGGGAGTAAAAATGAACAAGTATTTTTTTATAGCGGTGATGATTTTTGGATATAATTTAATTGCTCAAACAAAGGTTGGTATTATGGTAAATTCTCATATAACAAGTATTGAAAATTACGAACAAGGAAAATTTCAAGAGCATAATAAATTTTATCCATTTTTAAATCCAACATTTTTAATAAATTTTTCATTTGAAAATCAAACTATTAGTTTAAGACCAGGCTATTTTTATACCAATTCTATACAAGGGGTTCAGTTAGGAAGCAGCTATATGCGCACGTTTTATTATAATTTTTATGCTTTACTTGGGGTTAATTTAATTTTTCCATCATCGTCTGTCAAAGGAAATTCCATTGTTGAAAAAGTGAATGATAGAACTTTTACTTTTGGTGTGCTGGGTATAGGATATTCATTTAAAAAATTATTAATTGAATTGAGTTATAATATTAATTTTGGCGATGGAGTTTATGGGAATGTTACATATAATGAAATTAATGGACAGTTGACAACAAGAGATACGAAGCTAAATAATATTATCAGTTTAGGTTTTGGAGTCGCGTTGTAAAAATAAATGGATTTTTCAATACCTAAGCAACTAATACCTTAACAGATGCCGGTATTCCAAATTTTAATGAAAACTTGGAAACCGGCATGACATAAAAAATTTTACTTGTAGAAAGCTTTAAAACACAAGAAACAATAATTTTGTAATTCCACGCGATATTGGATTTTTACAATCATATCCGAGTTATCAAAATTATTTTATCAAAATCATTTTCTTAGAAAGATTGATGCTGCCGGAAGTTAATCTGTAAATATAAATTCCGCTTGCAAATTCAGATGCATTCCAAGAAACTTGATAACTTCCGGGTGATTTTGTTTCGTTCACTAATGTAGCCGCCTCATTACCAAGAATATCATAAACTTTTAACGAAACCTCCATGATGTCATTTCGAGGAGACGAAGTCGACGAGAAATCTTTAAGATTTCTCCCATCGCCTGAAGGCGAGGTCGAAATGACAGAGCGTGCTGCGATTGAAAAACTTATTGTAGTTGTAGGATTAAAAGGATTCGGATAATTCTGCTCAAGTACAAAATTAGCAGGGATGTTGGATTCATCGTTTACAGTCACAGCACCATCAGTATCAATTCCATACATCGATCTTCCGTGTGTCCCGATAATTAATTTTTTAGTCGTTGGATGAACTTTCATATCATAAACCGTAACAATTGGAAGTCCGGTTCCGTATGCTTCCCAAGTTTCATTTCCTTTAAGTACAAAAACTCCAACATCTAATCCAGCATATAAAGTATTTGGTGATGAAGGATCGATTGCAAACGAGTTAACCGGTGCATCGGGTAGATTGTATGAAATGTCAATCCAATCTTCACCCATATTTGTACTTTTGAAAACTCTTGAATCGGGATCTCTCCATTTTAATCCCGAATAAGTTGCATAGATAATATTCTCATCATTATTATCCGGAACGACTCTTGTTACCCATCTTTCAACAGAAGTGTTTGTAATATCTTTCCAAGTAGTTCCGTTATCTGAAGAAACCCAGATTTTTCCGTCGTCGGTACCGACATAAATCACATTAGAATTAGAAGGTCCAACAGCAATTGTTGTAAGAGTTCCGAATCTAGGCCAATCAGGATTATTTCTGGTAAGTACTTCGCTTATTGGTGTCCAGCTGTTTCCTCCGTTTGTTGATCTCCATAATCTGTTGGAGCCGTAATAAACTATACTAGGATTATTTGGATCAAGTATTACTGGAGTTGACCAGTTAGTTGGTTCATTCCAATTTAGATTTGGAGTAACATAGTCAAAATTATTTCCGCCATCTACAGACTTGAATAAAGAACCATATTGATACTCTGCATAAATAATATTGGAATTTGTGTAATCTACATTAACGTAAAACCCATCTCCGCCAAGAATTATATCCCAATCATCCCAAGATCCGGTTAAAGTTCTATGAGTGCTGTTATCTTGTGATCCGCCGTATAATCCATTTGGATTTAACTTATCCAGTCCGATTTCATAATATTGAGTAATAGGAAGATGCTTCGGTTCAGACCAAGTTGATCCGCCGTTGGTTGAAATATTAATACCGCCGTCATTTCCGCTGATGATATACTCGGGATTTTGAGGATGAAAAGCTAACGCATGATGATCAACATGAAGCTGCCATGGACCGCCGTAACCATAATTTATGGGCCAGCTTCCACCGCTGTTTGTTGATTTCATAAAAGCAACATCTAAAACAAATACTGTATTTGGATTTGTTGGATGAACACGAACTTGACCAAAGTACCAACTGAAATTGGAGGCTCCGTCCAGCAATCCGTTATCCGGACTAAAAAACTGCCAGTTAATACCTTTATCTGTTGATTTATAAAGACCGGAAATAACACCGCCGTCATTATATAAAGCATAAATCACATTACTGTTTGAAGGAGAAATTGTCAAACCGATTTTACCAATTCTTTCCGGACTAACTGGAAGTCCGTTTGCTGCACCAAGTTTTTCCCAGTTATTTCCACCGTCGGTAGTTTTAAATATTCCTCCTGATGCTCCGTATGAGGTCTCAGATTGTCCGTAACCGGGTTTTCTGTATCTGTGCCACATTGCAGCCATTAAAAAGTTTGAATCATTGGGATCGAGAATAATATCAATACAACCGGTTGTATCATCAACAAAAAGAATATTTTCCCAGCTTTCTCCTGCATTGGTTGATTTGAATAATCCTCTTTCAGAATGTGGTGCAAAGTTAGAACCTACAGCAGCAACATAAACAATATTATTATCGTTAGGATCGACTAACACTCTTCCGATGTTAGAAGTCAACTCTAAACCAATGTTTGTCCATGTATTTCCCGCATCGGTTGATTTATATACACCAGTACCGGGAAAATTATTATGACTTCCATTCGGTTCGCCTGTACCGACATAAATTACATCAGGATTAACGGGATCAACTGCAATGTCGCCAATCATCAAAGTTGAGGCATCATCAAAAACCGGAAACCATGTTTCTCCGGTATTAGTAGATTTAAATACTCCTCCAGCCGCTGCTCCAGCATAAACAATATTGGGATTAACTGGATTGAATTCAATATCAGCAATTCTTCCTCCAATATTTACCGGACCCAAGAACTCCCATTCCAGCGATTTGCTTTTATTTAATCTTGAGGATTCTCTTAACTCTTTAGTCTGTTTGAGTGCTTCTAAATGTGCAGAAGGATCAACTTTAAAATGGGGGAAACTTCTTTTCATCCACTCATATTCTGAAGGAAAAGAATTCTTTAAATCTTTTGATGAAAATTGACCGCGTAATTTGATTTCTTTTTTAGTTGGAATAAAAAAAAGAGATGTGATAAATATAATTACAGTTAAGATTGGAACAGCTTTTTTCATTTCTATTTCCGAATTGTTAATTCAACAATAAAATTATTTCACTAAATCTTCAATGCCATTTAAATGATTATTAATCGAACCAAGTTTGAAATTTTATTTATTTTTACTCAGCAGAAATAAAATCAAAACTACTATTGAAGATAAAACTTTTATACATATTTATAACCGCTTTACTTTTCTCAGGATGCGCAAGCTCTGTTAGATTCACAGCAGAGAAAGATTCCGTTCCAAATCATACTGAACACAAATCTCCTGAAACGAACTACGATGAATTCAATAATTATGAAGCGATAGAATCTGTTACTGGAATTGCTTCTTTTTATGCATCAAAATTTCACGGCAGACAAACAGCAAATGGTGAAATTTATAATATGTATAACCTTACTGCAGCTCATGAAAATTATCCCTTTGGAACAATCATTAAAGTAACAAATCTCAACAACAACAAATCAGCTACAATTAGAATTAATGACAGAATGCCCTCACACCCACAAAGAATTATCGATCTTTCATACGGATCAGCTTTAGAATTAGAAATGATTAAGGACGGAATTGTAAATGTAAGATTAGATATTCTGAAATGGGGAGAAGAATAGAATTTTATAACAATAAAGTTTCAAAAAAAATACCGGAATTAATTGCCATTAAGCAATCAACCCGGTATTAAAATTAATTATTTCCTAAAGAGATTTATAAACTCTTTAATAGTTCATCAACAGCTTTCTTTAGTTGAGGATCATCGTTATTTGATTTTGCATCAGGCATTTCATCTACAATAAAATCAGGTACAGCAGGACCTAATTCCATATTTTCGCCGGTTTTATAAACATACCATCCTCTAAACGGAAGACGAACAAACGAACCGTCAATTAAACCTTTGCCTCCTGTCGAAATTACTGCTCCAAATGTAGGCTGTCCAACCAGTTTGCCAATTCCCAAAGTTTTATATGCATGCGAAAATATTTCTGCATTTGAATAACTTGCAGAGTTGCACATTGCAATTGAAGGTTTCATCCAAGGTGAATAAGGGAGTCTTTCACCGTAAGGATAGTAAGCTTTAAAGTTACCTGATTCTTTTTCTAAATTTTTAGCAGCACCACGCGGAACAGTGAATGCATGTTGATCAACATTAAGAACAGCCATAAGATAATCTGTAGTCCAGCCGCCGCCATTGTATCTAACATCTATAACAATACCATCTTTACCATAACCTGCTGCAGCAAGTTCTCTTTCAAATCTTTCAAAACTTGGCCAGCTCATTCCTTCAATATGAAGATAACCGAGCTTTCCATTTGAATATTTTTCTGTAAGAGCTCTTCTTTCTTTTACCCATTCTTCATAAAGGAGAGAATTGACAGAGCTTGTAGGACGAATTACTATTTCCTTAATTTCACCATCTTTTGATTTAACAGTTAGAAGAACTTTATCACCGGCTTTATTTAAGAAGAATTGATAGAAATTAGTTTCTTCTTTTACATCCATTCCATCGACTGAAATTATAATATCACCAATGTTTAATTTTGATTCTTCTTTATCAGCCGGAGAGCCGGGAACTATATGAGTGATTTGAATTCCAACAGAAACAGATGTAAACTCAATTCCCAATAATCCTGTTCTTTCTTTTTGGGTTTCAGCTCTATCGGAACCATAAAGTCCCATATGACTTGCATTGATTTCACCGAGCATTAAATTAAAGTAGTCTCTAAAATCGCTCATAGTAGAAGCTCTAACAGCAATCGGCTTATATTTTTCTTTTAGCTCTTCCCAGTCATCACCATGAAAATTAGGATCATAAAAGCCGGCATTAATTGCACGCCAAGCTTCTTCAAAAATTTGATCTAATTCTTTGTTGTAATCAACAATCATATTTCCTGAATGAGGAAGAGATTCGTCTTTGTCGGATGAAATTGTTAAACTGTTTAATTTTCCTCTTGAAATGAAGAATGCTGTTTTGCCATCGGCAGAAAGCTTTAATGAAGAAGGACTTTTCCCCCCTTTGGTAATTGATTTAATATCCGAACCATCCCATTTTACTTTATATAAATCATTTCCAGATGTAGTCGGTTCGCTTGATGTAAAGTAAAAATATTCGCCGTCACCAGAAATTATATAACTGCTTTCTTCACCGGGTAAAGAAGTAACTTGAACTATTCTTTCCCACATTCCATCAAAGTCAATTTTAATCGGTTCTACTTCTTCTTTATCTTCTCCATCTTTATCGTCTTTCTTTTTTTCTTTTTTCTCAGCATCATCTTCTTTTTCTTCCCAATCCTCTTTAGTCTTTTCCCAATCTTTTTTGGTCAGCCAAACAAACCAAACATCATTATCACCGTTATTTCTTGCAGATACAAATCCAAGCTTTGATCCGTCTTTACTCCAGAAAGGATTATAATCTCCTCTTGGATGCATGCTTACATTTACCGGTTCTCTGCTGTTATCTGCGGCATGAATAAATATCTCAGAATTAAAATAAAGATCGCTTAAAGAATAAGCGAGCCATTTGCTGTCCGGACTCCAGGTTACATTTCCAGGAGCATCCCATCCGTCTAAAAGAACAACCTCGTTGCTCATGCTGCCGTCTTTGTCTATATCAACAACAACCAATTTTCCCGAGCCAATTTCATAAGTAAGTTTTTTCATATCGGGAGAAACAACTGGCCAGGTTTCTTCTTCATCTGTTTTGGTAAGTCTTTTAGTTTCGTGCTTTAGCGATTTGAAAATATTAGATTGTTTTTCATCTGAAGATTTAACCAAGTATAAATCGTTCTGTCCTTCTCTATCAGAAACATAAATTATTGTTGAATCATTTAACCAAGAAGGATGCTGATCTCTATATGGATTTTTAGAAAGGTTTACCGAACGGCTTTTATCTTTATCATTTTCTTTTACAAAAACTTCTCCTCTAATTACAAAAGCGATTAGCTTACCGTTTGGTGATACTGAATATTCATCAATATCTGCAGAAAAGGTTTTATACTCAACCGGATCAAATCTGTAATCGTCACTTATCTTAACGTTTAATACTTTTGGCGATTGAGCTGAAACTTGAGTATAAACCTTACCTAATCTTTCATAAACAAACTTTGTACCCGATTTATCAACACCGAAGTGACTTACTCCGCTTTCAGAATAATTTGTAATCGCTTGTTGGTCTCCGGTTAAGTTTCCGGAATTATCTATCATTAACTTTACAATATTATAGGCACCGGATTTTGCACTGATAAAGAAAATGGTATTATCATCGCTCCATAAAGGTAAATAATCGTTTCCTTCATCGGTAGTTAATTTTTTATATGATTTGTTTTCAACATCATAAAGCCAAATATCTTTGTTTGCCGGACCTCTATATTCTTCTCTAGAAATTCTGCATTCGCCTCTTACAAAAGCAACAAACTTTCCATTTGGTGATACAGAATGCATAAATCCAACCGAGTTCATAAATCTTTCCGGACTTCCCCCTTCAGCCGATACTTTATGAACTTCGTTCATCCATTCAACTTGAACAAATTCTCTGTTTGTTGTAAAAAGTAATTCATTGTTTTTTGTCCAGCTTACAGCTTCATCATTAGTAGAGCGAAATGTAAGTCTGTTTGGAACTCCGCCGAAAACAGAAGTAACATAAACATCATTATTTCCGAATCTGTCACTTGAGAAGGCAATAAATTTGTCATCAAAACTCCAAATAGGTTTCGAATCATAAGCTTCATGAATAGTCAAACGGTTAGCAGTTCCTCCTTCAAAAGAAACAGTCCAAACATCACCTTGGAAATTAAAAGCAATTTTTGAACCATCGTGACTTACAGAAGGAAATCTTAGTAAAGGATCATTAGCTGTTATTGTTGCAGCAGCCAGCAAGAGTAATAGAAATAATTTTCTCATTACTTTAACCTCGTTTTTAATGAGTTGATATGATGTGTTTTAAGATAAGCATTAATTCTTTATTTGAATAATATTTGTTAGACGAATAAAGGCGTTAAGAGTTCCTTTTGAATTTTATATTTCAAAAAATACGCGAGTAATCTTGTTAAATAAATAACAAGCAGTCATGTCAATAGCGTTATTCTTTAGAAAAACATTACAATTTAAATTCAACTATCGGTTTATTGATCCAAGCCCAATAAATAAAATCAGTAAAAGGAGGATTTTCATCCAGTTCCCTTATTCTTTTATTGATTTGCGCCCTATGATAAGTAGAATGCTGAATTGCTTGATTGATAGTTTCGTGCATTAATGTATTTCTTGGATCTGTTCCCAATACCTTCTTTAGCATGCCGGCCCAAGGAAGTACTTTTTCTTCTTCAAGATTAACGCTGTCGAAATTTTTTACAAACTCTTGTAATCTTTCATAAAACATTAATGCTGATTTTTCGGCCGACTCAAGACTTCTATTTTTTCTATCGATTTGTAAATTGTCATTCAGCCATACATTCAAAAACATATTCTGCACAAGATGAATATGAAAAATTAAATCTGTGCATTTCTCATCATTCATTAATTTTTCACTCTGTTTAATTTTGTTCCATACTTGAAGATCAGCCCATTTCATGTGTTGAAATAAATCTAAGAAAATAACTTTTGCATTCATATACTACTCCGATTTGTTTTCAAGTCTGTTGTAAAATATAATTACTTCTTAGCTATATTTTTCTACAATTTGATATTATTGATTTGGACAGGTTTAAAATAAAAAAGGCTTCCTTTTGGGAGGAAGCCTAACGCTCATGTTTTGGGAAAGTTATTAGTTACTTATAAGTGATCTCTCCTTATTTTACTAACATCATTTTCTTGGTTTGTACAAAATTGTTTGTAGAAAGTTTATAAATATATACTCCGCTTGTAAGGTTTGATGCATCAAAATTAACACTGTATTTGCCCGCATCTTTCTTCTCGTTTACCAAGGTTGCTACTTCATTTCCTATAATATCATAAACCTTAAGACTAACATATTCATTACTTACTACAGAATATTCAATGCTGGTAGAAGGATTAAAAGGATTAGGATAATTTTGATTTAAGCTGTATTCAAGAGGAATTTCAATTGTTGTTTCAACTTCATTAGAGAAACTTGTTGTACCGTCAAAATCTATTTGCTTTAAGCGGTAAGTATAAGTTCCTTCATTAAGATTTTTATCTACAAAACTGTAATTTGAAATTTCAGTGGTTGTTCCTTTTCCTTGTACCGAGCCCACTGTTTGATATTCGGAATTTTGAGATTTTCTTTCGATTTCAAATCTAAGATTGTTAACCTCTGTAGCGGTTATCCAATTAAGTATTACATCTTGATTTGAAGAAACTGCAGAAAAAGAAGTAAGCTCAACCGGAATAACGGCGCCGTCTCTGTTAAAGAAATCAAACAAAACAGTTACTGAATCGGCTGGAATATTTGCGGGGTCTGTCCAGCCGATTGTAGTAGCTACTAATGTGAAATTCACAATAGCATCTAAATCCAATGTACCATTGTTTCTAGCTCCTCCCCAACCTAAAGGCATTACAACAAATCCTTCATTATTTGGAGTTGTATTGCCGTCGCTTACTCTTTCAATAAGAGGCATTTCCAATTCAAACCAATCGCCAACTGCATCTAACGCAGTTGCATTTTCATAAATGTACTCTTCAATCGGACCGGTACCGTTAGGCTGATCACCTATATGAAGACGGAAAAACATAAAATCGGGATTAGCAGGAGCATTTAATACCTTAATCCAAATTTTTAAATAACTGCTTCCGGTAAAATCCATAAAAGGAGCAGCTTCAGGTTTATTATAAACCAAGCTTGTAAAACTACCCCATGGATGAAATGAACCGATTGTATATTGAACTTTTAATGCTCCGCTTCCTTCTTGAAAATCGATTGTTTCGTTAGATAAAACTGCTGCGCTTGGCGGTCCTTCATTTAATATTGTAAAATTTGGACTATCAGCCATTGAATCGAAACTCATTATTGGTGCTTGAGCAATTAAGCTAAATGAGAATAGACCAAGAAATAATAATGTAGTAAGAAATTTTTTCATTTCTCCTCCGGTTTTTGATTATTGACATTACGTTCATTCAATAATTATTCCGAAAGAATATCCTCTAAAAGAGCGCATTTATGAACAATTTAAGCATGCTCTACGAACAACCATTATTAATATGATAAGAGACGAGTTATTGATTTAATAATATTTGGTAAGATTTAAAATCATTAAAAATCGCTTAAAGATGGTTTTAGTTAAAGAAAACTTCAAATTAATTTTTGGAGTGATGAAATTCCCCAAAAAATGTGTAATAAATTATCAAACTTTATTAGTAATTAGATAAATTTGAGACCTTAATTGATTTTATTAGGAATTATTATGTCGTTTTCATCATGGTACAAAGAAAGAAAAGAATCTTGGCGGAAATCTTATGTTAAAAGAAAGCTTCGGTTAAGAGGCGGAAGAAAATATAAACAGGAGTTTTATTCCGAAAAACTAATTTATTCTTTAGATGGATATCCCGAAAGCTCAGATATTTCAGACCATCTTTCTACAATTTTTTATCATACTTTAGAAGCAAAACCAAAACTTATTATTGAATTGGGAACCAGAGGAGGAGAAAGTACCAAAGCTCTTCTTGCTGCAGCAGAAATAGCCAATTGCAAAGTTGTAAGCATTGATATTGAAGATTGTTCGAATGTGAAAGTTAAGTACCAAGATAGATGGAAATTTATAAAAGCTGATGATGTTGAATTCGGAAAATCAAAATTTACCGAATGGTGCAGAAATAATAATCTCCCCGAAAAAGCTGATGTGATTTTTATTGATACTTCGCATAATTATGAACATACAGTTGAAGAAATTGATGTCTGGAAAAACCACCTAACCGAAGAAGGAACATTGATGTTTCATGATACTAATATGGGAGACGGAGTTTATTCCAGATTAGATGGATCGGTAAAGAGCGGATGGAACAACGGAAGAGGTGTAATTAAAGGTGTTGAGGAATTTATAAAAGCAGACTATAATGAATCCGGCTTTTTTGCAGATTACCGTAATGAGTTTTTAGTAAGACATTATCCATACTGCAATGGCTTTACGGTTTTAAAGAGAATTAAATTTTAGAATTATTCGCCGGTAAATTTTTTAATTAATAGATAACGATAAATATTAAATCCAAATGAAATTGCAAATCCGATAAGAAAAGCAAATTGAGCATAGAAAATCATGATTGATAATTCGGGAGTAAAATTACCCGATTGAATTACGAATAATAGTCCGCCGAAAAGAGCATTACTAAAAGAATAAAGAACAGAAAAAACAAGAGCTCTATAAACTATCGATTTTTGCTCGCCGATAACCTTATTGTTAATTAGAGTAAACAAGTAAACCGAAAGGAATAAACTTGTAATTAATAAAAAATCTCTCAAATAATAAGAGTCCGGGGTTGAGCTTCCCATAATTGCCATTTGAATAATCAATACAAATGGAAAACTTAAGTACAATTCTGTTTTGGTTCCATAATTTTGAAGAGCAAAAAATAGAGAACCAAAAAAGCCATAAGATAGAAATAAAAATGCCGGGTGATTAACATCAAAAACAGAATAACCGAAAAACCATAATCCAATTATGAGAGATAAACCCAATCCGATAATTGATGAAAAAATTATATTGATGTATTTCTTGTTCATAGTACGAACTCATTAAAATAGAAATCAAAAAATAGTCAATTATTTTGATAATTCATTAATCTTGGCTGCCAAAACCAATAGTTGCATTTTTTGCATGCTTGTACTTCATCTTCCTTTCCTTCAATATGAATTTTGCGTAAAGTATCAATTTCTTTACCCTTCCATATATCTTCAATGCTCTGTTCGGAGATATTTCCAAAGAGTAATTCCTGCTTCCAATCCATGCAGCAGGCTGTAACATTATTATTGGAATTTATATTGAAAGATTCCCATAAAGAATAACATGGATAGCGGAATTTAAAATCGGAATCATTATCAAATACTCCCCAATTTAATTTATCCCAAACAGCAAGTTCAACATCATAATTCTGCCAATATTCTTTGAACGCCTCTATTTGAGAATCAATCTCATTAATTTCCTTAAGGTTTATGATTTGAACCAGAACTCTCGGCTTCCATTCCGATTCTTTAATTGCTTCCAATAAATTATGTATATTACTTATCACTCTTTCAAATCTTTTTCCCCTTACAAGTTCATAAAATTCTTTTGTAGCCGCACCAATACTTAGATTAATAATATCAATTCTATTTTCGAGAATAAGTTTTATGTTTTCTTCCGTTAAGTAATGGCCGTTTGTAGTTATATAAACTTTATGATCTTTATTTTTCTTTACTCTATTTAGAATAGAAGAAATTTGAGGATGAATTAAAGGCTCACCATCTTTATGAAGAGAAATACTTCTTTTGCCATGCCGATCAATTTCATCCATAATTTTATTGAATATCGAGAGATCAATAAAATTGTGCTTTCTTCTTTCAGATTTGAATTCGTTAAGCTGTGGCGGACAATGAATACATTTAAGATTGCACACGCTGGAGGTTTCTATATTAATCAGTAAAGGAAAATCATAATCGGGTTCAGGTTGTTTTCCCAGTATATCTTTTATCTTAAAGAATAGAAAATTTCCCAAATTTCTTTTCTTTAAAGAACGGATTAAAAGTTCTTTATTAATCAGCATAATAAAATACTCTTCGAAATTATTTTAACAGAAACCGTGAACAAAAAATTAACAAACTTATCTAATAGATTATATCAAATATAATAAATCAACCTTTCATTTTATATAATTTCCACCAAGGTGTTCCGGGGGAATCGTGATGTTCAAAGTGATATCCGAAAAAGTAACAGCTAAACATAGCCCAAAGATGATTCTTTTTTTGAGTTCTTGCTTTATGCGGCTCCATGTTATGATCATGAGGTTTTTTATGAGGTAGATAAGTTCCGAAAAAAAATAATTGAAATGTTCCGATAAAAGCGGGAATAATCCAGAAGAACCATAAATTAATTTCGTTAATCCATATCTTTAAAATGTTGTAAGAAATTCCCATAACAATCAATTGTGGAATTGTTGTGTATCTAAAAAGGAAAGATCCCCACCAAATAAAAAAGTTTTGTGATTTTGTGTAAAAGTCCGGATCATTTTCAGTTCCCGGATGCTTATGGTGTTTCATATGATTTTTAATCAATCTGTTATAACTCATTCCGGCAAAAAGGAAAGAAGAAATAGAACCAATAATTTTATTTACAATTTTATTTTTAGGAAGAACTGTACCGTGCATTGCATCGTGAGCAGTAATAAATAAACCGGTGTACAAATAACCTTGAAGGAGAACATGAAAATAAAACAAGGGTGAAAAGAAATTAACTTCAACCGTAGTTAATATGTAAAATAAATGAGTAAACCAGAGAGATATTATTAGTAAAGCAATTAATAATCCCATTAAGTAATTACCAAGTTTAGTATTACAAAAAAGAAAAACTGAATTACAAAATAATGTGCAAAAATCTTTCCTTTTATTTCAACTTTTAAATAACTCAAAATTGATGCAAAGAAAAAGGCAATTATAAACCAAGCGGCATAATTCTGAAGCGGAATAACAGAACCGTCCCAAGTCCAATAATTCAGATAAATTGCGACCGGCTCCATAAAGTAATCAAATGCAAGAGCAAGAAAGGCGGTCATTATCGGTAGAAATATTTTCTTTGAAGTGATTTTTAAAGTTAAAATGTATGCGCCGAATATAACAAAAACCCAGTTTAAGCCAATAATTAAAGGGGTTTCAAGAAGTTTTACTCCCAGCACATTGCCGTAATTGTAGCTTCCAAATATTATTCCGGTTTTTACTCCAATTACTTCTAGAGAAAAAGTAATAAAGTAAGTTGCTGACAGCCAAACAAATAATTTTCTGCTCTCTTCCTTCCAAAGGAAATAGAAGAGCACAAGTGAAGATAATAGAAGAGTAAAAGGAGTAAGGAGAATCATTAACTCTCTTGTCGGATTAATAATATGTCCGGCAATTCCAACCGAATAAATTATATAGAAAAATAAAATTCCAAGGAATTCTATTTTATTTTTCGTCCCTTCCATTCAACATTTCCATTCAAAGTGTTTAATAAAGATTTCCAGCCGATCATGTACATAATTAACATTTGAGGAAGATGCAAAAAAACATTCATCAAAATATTTTGTCTGCTTGTTATTGATACGGCAACTCTTCCAATTATAATAAGGACAACAATATATATGTAAGTAAAGTTTACTAAACTTAAAAGAGCAGGAACGAAATAGAGAAATAGGAAAAAGTGAAAAATAAAAACGAAAATAAATGGAGAGACATTAAATCCTTTATAAAAATTTTTTGAAAAACCGGTTACTCCATCTTCAAAACTGTTATACATATTGCAGAAAACAGCATCTCCACCAACGCAAGTTATAATTTTGTGATTAAGAGATTTTAATTTTCTGGCGATTTCCATATCCTCAACCACCTTGCTTCTCACTGATTCGTGTCCGCCAATTTCAGTATAAGTATTTTTATCAATCATTATAAACTGACCGTTTGCAGCCACAAAGGATTTATTTTTTGACGAATAAACTTTTTTTAATGGAAGAAAAGTCAACAGCAGCCAGTTCATCAAAGGAGTTATTAAATGATTACCAAAAGATTTAATTTTTTGAGTAGGAAACAGAGATAACATTTTTACTTTTCTTTTTAGAAACTTGCTGTAAGCATTAACAATTGCATGCTCTTTTAATGTCACATCTGCATCAATAAATAATAAGATTTTGCCTCTTGCAGCTTTTGATAGCTGACTGCAAGCCCAGTTTTTCCCAAGCCAGGCTTGTGGCAAATCAAGTCCGTTTAATAGCTTAACCCTTTTATCTTCCGCATAACTTAAAACAACTTTTTCTGTATCATCAGTCGAAAGATCATTCAGTACAATGATTTCTAAGTTCTTGTAACTCTGGTTAATCAATGATGATAGGCAATTTCCAATATTCTTCTCTTCATTTCTTGCCGGAATTAATACAGAAATCAATTCTTCTTCAACAGGTTTATCTTTGTTATAAATGACCGGAGCAGTAAATAAATTATAAATAGAAATTAGAGTTGTAATTACAACTGGGACTAAAATAGAGTAAAATAGAATTTCTTGAATCATAAATCGAATAAGTTTTTTGACTGTATTTTATTTTGCGAATCTTTATTAAGCTTATCAATATTATCAACAAAAGCATCCTTAAATAAACTGAAGTTTTGTTTAACATGCTCAGAATTCAGCAATTCTCCAAATCTGCAATATATATTTGGAAGCTTCTCTTCTTCATATTGAATTTTAAATGCAATTGGAAGAACAACCAAATCATCACTTGAGTTTTTAACAAAGTATTTCAATCCATCTTTTAACATAATTGGATTTTGATCATAAGGAAATATTTCCCCTTGAGGATAAATTATAGAAAAATTCTTTTTATCATCAAGAACTTCCTTTGTGTAATTTACTGCTTCAATAATGCTTTTGGGATTTGAAGGATTAAATCCATACGCACCGAGTTTTCTGAAAAACCAATACCGCTTTAGTTGATCTTCCAGCATCAAAATATGTAGTTTTCTTTTGATCAACTTTTCGTTTATAAAGTCGATAAAAAATCCATCCCACCAGCTGAAATGATTTGGAGTTATAATCAATTTCTTATCTTTTATTTCGGGCAGATTATTGATCAGCAGAAAACCATTGAAGTGTTTATTGAAGAGTCTTTTTATGTATCTGTTAAATAAGGCTCTTGCCCAATATTTGTGATCTGCTTTTATCATTGCAAGTAAATATAGTAAGGAATAATTACAAACAAAGCCGGAATTGATTCCGGCTTAATTAATCTTTAAAATTCCACACTAATTCCTATAGAAGGTAAAATTCCGATCTCCGAATTTTCATCGATAGAATTAGTTCTATAATCCCAGCGGATTGTTGAAACATTTTTCTGGTTATAAATATTTTGAATATCGAGATAAGTTATTAAAGTCCATCCGTCAAAATCCCATCTTCTATCAACACGAAAATCTAAACTATGCTGTAAATCAAATCTTGCTGTGTTATAAAGAATTTGAGACTGCGTACCGTTATTATTAAAAGGAGTATAAGGATTTCCTGTTGCCATTCTAAATTTAATTGCGGCTTCCCATTTTTCGTTAAAAATATAACCGCCGCTTAAATTAAAAATCCATCTTTGATCATAGCTTCCGTATCGCTCAATTCCGTCAAGCGGAGTATATTTTGTTTCGCTGTATGTTAAACTCATAATTGCATAATGAGGAACTTCTGAAGATTTTTTCTGTGCAGAAAGTTCTAGTCCTCTTGAATAACCGAATCCTTCACTTACCAAATGCTCCAAACCGAACGATGAAAAATTATCATCACCACCGCCAAAGCCCGCACCGGTATTGGCCAAAACAAGATAGTTTCTCAGCTTGCTTGCCGGATAATCTTTGTAATCTTTATAAAAACCTTCCAGCTTAATTCTTGTATCTGCTCTTAAAAGATGTTCTATCCCCACAACAAACTGATTTACTTTTACAGAAGTTAAATCTTTGTTTCTTGCATCTGCGGCAAGCCATATGTAAGAAGGACTTTGATAATAGATTCCCGTACTTGCACTTAAAGTTGTGAGCTCGGTTAATTTATAAGAAAGTGAGAATCTTGGACTAAGATAAAACTTCGTATTTATTGCATCAAAATAATCTAAGCGCAATCCAGCATTCAATCTTAATCTGTTAAATAAAACTGAGCTGAACTGTGAATAAAATGCCGACTTAGTATATCTTCTTTCTGTTGATAGGTTTGTGATACTTAATGTATCACCAAAAGAAGTTATAAAATTGGGAAGAAGAATATCTGCAGAGAACTTTATATTTTTAACCGAAGCGCCAAAACTGAATTCAGAATTTGGAGAGAGCTTATATACCAAATCTCCTTTAAGTTCATTTTCCCCTTCTCTCGACTGATTAAGAAAGATCGGGTTAAATAATGTATCTCTTTGAGATGAATCAAAATCAGTAAAATTTCTGCTTAAGCGAATAGTGTAAAATCCATCATTGAATAAATGTCTGTATGAAAATCCTGCTAAATACTGGTTTTGATTTGAACCGAGTATTCTAGAGTTTTCATAAATATCTTCTGAGGTTTCGTTATTGAATTTCACATTATCAAAAGCACCTACAAAAAGGAACGAGAATTTATTTTTATTATCTGCATCAAAATTAAATTTTGAAAGCACATCCCAGTATTCAGGAACAAAATTGAATCCGGCAACATTAAAAATAAAATCAAGATAACTTCTTCTTACTGAAAATAGAAAATCGGAATTGCTTGAAATTGGTCCCTCTAAATTCAATCCAAATTGGCTTGCAGAAATTGTTCCTTTGCCGCCAATTCTGTCGTTTCTTCCTTCACGCAGATCAATTGAAAGAACAGACGAGAGTTTATCGCCGTATATTGCAGAAAATCCGCCGGTTGAAAATGTTGTTTCATTTACAAAATCTAAATTAATAAAACTAAGCGGACCACCCGTTGCACCTTGGTTTCCAAAGTGATTAATGTTCGGTACAACAAAACCGTCAACTAAATATAAATTCTCCGAAGGAGCTCCGCCTCTTACAACTAAATCATTTCTTCCTGCGCTCTGCTTTGCTACGCCGGGTAATACAGAGAGGGCGCGTACAACATCTTCAAATCCTCCCGGAGCTCTTCTAATCTCTTCATAACTGAAACTTGTAATGCTGTTTAACTCGGTCGGTTCATTATTAAAAAATTCAGATGTAACAGTAACACCGTCAAGTTCAATGACTGCAGTTGTCATTTCGGGTATAATAGTCAAAAAGTGTTGCTAAAATTGCTGTAAGATGTTCTTTGATATATATTTATGGGGACTAAACTCAAAATTATTGAGAA
>PAAX01000011.1 GCA_002698995.1 Ignavibacteriota bacterium | reverse complement strand
TTCTTCTGTACTCATCTGACTTCTCCTTCTGTTATTCTAATTTATCATCTTTTTTACAGAAGTGTCAGATTATATCATGACTATCTCAAATTATTGGACTTTCAAACAGATCTTTTTCTAAAGCAAAAAGTGATTTTGAAAAAGTTGTAAGTCTAGATAATCGTTACCAAAACCACGTTGCTAAATATTTACATCTTATTGAAGAGAAATTTAATTAGTTTTTTTATTTTTTGTATTAAGCGGCTTAAAAGAATCTTCTTCATTTTCAGCATAATTTTTCATTATATCGTCTCCTAAAGTTTTATACTTTTGATTAACGATTGGTTTGCTGAATTCCGAAGTTGATTTTGTTGATTTATTTGGTTTTGAATTATCTAATGAATTTAAAACTTGAATTCTTTCTTTGGATCTAATTTTTTCTTTTTCTTCTCTTAATCTTCTTTCTTCTGCTAATCTTTTTTCTTCAAGATAACGTTCGTGTTCACGTTTTTTATCTCTGGATGATCTTTTTTCGTTAACTCGTCTGTGGTTGTTTTTACCAGACTGATTTGATTTTTTTTCTTCTCTGTATTTTTCTTCCTTAACAGAATTACTATTTGTCTCATTAGGTTTGCTTTGCGATCTCTGTTTAATAAAATCGGGGGTTTCAAGAATATCTGTAGATTCCTCATTTTCAAGCAATCCTTTCTTTTTGCGGATCTTGAAACTAATATAGGAACCGATAATTGTTACAATTGCAATAGCAACAAAAATTTGTAAAGTAGTATATATGATCGGGAGTAATTCCATAACATCAAATATACAAAAATATTAAGCAGAAATTTATTGAAGTGATAAAATTTCTACAAACTATCCAAAATAAAATGACATTATTTCATGATCGGTCATTTGAGCGCGAGGTTTTGTTCTTCTTTTTTCCTCAATTATATCTCTTTGCACCAATAATTCAATTTTTGTGTTTTGCTTTTCGTTTTTATCATAACCAATGTGAGTATGATAAGGACTAGGATTGATGATAGTTTCCCTTAAACTTTCTGAAAGCATCGGCTTTAAATCAAATTCCGGTTCGATCTCATTTTTTGATTTGAACTTTGATAAGATAAATGAAATGGTAATAACTAAAAACGCAGCTCCGGAAAAGAGCAGTAAACTCTGATAAATAATTGGTAATAACGACATATAACACCCTAAAAAATTTTCCCTCGGGTTTATATTTTCAAAAGGAGTGCCAAAATGTAATGGTTCATTTATTAGCTTAAGAAAAGTCTGATTATTTCTCTTTTTAGGAAATAATATAACTTTATTCCATTATAATAATTTCTTTATTGTCAAAATAAATTGAATGGGAAAATATTTCAAAACGAGATGCTGTTTTATAATGAGACAGAGAAAGTCAATCAATTTGTTTTCATTTGATAAAAGTCTGTAATTTATTATATTTCAAGGCTTTATATAATTTTATCACTAAATTATTAAGGGAAAAGATGACCAAAGCGGACATCGTTGAAAAAGTTGCATTAGGAACCGGTTTAACAAAAATTGAAACTGAGGCGATAATAGAAGGATTTCTTAATACTGTTATTAATTCTTTAAGAGAAGGTAAAGGGATTGAAATTAGAGGCTTTGGAAGTTATAAAGTAAAAAAGAAAGCTGCTCGTTATGCTAGAAATCCAAGAACCGGAGAGAAAGTTTTTGTTGAAGAACATTACGTACCGGTTTTTAAATTCTCTAAAGATTTTAAAGCAGCAGTTGATAGAGGAATGAAAGAATAAATAAGAGATATGGAAGAAAAATTAATTAAAATATGCTCGGTTTGCGGAAGTGAGAATGCCGTAAGTAATGAATTATGCGAAGGATGCGGCGCATTATTAAAAGATGCAGAAAGTAAAAAATCTGTAATTGATGATACTGAAAAAATTGAAACTCCGAAAAAAGAAAAAGTTGAAGAAAAAAAACCAGTTTCAAAAAAAATAAATAAAAAAGATACTTCCGAAGTAAAAACTGAAAAAGGGAAGGAACTTAAAGGAACAAATTTTTATTATTTGGCTGCAATATTAATTATTCTTGGTGCAGTAATAGTTTTTACATCCGGAATATTTGATGAGCCTCAGCCGGCATTTAATCCGGGAAGTGGTTCTACTAATATGCCCGATGATCATAATCATTCTGGTGTGGATTTAAGTGCTGTTCAAAGAATTAACGATATGGAGCAAGCATTAAAAGCTAATCCAAATGATCATCAAACTTTGTTGAAATTAGCACATTTACTTAATGATTCAGGTTTTTACGAAAGAGCAATTGTAAAGTACAAAGAATATTTATCAACACATCCAAATGAGCCTGATGTTTTGGTTGATATGGGAGTTTGTTATTTCAGTATGCAGGATTATCAAAATGCAGAAAGCTATATGAAGCAAGCATTAGAAATAAATCCTAAACATCAAATAGGTACATTTAACTTGGGGATTGTTGCAATAAATCAGAACAAAACCAGTGAAGCAATTAATTATTGGAATAAAGCAATAGAAATAAATCCAGCTTCGGATATTGCAAATAAAGCCAAAGATTTAATAAATCAATATCAATAGGAGAAGTAATATGCCTTGCGGAAGAAAAAGAAAACGTCATAAAATGGCGACACACAAAAGGAAAAAAAGACTAAGAAAAAATCGTCATAAAAAGAAATTAAGATAGTCTTTTGAAATTGATAAAATGGGCAACTGCAGAAAAGTGATTGTCCATTTTTTATATATGCTTACCATTTGCCGGCTTAGCTCAGTTGGTAGAGCAAATCATTCGTAATGATTAGGTCGTCGGTTCGACTCCGATAGCCGGCTCAAAAAAGTTCGATTATAGCCTAAAAACAGCATTCTATAAAATAAAAAGATTTAATTCTTATCTAAAATTCGCCTGTTAAATTGGAATTTTTTAGCAATTTCCTGTCAATTTACTACGCAATTTTTTGTCTTAAAAAAGTGTCTCTTAGAAGAACCGGAAAGGATTCTTTAATGTACCTTTCAAAGCGTTCAAATGGAGTTTATTATTTATACTTTGAGAATAAGAACGGGTCTTTAAGTTCAAAATCTACTAAGTGTAGAAATAAAACAGATGCGATAAAATTTCTTAATTCTTTTAAAATCGAGTATGAAGAAAAAATACAAAATAGAATTAGACTTACTCAATTCAGAATTGACTATCTAAAACATTCTGAAAAATTTCACTCAATAAATACTTACAACTACTTAAAATATTTATTCAATGACTTAGTCGAATATTTTGGGAATATCTTTTTAGATGAAATAGATTCAAACTCCATAAGGAATTATTTATATAACAAAACAAAAGTTTCTACTTACACAGCTCAAAAATACTTAGCGCATCTACGGAAAGCGTTTCAATTTGCAAATGATTGCGGGAATATAAAATTAAATCCATTGCAAAAATTTGAAAATTTCAAGATACCGGAAAGGCAACCTTTATTTTTATCCAAACAAGATTTCAAAAAGTTATGTAAAGAAATCTATTTGAAAAAACATTTTCATTATTTGGACTTAGTAATATTTGCGACATACACCGGACTAAGAGCAAGCGAAATTATTAATTTACAATGGAACCAAATACTTATTGAACACAAACTAATTTTACTTGATAATCAAAGCAGCATTACAAAGACCAAAAAAGTCCGGGCAATTCCATTAAATAAAAAAGCCTTTGCAGTATTAAAACGAAAAGACAAAAATTCACAGTTTGTTTTTACTCTTAATGGAGAAAAACTAAAGCTGGATTATGTAAGTAAAAGATTTAAAAAATTTATAATCAGTTCCAAACTAAACAAGAAATATAAATTTCATTCTTTGCGGCATACCTTCGCCAGTTGGTTAGTCCAAAAAGACGTACCGATTCAAAAAGTCTCTAAATTATTGGGACATTCAGACATAAAAACTACTCAAATTTATGCACACCTTAGAACCGAAGATTTAATAAAGGCGGTAAATAGCTTATGAAAATCTTAAAAGAAACAAAATATTTTATCTATTGCCTTATCAATGGTAAAAAAACAATCATATTAAAAAACAAAAGAAAAACAAATCCAAAGGGAAACGACAATGAAAAACGAAATCCAAAAAATAGTTGAAAAATTAACTCCATATTTTGAAACTGTTACTTTGATTAATGAAAATAGTTTTGTTTGTGAATTAGAGAACGGAAAGTTTTTATTTGAAGAAAATTCACAAGCTGGGAAAGATCGGTTTCTTATTTATGAGTTTACAAATAATTATTATTTTAAACCAAAGTGGACAGTAAAAAAAGAACACCTACTAAAAGAATTTTTTAACCTAAATTAAAGTACATAATTAAAAACCATAGAGGCAGGTATGGACTTAAAAAATTTCACTTATTCAGATTTAGTAAATATGGAAAAAGATTTAAGCGAATTAATCGAAAAATCTTTTTGGGATTTTCCCGCACCTTATGAAATTAATATCCTTGACTTACATTATTACCCGGACAAAAATAAAATTATAATTATCGATACTATTTCAGGTATTGAAGAAAAGGAACTTGTTTTTAAAGACCGGCAATTTTTTAGCAGCATACCGGCAAATTATGAAAAGTTCTTTTATCCAAATTCATTAAATACTAAGCGACATAAAGAACCAATTAAAGCCGAAGCACCGGACAAAACTTTTATCAATGAAGATTTTCTTAAAGATCACTTTAACATTGATAAAAAATCTATACAAAAGGATTTAGAATTGATAATAGACTTAAAAACAGCATTGGAAAATCTAAGAAGTGAGAAAGTGACAAGACTTTTTAAGAATCTATTTACAAAGGAACAATCTAAAAAATTAGTCAAAGGAATTAATTCCAAACAAGAACAATATTTGACAATTCTTGAAGAGTATAAAGCGAAGAATCCGGATATAAAAACAGAAGCAGAACTTATTATAAAAATGGAAAATGATTTAGGAATAGAAGGGGAAACGATAAGAAAAGGAATTTATCGAGAGAGAGTAAAACAAAAAAATGTAAAGAGAAAAAAAGAAGAAAAGGACAAAAAGGGACAAAGGAAAGGACAAAGTGTCCTTTCGTTCCAATGATATAATATTTTAATTTCTGCTAAAGTTTTTTTCAAACGAGGCAGAAAGAATTTTTTTTGAATAGTGGTTCACTTATAGCCGTCATACTGACAAAAACGCTGCCTCGTTTAAGTCAAAAGTGTGACGGCTTTTTTTATTTATGCGAATAGACAAATTAATAAATAAGGCGAATGAGTTATACAAAATAAGAGAACTTATTTTTAACGAACTCTTAAACAAAGACAATGAGATTTCAATCGAATATTGTATTGAGAGGCTGCAGGACTTAGAGCAGGAAAGATTTATTTTATTTATAAAAATACTTGAATTAATTAAAAAAAATAAGGAACAAGACCAATGGAAGAAACAAAAATCAGACTTGAAAGGAACGGGGAAAAAGTTCAACCGGGCGAAGATCGGCGCTTCGAGAAAGGAAAATCAGACGACTTTAATAATGCTACAATCAATTTTATCAAACAACTGGAACAATTAAAAAAGCAGCTTAACGAATTAGAGACAGAAACCAATAGCGACATAGTAAAACATATTAATGTTTTATCAGATAACGCAATGGAATCGATTAAAGAACTTTATAAAGCCTTGATTGAGATTGCAAAAGCAGCCGACGAAGAATCAATAAATCTTTATACCGAACTTAACAAAAATGAAAAGACCGGTTCCAATGAGATCCCAAATATTTTTATCCTTTGAATTTTGGCGAAGCCTCAAAACGACATAAAATAATTATTAAGAGGCTATAAAATGGCAAGTCCACAGACCGAAAACGGATTTACAAAGATTGCAAACGAGATTTTAGAGGAAATTATTAAAACAGATTTCTCAAAAAGAGAATTAAAAATCATTTTTGCAGTTGTCCGGTTTACATATGGATTTAATCGAAAAGAGGCTGAATTATCAATTAGGTATTTATCCACTTACACTGGAATAAATTTCCAACATATAAATAAGACATTAACAGACCTGCAGCATAAAAATGTTATTTCATTTAACGAACCGGAAAATCATTCTCAAAGTAGAAAAATCAAATTTAATAAGAATTATAGCGAGTGGAATTCAGAAAAAAACCGTAACCAAAACGGTTACACCTCAAATAAAAACCGTAACCAAAACAGTTACGGAAGTGTAACCAAAACAGTTACGGAAACCGTAACCAAAACGGTTACAAATAAAGAAAGATATAAAGAAAGAATAAATAAAGAGGGAAGTTTCTTTTTAGAACTTGTTCCAAGCGAACTAAAGACAGATTCTTTTTTATCATTATGGAAAGAATGGATTAACTACAGAAAAGAATTAAAGAAACCTATTAAAGAAACCACAGCTAAAAAGCAGCTAAAATTTTTAGCACTACAAAGCGAACCGGAATTAATAATTGAAAAATCAATTATGAATAGTTGGCAGGGCTTATTTCCTTTAAAGAATAGCAGCATAAAAAAATCAGTTAAAGAAACAGAAGACGACGACACGCCAAAATTTAAACCGGAACCAGGTGGATTTTTCGATAAAATTGTAAAAGGGGAATTTACACCACCGGCGAAAGTCTAAAATTAAATTTGGCTGCAGGAACCAAGCCGATTTAAAAAGATTTTTGAAAATAGGTCTAAAGTATTGGGTAAAAAAAGAAACGGGCTTAAAACGCCTTTAAAAGAGAAATTGAAAAATATCATAAAACTAAAATTGAGGTAAAAATGAAACCGGAATTTAGCAGCACTAAAAAACAGGAACTTGCAATCATACAAACAAAAATTGCAGAGTTGGAAAAATCAATTTCAATAAATGAGGAAAAAGTTTCCAAGTTGGAAAATGAACTCAATGAAATTGAACCAAAGATCGATCACACAAAAGTCGAAATATTAATCGGAAACAAAAGCGAAAAGGATTTAGAATTTCTTTTAAAGGAATCAAAAAAAGTTACCGAGAAAATAATCGAAACCGGAAAAGTCTTCGATATGAAATCACACCGGAAAGCACTGGAAATTTTAAGAGCAAAAGAAAAGATTGCAATTCAAGATGCTGAAAAAGAATATTATTCTAATTTAGAAATCGAAGCCGAACAATTAAGAATTGAGTTAAGCAGCAAACAAATTAACCTATTTGAGAAAATTAAAAAATTAAACCAGATTAATACATTGTTATTTAAGCACAAAGGGGCGGAACTGTCTTTAAATGCAAGATTAACCATTAAAAGAGTTCCTAAAGCCTTATCAGTATTAAATTTTATGCTAAAGGAACGGGAAGACCAAAACAATGAAAATACGTTGTCTTATCTTGCAAATAGGTTAGAAACTGGAGAATTTTATTTTGAAGAGCTCCCAAATTATACCAATGAATTAAAATTAGATTTATGACCAAATATCAACTAAGAATATTCTATCATTTTTACAAACAACTCAAAGGCTATTATGAGTTGAATGTAAAATCAGGGATCACAAAACCGGAAGTAAGCCGAAACCTTGATATGTATTTTGATTTTTTGATACTGCAGGAAGCGTTTGGAGTTTCGGAAGCATTCGAGAAATTAGCGAATAAATATAATGTAGGCTCTAAAGCAGTTGAAAAAATATTTCATATAGTCCTGGAAAGAAATGTAAAAGTGGAAAAAGATTTCTTTAAGAAATTTGATACTTGAAAAAAAATAGTTCAATATGAGGCAGTTTTGCAGCATTATGAAGTAAAAATAAGACAAAGAAATAATAAGGCAGGCTTAATGATTTTAAGTTTGGCAATAAATTTTATAAGTTCACAAATGAAGTAAACAGATATAAAATTTAATAAAGGTGCAACAATGGGGAATCAAACCGGCAATATTTTACTTAACGAAGATTTACAAAAACTTTTACCAGTTAAGGAAAAGGATATTTTAGAAATCGAAGCAGCAATCGAATCGCTTAAAAAAGTTGGTTTATATGTTAGACTTTTGATTGATCCCGAAAAGAAGACCAATAAAGGAACCGGCTTATTAATTGCACCTTCGCCAAAATCGGAAAAGTTATTTCAGGCTTATACATCAAAAGCTATTATTGAGGACTTCGATTTATTGTTTGATTAATTCCAACAAAAAAGAATTGATTATATTTGTCAAGACTTTCGAGGGCTATTTATGAACGACGAACAATTTAATAAAGAAATACTTCAAAAATTATTAACTACAGGAATTGGGTTCACAGTTATTTATCCTAATAAAACGCATAGCTTAGTTCCAATTTATATAGAGGCAAATAAAGGAAGGCTTTTCTTTTTTGAATTTAAGGGCTGTACAGGCTCCGAACACTATATAGACTTTGATTCAATAATAAAAACAGCATTGAATACTTATGTAGTTTATTACAGAAAGCGAGTTGTTGCAATAGTTGAAGACCTTGAAATTTGGGATCAGTCTACAAACAAAAATTATTATGAAAAGTATTTACGATATTCAAGAGAAAACCAAGTTGATCCAAACAATAGATTTTACAGAGATTTTATCGACGGGTACAAACCTTGATTAATAAATAAAAAAAATATAATTTTCCCTTAGGCATAAAATTTTTGGGAAAATTTTATTTCAAAGCTCAATGGATTTTAGGGAATCCCAAATCCCTTTGCCTGTCCATTGGGCTTTTTTTATTGTTCTTAAAGAGACTGAAAAAATACAAATTGCATAGTAAAACCGATTCAAAACACTACGCAATTTTAGATAAGTTGTTGTTAAATAAGGCTTCGCAAATCATTCGTAATGATTAGGTCGTCGGTTCGACTCCGATAGCCGGCTCAATAAAGTTAATCCAACTTGTGCTGAATTTCTTTAATCTGAGTGTTTGTGCCAATCACTGTTAATATATCACTATCCTTTAAAATAAAATCTCCGGTTGGAACTGTTACTCGTGGTGGAATTAATTCTTTTATAATTACTATTTGAATTCCGTATTTGGACCTAAGATTTAATTCACTTAATGCTTTTCCAACCCATTTACTTGGAACTCCTATTTCTATAAGTGAAATATCTTCATCTACCGGTATGTACTCTAAAAAATTTGGATTATCAATTGTGTGAGCCATTCTTATTGCAATATCTCTTTCGGGGAAAACAATTTTTGTAGCTCCAACTCTATCTAATATTTTTGCGTGATCTTCATTAACAGCTTTTGCAATTATCTCTTTTATTTTTAGTTCTTTTAAGTAAAGAGTAATCAATATACTTGAATCAATTTTATTACCAACAGAAACAATTACGGTTTCAAAATCTGTAATTCCTAATTTCTGCAAAAATGCTTTATCCTTCGCATCACCAATTACAGCTTTTCTAACATAAGGCTTTACTTGATTTACCAATTCTTCCTTAATATCAATTGCCATAATGTTGTAATTCATTGCACTTAATTTCCGGCATAAATAAAACCCGAAACTGCTTAAACCAACTATTGCAATATTTTTCATTTGTAATTATCCTACAATAATTTTGTCTTCTGCATACTTAATTTCTATATTTTCTTTTGTCCCCATCACTAATGCTATTGTAATCGGACCAAGTCTTCCAATAAACATTAGAACAGAAACTAATAATTTCCCAATGTCTGATAGAGAAGGAGTTATACCTGTTGAAAGTCCAACAGTTCCGAATGCAGAAACTGTTTCAAAAACCAGTTGAATATAAATAGTACCTTCCTCATACAAAGAGCCTCCTTGTAGTTCAACAACAGCTAAAAGAAAAGAGAAGAGTACAATTGTGAAGAAAGAAAAGGAAAATATTAATATTGATTTAACAACAATATTTTGTGGAATTGAAGAGTAAAATAAATTTACATTATTAGATGAATTAATCCTTGCCTTTATATATGATAAAACAACAACAAAGGTGGATGTTTTAATTCCACCGCCGCAGGAAGCTGAAGAAGCTCCAATAAACATTAACATAGAAATTATAACAATAGAGGAAATTGATATGTTGGAAATATCTACGGTATTGAATCCTGCAGTTCTAGAAGTTACAGATTGAAATAAGGAAGCCAATATTTTGGTTCCAAAATCTAATTCTTTCATGCTGTGGTTGAATTCAAGAAAAAAGATAAAAAAGAATCCGGCTATAATTAAAATCGGAGTAAATGATAAAACAATTTTAGAGTGAAGAGAAAAATTATGCCACGATAATTTTTTCTTAAATTGATTTTTTACTTCAAACGCTACAATAAAACCAATTCCGCCAAGTATTATTAAACCGATAAATACAAAGTTTACGAAAACATCACTTTGGTATTTCATTAAACTGTCCGAGTAAATACTGAATCCGGCATTACAAAACGCAGATATAGAATGAAATATACCGGAATAAAGAGCATCAGCAAAAGGCATATCAAATGCAAATCTTATTGATAATAAAACAGCACCAATAAATTCGGTTACAAATGCAAAAGAAAATACAGTTTTAAGTAAAGATGCAATCTCAATATTATCAAAATAAGTTAATGTCTCTTGGATCAGCTCTCTGCTTGCAATTCCAAATCTTCCTCTAATAAGTAAAAGAAGAAAAGTTGAAAAAGTCATTACTCCAAGTCCGCCAATTTGAATTAACAGCAGAATAATTATCTGTCCTGTAAAGCTTAAAGTGGTGCCAATATCAACAACAGCCAGACCGGTAACACAAGTTGCCGATGCAGCCATAAAAAGTGCATCAATAAAATTTAAGGATGAAGTTTTTGAAGCGAATTCAAAGGTAAGAAGTACTGCCCCTAAAAGGATTACTAATAAAAAACCTAAAACGAGTAAAGTCTGAGGTTTTAAGTTGTGTATAAAGTTTTTTATAAAAGAAAAAATATACAACCCAAGATTTCCTAATTAACAGAGCAAACTTAGTTATATATGTCAACAAATAAAAACAATTAAAATTGATGCAAAAGAATAATCAATCAAAAGAAAGAATTCTATTGTAAATCAATTCAAAGGAAAAAGTTTTAGAAGTAGTACGTTTTTCAATATACTGAGCTACAGATTCCAATCTTTTGGGAATTTCCATTAGTTTATCTTGTGCCTTTCTGCCGGCTTCATTTAATCCATCAATAACTTCAATTTTCCAAAAAGCCAACGCTTCTTCCACAATTTTTTTATAATCGCGCGGTCCGTAGATTCCAACTCTTCTAATTACATCTGCCATTTCTCTAAAATTTGGCATTGCTATACCTGGCATATCTATTGCCGGCATAATAGCAAGAGCCGATTGTAAAGCTCTATTCGGGTCAATCTCTAAAATGGATTTAAATACATTTCTGTAAAAAGTAAAATGCTTTGCTTCATCGGCTGCAATATTGGATAATATTCCTTTAATCAGTGGTTCATCATCGCCGATAAAATTACCAGTATTTTTGTGAGAGTATTGTGTTGCTCTTTCTTGAAGGGTTGTATAAACAAAAACACGATATGGATCTTTATCCCAATCTGGATTGAATCCTTTTTCTTGATAAGCATACTGCATCTGCTCAAGTTTCGAAAAATTGAATAATCTGCTGTCTCTAGCATAATCCCTTAGCACTCCGCCGTGTCTATCTTCTTCGGCAGTCCACATGTTATTCCACTTTGACCAAAAACTATTGTCGCCTAAATATTTTGCAATCAATCTGTGAAAATGGGGAAGCCCTTCTTCGGTAATTAAATTCAATCCAATTGCAACTCTGGCGGAATCTTTAATTCCTCTAACTCTTTCTCTGAGTTTAAGAATTGCATTTTCTTGATTATCGTCATTCTTTTCATCTGCAGGAAGGAAATCACTAGAAAACCATAATTTTCTTTTATTCAAATGAGCATCCATCCATTCTTTCACTTTATCTTCCAATAATGCTAAAATTTCTGCTTTTGATTCAGTTGGATAATTTTCATCAGGAGATGGTTTATCGAATATTTCCATTAAATTTCTCTTTTTTGTTTTATTGACTTAATATCTGATTAATTTAAAAAAGCAAGCTACTTATTAAAAAACATTATTACAATACAAATAAATGATATTTTTGTAAATCTGATAAATAATAGGATTTAATTACTATCTTTAATTAAGAAACTTAAACGATAAGGAAAATGAGAGAAAACAGTCAAATAAAAAAGAGATTTCATGAAGTTATTTTTGAAGCAGACACAAAGGAGGGAAAGTTTTTTGATATTGTTCTTCTTTGGTTGATTATTGCAAGTATTACTGTTGTTCTTTTAGAAAGCATATATGAATTAAGAGAAGATTACGGACAAATCTTCTTTTTCTTGGAATGGATGTTTACTATACTATTTACAATTGAATATGGTCTTCGAATTTACAGCACTTTAAAACCAAGGAAATATATTTTTAGTTTTTATGGAATAATTGATTTGGCAGCAATTCTTCCGACTTATTTGAGTCTCTTTGTTGACGGTGGTCAATATCTATTAGTAGTAAGAGTTTTACGTTTATTAAGGATCTTTAGGATATTTAAATTAACACATTTATTACGACAGGCAGATATTCTTAAAAAAGCATTAAGAGCAAGCAGGGGAAAGATTACGGTATTCTTATTTGCGGTTGTAACCTTAATTTTTGTTATTGGTGCAATAATGTATGTTGTAGAAGGTCCGGAGAACGGATTTAAGAATATTCCTACAAGTATGTATTGGGCAATTGTAACATTAACAACTGTCGGTTATGGTGATATATCACCTCAAACTCCACTTGGACAATTATTAGCTTCTGTTGTAATGATAATCGGATATGCAATAATTGCAGTTCCAACCGGAATAGTATCAGTAGAAATAGCTCAAGCCAATAAAGCTGCAACCACTCAAGTATGTCCTCATTGTCTTAAAGAAGGACATGATACCGACGCAATTTTTTGTAAATATTGCGGATCTAAGCTCTAGTTTTTAATAAAAAATAATCATTGAATTTTGTTGACAAATATTAGTAAATAAAGTATGTTCTAATTGTTTGAAAAATTTCAAATAATAAAAACATGACTGCTGAAGAAAAGATTAAAAAAGAAATCATTCTAAATTTTGGACATGCTTATAAAGCTTTTGGTTTAAGCAAGCTTATGGGGCATGTTATAGCATTATTAATTTCTTCGGATGAACCTCTCTCACTTGATGAAATTGCCAAAACACTTAAAAGAAGTAAAGGTCCTGTCAGTCAAATAATGCGAAGATTAAGAGATAGAAATCTAATAAGAAGAGTTTGGCATACAAACAGTAGAAAAGATTATTATGAAATTCAGCCGGAAATATTTGAGAATGCATTTAGAAATAACCAAGAGTTGATAAAAGCAAATACTAGATTAGCAAAGCAGTTAAAAAGTACTGTTTCAAAAGAAAAATCCAAGAGTCTAAAATTCTTAGAACTTAGATTGATGGAAATGCAGATGTTTTACGAACTTACCGAAAAGTACAATGAAAAGTTTTTAAATGAATGGTCAAAAGAAAGAGAAAAAATTTACAAATAATTTTTTGTTATAAACGTTTGAAAAATTTCAAACGATAAAAACACTGAGGTGATAAAATGAAATTAAAAGACAAAATTGCTATTGTTACCGGAGGAGCTAAAGGGATTGGTAAAGCTACCGTAATTAAATTTTTGAATGAAGGAGTTATTGTTGATTTATGGGATTTAGATGAAGCTAAAGGAAATGAGCTTGTCTCCGATCTATCCGCACAAGGATTCAAACTGTCATTCCAAAAGGTTGATGTATCAAATATCAGTGAAGTTAATTCTGCAGTAGAATTTTTAATTACCAAACATGGAAAGATAGATGTATTGGTAAATAATGCTGGAATTACAATGGATGCATCATTAAAGAAGATGACACCGGATCAATGGCAAAAGGTAATTGATGTTAATTTAACCGGAGTATTTAATTGTACCAAAATTGTAAGTCAATTTATGTTGGAAAAACAAAATGGAGTGATTCTTAATGCAACTTCCGTTGTTGGATTATACGGTAATTTCGGTCAAACAAATTATGTAGCGGCTAAATCAGGTGTTATTGGTATGACGAAAGTATGGGCTCGTGAACTAGGAAGAAAAGGCATTACAGTCAATGCCGTTGCACCAGGTTTTATAGAAACAGAAATGGTTGCCGCTATGCCTGAAAATGTTTTAGCCGGGATGAGAGAAAAAACTCCTGTTGGAAGATTGGGAAAGCCTGAGGATATTGCTAATGCTTATGCATTTTTAGCCAGCTCTGAAGCAAGTTTTGTTAATGGAGCTGTTTTAAGTGTTGATGGTGGAATTGTTATTTAACCTTTGGATTATTTTGAAATATCAAACTATGGAATTGTAAAAATGAGAAATGCTTTTATTAAATCGGTTGGTGCATACGCTCCAGCTAGAATCATAAAAAATGAATTTTTTAATGAGTTACTTGGTGAAGATGTTGATACCTGGTTAAGAGAAAATTTAACCATCAGAGAAAGAAGATGGACCGCAGAAGGAGAATCTACTGTTTCTTTATCTTTAAATGCTGCGAAACAAGCTATGGAAAGAGCTGAATTATCTCCGGATAAAATTGATTTAATAATTATTGCAACAGATACTCCCGAATTTATTTCACCATCTACTGCTTCAGTTCTGCAGCATGAATTAGGTGCTGTAAATGCCGGAACCTTTGATGTAAATACTGCATGCGCTGGATTTGTAACTGCATTAGACATTGCGTCCAAATTTATCAGATCTGATGAAATTTATGAAAATATTCTTGTTATTGGTGCTTATAATATGAGTAAGTACTTAAATATGAATGACAAAAAAACAGTAACTCTTTTTGCCGATGGAGCAGGTGCAGCTATAGTTTCACCTTCAAATGATGAAGAGAGAGGATACAAATTTAGTCGTCTATATACTGAAGGCCAATATAATTCATGGATGGGAATTTATGCCGGAGGTACAAATCAACCGATAACAAAAGAAGTAATCGACAATAATGATCACCTTCTGAAATTCGTTAAAAAATTTCCTAAAGAACTAAATCCTACTATCTGGACTAAAATGATAAATGAAGCTTGCGAAAAATTAAATTGGAAACCTTCTGAAATTAATCATTTTTTTATGACACAAATAAATATAAACAGTATCTGGGAAACTCTTGATAATCTTGGTGTTGATAGATTAAAAGGTCATACAATAATGGATAGATTCGGATATACCGGTTCAGCATGTATTCCAATGGCATTAAATGATGCTTTTGAAAAAGGTAAAATGAAGAAAGGTGATAAGATTATTTTTATAGGTTCAGGCGGTGGATTAGCCTTTGCGTGTTCAGCATTTATTTGGTGAAAATTTATGAATGTAACTGAAACAAATAATTTAGTATTTGCCGGATGGATATTAATAATTGCATATGCTCTTGTTATTCTCTTTTTTGTAATTAGAGGAGCATTAAAAATTAAGAATATCAGTGATTATGCTGTTGGTAATATTAATTTCTCTCCTGTCTCAGTAGGGTTGGCTCTTGCTGCATCAATGACATCTGCAGCTACTTTTATCATTAATCCCGGATTCATTGCTTTATACGGATTCAGCGCTGTTATTTCATACGCTGTTGTTTTGCCAATTGCTGCAATGGTTTCACTTATAGTTTTAACAAAGGGATTTAGAAAACATGGCAGTTTGGTTAAGGCTCTTACTATGGCACAATGGATGTCAACAAAATATAAAAGTGAAGGGTTTGGACTTTTCTTTGGCTTCCTTTCTTTATTACTTATTACATTTATTGTTCTTATTGTAGTCGGACTTACAAAAGTGCTTTCTAAAACTCTTGATGCAAATGAAGTATATGTCTTAATTGGCATAGTAACTTTTATCTTTGGTTACATGATGTTTGGCGGCGCTAATTCAATGGTATATACAAATACCATTCAAGCAGTATTAATGCTTGTTGTAGCTTTTATTCTTCTCGGTTCCGGTTATGAACATTTTAGTTCCGGAGTTCATGGATTTATAGATAAACTGAAATCAATTGACCCAAAACTGGTTCAAACAACAAATGAATCAAGTTTTTTATTTAGAG
This sequence comes from Ignavibacteriota bacterium, assembly GCA_002698995.1. Lineage (GTDB taxonomy): Bacteria > Bacteroidota > Ignavibacteria > Ignavibacteriales > Melioribacteraceae. The sequence continues at coordinate 143,368 of PAAX01000011.1, read as the reverse complement.
ATTACTTTGAAATATTTATTGCTCAAATAATTATTGGAATTGCAATTGTTTGCCAGCCACATATAATAACTAAATCTTTGCTGCTCAAAACAGATAAGGATGTAAACAGATATTTAGTTGTTGGCGTAATTGTAGAACTAATATTTTTCTTAGTTGTAATTACCGGACTATATGCAAGGTTAGCCTTTCCCGATTTAACTTTTGAAGGTTCTCCCTTAAAAATGGATGGAATTATATCGGCATATGTTGTTAAAGAATTTCCGGTATTTGTTGGTTTAATAGTAATACTTGGATTAATTTCTGCCGGTATATCAACTTTGGAAGGATTGATACAAACCCTTTCAACTACAATTACATCAGATATTATTAAGCCATTATTCAAATCCAAGTTTTCTAATGACATCGAAAAAAAATCTCATCAAGAAATTGTATTGAACAAAATTGTGATTATTGGTTTAGCATTTATAACAATTCTTGTCTCATATGATCAATTAATCAATCCTAAATTAAGTGTTGCTATACTTGGACAAAATGGAGTTTATGCTTATTTCTCAGCCGCTTTTTTACCAATATTACTTGGTTTGTTTTCGAAAACAATTAATAATAAAGTTGTAATTGCATCATCAATAACGGCTGTATTTGTTCACTTTGTAATGTATTATGGAAAGGTTCAAGTACCTTTAACTCAAGCAACTGGAGAAAATCCTGGTGTAGCAGCTTCAATAGCTATTTTAGCTTCTATGTTAGTCGGAATGCTGGTTTATCAATTAACAAGGAAAAAAGATGGATTATAATTTTCAAGTTGATTGGATTTCAAAATGGGCAAAATATACTCCAAATAAATTCTTTTTAAGAGAGTACAATTCTTCAAGAGAATGGAATTTCAAAGAATTTAATAACGCAGCAAATCATTTGGCAGATTATTTAATAAGTAAAGTTGGATTAAAAAAAAAGGATCGACTTGCAGTTTATTCATCAAATAACGCAGAATATGTTTTATTGTTTAGTGCATGCGTAAAAACCGGAATTATTCTAGTCCCGTTAAATTTTAGATTAGCTCCAAGAGAATTAGATCAACTTATTGATGATGCAGATCCTAAAGTTCTAGTTTATGAAGAAGAATACGAAGAGAATTTTAACAGATTAAAATCAGTGCAAGAATCTCAAGTAAAGCTAAAGATTAGTGATATATCAAAATTCTTCGAAAGAAAAGATGAAACTGTTGCCGATTATGTTGATTCTTCAATAGGTGAAAATGATTCTGTAATGATTCTTTATACTTCCGGAACCACCGGAAAATCAAAAGGAGCTTTAATTACTCACAAAATGCTTTTTTGGAATGCGGTAAATACCTCACTAAGATTAGATCTAAATTCTTCAGATCACACCCAAAGTTTTGCTCCTTTCTTTCATACCGGTGGATGGAATGTATTATTTACTCCATTTCTACATTGCGGTGCTTCTCATACTTTATTAACAAAATTTGATGCTGAATTAATTCTTGAATTAATGCAAAATGAGAAAGCCACAATCTTGTTTGGTGTCCCTACAATGCTTCAAATGATGAGTGATTCTGGCAAATTTAATAAAGTTGATTTATCATCTGTAAGATATGCTATAGTTGGTGGTGCTCCAATGCCTATTCCTTTAATAGAGAAATGGCATTCAAAAGGGGTATACATAAGACAAGGTTATGGATTAACAGAAGTTGGCCCAAATGTTTTCTCATTGCATCATGATGATGCTGTTAAGAAAAAGGGATCAATCGGGTTTCCTAATTTCTACTTTGAAGTAAAATTGATGAATGAAAAAAATGAAGAATGCGGCATAAACGAAGTTGGTGAACTATGGATTAAATCTCCAGTTGTAACTCCAGGTTATTGGAGAAATGAAGAAGCAACAACCAATTCAATTACTGATGGTTGGTTTCATACCGGTGATATGATGCGTTATGATGAAGATGGTTATTTCTATGTAGTTGATAGAAAAAAAAATATGTACATAAGCGGAGGTGAGAACGTATATCCCGCTGAAGTTGAAAAATATCTATATACTAATCCTAAAATTAAAGAAGCTGCAGTAATTGGTGTAGCTGATGAAAAGTGGGGTGAAGTAGGTAAAGCATTTATAGTACTTAAAGAGAATGAAAATAGTACTGAAAGCGAGTTTTATGAATATTGCTTAGGAAATTTGGCAAAGTATAAAATTCCTAAATACTATCAAATAATGGATGAACTTCCCAGAAATGAAGCTGGAAAAATAGATAAAAAAGTTTTACTCGAATTACACAACAAATCAATTAACTTAACCAAATAAAGGAGTATGAAATGAAAAAATTAACAATCCTTCTTATGCTTTTAATGCTTGCTCTCTCATTTTCTGCATGCAAAGATGACGATAACAACACTAACGATCCTCAAGAACCACAAGAAGAAATTGTAGGTGTTTGGGTTTCTGAAGGTGCAAATGTAGCTCCATTGCTAGTACAAGTATTTAAAATTAAAAAGATTACTGCTACTTTTAATGCTAATGGAACTTATGAAGTTGTTCAAGTAGATTCAGCAAACACTTCATTAACATTAACCGGTACTTATGAGGTTGAAAAAAGTTCTGTAGGAAGTATTTATAATATTACAGCTAATCAGCAGTCACCAGCTACTTTAACTTCAGAAGGTATTTATGAAATTACAAACGGTAACTCAATGAAATATGAAGTAGTTCAAACTGCACCTACAATTGGAGCGGTTCCTCCAACACCTGCAGCTGGTTTTGGCAGTACAAATGGTGGTGCATTCGGAACATTGAATGTTCAGACATACGTTAAGCAATAATTTTTAGTTTTACTTTTAATTGTCTTACACCAATTGAGATTGTTTTAATGTTGATTTATTTCTTGAAAAATATTTTGACTAGTTTCGAAAAAATGTAGTTTGTACAAATCACTTTTAGAACAGTCTCAATTTTTGATTAGAAACATTTAACAAATAAAAAAAGATCGCTATGAAAAAAATAATAATTATAAGTGCGATTTTACTGAGTCAGATTTTATTCGCTCAAAATAATCAATGGGATTTTGATGCAAATAAAGTTCCGCAAAAACCTGTTGATGAATTTCAGTTTTTAGCTTTCTATATAAATCAAGCTGTATTAAATAATGTTTATGCTCAAAACGATTTATTGAAAGGACAAACTGTTGGAAGACTTTTTGGCGGAAATACAACAAATACCGGACAGCAGTCAATATATTTTGAACAAAGAATTCTCCCGTTTATTATTTATCAACCAAAACTTCTCGATGGAAAAGCATTATTAAGAATGTCATTCGAAATAGACTGGACGTGGGGAGATGCATCATATGGTGCTGGAGGAAATTTTGGATCTGCTATTTCTGGTGATCAAGTAAATATACAAACGCAGAATATAGAGCTTGAGTTAAAACCGTTTGATAGATTTACTATCAATTTAGGTCTGCAAAGATTGTTTGATACTCCTTATAATCCATATAGAACTTTTGTTGATAAGATGGTTAAAACCGGTTACAGACTTATGTACTGGGGAACCGATGCAGTTGGAATGACAGCAAGATTTGATTGGGATTATTCAAGAATGAAAGCCGGATTTTATCAACTTTATGAAAATAATCCAAACCATAATGATGATGTAACCTTATGGGAATTAATGTATGAAGCAGATATTGCTCCAGGATATAGCCATGGTTTAACTGCTTACTATGTTTATGATAGAGGAAACGGTGAAGGAGGAGTATCAATTTTAGGTCAAGGTTTGAACAGTAATCTTTCAAACTATAATGGAGTTTACAGATTTCCACTTGGCGGCAATCCTTATAGAGCTGATATTATTTGGCTTGGAACACATGGAAATTATAATCCAGAATATACCGAAGGAAGATTCTCTATCAATGGTTTTGCAATGGCAAATCTAGGAACAATAAAAACTGAGCAAAATGGTACTTATTCAAAAGCAGCCGATATATTTGGCATTGGAGCAAATTTAAGATTCGGTTATAAATACGGCGCAACAACAAATGATAATATAACTGCCGATATTCTATTTGCTACAGGAGATAATAATGGACTATCTGATGACAAATATAGTGGTGTTTTGACCGGTAATACTTGGGGATCTCCGGGAGCAATTTTTATCTCCAGCGGAGCTTATCTACTATATCCTCATGGAAATGTTGTTAATAGATTTATTTCTGCCGTAAGTGATTTGTCAAACATAGGATTAGGTCAAATTGGCGGTACACTCAATATTCACAAATCATTTATCCCAAATAAACTTAATGCCAAAATAGGTGGCGCATTTGCACAAAGTGTAGTTGCATCAAGTAATGGTGGTAAAACTATTGGTTTGGAATTTAATGCTATGATTGGATTTAAACCTGCTGTTTTTATGGATATTGAAATTCATGGGGCATATATGATGCTCGGAGATTTTTATGAAAGTTCAATAGTGAACGGTGGATCTTCAGATAAACCAAAAGATCCTTATACTTTTTTTACAGTATTTAAATGGCTGTTATTTTAATTAAAGGAGGTAATATGAAATTATCAGCAATTTTTATGAGCCTCCTGCTTTTATTAGCGGCATGCTCACCATATGGGAATTTAACCAAAATGGAATTTGATGACTTGAATTATCCTTTTCCAGTTAATTATTTAAAGCTGGATGACGGTCGCTCTATAGCTTATGTTGATGAAGGAAAGGGAAAGCATACAATTATTTTTATTCATGGTTTAGGTAGCTATTTACCTGCATGGAAGAAAAATATTGAAGTCCTTAAAAATGATTACAGATGTATAGCTATTGATCTACCCGGTTATGGAAAATCTAGCAAGGAAATTCACTCCGGCCAAATGGAATTTTACGCTGATGTCGTTTATGAATTCACACAAAAATTAGGTATTAATAAATTTGTAATTGCCGGACATTCAATGGGCGGACAAATAGGAATGGTTACTGCTCTTAAATATCCGGATGTAATTTCAGGTTTAATACTTGTTGCTCCAGCCGGATTTGAAGAATTCCATGAAGGTCAAAAACAGTGGTTTAGAGAAGTGATGACGGTAGATGGAGTTGCACTTACTTCAAATCAGCAGATTAGGACCAATCTTTATGCTAATTTTTATAACATGCCGAATGATGCTGAATTTATGGTAACCGATAGAATTGCAATGAAAGGTGCAAGAGATTTTGAGAATTATTGTTATGCGGTTGTGCAGTCTGTAAATGGAATGGTTAATCAGCCTGTATTAGATCATCTTTCTAAAATAGAACAACCGGTTTTGATTTTATTTGGAGAAGATGATCAATTAATTCCAAATCCATATTTGAATCCCGGATTTACCGAAGATATTGCCAAAAACGGACATTCGAAATTGCCAAAGAGTAAACTTGTAATGATAAAAAACTGCGGTCATTTTGCTCAATATGAAAAGCCTGATGTTGTAAATTCGGAAATCAAAAACTTTTTGAGATAATAAATAATTAGTTATTCCCGCACAATTAATTAGGTGCGGGAATTATATTAAAAAAATCAAATAAAGAATTCTGAAGCATCACCGGCACCTTCTCTTAACACTTCAGGTATATCACTGCTTAAATCAACTATTGTAGAAGGCTTACCGTTAAGCGCACCGCTGGAAAGCATTAAATCGACTTGAGAATTAAATATTATTTTAATCTCTTCCGGATTAAACAACACATCACCTTTTCTGTTTGTAACACTTGTGCTTACAATTGGATTTCCCAGCTCCTTTGCTAGTTGAATTGCAATATTATGGTTCGGAATTCTAATTCCAACCTGCTTTCTTTTAGTCCATAATTTTTTAGGAACCTCTTTAGATGCGGGAAGAACAAATGTATAAGGTCCGGGTAAATGTTTTTTCATCATTCTATATGCATAATCAGAAACTTTTGCATATTTAGAAATATCTTTTAAATCGGGAATTAAAAAACTGTAAAGTTTTGTCAAAGCCTCGTTCTTAATTGAATAAATTCTTTCAACAGCCTCTTTGTTATAAATATCACAACCTAAACCGTAAACAGTATCGGTAGGATAAATTATTACTCCGCCGCTTTTCAATACCTCAACAGCTTTGTTGATGTATCTGGTTTGCGGCGTAACAGGATGTAATTCATAATATTCCATAATTTCTCCTTTCCTTTGGAAAACAATTGTCGGAATTTATAAAAAAATAAAAACTCTTTTTCGGAAATCGGAACTCAAAGAAGCAAATATCTTATTATTTTTGCAATAAGATTTTAGTATCTTTTATATTCTTTAATATTATGATTTTGCATGGATAAAAAATTAGCTATAGTGGCAGTAAGCGGAGGTATGGATAGTTGTGTTACGGCAGCAATTGCTGCAGAAAAGTACAACATTGCCTTAGCACATATTAATTATGGACAAAGAACTGAGAAAAGAGAATTAAAATCCTTTAATGATATTGCAGATTTTTATAACGTAGAAAATAAACTTGTAATTGATTTTTCACATCTTGCAAAAATTGGCGGATCATCTTTAACAGATTACAATATGGAAGTATCTAAGGCTGATTTGGCTAATCAGGATATTCCTTCATCATACGTCCCATTTAGAAATGCAAATATTTTAACTGCTTGTGTAAGCTGGGCAGAAGTAATTGGTGCTGAAGCAATTTTTATGGGAGCGGTTCATGAAGATTCTTCCGGTTACCCTGATTGTCGACCTCAATTTTTTGAAGCTTTTGAAAGGCTTGCTGATGAAGGAACAAAACCCACGACTAAAATTAAAATTATTACTCCAATTATAAACATGAACAAAGATGAGATTATAAAAAAAGGAATTGAACTTAATGCTCCAATTCATCTAACATGGTCATGTTATCAAAGTGAAGATGAAGCTTGTGGTGAATGTGATAGCTGTGCTTTAAGACTTCGTGGATTTCAGAAGGTTGGAATTGAAGATCCAATCCAATATAAAATTAGACCAAATTATTTATAAAGATAAAAAAGGAAAACACAATGAGCGACAAAATTAAACTTTTAGAAACATTCAAAAATGAATATCCCAATAGAGATTATTTTATTGAGCATGAAGCACCCGAATTTACTTCGGTTTGCCCTAAAACCGGACAACCGGATTTTGCAGTTATCATACTTGAATATATTCCTGATGAATTATGTATTGAGCTGAAATCTTACAAACTATATTTGCAGTCTTTCCGTAATGATGGAATTTATTACGAAAGTGTAACAAATAAAATATTGGATGATCTAGTTGAAGTCTGTAAACCAAGATATATGAAAGTTACAGCAGAATTTAATTCTAGAGGTGGAATTAGTTCTGTTATTGAAGCTGAATATGAAGATGAAAATTATTTCTTCGATGATTACGACGAAGAATAATATCATAAATATAGTAAAAAAATGGAGTGATTAATGGCTAAGAAAGTAGTTAAAAGAAGCTGGGCTGAACCTTTTAAAATAAAAGTTGTTGAGCCAATTAAAATGACAACAAGAGAGTATCGTGAAAAAGCTGCTAAGGAAGCCGGTTACAATACTTTTCTTATGAAATCAGAAGATGTTTATATTGATTTACTGACTGACAGTGGTACTAATGCAATGAGTGATTACCAATGGGCAGGAATGATGCTTGGTGATGAAGCTTATGCCGGAAGCAGAAACTTTTATTATTTGTGGGATAATGTGAAAAAATATTACGGTATGCCCTATTTTGTCCCTACACATCAAGGAAGAGCTGCCGAACATATGATCTCTAAAATACTTATTAAACCAGGAGATTATGTACCGGGAAACATGTACTTTACTACTACAAGACTTCACCAAGAACTTGCCGGTGCAACTTTTGTTGATGTAATTATTGATGAAGCTCATGAATCTTCTAACGAGCATCCTTTTAAAGGCAACATCGATCTTAAAAAATTAGAGAAACTTGTTAAAGAAGTTGGTGCTAAAAATATTCCTTATATCTCAATGGCGGGTCCGGTTAATATGGCTGGGGGGCAGCCTTTCTCTATGAAAAATTTAATTGATGTTTATGAATTTGCTAAGAAACATAAAATTAAATTATGGTTTGATGCTACAAGAGCAACAGAAAATGCTTTCTTTATAAAGGAAAGAGAAAAAGGTTATGCTGATAAAACTATTGCTCAAATTCTTAAAGAAATGTGTAGTTATTTTGATGGACTTTGGGTTAGTGCTAAAAAAGATTTGATGGTAAATATCGGCGGTTTTCTAGCAACTAAAAATAAAAAAGTATATGAAGAAGCTAGAAATATGGTTGTAATTTATGAAGGACTTCATACTTACGGTGGTTTAGCTGGAAGAGATATGGAAGCAATGGCTCGTGGTATTGAAGAAATGGTAGAATACGAAAACATAAGAATGAGAGTTAAACAAGTTGAATACGCCGGTATTCAATTGGCTAAGTATAAAATTCCGTTTGTCCAGCCAATAGGTGGACATGCAATTTTCTTGGATGCTAAGAAAATTTTAAGTCATATTCCTCAAGAACAATTTCCTGCGCAGACATTAGCCACTGAAATATTTATTGATAGTGGTGTAAGAGGAATGGAAAGAGGAATTGTTTCTTCCGGAAGAGATCCTAAAACCGGCGAGAACAGAAAACCAAAATTAGAATTGGTAAGATTAACTTTCCCAAGAAGAGTTTATACTCAGTCTCATATTGATGTTATGGTTGAATCAGTTGCTGAAGTATATGAAAACAGAAAGAAAGTCAAAGGTCTTAAGTTCATTTATGAACCAAAGTATTTGAGATTTTTCCAAGCTAAATTCGATAGAGTTTAGTAAAATATAATTGCTTAGTTTACATGAAGCAATCTCTAATTGAGATTGCTTCTTTTGTTTAAATAGATTTTTTTATTTTTGCAAAATTGTAATAAATAATCGGTCCAAATAGAAGAATATTTATGATAGATGTTAAGTCAATAAAAGAAGAATTTTTAGCAAGTAAACTAGAGTTGTTTTCCGATAGAAATCTTCTATCAAAACCATTGGAATTTTGTATTAACTACAGCCTTTTAGTTGAAGAATTTATAAGAAGAGTTGTTGCAAACCACAAAATTAATTTTGCAATTGTTTCCGGTGGAAGTTTTAGCAGAAGAGAATTATCTCCGTTTTCCGATATTGACTTAATGTTTTTATGTAAAGAAATTCATAAGAATGAAGATAGTATTAGAAAGATTATTACTGATTTATGGGATTGCGGTATTGAAGTTTCTCATACAACAAGAGAATTTAGCGATATTGAAAAATTTCTTAATGAGGATCTCCATTCTTTTACTCAGTTTTTTGAAACCCGTTTTTTAATAGGAAGTGAAAAACTTTATAACGAATGGAATGTCATGTTATTCTCTTCGGTAAATCCAAAATCTAAAAAAGAATTAATACTGGAATATTTTAACGATACAAATATTCGCCATGAAAAATATGGTGGATCATCAAAAATATTGGAACCAAATATTAAATTTTCTGCCGGAGGATTGAGGGATCTTCATACAGTTGAATGGATTTATTCTTTAAAGAATGATATTCTTTTTACTGAACAGAATGAAATAACTCAAACAGAAAATTTTCTTAATCACTTAAAAACTAAGAATGTTATAAGTAATAGAGAGATAAATTATCTTTTAGATAGTTTCAAGTTTTTGATAAATGTTAGGACAAGGCTTCACCTTATTAAAAACAGGAAAGATGACAGATTAGAGTTTACTGCTCAAGAGAAGATTTCGTCAGAGCTTGGTGAAGGTAAAGAAAAATGGAAATCTTTCATGAGGAATTATTTCCATGCATCAAATATTATTTTCAGATTTACCGGCACAATGATGAAGAGATTTGAAGAGGAAATATTTGATCCTCTTTCCGATACTTTAGCCATTGAACTGGATGATGATTTCTTTATAAAAGGAAAAAGTATCTCAATTAAAAATTCGCGCTCACTTTCTCTTTCTGATATGATGCGGCTTTATTACTACCGTGGATTACATGACGGAATATTTGATCAATCATTAAGATCGCTTGTAATCGATTCTATCCAAAACATAGAAGAACAAAGCAGAAATGAAGATCACTCTTCATCAGTATTCTTTAGAGAAATTCTTAAACTTCCTAAAAATGTGGGTAAAACATTAAATGCAATGAATGAACTTGGACTTCTTGCGGCTTATCTTCCTGAGTTCAAAGAAATTGTTGGATTTTTCCAACCCGGAGTTTATCACTGTTATACTACTGACGAACATACTTTAATTGCGTTAAAGAACCTTGAAAAACTTCAAGGGGAAAACTCTCATGTCGGAAAAATATTTTCTTCACTTAAAGAAAAGGATTTAATTTATCTCGCCATTTTATTCCATGATATCGGTAAACCAATCAGTTTGAGCGGACATGAAATTATTGGAGCAGAAATTGCTAATTCAATTATGGAATATATGGGTTATGATGCAGAGGAAATATCACTTGTGCAGTTTCTAGTCAGACATCATTTAACAATGGAGCAGGTTGCTTTTAGAAGAAATATTAATGATGCCGCTACATTAAATTCTTTCGCTTCATTATTTCCATCGGCGTATGCTTTGGATTTGTTATTTCTTTTAACTTATGCGGATTTGTCAGCTGTAAGTCAACACGTATGGACACAGTGGAAAAGTGATCTGCTTTTTGAATTATTTAGAAAAACAAAAATTCTTATTGAAGAAGGAATTAGAGCTGAAGATTTATTGAGAGCAACAAAGAATGAGATACTAAATTTTAACAATTCTAAGAATAATGATGGTTTTAAGGAACACGTTGATTCAATTGAGGACATAGGTTATTTCTTTAGTTTTAGTCAAGATGAAATTAATCAGCATATTAAAGAGATAGAAGGAAGCAACACTACATCGTTAATCTTCAAGCAGGAAGGGGGCTTCACAAATATTACTATCATTACTGTTGATTCAGACTCACTTCTTTCAAAATTGTGCGGGGCTTTATCAATTAATGATCTTAATATTCATGATGCAAAAATCTTTACCAGAAGAGACGGAATTGTAATAGACAGTTTTAATGTTACTGATTATAGAACTCATAAACCAATTGATGAATCAAGATTTGATAAAATTAAAAAAGATGTAAACTTAGCTGTAAGAAATGAATTGAAAATCAATAAAGAATTTTTGAAAGTTAGAAATAAATGGTGGCGTATAGAATCAAAGTTATTCAGTAAAAAAAGTAAAATAAAAATTAGTTTCGAGAAGCATGAAAAATATACAATTATTGATGTACATTCGGCAGATAAGCTTGGTCTGCTTTATGAAATAACAAAAAAAATGAACGAACTTGGATTGGTAATTTATTTTGCTAAAATCGGTACTAAAGCAGATGATGTGGTAGATGCTTTTTATGTTTTAGATAGAAATAAAAGAAAGATTTCCCACAATCAATATGAATTAATCAGGACTGAATTAACCCAAATTCTTGAAGAAATGATTTAACGGAGTAAACTTGACAAACCAGCAAAAGTCAAATCCAATCGGAATATTCGATTCCGGTATCGGCGGATTAACAGTAGTGAAAAAAATATTCGAAAATTTACCTAATGAAAATATAATTTATTTTGGTGATACTGCAAGAGTTCCTTATGGATCAAAATCTAATCAAACAGTTGTAGAATATTCGATACAAAACACAAAATTTTTATTGAAGAAAAATGTTAAAATGGTTGTTGTTGCTTGCAATACCGCATCTTCTGTTGCTTTAGATGTTTTAAGAAATGAATTTAATGTTCCGATAATCGGGATGATTGAACCGGGCTCTAAAACTGCTCTAAATAATACAAAGAATAATCATATTGGTGTAATAGGAACGAATGCTACTATAAACAATAAAGCTTATTCACATAGATTAAAAAAACTGAATAATAAAATCAAAGTTTATGAATCTGCTTGCCCTCTCTTTGTTCCTTTAGCTGAAGAAGGGTGGACAAATCATAAAGCTGCACAACTAATTGCAAATGAATATTTGAAGAAATTTAAAGAACATGAAATTGATACACTTATTTTAGGTTGTACTCACTATCCGATCTTGAATGATATAATTCAAAAATCAGTTGGTAAAAAAGTTAAACTAATTGATTCAGGTACTTCTGCGGCAATTGAAGTTAATAATTTACTTGAAGCGCTGGATCTAAGGAATGACTCAACGAGAAAAGGGAATCACCAATTTTATGTAAGTGATGTACCGAGAAAATTTCAAGAAGTAGCAGAGAGATTCTTAGGAAAGAAAATCTCTCATATAGAAAAAATTGATTTGGAAGAATTAATAAAAAGTTAAGAATAATTATTAATTTATTTTTGTTTCAAGTTAGTATAGTAAAAAATTCCGGCTATAGTTTTTGCATCAATAATATCTCCGGCAGAAATCATTTCTTTAACTTGTTCAAGCGGATAGGAAAATACTTCCATTCCATATTCACCTTCTTCTCTATCATGATTACCGGACTTTAAATTTTCAGCAAGATAAATGTGAAGTATTTCGGTACAAAAACCGGGAGTTGTAGAAATACTTCCTAACTTTACAAAGCTGCTGCTTCTATATCCAGTTTCTTCAATTAATTCGCGCCTTGCACAAACTAATGGATCTTCATTCAGATCAAGTTTTCCTGCAGGTAACTCAAGCAGAAATTTCTCAAACGGATATCTAAATTGTTTTACTAAAACAATATTTCCATTATCTAATACTGGCACTACAACTGCTCCGCCGTTGTGAATTGCTACTTCTCTTATACCTTTATTTCCGCTGTCATAAACAATATTGTCAATTCTTAGATCAAATACTTTCCCTTTATGTATTATATTTGATTCAATTATTTTATAATTCATTTCTAATCCTTTTCCTTACAATAAAAGAAGAAAAATCTATAACTCGGAATAACATTCATTTTCTGTAAGTTCAATTTTAGATACATCAAAGTTTTTTTGAGCAATTTTATTTAACAGAGAATCTAAGATATTCTTTTCTAATCTGGGAGTACGTGAAAGTATCCATAAATATTTTCTACTCGGAGTTCCTACAACTGCATAAGAATAATTTTCTTGATCCAATTCAATTATCCAGTAATCTCCTTTAAATGGCCAGAAGAACTGCACTTTTAGTTTGCTGTTATTGCTGTTTTCAACAATAAATGCTTTACCGTCAACCGAATCAAGAGTACCGTCAATGCTGTCTTCAAAGCACTTATTAACAACACTAAGTGTATTAGAATCAATTAATCCATATTCTGCTGTAGCACAGTAACAGTCATCTTGAAAACTATTTGGAAGTTTTGCAACTTCGTACCATTTACCTAAATATCTTGATACATCAACATTATCAACAGTTTCCAAAGGAAGATAATTTTTGCTGCTGCATGCAGAAATTAAAACTGCAGCGATAACCAAACTAAAAATTCTTAAGAATTCTATTTTAGTTTTCATTAAAGAAAATCCTATTTGTTGTAGTATGGAATTAATTCGCTACCCAAATATTTCAATACTGCTGTAATAACTCCAAGATCATCAAGATAACCGAATAATGGTGCTAGATCAGGAATTGCATCAATTGGTGAAATGAAATAAATCAATGCTCCTACAACTATTGATTTTCTGTACCAAGCTACGGAGCTATCAGACATATAACGAAACAGTGCAAGAATATCTTTTGCGAATGATATTTTTTTACCTACACGTTCAACCTTTTCCCAAAGATTTTCTTCAATGTACTTTGATCCCTCTTCAACTTTATCTTCGGTATCATAGTCAAATTCGAGATCATCAATATCATTTGGATTATAATTATTGTTCATTTTATTTCCTCAAATAATGATTGTTAAACCAATCGTATATTGTATTCCACCATAATTTTGCATTTTGCGGTTTAGTTACAAAATGGTATTCATCCGGGAAATATAAAAATTTACTTTCTACTCCTAGTCTTTGCAATGTAGTAAATAATTCAAAAGCTTGTCCTTCCGGAACTCTAAAATCATTTGCTCCATGTACAACTAACATTGGAGTTTTAATATTTTCTGCAAATTGATGCGGTGACCATTTTTGATAAAGTTCTCTGTTTTCCCAAGGTGCTCCACCAAATTCCCATTCCGGAAACCATATTTCTTCGGTTGCTCCGTACATACTTTCTAAATTCCAAACACCGCAGTGGGATACCAGCGCATTAAATCTATCAGTTTGTGTTGATAACCAATTAATCATATATCCACCGTATGAAGCGCCGGCAGCAAAAGTATTTTGTCCATCAATAAAAGAATAATTTTCGATTGCGTAATCATAAGCATTCATTAAATCGGTGTAAACTTTTCCACCCCAATCTGTAGAAATTTCATCGGTAAATTTTTGACCGTAACCGGTACTTCCTCTTGGATTTGGAGCAACTACAACATAACCTTTAGCAGCAAACATCTGCATATTCCAGCGATAATGAAAATCATCAGCCCAGTTTCCTTGTGGTCCGCCGTGAATTAAAAATATCATTGGATATTTTTTATTTGACTTAAAAAAGGGAGGCTTAATTAATATTGACTGAACTTTCGCTCCTTCTGCTCCTTCAGACCAAAATGTTTCTATGTTGTTCATTTCCAATTGAGCTAAAAGGTTTTTATTAACTTCAGAAATTTGTTTCAGACCAGTTCCATCAGAATTAACAGAGAATATTTCGTAAGGAAGATTACTTTTTTGTTTTTTGAAATAAATTGTGTTACCATCAGCAGATAATTTAATTCCACTATTGTAATTTTCTTCAATAATAGTTTTGAGTTCTGCAGTTTCTATATCAATCTTATAAATTGATTGATAAACTTGATTTGCGGCAGTAAAATAAATTGATTTAGAATCAGGCGACCAAATAACCTCTCCAACCGATAAATCATAATCTTCAGTTAAGTTTTTGCTTGTTTTGCTTTCTATATCATAAATAAAAAGTCTTTTCTTATCAGCTTCAAATCCGGCACGTTCCATAGAAATAAATGCAACCAATTTCCCATTTGGAGAAAAAATAGGTTGATTGTCATTTCCTAAGCTTTCGGAAATTTTTCTCTTTGGTGTTTCATACTTCTCTTTAACATTATTTAACTCAACAAGAAAAACATCGTTGTTTGTACTCCATGCTAAATTCTTATCAAGGTTAGTAGTAAATGCTGCATAATTTCCATCGCTTGAAATTGAGTAATCAGAGTATCCGCCTAATGCAATTGGAGGAACATCGGATTTACTTCCGACTGTTAAATCAAAATATTTATTATGTTCAACATCCATTAAAAATAAATGACTTCTTTTTTCGCCTCTCCATGAGTTCCAATGTCTATACATTAACTCGGTAAAAACTTTTGCTTTAACGGGATTTTCTTCAGCTAACTTATCTTTTTCTTCGTTGCACTCTTGAGTCATACATTCCGGATAAACTGAGGAAGTAAACAAAAATTTTGATTCATCATTTGTCCAAACAATTCCGGATGCACCTGTGTATAAATCTGTAAGTTTCTTTTCATTAGAACCATCTAAATCGCAAATCCAAACTTGTCCCTCTTTTTCAAATGTTATTTTATTTCCGGTTGGAGTAAAGTTTGGACTCGATTCATTCTTGTTTGTGTTCTTAAATGGCTTTAAGTTGGTTCCATCAATATTGATCATATAAATATCAGAATTACCTTTATTTGCTGCCATATCAAACGATGTAACATCAAAAACAATTAAACCCAATTTCGAATTTACATCAAAGCTTCCAATTCTTTTCATTTCCCATAAATCATCAACAGTAATTGCTCTTTTTTCTTGGGCAAATAATGAACCGGTTATAATTAAGATTAAGAAAAGAAACTTTTTCATTTTATTCCCTTTATTTGGTTGATAAAATTAGTCATGTAATTCATTGATTATATTTTCATCATAAAGCAGATGCTCATAAGTTTCTCTGCTTCTAGTAACATAAAATTTATTCTTGTCAACTACAATTTCAGGAGGACGGCGGCGTGCATTATAATTTGATGACATCACCATTCCATATGCTCCGGCTGTCATTACTGCTAAAACATCTCCGCTTTCAGATTTTTGAATTTCTCTATCCTTTGCCAAAAAGTCTCCGGTTTCGCAAACAGGACCAACAATATCGGCAACTATATCATTTTCTCCGTTTATTTTGGCGGGTTGAATGTTATGATAAGCACCGTAAATACTTGGTCTTAAAACATCTGTCATGGCGCCGTCAACAACTATAAAATTTTTTTCATTATTGCTTTTTGTGTAAATAACTTCTGTTGCTAATATTCCGCCGTTAGCCGTTAAATATCTTCCGGGTTCAAACATAATTTCGCAATTTAATTCCTTGAAGATTGGAATAAGATTTTCGGCTAACTCTTCAATTGCAAAAGGATTCTCATCTTTATAAACTACACCCATACCTCCGCCAATATCAAAATGGTCTAATTCAATTCCAAGTTCCTTTAGTTCGAAGTATACTTCTGCAAGCTTTTTAACCGAATCAACAAACGGAGATACTTTTGTAATTTGAGAACCGATATGCATATCAATTCCAGTTAATTGAATATTCTTCATTTTTGAAGCTTCGATGTACAACTCTATTGCCTCTTTAGCCGGAATTCCAAATTTACTTTGTACTAAACCAGTTGTAATATAGGGATGAGTTTGAGGATCAACATTTGGATTTACTCTTATTGCTACTCTAGCTTTTACATTTAATTCTTCTGCAATTTTATTTATAGTATAAATTTCTGCAGGGGATTCTGCTTTGATTAGAAGTACATCATTTTCTAATCCCATTTTAATTTCATCTTTTGTTTTACCTACACCGGTCAATATTAACCTTTTCGGATCGGCTCCAATTTTTAATGCTCTAAATAATTCTCCGGCTGAGTTTACATCAATCCCAGCTCCTAAATCATAAAAAATTTTCATTACATTCAGATTAAAATTAGATTTAGTTGCAAAGAATATAGTATGATTAATCTCTTCAAATGCTTTTTGATATTTCAAAAATCGGTCTCTAAAGAATTTTTTGCTGTAGATAAAAAGAGGAGTGCCAAATTTAGTTGTAAGGTCACTTACTTTAATTTCTTCACAATAGAGTTCATTATTTTTGTATGTAAATACATCGGAGTTAAGAAGCAGCATAAATTTTCCTGTAATTAATTCGGATTATCAAAAATAGTAATTTAACATGATACGGGCTAATTTTTGCATAAAAAACAGACCAAATGATGATTGAGAAAAATCAAAAAATATTTATAAATTACTAAAAAATTGTAAACTTTTTTATTAACACGTACGTTAAAATTTTCATCAACCAATAATTATAACGAAAGGGATCTACAATGAAGTTAACAAAAATGTTGTTATTTGTTTTGTTGTTTTCATTTTTAAATATATCTGCAGGTGATAAAAAAACAGAAAAACCATCTGCCGATAAAATAATTGAAATGCTGAAAAAGGGAAATCAAAGATTTGTAGATGGTAAATCAACTTTCCCAAATATTGAAATTTCGAGAAGAGAATTGGCAGCAAATTCAGATCAAGGAAATTATGCATATGCAACGGTTCTTTCCTGTTCAGATTCAAGAGTTCCGGCTGAATTTATTTTTGATGCTGGAATAATGGATTTGTTTGTTATTAGAGTAGCTGGAAATGTTGCTGATACAGATGAAATTGGAACGATAGAATATGGTTTAGGTCATGTTAATACTCCCGTTCTTGTAGTTCTTGGTCACAGTGGATGCGGCGCAGTTAAAGCAGTTAATGCAGTTGTTCATGGCGAAAAGCTTCAACTAGAATCAAATATTCCACCGCTGGTTGATAATATAATACCAGCAGTAAGTGCAGTAAAAGAAAAGCATTCGGATTTATCGCAAAACGAATTAGTTCCTTATGCCATTGAGCAAAATGTTTGGCAAAGTGTGAATGATTTATTTATGAAAAGTGCAGCATCAAGAAAATTAGTTGAAGATGGTAAAGTAAAAGTTATCGGTGGTATATATGATATTGCTTCCGGAAAAGTTAATTGGTTAGATGAAAATAAACCTATGGAAATTCTTAAAGCAGTAAATGACAATCCGCAAAGATCAATGAACATATACGCAGAATAAAACTTTAATCAGCTGGTTCAGGAATATTTATTATTCTTGAACCAGTTTTCCTTTCTTTTATTCCATTAAAATTTCTCTAAAGTATTACGAATTATTTATTAAAATATTAAATTAGGGGACTAATTCATCCTTTTATTATTAGGTATAATATGCAAAGAACAATTCCAAATTTATTTGAAGAGAGTGTAAAGAAATTTTATAATAATCCGCTAATGTGGCAGAAAAGTGACGGAAGCTATAACTCGATCTCTTATTCTGAAATGAAAGAATTTGTTTATTTATTTGCTTGTGGAATGTTATCTCTAAAATTGCAAAAAGGAGATAGAGTAACACTTCTTTCAGAAGGACGAAATGAATGGGTGATGAGTGAACTTGCTGTACTTTATTGCGGGGCTGTTAATGTTCCGGTTTCAGTAAAAATTGATGAATTAAATGATCTGAAATTTAGAATAGCTCATTCTGAAAGTAAATTTGTTATTGTCTCGCAGAATCATTTAGAAAAAATTAGAAAGATAAAAAACGATCTGCCGGATTTAGAAAAAGTAATAGTCTTAGATAATCTTACAGAGAAGGAATCCGATGAAATCACTAAGGATGAAATTCTTTTTAGAGGGAAAGAATTTTTAAAGTCATATAAAAATGAGTTTGATAAAATATGGCAGAATATAAATGAAAATGATTACGCAAATATCTGCTATACTTCCGGCACAACTGCAGATCCAAAAGGTATAATTTTATCACATAGAAATTATACTGCCAATGTAGAACAAGCTACTGCGTTGCTTCCCATACCAGAGTATTATGTCTCTCTTTTAATTTTACCATGGGATCATAGTTTTGCTCATACTGCCGGGATTTATACCTTAATGAAAAACGGAGCAAGCATGGCTTCGGTTGAAGTTGGCAAATCTCAGTTGGAAAGTATTAAAAACATTCCGAATAATATAAAGGAAATAAAACCTCACTTTTTATTAAGTGTACCTGCTCTCGCAAAAAATTTCAGAAAGAATATTGAAAAGAGAATTAAAGGTAAGGGTGAGAAAATAGAAAAGCTTTTTGAACAAGCATTAAAAATTTCATACAGATATAATGCTGAAGGTTACAACAAAGGCAAAGGGATAACAAAAATTTATAAACCTTTATTAAAGTTATACGATAAAATTTTGTTCAGTAAAATTAGAGAACAATTTGGGGGAAGATTAGAATTTTTTATTGGCGGCGGAGCTTTACTTGACATCGAACTGCAAAAATTCTTTTATGCTCTCGGAATTCCAATGCTGCAAGGATATGGTCTATCGGAAGCTGCTCCTGTAATCTCAGCAAATGTTATAGCTAAACACAAACTAGGTTCCTCAGGAAGTGTTGTTAAGAATTTGCAAATCAAAATCTGTGATAATGATGGAAAAGAATTGCCGATTGGTGAAAAAGGAGAAATAGTAGTTAAGGGTGAAAATGTAATGTTAGGTTATTGGAAAAATGAAAGTGCAACTAAAGAAACCTTAAAAGATGGTTGGCTCTATACTGGTGATATGGGTTATCTGGACAAAGATAATTTCTTATATGTGCTTGGTAGATTTAAAAGTTTATTGATTGGAAGCGATGGTGAAAAATATAGTCCTGAAGGAATTGAAGAAGCCTTGACTGAACACTCTCAATTAATTGAACAAGTGATGCTGCATAATAATCAAAATCCTTTTACGGTTGCTTTAATTGTTCCAAATAAAGAATTAGTTATTAAAAAACTTGAAGAATTAGGTATGTCAATAAAAACTGCGGACGGACAAAAAGAAGCATTAAAGATGATTGAAAGAGAAGTAAATAGATTTAAATCCGGCGGAGATTTAGCCGGACAATTTCCTGAAAGATGGCTTCCATCAACTATAGCAATATTAGGAGAAGGATTTACAGAACAAAATAAATTTTTAAATAGCACATTAAAAATGGTAAGAGGAAAGATCACTGAGTTTTATCAAAATAGAATTGATTTTCTTTATACGCCCGAGGCGAAAGAAATTTGTAATCATCAAAACATGAATATAGTTGCAAGATGGTAGTGAGAAAATGAACTTTCAACATGCGCAGCTCATTTCTTGTTAATGAATAATCTTAGTTTCTTTTATCATTCTAAATTCATAAATTTAGATGAAAATATCCTTGTTGAAATATGAATAAACGAAAGGTTCAGTTTTTATTAAACAACACATTAATCAGTTCGGAAGTCAATCCATCTCTTCCACTCCTTGATTTTATAAGAAAAGAAAAACATCTAACTGGCACTAAGGAAGTATGTAAAGAAGGTGACTGCGGAGCATGCACAGTTTTACTGGGGACATTAACAAAAAACAGTGTTGTTTATAAAACTATAACATCTTGTATTTACCCAATAGCAAATTGCAGCGGTAAACATGTTGTAACCATTGAAGGGATTAACAAAGAAGATTTATTATTGCAGCAGGAAATATTTGCTGATGAAAATGCTTCACAATGCGGATTTTGTACTCCCGGATTTTTAATGTCGGTTACATGTTATTTACTGAATAATACTGATTATAAAATTGAAGATGCAATAAATGCAGTCGGGGGAAACATTTGCCGTTGTACCGGTTATCATTCTATAATAAGAGCCTTAAACAATATTATTTATGAATTGAAAAATAACAGCAGCAATGATAGAGTTCAATTATTAGTAGCTAAAAATGTAATTCCCGATTACTTTAAAGAGATCAAAGAGAGACTTAGTACAATACAATCAGATAAAAAAGTAAACACTGAAAAATCAAGTTTATTTATAAGCGGGGGCTCAGATTTATTTGTTCAAAAACCCGATATGCTGCTGGAGGAAGAAGCTCAATTTTTATTAGAATATGATTTATCATATATTTATCAAAATTATGATACTATTATTATAGGTAGTGGAACAACTTTCGAAGAGATAAAACAATCTCCAATTTTATCAAAAGTAATTCCTACAATAAAAAATGATATTGATCTTGTTGCTTCTCTTCCAATTCGGAACTCAGCTACAATAGGTGGTAATCTTACAAATGCTTCTCCAATAGGGGATTTAACAATTATTCTCATGGCTCTAAATTCTGAATTAGTTCTAACTGACGGAATTAATGAAAGGATTATTAAATTATCAGATTTTTATCTGGATTATAAAAAGTTGATCAAAACTAATGATGAATATATAAAAGAAGTTTTAATCCAAGTACCAAAGGGAGAATTAAAGTTTAGTTTTGAAAAAGTTTCTAAAAGAACATACTTAGATATTGCTTCGGTAAATTCGGCAATGTTAATTGAAGTTGATGGTAATAAAATAATTAATATTTTTATATCGGCAGGCGGAGTTGCTCCGGTTCCAAAATTATTGAAAGAGACTAATCAATATTTCATCGGCAAGGATATTTCAATCGATACAATCGATTCTGCTTTAGCAGTTATGCAAACTGAAATATCACCGATAAGCGATGTAAGAGGAAGTGCTGAGTATAAAAAAATATTGCTTGGTCAATTAGTAAAAGCACACTTTCTAAAGTTGTTCCCGCAATTAATAAACGAGAAAGAAATTGTATGAAATCGAGTGATGTAATAAAACACGTAAAAGGGGAATCAATTTTTGTTGATGATATGCCGGTTCCGCAAGGTACATTGTATGCATCCGTATTTGATTCAAAAATTGCACACGGTAAAATTACCAAACTCGATTTATCCGAAGCACTCAAAGTTCCCGGGGTTGTAAGAATAATTACTTACAAAGATATACCGGGTGAAAATCAAATCGGTAATATAATTCCGGATGAACATTTACTCGCAGTAGACACTGTTGAGTTTATCGGTGAACCAATCGCAATAGTTATTGCTGAAACTGAAATGATTGCAAAGAAAGCTAAGAGCAAAATTAAAATTGAATATGAAGAACTAACTCCAATCACAGATCCACGTGATGCTTATGAAAAGGGAAGTTTAATAATTCCACCGAGAATATTTTCTATGGGGGATGTTGAAAATTCTTTCACTGGATGTGAATATATAATTGAAGATAGAGTTGAAATAAGCGGCCAAGAACATTTGTATCTTGAAACACAAGGCGCTGTTGCAGTTCCGGTTGAAGGTAGCGGAATTAAAATTTATTCATCAACGCAAGGACCGACTGCGGTTCAAAGCACTGCTGCAAAAGTACTTAATTTAAAGATGCATCAGGTTGAAGTTGATGTGTTACGATTAGGTGGTGCTTTCGGCGGTAAAGAAGATCAAGCTACTCCTTGGGCTGTGATGGCAGCACTTGGAGCAAAATTAACTAATAAACCGGTCAAGTTGATACTTCACCGTCATGATGATTTGCGGATGACTGGCAAGCGTCATCCTTACTCTGCCGATTATAAAATCGGTTTATCAAAAGACTATAAAATTCTTGCATACGAAGTTACATTCTATCAAAATGCCGGAGCTGCAGCAGATCTTTCTCCCGCAGTTTTGGAAAGAACATTATTTCATACTACAAATAGTTACTTCATACCAAACGTTAAAGCTACTGCAATTTCGTGCAAAACAAATCTTCCGCCTAACACAGCATTCAGAGGTTTCGGCGGACCGCAAGGTATGTTTGTAATCGAATCAGCAATACACAAAGCAGCACTTTCAATTGGCATTGAACCATACATAATTCAAAAGAAAAACTTACTTGTTGAAGGAAGTAAATTTTATTACGGTCAGATTGCGAAAAGAGTCAATGCTTCAAAATGCTGGAACGAAGCAGTAACAAGATATTCATTTGATTCAATAAAGAATTCTGTTGAAGAGTTTAACAGCAAAAATATATTAAAGAAAAAAGGTATTTCATTTATGCCGGTTTGCTTCGGCATTTCGTTTACAAATACGATGATGAACCAAGCAAGCGCTTTAGTTCATATATATACTGATGGTTCAGTTTCAGTAAGTACTGCAGCAGTTGAAATGGGACAGGGCGTAAATGAAAAGATGATAAACATTGCTTCAAAAGTTTTTTCAATCGATAAAGTAAAAGTAAAAGTTGAATCGACAAACACAACCAGAGTTGCAAACACTTCACCGACAGCTGCAAGCAGTGCAGCCGATCTTAACGGGAACGCTCTTCTTTTTGCCTGTAATAGTCTTTTGGCTCGTTTAAAAAAACACGTGGCAGAGTTGTTGAAGTTAGATGATGAGAAAAACATCGAATTAGTTGACGGTAAAATTTTATACAACGAAAATGAAACGGAGCTTGATTGGAATAAATTAATTCGATCAGCAAATCAACATAGAATTAGTTTAACGGCTCAAGCATTTTATGCAACGCCTGATATTCACTTCGATAAAAAGAAAGAACAAGGTCACCCGTTTGCATATCACGTATACGGAACGGCTATTACTGAAGTAACGGTTGATTGTCTTCGCGGCACTTATGAAATTGATTCAGTAAAAGTTGTTCATGATTACGGTAAAACTCTAAACCACGCAATTGATTTGGGACAGGTTGAAGGCGGTATCGTGCAAGGTATCGGCTGGATGACGGTCGAAGAACTTGTGCAGGACAGTAAAGGCAGACTGAATTCCAATTCATTATCTACCTATAAAGTGCCCGATATTTATTCCGCACCAAAAAAACTTGAAACATATTTTCTGGAAGATTCGGAAAATCCTTATGGACCTTTCAAATCAAAAGCAGTCGGTGAGCCGCCATTGATGTACGGTATTGGAGCATTTTTTGCAATTTCAAATGCTGTTAAAGCTTTCAATCCGTATGTTGATCTGAAATATTCTTCTCCGTTTACACACGAAAAAACTTTGATGCAATTGTATCAAGGTAGAAAAACTGAAAAAGAAAGATCTAAAATTACTTCTTCCGAAATAGGATAGGTGACAGTTTGAATGAAAAAAGATTCTGGCAATTTGCGAGAGATAATATAAACGAATATGATAAAGTTCTCCTTTTAACCGTAACTGATTCTTCAAATCATTCTCCCGGCAGACAAGGTTTTAAAATGCTTTTAACACCCAACGGTTCAACAATTGGAACTGTCGGCGGCGGGATAATGGAGAAACAGTTAATTGATTATGGGTTTGAACTTCTTTCCGGGAAAGAAGAAAAACAAATTAAAAGATTACAGCATTCCCCTAAAACAGATCTTGAAGAATCCGGTTTAATCTGCGGTGGATATCAAACCATCATTTTTTCGTTACTAACATTTAATGAAATTAACTCGGTTGATAAAATATTAGAGAATCTCAATAAACGTGAGAACGGATTATTAAAATTATCATATAACTTGTTTGATTATGATTCCTCCCAATCTCAAAAAGATGATTGTACTTTCAATTACGAAAATGACACTGATTATATCTACAAAGAGAATATCGGTTTTACGGATACTGCTTATATAATCGGCGGGGGACACGTTGGTTTGGCGGTTTCACAAATTATGAAGTTCATCGGATTTTATGTTGTTGTATTTGATCACCGCGAGGATGTTTTTACTATGAATCAAAACACTTATGCAGATGAAAAAATTATAACCGATTATAAGGATGTAAATCAATTTATAAAAGAAGGAAGCAAATCTTATGCAATTATTGTAACACCGATGCATATGGGAGATAAAGAGGCGTTGGGTTCCGTAATTAACTTGGATCTAAATTACATTGGTATGATGGGAAGCGCTCGGAAAATTAAAACAGTGTTTAACAATCTTGTCAAAGATGGTTTAGATAAAAAACTCTTTGATAAAGTTCACACACCAATAGGATTGGAAATTGAAGCCGAGACTCCGGAAGAAATCGCAGTAAGCATTGCAGCGGAAATAATAAGTATAAAACGGAAAGAAGAATAAATCTTATGCAAGATAAATTACACATCTATTCAATTGATAAAGTACTGAAATGGATACTGACCGAAGAGAAAGAAGGAAAAACTTTCGGTTACTACAATGATCTAATTTTTAAACCAGATGCAAACGATCCGTTCAAAGTAAAAAGATATAATCAGCCGCTTGCCGCACCGCTTGGAGTTGCAGCCGGTCCGCACACACAGCTCTCGCAAAATATTGTCTTGTCTTGGTTATTCGGTGCTCGTTATATCGAATTGAAAACAGTTCAAGTGCTTGACGAAATTGAAGTCGCAAAACCTTGTATCGATATGTATGATGAAGGTTATAACTGCGAATGGTCTCAAGAATTGAAAATTGAAGAGAGTCTCGATCAATATATCGATGCTTGGATTTTACTTCACATACTTTGCGATAAATTTCAGTATGATTTTGAAACGATATTCAATATAAGCGTTGGTTATGATTTAAAAGGAATCAAAAGTAAAAAAGTTGATTCATTTTTGTGTAAGATGAAAGATGCTTCGAGTGAGATTGAAAATAAAATTGAAAAGTTGAAAATGATTTACCCGCGTATAACCGATATAAAAATCCCACACGAGATTAGTAATAATGTCACCCTTTCAACGATGCACGGTTGTCCCCCCGATGAAATTGAAGCAATAGCAAAACATCTGATGAATGAATATAAATTTCACACGGCAGTAAAATTAAATCCGACAATTCTCGGCAAGGAAAAATTAAGAGAAATCTTAAACGACAAGCTTGCTTATAAAATAACAATTCCGGATGAAGCATTTGAACACGATTTGAAATTCAATGATGCAAAGAATCTTATAAATGAACTTCTTAATTGTGCACAAGCAAACAATGTTGAGTTTGGTTTAAAATTAACAAACACACTTGAGTCGTTAAATCCCTCTCAAATGTTACCAAATGATCAAAAGATGGTTTATATGAGCGGGAGATCACTTCATCCGCTCACTGTTAACGTGGCTGCATTACTTCAAAATGAATATCAAGGGAAATTAGATCTTTCATTTTCCGGTGGTGCTGATGCTTTTAACTTTGCTGACATTGTTGCCTGTAACCTGACACCGGTTACCGTCTGCTCGGATTTACTGCGACCCGGTGGTTATTCACGTCTTCCACAATATTTGTCAAACCTTCAATCAGAAATGAATAAAGCGAATGCTTCGACTATTGACGAGTTTATCCTAAGTAAAAACAGTAAAGAAGATTTACAGTCAGCTGTACTTGAGAATTTAAATAACTATGCTGTATCTGTAAAAAATGATAATCGTTACAAAAAATCTCACGCAAAACATCAAAACGTTAAAACAAACAGAGAGTTAACCGAACTTGATTGCATTCATCCACCTTGTGTTGAAGCCTGTGCTATTGATCAAGATGTACCGGAATATTTATATCATATCAGCAATAAAAATAATACTGCTGCATACGAAACAATTGTTAGAGAAAATCCACTGCCGAATATAACGGGAATGGTTTGCGATCATCTATGCCAAGCAAAGTGCACACGAATGAATATCGATAATTCTCTTTTAATAAGAGAGTTAAAAAGATTTGCCGCTGAGAAAGAATCAAATCATTTTGATAAACATTCTTCAAAAAGTATTATTAAAAAAGTTGCAGTAATCGGAGCCGGTCCTTCCGGGCTTTCAGCAGCTTATTTTTTAGCGCTGGAAGGAGTGAATGTAGAAGTTTTCGAAGCACACGGTTTCGGTGGAGGAATGGCATCTTCGACTATTCCAAAGTTTAGAATAGACGATATGCTTTTGGAACTCGATGTAAAAAATATCGAGTCACTCGGAGTTAAGATACATTATAATCGAACAATAACTAAAGATTACTTTGACGAAATCAGAAAGAAATTTGATTATGTTTATTTGGGAATCGGTGCACAGAAAGGAAAGAAACTTGAGATTGACGGAGAAGATAGCAAAAACGTTTTTGATCAAATTAAATTTTTAGAAAAGATAAAACTTGGTGAAAACATAAACCTCGGTAAAAGTGCAGCAGTAATCGGCGGTGGAAACTCTGCGATGGATGCAGCACGAACAGCACAAAGATTGGTAAACGGCGGTGAAGGCGTAACGCTGCTCTACAGAAGAACAGTCAACGAAATGCCCGCCGACAAAGAAGAAATTGAAGAATTGATTCATGAAGGAATTAATGTTGTTGAACTAACTACACCGAAGAAAATTGAAAAAGTTGATGATAGACTTAGATTAACTTGTATAAAGATGAAACTCGGCGATGAAGACGAATCGGGAAGAAGACGCCCGGTTGAAATCCCAAACTCCGATTATGAACTGGAGTTTGATTCGATTATAACAGCAATTGGACAAGAAGTAAATTTAGATTTTCTTCCGAATAAAAAACTGGAAGTGAATTCACACACTAAAGAAACGGAAATTAAAAACGTTTTTGCCGGCGGCGATGCAGTTCGTGGAGCGGATTCATTAATCAATGCAATTGGCGACGGCAAAGATGCAGCAAAAATAATTTTATCAAAGATTGAGCAGGAATATAAAACATTAAAACCTGATCTTGAGAAGATTGATTTAAAAAATTATCAGCATAAATTATCTCATCGAGTTTATGGAAAGGATTTACAATCTATACCATTAGAGCAGCGTAATTCATTCGATTTAGTTAACCCGGTAATGGATGAAGCAACAGCAGTTGAAGAAGCCTTACGCTGTCTTTACTGTGATGAAATATGTAATATATGCGTAAGTGTTTGCCCGAATCTCGCAAACGTTTATTATGAAATCGCCCCTTTCAAAAAGAAATATCCTCAGATCAATTTTGAGAATGGCGATTATAAAATAACGAGTTGGGATGAGTTTGAAGTCAACCAAAAGTATCAGATAATCAACATAAACGATTTTTGTAACGAGTGCGGAAACTGCGATACATTTTGTCCAACAAGCGGAGCGCCTTATAAAGTAAAACCCAAATTTGCATTAAGTAAAGAAAGCTTCAACGAAATCAGCAAAGGGTATTTGCTTGAAGGAAATAAATTAATTTATAAAGAAGATGATGAAATACTTGAATTGGTTTTTAACGATGATATACTTCTTTACAATGATAAATATTTTGAATCGACATTTGATTTGGAAATGAATCCAATTAATGTTTTGAAAAAGTTTGATCACAACAAACAACTAAACACCAGTAAAATTATTGAGATGTACTATTACATGATAAATTTAGAAAAGACATTTATAAAACATTAAAATAGTTACATTTATTATTGTGTTCCATTAACACGCGATTTAAGTCGTGGGTTAATAAAAACAAAGTTATTTAACCGTTTCAAGGATTTTATATAATATTGGAAAACAAAATGAAATTTTACCTAAACGGAATTGAAAAAGAATACAACGGCGATCCAAAACAGTCACTGCTGAGTTATCTCCGTAACGAAGAAGGAATAACAACAGTAAAGGACGGCTGCTCGCCTCAAGGTGGATGCGGAGCCTGCTCGGTTTTAATAGATGGTAAAGGTAGATTATCCTGCACAACTTTTATGGAGCGCTTGGAAGGAAAAGAAATTGTAACTCCCGATGGATTAGATGATTACACAAAACGAGTATTCACAAATGCATTTGTAGAGAAAAGTGGAGTGCAGTGCGGTTTTTGTATCCCCGGAATTGTAATGCAGTCGGTTGCACTACTGAAGAAGAAACCAAATCCAACTCGAACTGAAATTGCTACGGGATTACAATCAAACATTTGCCGATGTACCGGTTATAAAAAAATAATAGATTCTGTTGAATACTCTGCAGAAGCGATTCGCGAATTAAAAGAAATACCAAAACCCGAAATAAAGCAAACAGGCGTCGGTAAAAGATATCCTAAATATAATTCTGAAAATATGGTTCTTGGATTCAGCCCATACGTTGAAGATGTAAAGTTAGAAGGCATGGTTTACGGTGCATTAAAGTTCACTGATCACCCAAGAGCAAAGGTTTTATCGATTGATATTACAAAAGCAGAAAAACTAGATGGTGTAGAAAAAATTGTAACTGCAAAAGATATTCCCGGCACAAGAAATACAGGCTTGATTGTGCATGATTGGCCGATGATGATTGATGTAGAAGAAGAAACTAGATATATCGGAGATGTATTGGCTGTTGCAGTAGCCAAAACTGAAGCAATTGCACGAGAAGCTGCAAAACTCATCAAAGTTGAATACGAAGTTTTAAAACCGGTAACTGATCCTTTCGAAGCAATTAAAAATGATGCGCCTCAAATTCATTCAACTGGAAATATTTTATCAACGACGGAAATTCATCGGGGCGATACCGACAAAGCAATTAATGAATCTCCATTTGTATCGAAAGGAAGATATACGACACAAATAATTGAACACGGTTACATAGAAACCGAATGTTCGGTTGCAAAACCTGAAGAGGGCGGAGTTGAAATTCTCTCACAAGGACAGGGTGTTTACGAGGACAGAAAACAAATTGCGAAAGTACTCAATCTTCCTGAAGAAAAGGTTAGGGTTATTCTTGTTCCCAACGGCGGCGGATTCGGCGGCAAAGAAGATTTATCCGTTCAGCATCACGCAGCACTCTGTGCATTTCTTCTTGATAAACCAGTCAAAGTAAAGCTAAATAGAGATGAATCAGTTCGTATGCATCCTAAACGTCATCCGCTAATAATGGATTATACATTAGCTTGCGATAAAGACGGAATGCTGACAGCAATTAAAGCCGATATAATTGGAGATACAGGAGCTTATGCTTCAGTAGGAATGAAAGTTTTGGAAAGAGCTGCCGGACACGCAACCGGAGCTTATTCAATTCCTAATGCCGATATAGTTAGTAAAGCAGTATATACAAATAATATCCCATGTGGTGCAATGCGTGGCTTCGGAGTCAACCAAGTTACATTCGCTATTGAAAACTGCATAGACGATCTCTGCGAACAAGGCGGATTTGATAGATGGCAATTTAGATATAATAATGCATTAGTTGATGGCGGAGTTGCTTCAACCGGACAAATATTAAAAGGGGGAACGGGCGTAAGAGAAACATTGCTTGCGGTTAAAGATCAATTCTATAATGCAAATTATGCCGGCATTGCCTGCGGAATTAAAAACACAGGAATCGGAAACGGAATGCCTGATGACGGTGTTGTGAAAATTGAAATTGTATCTAAGAATAAAGTTATACTTAATCACGGCTGGACGGAAATGGGGCAGGGCGTAAACACAATGGCTGTTCAATTTTTGTGCAATGAAACCGGTATCGATCCGAGTATAATTGAAGTAAAGGTCGATACAAAAATTAACGCAACAGCAGGAATGACAACCGCATCGCGCGCGACGTCAATAGTCGGGAATGCAATTATTGAGGCATCAAAAAAACTAAAAGAAGATTTGGAGAATTCTGATTTATCCGAATTGAGCGGAAGAATTTACGAAGGCAAATGGATTTGCGATTGGACAACAAAACCGGGCGCTACCGATAAAGATATAATTACTCATTACTCTTACAGTTATGCAACTCAAGTAGTTATACTGGATGATAACGGAGAGATTGAAAAAGTAATTGCAGCGCACGATGCCGGAAAAATCATTAATCCGAATTTGTTCGAAGGACAAATTGAAGGCTCGGTTCATATGGGATTAGGTTATGCAATTTCAGAAGAGCTTGTGTTGAAAGACGGAATACCGATGAGTACAAATTTTAGAGATTTAGGAATTCTAAGAGCAAGACAAATGCCGGAAGTTGAAGTAATTGGTGTTGAGGTAACTGATCCGATCGGTCCGCACGGCGCAAAGGGAGTTGGCGAAATCGGTTTAGTTCCAACTGCGGGTGCAGTTGCAAATGCTTTTTATCAGTTTGATAAGCAGAGATATTTTACATTACCAATTAAAAAGCGAATTAAGAATTAGGTGTTTGGCAATGGGGCTAAGTCCCAATTAGTTCTTCTGTTGAATTATTATCCGTCGCTTAAAAGCGAAGACAATGAATAGCGAATTGAGAATTATAATTGCCGTCGGCTTTAGCCAACGGAATATTTAGGTGAAAATTATTGGGCTTTAACCCCATTAGGTCAAGTTATTCTTAGACCTTTTATAATCTTCGGGAGAATCAATATCCTGAAAAATCAGTTCTGTACCACATTCCCAAAAATATTTATTGATTGAAGTATCTCGTGCAACATCACGCAAAGTCTTATCTATACTGATTTCTAGAATTTTATGCTTTACGAAATCATCAAATAGTATTGGATGACCTTTTCTATTGTTATACTTTGGTTGAATCCAGTTAAATTGCTTATCAATTTGTACAATAAATTCAGAGTAAAAATTTGACGGTAAACTTGGTTGATCAACAAAATGATATAGAAACCATTTTGAATTTGTTTCACTTAAACCTGCTTGAAGAGACGTAAACATTCCCGATTGATAATTTTCGTTGAATACAAATCTCAACTTATCGTGTTTTTCAATTGCATCTAGATTATTTTCAATATCTTCACACTTAAATCCGGTTACAATTATTACTTCATCACAAACTTGTATAAGTTTTCCAGCAATATTTTGAATGAAAGTCTTACCATTGTTTAATTTTAACAATGGTTTAAAACTGTTCATTCTACCGGAGAGTCCGGCGGTTAAAATTATTCCGGTGATAGAGTGGTGCATCATTTAACTAGCTTTAATCAAAAAACTTTTCCATTCATTATTGCTTTTAACAGACAGCTTTTCATTCCACTTTTTTAATGCCTCAAAATCCTTTAAACCACTGCCTGTCATAAGCAACATTAATTTTTCGTCTTTTTCAAATTTGTTTTTCACCTTTTGATAACCCGCAAAAGTTGAAGCACACGAAGGTTCAACAAGTAAACCGGTTTTATAAGCGAGTATCTTTTGAGAAGAAAGTATTTCATCATCGCTGACTTTAATTCCAAATCCGTTTGATTCTTTTACTGCATTTACTGCCATATAAAGATTCCGAGGAGCACCCGCGCTGATGCTGTCTGCAATTGTATTTGCCGGTTTATATATAAATCTATTAGAAGAAATAAAATCAACAACTGCACAACTGCCTTCAGCTTGAACTGCAATAAGTTTTGGAAGTCTTTCAATTAAGCCGAGTATTTTCAACTCAAGAAAACCTTTGTAAATTCCGCTCATAATAACACCATCACCAACCGGGACAAAAATGTAATCAGGCAGATTCCCTTTTGTGTTTATAAAAACATCATAGGCTGCCGATTTCTTTCCTTCAATTGTAAGCGGATTGTAAGCCGTGTTTCTGTTATACCAATTATTCTTTGTTGATACTTCCAAACACAAATCAAACGCTTGATCGTAATCGCCTTCAACTACATAAATATTAGCGCCGTATGATTGAATTTGGATGCGTTTGGCTTCGGGAATGTTTTTTGGAACGAAGATGTGTGAAGTTATTCCAAGTCTAGCACAAATACCCGCTAGCGAAGAACCGGCGTTTCCGGTAGAAGCTGCAGCAATTTCATTTATACCGAGTTCTTTGGCTTTAAGTGCGACTAAAATTGATGCACGGTCTTTGTATGAATAAGTTGGATTTCTAGTTTCATCTTGAAAAGAAAGTTCTCTTCCATCAACATTATATCTCAATATTTGATTTGAGGGAAGTGATAATTTTTCTAAATCATTTTTATCAATCTTATTAAAATCAATCGGCCAAAGATCAGGATAATCCCATATTTTACCGGCTGTTATACTAAGTAATTTGTCTTTACTGTAATTAGCTTTTAGACTTTCATAATCATGTTCAATTTTAAGAACACCTTTTAGTGGAGTATTTTTTTTACTGCTTCCGCAATCGGGACATAGGTAAATCATTTTTGATTCTATTAATGCAGAATCAAATTCTGTGTTGCAGTCTTTGCATATATATTTATAATTTTTATTCATCTATCGGTTACATCGTCAAAGACATAATAGCTTTAGCAGTATGCAGTCGGTTTTCTGCTTCGTCAAAAACCACTGAAATATTTGGATCATCCAAAATTTCATCTGTTACTTCGTGATTTCTATCTGCCGGAAGTGCGTGCATAAGTTTTACATTTTTATCTGCTAACTTTATTCTTCTATCATCACAAATCCAATCGTGATACTTTTCCAAATTTACTTTCATTTCTTTTTTGCATTCGTCTTCATTGTCGAGATATTCCTGCACACCGTAAGCTCCAAAACCGCCCCAGTTTTTAGGAATAACTACATGTGCACCTTCAAACGCTTCGTCCATGTTATTAGTGAAACTAATTTTAGTCCCGTTTTCGTCTGCACGTTTCTTTGCTCTTTCAACAATGTTTTTGCTCAAAGGAAATTCTTTCGGATGAGCAATTGTTAAATCGATTCCAAATCTCGGGAAAAGTAAAGCTTGTGTCTGTGGAACTGACAAAGGTTTTGAGTGTGTATCTGCGTAGGCCCATGAAACTGTTACTTTTAATCCGCGCGGATCGTTTCCGAATTTTTCAAATATTGTCATTAAATCTGCAAGTCCTTGAAACGGATGATAAATATCATCTTGTAATGACATTATCGGTTTTGTAGAATGCTTTGACATTTCTGCTAAGTAATCAGCTCCAATTCCATAGAAGCAATTACGAGATGCAATTCCGTGACCCATTCTAGATAAAATTATTGCTGTATCTTTTGCAGATTCGCCGTGTGATAATTGCATTTTATCGGCTGTTAAATCGTGTGCATGACCGCCGAGTTGTGTCATTCCCGCTTCCATTGAGTTTCTTGTGCGGGTTGACTGTTCAAAGAAAATCATAAACAAAGTTTTGTGAGGAAGGTAAAGATGTGGTTTTTCTTCATAGAATTCTTTCTTTAATTCAAATGATCTTTTGAATACAACATCTAATTCTTCTTTTGTCCAATCATCACAAGTTAAAAAGTGCTTTCCTTTTAGATTCATTGTTGCTCCTAAATGTAAAATTTAGTTAATTGCCGTCCACTTCTCCCTTAGGGATGGCTATGCCAAGTGGACGGAGAAAATATTTCCAATCTATATGGACTTTAGTCCCATTCAAGATTGCATTATGGGGCTAAAGCCCAATTATATTTAAGTGTGTTTGTATTCCGTCGGTTAAAACCGACGGAAATTTGTTCTATTTCTAATCAATAACTCATAGCAAACAAAGCATAGAACGCTGATGCTTTTACCAAATGTTCAACCGGTACTTTCTCGTTTGGTGCGTGTGCTAAAACTTCATTGCCGGGACCAAATCCGATTGTAGGGATTTTGTAATATCCATTTATCGTTACACCGTTTGTTGAGAACGTCCACTTATCAACTTTCGGATCAGCTTCAAATAATTGTTTGTAAACATCAACCCCTTTTAGAACCAACGGATGATCTTCTTCAAGTTTCCAAGTCGGATAATATTTTTCCATTCCGTATTCAAAACCGGTGTAAGCTTTTGTTTTATAATCAAGTAAGAAGGCTTTTGCTTTCATATCTTTTATAATTTCATTTACTTGAGAAATAGCTAATTCCCGGTCTTCACCCCAAGTTAATCTGCGATCCATATGAATTTTAGCATAATCGGATACTGCGCAGAGTGATGGACTGTTTGAAAGAAACTCTGTTACAGTTATGCTTCCTTTACCAAGGAATTCATCAGTGTCTAATCGTTCATGAAGTTTTTCAATTTCAAGAGCTGCTTTAGATGCCATATAAATTGCATTCTTCCCTCGTTCCGGTGCCGAACCGTGAGAAGAAACTCCAAAGAACTCAGCATTCATTTCCACTCTTCCGCGATGACCGCGATAAATATTTAAATTTGTCGGCTCTGTAATAATCACGGCATCCTGTTTTAGATTTTCTTCTTCAACCAGATACTTCCAACACAAGCCATCGCAGTCTTCCTCCATAACTGTTCCGGTTACGTATAAAGTTATATCATTTGTAAGACCAAGGTCCTTGACTATTTTACCTGCAGTTACTGCTGCAACTGGACCCCCTTTTTGGTCAACGCTCCCTCTCCCGTGAACAAATCCGTCTTTAATTTCTCCGCCAAGAGGATCGAAATCCCAGTTATCTAAATTTCCCATATCGACTGTATCGATGTGTCCGTCGATTGCAATTATTTTTTTACCGTTTCCTATTCTGCCGATAACGTTGCCGAGCTTGTCAATTCTAACTTCGTCAAATCCGGCTTCTTTCATTTGAATCTGTAATTCATCAGCCGCATCTTTTTCTTGAGTGCTTAGTGATTTTTTTTGAATTAACTTCGATAAGTTTTCCGCAGTATAATCTTGATACTTTTCAGCTAACTTGTTTACTTCTTTTGCAATGTTTTCCATAAATCATCTCACAACTTTTTGAATTCTTTGAATAATCTTTCACCTTGTTTATATATTTCTTTTTGAATTTCTGATTCGTTAACACCAATTAGTTTTTTTTCTTTCATCAAAAACCTACCATCTTTCATTGTTGATGAAACTTGACTTTCAAGAATACCGTAAATGTAATGTCCCCAAAAGTTATTCTTGTTGAAAGGAGTAGGAGGCACATAATCCCAAATTATAAAATCAGCTTTGTCATTTTTATTAAGAGTAGTATAATCGGGAAAAAACTTTTTAACAAATTTTATTTGGTTGAAGTAAGTTATTATAACTCGTTCAAATGCTTCTTCAGAAGACAACCCGGAATGTCTCATCAGCAGAAAGAATGTCTTCAAAGTTTTTGCCGGATTAGCATGCATCCCATCAGTGCTGCAAAGCATAATTTGATCTTGAGAAATGTTTTTAAAATCCGGAATTCCAACTGAGTTATTAAGGTTCGAATCCGGATTGAAGGCAATGGCGCTTCCGTGATCGTAAATCTTTTTATACTCGGATTTAGTTAAATGAATTGCGTGTGATACGATACTCTTATCGTTAAGAAGATTGAATTTTATTAATCGTGTTAAAGGAAGATTACCGAATTTATCTTTACTTATTTTTCTATCGGCGGGATCTTCACATAAGTGTATATGAATTCCTAAATCGTTTTCATTTATAAAATCAGATACTGTTTTTAGTGTATCGTTCTTTAGTGTGAAGGAAGCGTGAAGTCCGAACAAATACTTTATATCATTATCATCAAAATCGATTCTCGAACTATTTTCAATTATAGCTTCAGTCTTTAGAAATTCACCGTTTCTATCCGATGTTTCGAAAGCAAGAACACCTTTTAATTTTCTTTCACGAAGTACATCGCCTATTATATCCAAGCTTCCAATTGTATTACTCGGAGAAGCATGATGATCGAAAATATAAGTAACGCCATTTTTAATTGATTCAAGTGCTGCCATTTCTGCGGATGCTTTTGTCATTTCATTATCGAGTGCATGATCGAGTTTCCACCAAAGATTTTTTAGAATATTGATGAAGTTGTTTGTTGCTCCGCTTATCGGTAAACCTTTTGCCAAACGAGAATAAATGTGTTCGTGAAAATTTACATTGGGAATCGTGACTACTTTTCCTTTAGCATCGTATGAGTTTATTTCACTTTTAGTTTTACTATTTAAGTAATCGTTCCAGTTTTTCTTTTTTATCTCTTTAATTTTACCATCGGATAAAATTATGTCACCGAAAACGGGAGTGATTGAATTACTTTTTACACTGCAAATCCAAGCGTTTTTTATTTTCATAATACTCTCATAAAGATTTACCGCAGAGACGCAGAGGCGCAAAGAAAAAATAGATTTAAGTAATCCCTTTGCGTCTTAGCGACTTTGCGGTTAGGGTTTTATTTCAACAAACCTTCCGTAACCAATTTTACCAAATGTATTTTTATCTCGATTCATAATTTCTTCACCTCTTAAATACGTATTCTTTACAACAGCATTGAAAGTAACACCATCAAAAGGTGTGTACTTTCCTTTGCTATGCATGTTATCAGCGGAAATAACTTGTGAATTCCATAAATCAATTAATGTAAAATCAGAATCTTTATTTTCCGATAATTCACCTTTATCCGCAAGATTAAAAAACTTTGCTGCATTTGTCGATAACAATTTTATTGTCTGTTCAAGTGTTAATCTGTTTTTCATAAAACCTTCACTAAACAAAAACGGAACACGATGTTCAACTCCTGGAATGCCGCCGTATACTTGCCAAAAATTATCTGATGTCTTTTCTTCATCTGGATTGCATCCAGCGTGATCTGTTGTTACAAATTCTAATTCATTATTTTTTAAAGCTTTCCACAACTCATTTTGATCTTCCTCAAACTTTACCGGTGGAGCAGTCTTTAAGAAATTCCTAATCTTTACGTTTTCAAAATCGCCTTGCGTGAAATACAAATAATGCGGACAAGTTTCAGATGTAAGTTTAATGTTTTCTTTAGCTGCAGTTCGGATTATTTCCATTCCCGCTTTAGAGCTCAGATGAACGATGTGAATTCTGCAACCGGTTTTCTCAGATATGTTCTTTATCTGTTCAATAGCTTTTTGCTCCGATTCAACATCTCTTGCAATGCAGTATTCTTTCCAACTGTCTTTATTTTCTTTTTGAAATGCTTCTCTTCTTGAAACTACCAGCGATTTATCTTCCGCGTGAACTGCCATCGGCTTGCCGGTTTGCTTTATGATTTGAGCAGCTTGTTCAATCTGTTCATAAGTTAAATCGGAAAATTCTTCCATTCCGGAAATAACGTAAACTTTATATCCTGCAACTCCGGCTTCGGATAATTCAATAATTTGTTTTTCTAATTTTTGTAAATCATCAAAATCTTGTCTGCGCACTCCGCCCCAAAAAGCAAAATCAATTAAGCTTCGGCTTTTTACTACCTCTAATTTTGTTTTGAAGTTCTCAATATCAGTAACCGGAGGAAGGGAAGTACAAGGCATATCTATTATAGTTGTTACTCCACCGTAAGCTGCGGCAGTCGATGCGTGTTCAAAATCTTCTCTAAATTCAAATCCGGGAGTATCGAAATGTACGTGAGGATCAATTGCGCCGGGCATTAACAAACAAAAATTACCATCGATTAAATTTTTTGCTTCGCTTTCATTTTTGTTTTGCGACTTAAATTCATCGAGTGAGTTTTTATCTTTTACATCGTTCCAATCAAATTCATTTGAAAGAAAATTAATTTCTGTTATTTTATCAGCGAAAACAACTTCGGCTAATCGAAGTTTATTTCCTTTTGTGTTGATGAATATGTTTGTTATTCTTTTCATTTATTGAAACCCTGCTAACCCACGGATTAATCCGTGGGTTAATGTAAAAGTAGATGCGTTCTAACCGTTTTAACTGTTTATAAATTACAATCCGACTTCTTTATTAAATTCATCTATAAGTTTATCCCACTCTGGAACGATTGAAAATCTTTCATTCCAATAATTTTCATCATACCACTGAGCATTCAGTTCTTCAACCTCTTTACCTTGCTGCTCAACCCAGGTAAAATATTTAAGATTATGAATGCTCTTCTTATCATAATAATTCAATTCTTTAAAGTAATCAATTCCTTGATGTTTGATAACACTGTTCCAATCAATCGCAGCTTGTGTTTCGCTGTAACTTCCCCATGCTTCGTTCATTTCCTTTAACCTGGATTGATAAAGGTCTGCGGAGTCAGTAAAAATAGTGAATATCACATCGTTTTCGGTTAGCTCATAATATTTTGCATGTTTAATCGCACTGATTAAATTACTGATACATGAGATTCCAAGTTCAGGCAGACGAGAAACGATCTCTTCTTTTACACCAAGCTTTCTTAAATAATTATGACCTTCTTTTTCGTTGAAGAGTCTCAATATTCTCAAAGGATCTTCATCATCAATTGCACAAACAGCATCTGTATTTTTAACATTGTGAATCCATGGAACGTGTTTATCGCCAATTCCTTCTATTCTATGCCCGCCGAAACCATTCATTAATAAAGTTGGACATTGTAAAGCTTCGGAAGCAAGTACCTTCATGTGTGGATAAACTTTTTTAAGATAATCACCAGCAGCAATTGTACCGGCAGATCCGGTTGCACTTACATAAGCTGATAAACGTTGATCTTTTTCTTTTATTTGATTGAATAATTCATCAATCGTATTTCCCGTAATTTCATAGTGCCAGATTGGATTTCCGAATTGATCAAATTGGTTGAATATAAGGTATTCATCACTTTCCGCTTCTAGTTCGTGACATTTATCATAAATCTCTTTTACGTTGCTTTCACATCCGGGAGTTGCGTATACTTCCGAACCAATATTTTTTAGCCAATCAAATCTCTCTTGACTCATTTCTTCCGGAAGAATTGCAACAGCATGAACTGTAAGTAAAGCAGAATTGAAAGCACCGCCGCGACAGTAATTTCCGGTTGACGGCCAGACAGCTTTATGGTATTCTGGATCGAATCTTCCTGTAACCAAGTAAGGTGCAAGACATCCATATGTAGCGCCGACTTTATGAGCACCGGTTGGAAAGTGTTTGCCAACCAAGCCTATTATTCTTGCTTTAACTCCGGTTATTTCCTTGGGAATTTCTAAATAATTAATTCCGCCGATTGACCCGTCATTCGGATTGTTATTCCAATTAATTCTAAAAAGATTTAGAGGATGAACATCTTGGAGACCTATAGATTTTAATTTTTCTTGTATCTCTTTTGGGATTTTGTGAGGATGTTTAAGCTGTTCAAATGTAGGTAATAGTATTTTGTTTTCTTTACATCGCTTGATAGTTCTTTCTAAATATTCATGGTTCTTAATTTCCCATTTCCATGTATCCATAAAAACTCCTTATTAAGAGCAAATAAAAAATAGATTATAAACGACAATCTTATCTCGTAATCTATAAAATAAAATGTTAATTTAATATAAAATTGGCGTTCTAATTTTTACTCTTTTGTTAAAAAAGTTAATATAAGAAAAACAAGAAAGTACTTAACTTTATTTAATAGTCTTTCGTTTCTAGAATGCTGCCATCCGGTAATGAAAGTATCTTTAAGCAAAGGGAATAAATTTATGATTTCATCTACTTCTTCCGAATATTTTGATTTGCTTTTCTGGACAAACTTCTTAAGAATTTTTGATAATATCGGAATAACAATAAGATACCAAATAGCTAATATTGATAAGGCTCTTATAATTATAATTAATAGTCTAGTTGATTCCAACTTTTCATATTGTGGAAATAAATAAGAAAATATTAATAAAAGAATTGAAACTGATAAGATTATTGGAACTGCTTTTTTCTTACTTTTTTTCTTTTTCTTTGCATCAAAAAAAACTTGATTTGATTTATTGTTCACTTCAATATTTTTATAAACATTGTTCTCCCATGCATCATCAAGCCATTTTGGTAATTTTGAAATTATGAAACCGATTACAAAACCACTTATCAAATAAACCCCGAGATAAACGGAAATAATGAATAAACCGTAGTTGAAATTATTTGGTAATGATTTCAAAAAAGGGAGCTGCTTTGTTGAGATTGAAATAAACATATTTATAGAGTTAATTAAATCAAAACCGAATAAGATAATGTAAACAATTATTTTCTGCATTGAAGAGAAAAGCATTGCAAAAACTGAAAGTATGAAAACAGAGAAGCGATAATTTTTTATAAATCTAAAAACTAGATAACCTGCTAAACCCTGGACAGAAACTGAAATGTAGGCACCTATTGGAGTGTGAGGACTAACCGCGAATTTTACTGCTAATACTATTGCTAAGGCTTTTAATATTTCGGAATGATTTTTTGAATAATATGCAATTAATGAAATGAACATAATTGCAAATCCCCCGAGTACTACTCCTGAAAAGGGAATATGAAGCGCGTGAAGCAATCCACCTAAAGCAGCTTCACTAAAAGCCCAGAGTGCTGTTAATCTTTGGAGAGAAAAGTTTTCATTTTTTATCATCACCAAAAATAATCTAATTCAAGGATTAAAAAACTCAGAAACTAAAAAATATTTTCAGTTAACTGATTTACTCAAAAAAAAATTATGAAGTAAAACTTCTTAAAATTTTCCCCGGTTTATTCCCGGTATGTTCTCCTTTATCAATTACAACATTTCCATTAACAATTACATAAGGAACTCCGGTTGGATAATTGTGTGAATCTACAAAAGTGGCTTCATCCTTGATTTTATTAAAATCTAAAATGGTAATATCTGCAATCTTATTTTTTGCTATTCTTCCTCTGTCCTTTATTAAAATTTTATCTGCCGGCATAGAAGTCATTTTCTTAATCATTTCTTCCAAAGAACATATTTTTCGTTCTTTAACATATTTTGCAATTGCTCTGGGAAAAGTTCCATACGCTCTTGGATGTGCAATTTTATTGTTCATTGGAGGATATGGAGCGTGTGCACCGGCATCAGAAGCAATCATAACTCTTGGATGTGATAATATTTTTTCCGTAGATTTTTCGCTCATTCCAAAACCAACCATACTGACTGAATTACCGGATTCTTTTATTAAATAAGTTGCTGCTTCAAAAGGTTCAAGATTTAGCTCTTCACTTACTTTTTGAATAGACATTCCTTTATAATCATTAAGTTCTGCTTTGCCTATCCCGGAAATCACTACTCCATCCCAATTACCATCAAGATTGTTTACTTTTTTCTCGGTATACTCTTTTATTTTTTTGATATCATTTTCTGAATTTAGTCTTTCAATGAATGCATTGTCTCCACCGTCTCTTGACCATAAAGGAAACAAGTTGGCTAACCCTGTATGATATGCAACATAAGGATATCTATCGGAATGAACTTCTAATCCTTCTGCAATTGCGTTATCCATTTTTGCAAGTAGTGATTCTACTTTGTACCAATTTGATTTTCCTGAAGCTTTGAGATGAGACATTTGAAGTCTTGCTCCCGAATCTCTTGCAATCTTAATCGCTTCATCAACCGCTTCTTCACCATAATCGTCTTCATTACGCATGTGGGTTGCGTATAAACCTACTTCCTTTGGAATGGCTTTGCACAACTCAATTAATTCATCTGTATCAGCAAAACTTCCCGGAGTATATTCTAATCCAGATGCAGCACCAACTGCGCCATCTTTTATGGATGCTTCAACAGCATTTTTCATCTTTAGCAATTCATCTGCTGTTGCTTTTCTGTCATCTAAACCGACGAATAACGAGCGGATTGTTCCTAATCCTAATAATGTAGCTTGATTAACACTGAACGAATGACTTTCAAGCATTGTTAAGAAGTCATTCATTGAGTTTCCTTTTAATACTAATCCGTATTTATCATTAAAGTGATTTGCAGTTTCTTCCCAATTATTCAATGAAATTGGTGCAAAAGAAGAACCGCAGTTTCCGCTAACTTCTAAAGTTACACCCTGACGTATTTTACTTTCACCTAAAGGATTAGTTAAAATTCCTAAATCAGTATGAGTGTGAATATCTATAAAACCGGGTGAGACAATTAACCCATCAGCATTAATAACTTTTTTAGCAGTTGCCGCCACAAGATTACCAATATCAACTATTCTATCATTTTTAATCCCGATATCAGCTTTGAATGAAGGATTTCCCAATCCGTCAATTATGGTTCCGTTAATTATTAACAGATCAAAATTATCGTTAAAGAATATTTTTGAGTATGATTGATTTCCTAAGAGCAGGGAAGAGGTTCCGATTAATGCAGTACCTTGTAAAAATTTACGGCGACTTATTTTACTCATTTTTATCTCTTTATTTTAATAGATAAGATGAAATAATTTCCTTCGGAATTTTATGATATTCGTTATTGTAGTTATGCTTAATTTCTTTGCCGGTGAACTCTAAATTAATATAGTATCCGTTAACTTTTTCAACAGGAAAGCAAATATCAACTTCAAAGATATTATCTGTATGAACTTGAAAAGCATCCTGAAGTAATTTCCTCTTTGATATTTTTTTAGCTTCACTAATTTTTGATGCAACACATAAAGTGTAGGTATGAAGTTCTCCAAAAATATTTTTATCGTATCCGCCAAGATTTACAAAAAATAATTTTTTAGAACTTTGTTCCTTTTTCTTAGAGAGTTTAATTTTATATCCATCAACAGATTTTACTTCAAACCAAGAATCAATATGAAGTGATTGCGGAGTCCCAAACCATTTGTCTAATAGCTGTAAGTATGTCGATTCTATATTTTTACCGACAGCAAAAACAACATCGTGCAGTTCAGTATTGCATTTAGGAGCCTCGCCGCCAAGAAAAACTGAAAAGAGTTTCATAGTATTTAACCTAATTTTCTTCTAACAAATCAATATAAGCTTTATCGATTAACATTTCCTCAGAAATTTGAAGATAATTTATTAAGTCATCAGCAGTTTGTCTGCATGCTGTTTCATCATTAACTATAACTTCTAATTCAAGAAACTCACCTAAACTTTCTACTTCGTCCAAATGAATTCTAGTATTCTTGAACAAATAAAGTTTTCTGGTTTTTCTAACAATTCCTCTTAGTCCAAATGAATTGATCAAAAAATCCTGAAGTTCGTTTGTATTAGTTGAATTATAAATATAATACACAGATGATTTAGGTCCGTTTAAATTATCTCTTTTGTAAAAAATCAATTCGCATTTCCCATTTGGGAATTTTCTTAATTTTAATCTTCCTTCCTTGTGATTCAAAAAAACATCTTCTTGAATTATAATTTGCGGAGTTGAAATATTTTTTAGTAATACTACATTTTTCTCAATATCATTTAGATTTACTTTCGCTTTTATTTCAATATTTTTACTCATTAATTTATCCTAAAAAAATCCCCGCAGAAAAGATTCAACGAGGATTTAGTTATTAAAAAATATAATAAGAATCGGTTATTTACTTTGAAGTTTTAGAGTAAAAGTTTTTTCTTCGCCATCTCTAAGAACTACAACATCAACTTCATCGCCTGGAGAATATTCACTCATAGCATACATAAAATCATAAATATTTTCTAAATCTTTTTTACCGAATTTTATCATGATGTCACCCCCTTGCAGTCCGGCTAACTGTGCGGGTCCTCCATCACTTACACCGCTTAATTTAAATCCTTTTCCTTCATATCCAAATTCGGGAACTGTTCCAACATAAACTTTACCGCCATAACCGGCTCTTGGTGCTTCTCTTTTTACTTGAACATAATCTGGTCTCGCTTCTGTATTACTCAACTCCACTGTAACATCATAAACATATTTAACAATATCTTCTTGACCGGCAAAGTTGATTTTTTCAGTATCATCACTCGGTTTGTGATAATCCTCATGTGTTCCCGTAAAGAAAAATAGAACCGGAATATTTTTATTTGTAAATGATTGATGATCACTTCCGCCAAATCCGTCATCGGTGAAGCTCAAATTAAAACCGAAACTATTTTTTTCTTCGAGCATCGATTTGAAATTAGTTGAAGTTCCCACACCAATAACGTTTAAAACGGTATCTTCATTTAGTCTCCCAATCATATCCATATTTAACATTGCAGCAATGTTCTCAATATTAACGGGGGAATTATTAACGATATATATAGAGCCAAGCAATCCTAATTCCTCACCGGAAAAAGCCATAAAAATAATACTTCTTTTAATTTGTGAGGGATCTGATGCAAATTTCTCAGCTAGTTCTAATAATCCGGTTGTACCGGAAGCATTATCATCAGCTCCATTATGGATTAAAATATCATCACCTCTGTATAATGAACCGACTTCAC
Source organism: Ignavibacteriota bacterium (assembly GCA_002698995.1). Classification (GTDB taxonomy): domain Bacteria; phylum Bacteroidota; class Ignavibacteria; order Ignavibacteriales; family Melioribacteraceae. Next base: position 98,679 of record PAAX01000011.1, on the reverse strand, counting down.
CATAACCAAGATGATCATAATGAGCACCTAAGACAATGTATTCATTTTTTAACTCAGGGTCACTTCCTTCAATCCAGCCGACAACATTTCTTCCTACACCGTTATTATAAATAACTTCTGTTTCAACATTTGCTTTCCCATCAGTAATCAGAAAAGAATTAGGCTTTTTTGTATTGTCAATTTCTGCTTGAATCTCTTTGAAGTTTTTTCCGTTAGCAGCCAACAATTTATCTGCAAAATCTCTCTTTACATGAACTGCAGGAAAATCATCAATTCCAGCTGATCGATCATATTTGAATTCTACTAAGTTATCATCTTCGGCTGGTTTGAAACCATTTACAAAAATTATCCCTTTTGCTCCTTTATCTTTGGCAATAGATGCTTTTCTTCTCAAAGCTGAAAAGGCGTCAAACTCAGATTTGGTACTGTCATTATCAGGATTATATCTCATAACCAATACAAATTTATCTTTAACATCTATTCCTTCATAATCATCATAATTTAATTTGTCTGAAGAAATACCGTATCCTGCAAAAACAATTTCTCCCTCAAATTTACCGTTTCCTGAAAAAGGAGCAGTAATAAAATCATCATTAATTTTGAGGTTATGAGATTGTTCACCAAATGATATGGTTAAAAAATTATTCTCTCCAAGTTTAATATTGCTGGTAAAATCAAATTCTTGAAAATATGAATCACCGAACATTGTCTTTAATCCATAAGATTGGAATTCCTTTGCAATATAATCACCGGCAAGTTTTTCACCTTTACTTCCGCTGAATCTTCCTTCTAATTCATCCGAAGCTAGATAAGTAATATGATCTTTAATTTCTTCTTTGGTTATAGCGGGATTATTGTTTTGTGCAATTAAGCTGAATTGAATTAATAAAAAGAGGGATAAAACAATTCGTTTCATTTAACAACCTCAAAATTAATTTTGTAAAGTAATATTATAATATAATTATTCGGGAACGTGAACCAAAAAATATTCTTTTGCACTGCTTCCTATTTCTTCGGCTTGTTCTATTGTAAGATGTAAATCTGATTCCGATTCATCTTCTGCTCCGGCTTCAATAATTGCCAAGTCGGATCCTTTAACATTGTTTACTAAATTTTCGCAGTATGCAGTATCGCCTCCATAGCAGATAGATTTTTTATCATAAGTAAACTTGAATCCTAAAGAGGGAACTTCAGCAGGTGGTAAAGAATCGTGTGAAGGTTCTTTATGAACCACCTTGAAAGGCTTTATAGTTACATTTTTCTTTCTAAACGATTTATGATTTTCTTCAATTTCGATAAGAGCAATTTCAAAATTTACTTCTTTTTTGTAAACGCTTAAAAAAGCTTTGTAAATTGATGGAATTTCTAAACTCCCTTTCGGGAAATAAATATTTAACGGTTTGGTTCTGCTCATTACAGACATGTACGTAAGCAAAGACCAAACTCCGCCAACATGATCATGATGACCATGACTTATAAAAATATCTGAAATACTTAAGATTTTCTCTTTATCTAATTCTTTATTTAAATCTCTTAAAATTCCATCACCGGGATCAATAACAAAAATAGATTTATCTGTAGTCAATAATATTCCAGTTGCAATATTAGGTATAGAGCAGAAGATTTTAATAAAAAAATCATCTTTCTGCCAGACTAATGGATATTTAGGAAGTTTCTTTTTTGCCATTTTCAATTAATCCTATTAAATAATTATTTGAGCAACTATTCCGCCAACAAGAAAAGCAACAATCCAGGTTCCAAACCAAACTGTTAACCCTTCTTTCAATCCTCTCTCTTTAAGCATAACAACAAATGAAGCTATACAAGGAACAAATAAAGTTATAGTTATAATTGCAACGGTAATCTGCATGGAAGTTAAAGTTAAATCGAATAAACCGGCAGCTCCAAAATCTCTTCGAACAATTCCCATTACAAATGCTGTTGCGGCTTCTTTGGGAAGCAATAACCATTCTGTTACAACCGGAGCAATTAAATTCTGCCATTCAACAAGTAAGCCTGTTATTTGTAAAATACCTACCGCAAAGGCTCCAACAAAAAACCATAAACTTGCCTCTTTCATAAATCCCCAAGTTCTATAAGCCATTTTCTTAAATACATTCGAGAATTTAGGAACTTGAATTGTAGGAAGATCAATAAGTAAAGGAGAACTTTCGCCCGGCAGCATTTTATTTAATATGGTTGATAAAGTAATTAATACGGTCAAAATCACAAATCCATATATTAAGAGTGGAATGGGTCCAGCGCCAGCCATTAAAGCAGCAATTACGGCTAATTGAGCTGAACATGGAATAACAAATTGAAGTATTGCTGTAACTATAGTTTTTTCTCTGTCAGTTCCTAAAAGTCGTGTTGTAATATTTGCCATTGTAACGCATCCAAAACCAAGCATAATTGGAATTACAGCTCTTCCATTCAATCCAATTTTATTAAAAGCTCTATCGAGCATGGTAGCCAAGCGGGGGAGATAGCCTGAATCCTCCAACAATGCCATTACAAAGTAAAAAGATAGTACAAGCGGGAGAAGTAAAAATACAAGATAAGTTACAGTCATTGTAATAACGCCGAACTCACCAAAGAAGAGTTTAACAATTGGATTACCGAAATGAAATTCAGATTCAGCGCCGTCTTGAGTGGAGTAACTAACAAAATTCTCTTTTAACTGAGGATTGGAGTTTAAGCCTTTCTCAAAATTAAAATTTCTCGTTTCAATAACATTTTCATCTTGATCTAATAAAGTAACATCTATATTAGTTTCAGTATAATTTGCAATAAAAGATTTTACATTATATTCTACTACTCCTTTACCAATAGTGCCTTCCGTAAATCCAACAACAGTTTGAGAAACAAAATCACCTATAAAGAAATAAAGAAGAACAAGAACAAAACCCAGTATCGGCAGTCCGGTTAAGGGATTCAATGCAAGTCTGCCAACGTAATTAAAAAACTCTCCCTTTTTTGAATCTTCGTATTCAACTTGATCAACAATTTCATTTACTCTATTTCTTCTGCCGATATATAATTTTTCTCTATCATCGGCTGTTCCGGTTTCAACATTATTTCTCTTTGCAACAGCTTCATCTCCTTCAAGAATTAATAAAGCATTATGCTGATTAATTCCTTTTTCAACAAGATGCTGCATTAAAAAATGAATATCTAACTGCTGATTACCAACTTTAGCATTTTCAATTGCATAATCAATTTTATCAAATCCGGTTTTATCAATTGCTGATGTTTGAATAAAAGGGACACCCAGTAAATCAGATAATCTTTCAACATCAATCTTTATTTTTCTTCTTTTTATTTCATCACTAAAGTTTAGCAGAACGGAAACTTTTTTACCCATATCTATTAATTGAAGAGTTAAAAATAAATCCCGCTCAAGATGAAGAGCATTTACAACATTTAGTATTGTATCACCTTCAAGAATAATATCACGTGCAACTTTTTCTTCATCATTAAAAGAAGAAACACCATAAACTCCGGGAGTATCATAAACAGAATGATTTTTGTATTTACTTTTTGAAATTGCCACAGTTGTACCGGGGAAGTTTGATACATCAACATACATGCCGCTAAGATGATTAAAGAAGCATGATTTACCAACATTCGGATTTCCAACAAGTACTACTTTATTTGCAGCAAGTTTATCTAGTTGATCTTGATTTATTTTCGATTCGTTTACATTAATAATATTATCAGTCTTCATTTAATTCCTTTCATTGCAGAATTACTTTTATTTTCTTTGCGAGTTCAAAACCCACTGCAATTTCTTGACGATTTTTTTGAATAACTATTGTTCCCCCGGGAAGACGTTCAATACATTTTACTGATTCACCTTCGGAGAGACCCAATCTTATTAATTGAATTTTATAATTGTCACCCGGTAAAGTAAGTATGGTAAAAAACTTTCCTTTACGTACTTTGTCTAATGTTATATTATCCATTGTGTTTTGCATGTTTACAGTTTTTGTGGTTTAAACATTTGCCGAATATGTTGAAAGAATAACCTGTGTTATCAAACCCAAGTTCCTTAGATATCTCTTCCACTATTTTTTGAATTTTAGGTGACGAAAACTCTTTAATACTTCCGCAGTTTGTACATATTAAATGGTCATGATTCTTTCTGTTGTAGCTTGATTCATACCTAGTTACTCCGTCACCAAAATTTCTTTTTGCCAATAATTCACATGAAGCAAGCAATTCTAAAGTATTATAAATTGTAGCTCGGGAGATATTGGATTTTTCGGTTTTCATTTTGATATATAATTCATCAGCACCAAAATGTCCGTCATAATCTAATGCAAAATCCATAACTTCAAATCTCTCCGGTGTAACTCTGTGCTTTCCTTTTTTAAGGAAATCTCTAAATTCTTCTTCTGCTTTTTTAATTCTCACTTTTTCGCCATAATTTAGATTTAGTCTAAATAAAAGATACATTAATTAGATTATATTGTCAAAACAAATATTTTTGTCAGAAAGGATAGGAGTTTAAAATTCAATTGAAACTGACTTTCATAATTATTTCATTACTTTAATTTTACTTCAACTAATTATATATTTGGGAGGGCGCAATTAAAATCGAACTTTTAATCTATTATAGGAGTTGTAATGAGCAAGTCATATGAAATTATTGAACGAGTTGGTATTTCGACAGAAAGTATTTCAGATGCTGTAAATAAAGTTGTTTTAGAAACAGCAAAAGAAAAACAAATTTCTTGGTTTGAAGCAGTTGAGTTTAGAGGAAGAATGACTTCGGAAGGAAAAATTGAACACCAAGTTACAGTAAAAATTGGAACTAAAATTTAATAGTAGTTTATAGAGATTTAATTAGGCAGATTAACTTAGTATTAGTGAGTTGTCAAAAGGTTTTTCTAATTCATAAGAAAGGAGTACGTAAATGTCATTAAAAGTAGGAGATGCAGCACCGGATTTCACTTTAAAGAACCATCATTTAGAAGATGTTAAATTGAGTGACTTTAAAGGTGAGAAAAATGTTGTGATTTTATTTTTCCCTTTGGTTAATACTGCAGTTTGTGAAAAAGAACTTTGCTCAACCAGAGACGGACTTTCACAATATCAAGATTTAGATGCGCAAGTATTAGCTATTAGTGTTGATAGTCCTTTTGCTCAAAAATTATGGGCAGATAAACATAAATTTAATTTCCCGTTGTTAAGCGATTTCAATAAAGAAGTCTGCAAAGCTTACGGTGCTTTTTATGATGTATTTGTCCCCGGTAAATTTGACTATAACGGCGTGGCTAAAAGATCAGCATTTGTTGTTGATAAAGAAGGCAAAATTAAATATGCAGAAGTTCTTGAAAATGCCGGTGATGAACCAAATTATGATGCAATAAAAGAAGCATTAAAGTAATCTTTGTTTTCAAATTTTTATTTGAATATTTTTATGCCGGATACTCTTCCGGCATAATTATTTTATAAATTAAATTTTATGGAACTATTGCAGCTGATATAAGGTTTTTTAGAAAGTTAATTATATTGGAGATAGTTTATGTTAGAAGAAGGAAAAAAAGGTCCCGCTTTTACTCTGCCAAATGCTGATGGAAAAAAAGTATCACTAAAAGATTTTAACGGTCAAAAAATTGTACTCTATTTTTATCCCAAAGATATGACTTCAGGCTGCACTCAAGAAGCTTGTGATTTTAGAGATGCTTTTCCCGATTTTTCAAAAGTAAATGCCGTTGTTCTTGGTGTAAGTCCCGATCCAGTAAAATCCCATAAAAAATTTGCAGACAAACATGAGCTTCCATTCGAATTATTGAGTGATGAAAATAAAGAAGTTGTTGAAAAATATGGTGTTTGGAAGGAAAAAAGCATGTACGGAAAAAAATATATGGGAGTTGAAAGAACAACCGTTATTATTGACGAAAATGGAAAGGTGAAAAAGATTTTTCCAAAAGTAAAAGTAAACGGACATGTTGAAGAAGTTTTACAAGCAATTAAAGAAGCTTAAAAATGTTATACGTTACAAGAAGGGAAGTTTTTTCCTCTGCTCATCGTCTTCATAATGAAGAATTAAGCGATGAAGAAAATTTCGAGATATTCGGGAAATGCAATTCTGCTAATGGTCATGGACATAACTATGTTTTGGAAGTTGTTGTTGCCGGAAATATTGATTCTAAAACTGGATATGTTATTGATTTAAAGCAACTTAAAAATATTATCAAAGATAATATCATAAAAAAAGTCGATCACAAAAATTTAAATTACGATGTGGATTTTCTTGAAGGAATTAATCCAACTACTGAAAATGTGATTGTTGCATTCTGGAAAGAACTTGAAAATAAAATACCAAATGGAAAACTTTATTCCCTTAAGCTTTACGAAACTGAAAATAATTATGTTGAATACAAAGGAGAAAAATAGGATTGGATATTGAACTCGTTTCAAAAAATGTTGAAACAATCTTAAAACAAATTGGTGAAGATCCTAATAGAGAAGGATTATTAAAAACACCTGAAAGAGTTGCAAAAGCTTATGAATTTTTAACAAGCGGGTATGATGTAGATATTACAAAACTTGTTAATGGTGCCGTTTTTGAAGAGAAATATGATGAAATGGTAATTGTTAAAGATATCGATTTTTATTCAATGTGCGAACATCATATGCTTCCGTTTTATGGTAAAGTTCATGTAGCTTATGTGCCGAATGGAAAAATAATCGGACTTAGTAAAATTCCACGAATTGTTGATGTTTTTGCAAGAAGACTCCAAGTTCAAGAAAGAATGACAAAGGAAATTGCAGATACATTAGCAGAAATTTTAGATCCCAAAGGTGTGGCTGTTGTTGCCGAAGGTTACCACATGTGCATGATGATGCGTGGAGTTCAAAAACAGAATTCGATTACAACAACCAGCGCAATGCATGGTTTGTTTAGAGATAATAACAGAACTAGAACAGAATTTCTAAATTTAGTTGCCTACAAAAGAATATAAAAATTTATGAAAGATAATATCACTTGGATTACTGGTGCAAGTACCGGTATCGGAAAAGAATTGGCTTATGTCTTCAATGAAAATAAAAAAAATATTGCAGTTACTGCAAGACGAGAAGAGCTTCTTAAAAATATAATGAAGGAATGCAGTTCCAATGCTCAAGTTCTTCCGATTAAAATGGATGTCGCCGATTCAAAATCTGTATTTGAAACCGAAAAAAAAATCTCACAAAAATTTAATATTGACTGCGTGATTAATAATGCCGGAGTTACTTCATTTACCAAAGCAGAAGATGATTCAATTGAGCAAATTGATGAAATTATAAATACTAATCTGCTCGGCTCAATTTATATTATTAAATCAGTATTACCTAATATGATAAAGAATAAAAAAGGAACAATTGTAAATATTCTCTCTGCTGCTGCTGTAAAAATATTTTTGCAAAGTTCAGCTTATGCAGCTTCAAAAGCCGGACTCTTAACTTACACAAATGTTCTTAGAGAAGAACTAAGGAATTACAATATAAAAGTAATTAATATAATACCAGGTGCTACAAAAACACCTATTTGGCCAAACAGCGCATTAGAAAAATACTCTGAACGAATGATGCTTCCAAAAGATGTGGCAAATCTGATTTTTAATCTAACTGTTTTAGATAAAAATATGGTTCCCGAAGAAATTGTTTTAAAACCAATAAAAGGGGATTTATGATTGAAAGAGAAGTTGCGATTGTAACGGGTGCCTCCAAGGGAATTGGCAAAGCGATTGTTCTTAAATTGGCTGATGAGAATAAAATTGTTTGTGCATTTGCAAGAACCCAAAATAAAATAGATGAGTTAGTTAGGCTCAATAAAAATATAATTCCGTTTATTGGTGATATCACAAATAAATCCTTTGTTGAAAATAGTGTGAATAAAATTTTGAATGATTTCGGTAAAGTTGATCATTTAATAAATAATGCCGGTATGGCAGTATTCAAAAAATTTGTGGATTCTAATATTGAAGATTTACAAAAACAGATTGACATTAATCTTTATGCAGTTTTTAATCTTACTAAAGCTTTAGTAAATCATTTTATTGAAAGAAGAAGCGGTACAATTATTAATATCTCATCATTAGCCGGTAAAAATGGATTTGCTTACGGAACAACATACGCATCAACTAAACATGCTTTAATGGGATTTACAAAATCTCTTTTCATGGAATTAAGAGAATATGATATTAGGGTTTCTGCTGTTTGTCCGGGTTCGGTTGAAACAGAAATGATAATTGATTCACCTGTCAGACCGCAAAAAATTGATAAAGCATTAAAACCTGATGATGTTGCGGAAGTTGTAAGTACAATAATTAAAATGCCCGCTAATGCTTTAATTTCTGAAATAGAACTCAGACCAAATAATGTAAAATAATTTTAAAAAAGTGCTAAACTTTTTTTTGTTTTTGCCGATAATGTAATACAAAATGAGTAGCACCCTCATAAAACCTCGAAATTAAGGACTGTTGTGAAAGCGGCAGTCCTTTTTTCTTTTAAATTATTTATTTTCTGAATCTCATACTTTCATCTGGTGAAGGATTATACAAAATAAACTTCGCTAATTCCCAATTTAATCTGTCTCTTTTATATTTTTTTGCAATTTTTAAGAATAAAAAAAGTCTAATTATGAATGCTTTTAACAAACCATAATGCTTTTTATAAAAGTAATTGAATGATATATAAAATTCCTTTTCCAATAGTAAATTCCTACCGGTTGAACCTCCTCCTATATGTTTTACTTTTGCAGTTGGAACCAAGAATACATCAAAATTATTTTTATTCATTCTAAGAGCTAAATCTTCTTCTTCACAATAGAGGAAAAAGGTTTTGTCAAATCCTCCAATTGAATCAAATGCTGATTTTCTAACAAACATTGCAGAGCCGCTAACCAATTCCACTTTAAGGGGATTTGTTCTAATTAAATCTTTTTTATGAAATTTTCTTCTGCTGAATAATTTTACAAAACCAACTCCAAAAATTTTTGTAGCTAATGTAGGGAAATAATCAAATGTAGCATGAAGTGTATCATCTTGATTAAATAATTGCGGTGCACAAATTCCGGCGGTAAGATTTTCCTCACAAAATTCCAATAAAGGATCCAAAACATTATTGTAGAAAAGTGTATCGTTATTCAGAAAGAATATATATTCTGTTTTTAAATTTTTAATTGCCTCCATATTTCCGGATGCAAAACCAAGATTTTCTTCATTTCTGATTACATCAACATTACTGCTTTTTAACTGTAATAATTTTTTATAATCTTCTTGATTAGAACCATTGTCAAAGATCAATATATTGTAAGATACCTTGCAATCAAATGAGGCAATACTTTTTATACAATCAATTGTAAACTGTGAAGAATTAAAATTCAGAATAACTATTGTAATCTTTGTCTGCAAAATTAAACCGGATTTTGTAAAGAAATAAAGAGTAAAAATAATAAAGTAGAGTTAAGAATAATAATTTTTTAGTAGGAAAAATACCGGCTATAAAGCCGGTATTTTTTATTTAATTAATTCAAACACTGCATTCTATGCTGATGTTTCCCCATTCCATATCCTTTCCCGAAACCACCTTTGCGGAAAGAAAATCTTTTTTCCCATAATTCTTTCTGATCATCATCTAGAAGTTGATAAACTGCTGTCCAATGGTTAAATCTCTCGTCTTCCATTTTATTTCTAATTTCTCTTTTTCCATCCATCAATTTTTTCAGATCAGTCATTGAATAATTTTCTTCAAGCATTAGTTTCTCAATTTCTAAATCTGCTTTACTTAATTCATTTCTTAAATAAAGCATTTTTTCTTGATGCTCAATTCTTAATTGATCAGCTTTTTCTTGCTGTTCTTCGTTTAGCATTAATCTACACATTTCTTTTTCAGGTGGAAATTTTGCAAATCTTTGTCTGGGTTGTGCATTTAGAGATACAATCAATATTAATCCAAATAATACAGCTAAATTTAAGTGCTTCATTTTATAACTCCTTTTTGTTGTTTGTTTTGACTTTTAGACAGAGTAAATTAATCCGTGGTTTAAAAGAAAATTTATTTAAACCGGTTTATAGTTTTGTTTGTCTAAATGAATATCAAACGGATATTTTTATTGGATGATAAAGAATTAATAAAGAAATTTTTGCAAGGGGATGATAATTCCTTTAATCAACTGGCAAAAAGATATATAGATAAAATTTACTGGCATTCAAGAAGAATTTTAGGTAATCACTTTGATGCTGATGAAATTGTGCAGCAAGTACTTGTTGTTATGTATGAAAAACTTCATACGTTTAACAGTGATTCTTCTTTATATACATGGATTTATAAAATAACTTATACTCGTTCTTTGAATCTATTAAAGAAAAATTCTATAAAAAGGTTTTTTGGAATTGATGATGAAAATGGTAACGAAATCCCAAGTGAATATTCAACAATGGAGAATTTAGAAAACAAAGAAATGCTTGGATTAATTGATAAAGCACTTTTAAAAATTCCTCCAAAACAGAGAGAAGTTTTTTCACTTAGGCATTTTGAAGAGTTAAGTTATCAAGAAATATCTAATATCACCGGAAAATCAATTGGATCAATTAAGGCAAATTATTTTCATGCATTTAATAAACTAAAAGAGATTTTAGGAATGGATGAAGTAGAGGCAAGAAATGGAAAAGAAAATTAAAAATTTTGATAGTTATAAAAAGATTAAAATTTCTGATTATTATAAGTCGGATGTTATTAACAGAGCAATGGAAAGAAAGAATCCCTTATTAAAAGGAATTTTTCTTTTACCAATATCAAGTTTTATTTTCAGTGGTATTGCTGCAGTTTTAATAATTTTTGTATTGTCCATAGTTAATATAAATCAAAAAACAACCGATGAACTTTTTGAAGATTTTAATAATTTTAACAACGAAGTACCAATTGAATATTTATCGGTTATGAAAAATGACTATACTTTTGATCTTTCCGATTATTATGAAAAATTATCTGATGAAGAAATGATTGAAATATTGTTGGAAATGGATTCGCTGTTTGAGAATAATTCATCTTATTTACTTGAAAATATTGCAGTAAACTCTGATTTCTAAAGTGAGGAAAAAATGAAAAAATTATTATTTGTTATATTCTTTGTTGCTTTTATAGTAAGCATTAATGCTCAGCAAGAAAGACATAGATGGAAAAATGAAATAGATAAGTACGAACAATTGGAAAAAGTTAAGTTAATAGAAGTTCTTAATCTTGATGAAGAAACAACATTAAAGTTTTTTGCAAGAAGGAATGAAAGTAAATCCAAAATGCGTGAAATAAATGATGAACTTCATAAACTTATGGATAAAGTGGGGGATAGAATTAGACAAGAAAATAAAATAGATGATCAAACCGCAGTAAAATATATAACCCGCATTCAAGAACTGGAAAAAATGCATCATACCGAAAGAGAAAACTTTCTGAAAAGTGTAGAGAACATTTTAACTAAGGAACAAATGTTAAAATATTTGCTATTTGAAAATCGCTTTAGAGATGAAGTTCGAAAGAAATTCTTTAACAGAAAAAGTCAAATGGTTGATTAAAAAATACCTTTACTACTTTATACCAAATGAATATTTTTAAATAAACTGTTGCAAATGAAGGAGCTTAAAATTATTTTAAAGTTTCCTTCTTTTGCGGAAGTGGTGGAATTGGTAGACACGCTATCTTGAGGGGGTAGTGCTCTTCCGAGCGTGCGGGTTCAAGTCCCGCCTTCCGCACCACATGTTAACATGAAAAAACATAAGGATAAAATCATGAATAAGTTCATTAACATAGTCTTTCTTTTACTCTTTTCTTTTTTAACCATTAATGCACAAGATGCCGAAAAAGTTGATCCTGAAACTGCAAAAATTGTAGCAGAAGGTGATTCATTCCTTAAATCAGGAAATTATGACGGCGCTGTTAAGAAGTATGATGAAGCTTTGAAATCTTCTCAGAATTATCAAATATATTATCAGAAAGGGATTGCTTTAATTAAATTGAAGAAATTACCTGAAGCAACCACAGCTTTGAAGAAATCTTTAGAGAAGAATCCCGATAATTATTCAGTTTATGATGTTTTAGGAAAAATTGAATATGCATCAAAAGATTATGAAGCAGCAATTGAACATTTACAGAAATATGTAGAAAAAGAACCTAAAGCTTCGTCAAAGCAGAAAGCTAAACAGTTAATTTCTAAGGCATATTACAGTATGGGTGGTCAAGCAAAAGTTGACGGTAATTTTGAGAAAGCTGTTGAACTTTTACAAAAATCAGTTGCGGCTGCTGATTATGATTTAGCCTTCCTAAAATTAGCTGAAGTTTATACTGATATGGGTAATTACGAAAAAGCAATTGAAAATGCCGATAAAGCTCTCAATTCAAGAAAAACTATTTCTAAAGGTGCACCATATTATTACAAAGGAATGGCATTTAAGAAAATGGGTGATTTAGAAAAAGCTAAAGAAAACTTCTTATTAGGAGAAAAAGATAGAGAGTACGGCGAACAATGCAAATATGAGTTAGCCAAACTGAAATAAAAATTTGTCTTTAAAGAAATCTATATAAAAAACCCTCGAACATTCGAGGGTTTTTTGTTTTTAAATATTTTGTAAACAGTAAATTTTGCTGAATTAGATAATTTTAAACAATACTGTGAATTGAATTGTAATCGAATTAACACTTTCTTCCGAAATTTTAATAACACCTGCCTGCAAATCTTCTTTTCCGATCAGATTATTAAAATTGTATTTTACATTGAAGTCTAAATCAACTTTTGGAAATGCAGTAATTTCAACACCGGCGCCAATTCCCAGTCCATATCTAGAACCATATGAAAAAGTATTTTCGCTGGTAAAATTATTTTGAGTAGTCTTCGATTTGAAATCACCGAAACTGTTAATCAATAAATCAGCTCCCAAATAAGGTTTTACCGGACCAGGAATAGGTAACAAGCCAAATTCAGCTCCAAGTCCAATTGTTAACAAACTTCCTTCAGTCTCTGATTTTGCAGTTCCTGTTAATGTTTGTATTTCTCCATCGCTGCTCATTGAATTATAAGCTACAAACGCAGTAGCTTTTAGTAAAATAAGATCTACTTTTGCTTTTGCACCAAACTGTAGATTATTTGAAAAACCAAATCCTCCGTCACTAATTTCTTTTGTGAAAGCATCAGGGGAAGTAAAGTTATTGTAACCTACAAGCGGCCCAATTTTTAATCCTTGTGCAAAAGAAAATGTTGTTAATAGCAAAATTCCGAAAATTATGAATTTAATTTTTTGCATAACATACTCCTTATTTATTTTGTGGAAATCGAAACTTCCTTTAAGTTCAACTGCTAATATATTATATTCAGACTTAAAATTTTTCCAAAAATATACAAATAATTTGATAGAACATTCCGATTACTTTTATTTGACTCTTTTTGCAGCAATTATTATTTCATTAATTGTTATTACTGAAGGATTAGCAAAAAGGGAAATAGTTCATAAGGAAATTGCAAGAAAAATGCTTCATCTTTCTGCAGTTTTATTGGCGGCTTATGCTTCAATTATTTTTGAGAATTATTCGGTATTAATTGCAGCTGCCGGTGCAGCAACTATTTTAACTTTTTTTGCAGTTTTTAAGAAATTAATACCATCAATTCATCAAGATCGATCATTAAGCTGGGGAATATTCTTTTTCCCGTTATCCTATTTTTTGCTTTTGTTGCTTTTAGGTAAAGAGAATAAAGAAATTATTGCACTCTCTTTCTTAATCTTAGCTTTCTCTGATTCTTTCGCGGCTATAATCGGAACATTTATAAGTAAGCAGTATTTTAATTTAACCGGCGATAAAAAATCATTAATTGGATCTCTTACTTTTTTTTCGATTACATTGATAATCCTCGTTGTAATTCCTAGAGAATTTAATTTACTCATCAATGACAAAATTTCATTTACTGCGTTAACTTCGATTGCAATTGTAGTAACAATTTTTGAAGCAATTTCATCGAAAGGATTTGATAATTTTATTGTTCCAATTATCTCTTCTTTGCTTCTATTAATTTTTGTTGATAATCAGCAGATACAGAATCAATTTGTTATTGGAATGGGACTTTCAGCCGTTGTTGCCGTTATTTCATATAAAGTAAAATTTTTAACTGTGGATGGCTCGGCAGCTACATTTTTATTGGCCGGATTAATTTTTGGTTTGGGTGGATGGATGTGGAGTCTTCCAATTCTAACTTTTTTTATTTTATCAAGTGTCCTTTCAAAAGTAAGAAAAAAGGTAAATGAAGAAGTTGAATTGTACTTTGAAAAGTCCAGCACAAGAGATTATATGCAAGTAGTTGCTAATGGAGGAATTGGAGGAATTTTAGTTATTGTAAATCAGTTTATAAATAGTGACTTGATTTATTTAATTTATCTATCTTCATTGGCTGCGGTATGCGCCGATACTTGGGCAACAGAAATTGGAACACTTAAACAAACTACTACGTATAACATTCTTAATCTTAAACCGGTTGAACAAGGAATAAGCGGTGGAATTTCTTTGTTAGGTACTTCCGGTGCGGTTCTTGGGGCATTTGTTATTTCTCTTTCCGGTATTTTTTGGATAGAGTTTTCTTTTATAAATTATGTATTATTAATTGTTTTTACCGGAGTAGCTGGAAGTTTATTTGACAGTATTTTGGGGGCTACTATTCAAGCTAAAAATAAATGTGATGTGTGCAATAAAATAACAGAAAAAAAACATCATTGCGGTGAACAAACATCTCATTACAATGGTCTGCATTGGTTAAATAACGATATAGTAAATTTATTAGCCGGATTATCCGGAGGTATTTTAATCTTAGTTTTAGTGTGGTAATATGAAGAAACTTTTTTTTAGTCTATTATTTTTAATTAATTCAATAACTGCTCAATCAGTTTCCGAACTTTTTGAAAAAGGAATGGAAGCTTACAATAATTCTGAATATGTAAATTCCTACAATATATTTTCAGAACTAATTTCAAAAAGTAAAGTTGATGATCAAGTTACATCAACGGCAAAATATTATTTGGGAGAATCTCTGCTTGGTCTTAAACAAGTAGATGGTGCAGCGGCTGAATTCGAAAAATTTGTGGAACAGTATGAACTTTCAAATTATAGAGAAACTGCTCTTTATAAATTAGGAACTATTTATTTTGAAGAAAATCTTTTTGATAAAAGCAGAGAAAAACTTTTAATTCTTATAAAAGATTATCCAGAAGGACAGTATACCGGAACCGCTTATTATTGGGTTGGGGAGACATACGCTGCGCAAGATAAATTTTTAGATGCTGAGAACTTTCTTCAAGAAGCAATTTCTGCAAGAACAAAAAACAGACACATAGATTATAGCCTATATTCTTTAGCCGGTATTTATGAGAAGACTTTGGATTATAATTCAGCTGTTGCTTATTATGATGAACTCTTATCTTTTTATAGAGAGAGTGAACTAGCTCCTTATGCTCAATTTAGAATCGGAATTTGTTATTACGAATTAAAAGAATATGATAGTGCGGTTCTTGAATTAAGCGATCCTTTAATTGATAAACTTCCGATTGATGTGCAGACTGAGGCAAGATATTATCTTGCTAATTCTTTTTTCAAATTAAAAGAATACAATAGTGCTGCAAATGTCTTCAATGAAATTCTATCAAAATATAATGATAGATCAAAAGCAGATAATGTAAGATTTGGACTAGGACTTATAAGTTTTCAACAGCAAGATTATGTTGAAGCTTATAATATTTTCAAGGTTCTTTCTGAAAATGCTCTAAGTGATACTATTGCTCAAAAATCTTTGTATTGGAGTGCCGAAGCTAAACGTTATCTTAATCAAGAAAATGAAGCATTGAAAATTTATGATAAATATTTAAAATCTTATCCGAAATCTTCGTTAACACCTTTAGTACTTTTTAAGGTGAGCATAATTTATTTCAACAATAAAGATTATTCAAATGCAGAAAAATTTCTTATTCGATCACTGGATTCAGAAGATGAAACAGTTCAATCAAAATCTTTTAAGCTTCTTGGTGAAATTAGTCTGCTGAAAAAGGATTACAGTTCAGCTGAAGAATATTTTGCAAGTGCTGTAAAGGCTAGTCCGGAACCGGGCGAAGATAGTTTTAGATCTTTATTAGGACTTGGAGTTTCACAGTATTATTTAAACAATTTTGAAGAGGCAATTACAAATTTATCCGATTTACTGGCAAGAGGTAATGGATTTGAAAAAGATAAAGCAAATCTTTATTTGGCAGAATCATACTTTGCAAAAGGAGAATTCAATAAATCACTCCAGCACTATAAATATGTTAATTTGTTTTCTGAAGAAGTCGGGAAAGAAGCATTGTACGGATTGGCATACTCATATTTTAATATGAAAGATTTTCCAAATGCTGTCTACTATTTCCAAGAATATATTACAAAATATAAAAATGATCCGTTGTTTTTTGATGCAAAGTTAAGATTAGCTGACAGTTATTACGGTACAAAAAATTTTAATGATGCTTCTAAAATTTATAAAGAGATTTTCTATAATAACAGACAGAGCATAAAAGATGATTTTGCATATTATCAATTTGCTCAATCACTCTTCAAAGCCGGAAATGATTCCGAAGCTATTTTGGAATTAAGAAATCTTCAAAATAAATTTCCTAATTCAAAATATGTTGATGATGCACAATATTTAATTGGATGGATTTATTTTCAACAAGCAAGGTTTGATTTAGCAATTAATAATTACAGACAAATCATTAATTTTTATAGAAATTCTCCTCTTCGTCCTATTGCATATTATTCAATTGGTGATGCTTTTTTTAATATGGGTAGTTATGATTCTTCAATTGTTTATTACCGCCGAATTATTAATGATTATCCGAAATCTCAATTTGTTTTTGATGCAGTTAACGGGATTCAATACTCTTATGTAGCCAAAGATAAACCGGATATGGCTGTAAATGTTATAGATCAATATGTTGCAAGCAATCCTACTTCAAAATTTGGAGATCAAATTTTATTTAAGAAGGGAGAAATCTTTTACGGAATCGAAAATTATGAAATGGCCAAAGTAAGTTATAAAGAATTTATTGCAACTTATCCAAATAGTCCTTTGGTTCCAAATGCATATTATTGGATTGCCAAAAGTTCCAGCTATTTGAATCAAAGGAATGATGCTATATATAATTACAATTTTGTAATTGATAAACATATTGCTTCGGAAGTTGGAATCACTTCCATAATTGAACTTGCTCAAATTTATGAAGAAGGTAAAGAGACCGATAAAGCAATTGATCTTTATGATCAAGCAATAAATAATTTGACCGACTCTCCAAGATTACCGGAACTTCTTTTTGCCAAAGGGGAATTGCTGGTTAAAATTAAAAATCTTCCTGAAGCTTATAAGACTTTCAATTACTTGATTAATTATTACGATGGAACTCTTTTCTCCGACAAAGCTAAAATTGAGCTTGGTATTCTTGAATTAGAACGAAAAAGTTTCAGTAATTCTGAAGACTTATTCAGAGATGTTAGTGAGAGAAGAAAAGATGATTTAGGTGCCAAAGCCCAGTATTATTATGGTCTTTCACTTTTTAGTCAAGAAAAAATAAATGATGCAATATCTGCATTTGTAAGAGTCAGATCAATTTATTCAAATTATTTGGAATGGTACTCGAAGTCTTTGCTTAAACTTGGAGATTGTTATGTGAAAATAAATGATATAAAGAATGCTAGAGATATGTACAGAGCAGTCTTAAAATCAAACAGAAATAATGATATTGAAAGAGAAGCAAGAAGGAAATTAAATAGTTTATGATAAGAAAATTATTTTTATTTATAATAATTGGTTCGGTAATAATTGCACAAGATCAAAACAAGGGTCAGGATATTGAGCTTCCCGATTTTGTAATTACCGGTATACAAAGTGTTGATATTCCTACAATGGCAAAGAGAAAAATTGATTTGATTCCGGTTTTATCAAATGAATTTTTCAACCCGGTATTTTCTCCCGAAGAATTAGAGATGTCAAAGGATTCAAACCCGATTACCAGAAACGTTGATATTCTAAGCAGTAAAGATTATAATAGCGGAATACTCAAACTGGGAGCCGGAATTCATGTCCTGCCGTACGGCGAATTTAATTTTACTCAAAGTTTTCAACACTTTGTAATGAATGCAAAAGTATTCGGCAAAAACACAAAATCTTATATTGATAATGCCGGGTACAATATTTCCGGTGCTGAACTAAATACGGATATTTATATAAGCAATCAATCAAATGCCTTCCCCGGATTAAATATTTCATTAGATGGCAATATTTTTAGAGATAAGTATAAATTTTACGGAAGCACAAATCCAAATTTGGAAAGGGAAACAACAAACGGTTTTGGCAGCTTAGCATTTATAAACTATTATAATCGTGAAGTCAGTTATGGATTAACTTTTGACGGTTCTTATCTTAATATAAATGAAAATGGTTTTGACGAACTCAATTATGGTGTGAAGGGATTCTGGCAAAGTAAATTTAACTACTTTGGATTTAGAGTCAATGCTGAGTTCCAACAGCAAAGCTTACAAAATAATTTGAGTGTTAATGCAGATAATAAATACTATGGAATTAATTCGGCTATAAAGCTTTCACCATCAAAAATTCTTACTTTAGAACTTGGTTTAAGTATGGCAAAGCAGGATTCAAATTCTTTCATTACTCCATTTGTTGGTGCTAATATCAAGCTTGAAAAAGGAATTTCACTTTTTGCTGAATATCATCCGCAGTATCAATTTAATTCTATAAGAGATTTAATTAATATAAACAGATATATGAAATTTGGTAATGCTGAAAATTATTTTGTAAAAGATAATTCAAAATTCAAACTTGCGATTAAGTACGAGTATTTAACTCAATTTGATGTTAGTGCCGGATTTGAAGCTCGCACTGTAGATAATTATTTCTATTTTGAAGACAGAACATTAACCGGATTTTTTGATACTTATAAAGAAGATGATGTTAAGATTGTAACTCTTTTTCTTAATTCAAATTTGTTGACTAATCGATTTGGAAACTTCTTTGCTGATTTAAGAATTCAGGATGCAAGAGCTTCCTTTAATAATGTTATTCCTTACGAACCTGGTTTTGTTTTTACAGCGGCTTATAATTATAATTTTAATTTCGGGTTAAATGCAACTTTACGTTATAAATTTTCATCCGAAGCCTATTCCGATATTCAAAATTCTGTAAAATTACCATATCTTAACAGCTTAGATTTATTTGTTAAGTACGAATTATTTACTAACTTCTATACTTTTGCAGAATTAAACAACATAATCAATAATAAAAATTATTATTGGAAATTATATCAAGAAAAAACATTTGATGTATTACTAGGAATTGAATATCAATTTTAGATAAATGAAAAAAGAATCATTAAAAGAAAATATTGCTAAAATTCTCGGAGTTTCTTCAGTAGAAAAAGATTTAGCTTTTGAAATATTTCTTGAAAAAATTTCAGATACACTAAATTACAATCAGGCTATTAAAATTAAAGGAATTGGCGCTTTTCAACTTAAGAAAAGTGAATTGACGGAAGATGAGAAGAGTCTGATTGGGTTGTCGGATGGGAAAAAAGATAAAATAATCTATTCAGCGTTTGATAATAAATCCTCTCGTGAAAGTAATTCTCTTTTTCTTTCTTTTGATGTAAAAGCAAAAACTAAAGATGAATTTGAATTTGACGATGAAATATTTAGTCCTGGTGTAGGGAAACCGATTTTACCTATAAATGATGCTGAAGAGTCTGATTCATCAATTCATATGATTAAAAAATCTCTTGAATCCAGAGTGACAGAATTAATTGAAGAGAGTGAGAAAATTGATGACTTTGATATTTGGGATGATTTCTACAGCAATATTGAAAAACAACCGAATGAAGAAATAATTTTAGATTCCGAGAATGATGATTCTTTTGAATTTCAAAAAGAATCAATAGAGACTTATGATGATGAGCAGATTTCCGAAAATATAGAAGTTGATAATAAGCCTAATCAAGAATCTGTTCTAGAAGATTTGGATAGTGATGAATTAGATGATAATGAAATAAAGGATTTTGAAAATGCTTTTAATCAAGGACTAAGTAACGAAAAAAATATAACTGAAAGTTTCTCTCAGGATGAGATTGATAAAATATTGAATAATGTTGAAATTGATTCTAATGATGATATTGTTGATGATAATAAATTCTCATCAGAGAAAGATTTAGATGCTTTTGCTGAATTGACCAGCATTCTTGCGCAATCTACAGATAATGAATTTGATATTGATGAAAATAAAAATAAAGATAAAATTGATCCAGTTGATGAAGATGATCCATTTGCCACTTTAGAAAAAACTTTCAGCGGCGAAATTGATGAACCTGAAGAAGAGATTGAAAAGGGAGATGTTGATCAACTTGATAATTTTGATAATATAGAAGAAAATGAAGCAACTGATGAATTCGAAGATAGTAATCAGAATGAAAAAGATAATGAAAAAGAGCTTGACGATAAAATACTTGCCAGTACAATAGAATATTCCCCGGAAAATGATATACCAAACGAAGAAATTCCGGAAGAATCTGCAAAGAAAAAATTTGGGCGTTTATTTTGGGGTTTAGCAACTCTTTTTGTAATTGTAACTTTGGGCGGAGTATATTTCTTATTTTTTAATGAAAGTGATTCTAGTGTGGTCTCAAAAGATAATATTATTGCTGCAGCAGATTCCATTAAGCAAAGTAATGCGAGTATTGTAAAACCGGTTAATAAGGACACAACTCAACAAATTGATAAAGTTGAGGAGACACCAATACCTAAAATGGAAGCAGTGCAAAAAGAGGAAGTGGTTGCATCAAATCCGGAAACAAATAACAGCAAATCTGTGTTGAAGCCGGAAGACGAAATTGAAGTAAGCAATTTTATTTTTACAAATGGTAAAGAATATTCAGTTCAAGTATCAAGCTGGAAAAGTAAAGACATTGCTGATAGGGAAGCAGAAAGATTAAAATCATTAGGATATAAAACGGCGGTTGTAGCCGCAAATTTAAAAAAGCTTGGAACTTGGTATAGAGTTAGAGTTGGATATTTTTCATCAATAGAAAAAGCGAAAGAATTTCAGAATAAACAGAAATAATTGGTAGGAATTATGCGAATAATTATGGTTTTAGTAAAAGGTGGCTGGTTAATGCTTCCTATTTTGATATCTTCATTAATTGCGATTGCAATAATTATTGATAGATATATAGTAATCAGAAAATCCAGATTAAATGTTCCGGCATTTTTAGTAAAAGTAAGAGGAATGTTAAGAGAAGGGAAAATAGATTCGGCAATTGAATTTTGTAAAGATGAAAAAACTCCAGCCGCATATATTGTACGAAAAGGCTTAAGAAAATATCATTTAGGTCATGATAGAGTAAAAGAAGCAATAGAAACTGCCGGAAAACAAGAAATAACAAGGTTAGAAAAAGGTCTTTCTGTTTTAGCAACAATTTCAGGTATTGCACCTTTACTTGGATTTTTAGGAACAGTAACGGGAATGATTTCTGCATTTATGAGAATTGAAGATTTACAAGGTGCTGCAAATCCAAGTGATTTAGCCGGTGGTATTTGGGAAGCACTCATAACAACTGCTTTCGGTTTAGCTGTTGGTATAATTGCCTATGCATTTTATAATTACCTTGTTGCCGGTATTAAAAAACTTGTTGTTGAAATGGAAGTTATTTCTAATGATGTTGTTGATACTTTGGAAGAATACAACAGAAGTAAAAAAGGTTAGTTATGAAATTTGAAATGGAAAATAAACCTCTGAATGTTTTTAATTTTTCTTCATTAACCGATATTGTACTTCTGCTGCTGATATTTTTTCTTTTAACTTCTCAGTTCGTAATACAGACCGGAGTAAAGGTTAAACTACCCGGTTCTAAAACAAATGAACAAACTCTCCCATCCCAGTTAATTGTTACTATTACACCGGATAGTAAAATATACTTAGGTAGTGATTTAGTTGGAATTGACGGACTTCCTATGAAATTAGAATCTGCTTCTCAAAATAATAGTGATAAGAATTTAATAATTAGAGCAGATAAAGAAGTAAATATTGATTTGGTTATCAAGGTAATTGATGCCGCAAAAGGGGTTGGGATAGATAAGTTTACTATTCAAACCGAGAAAGAATCTTTTTAATTAACATGCGTAGATTTAAGAATTCATCATATTTATATTCTTTTGCGATTCATTTAGTAATCGGGCTATTATTATTCTTTATTAAAATAGCCGATAATTATGAAGAGGATGATTTTGTTACTATTGGATTCGGAAGTTTAGCTTCAACAAGTTCGCAAGGGGCTGTTGGTCAAAAAGCTCCCGTAGAAAATAGGTTACCTGAAATTAAACCTAAACAAGAAACTAAAGTTAAAGAAGAGAAAGTTGAGCTTCCAAAGACAGAAAATAGTTCTGATGATAATACAATAACAAAAATTGATAAAGATGAATCTAAAAAGGAAGAAGTAAAACCGGCACCTAAACCGGTTATTAAAGAAGAACTATCAGAAGCAAAAGGAAAAGAAGAATCTGGTGATGGAGCCGGTTCAACCGGATTTCAAATAGATTTTGGCGGAAGCGGCGTAAGAAAAATTTATAGTTATATTTTACCTGAATATCCTGAAGGAGTATCAAAAGAAATTGATGTGAAACTAAGATTTACGATTATGCCTGATGGAACTGTTAGCAAAATCTTTCCTTTATTTAAAGCTGATACAAAACTTGAACTTGCTGCAATAAATTCATTAAAACAATGGCGATTTGAGCCGATTCCAAGCGGCAAAAAAAGATCAGAACAAAATGCGATAATTATTTTCCCTTACCGCCTCCAATAATATCTTTATAATAATTTTTATAGAAAAAGAACTCTATTATAGTCAGTAAAATTAAATTTAGCTTATCCAGAGTAAAATTAAACATAAATCCATCCGGTTTTTTCATCCACATTGCAGCAAATTGTAAAACAAACCAAAGAGGGGATTCACTATTTATGTGTGTTGAATACACTAACTGATCAAAAAATAATTTTGTAAAGAAGTTTAGAAAAGCCCATCCAACAGAGAACAAAATTATAATTAAAAATAAATTGAAAAGAGCTGAAGAGAATGATTCGGTTTTCAGAACTTTAACAAAAATGTATATTCCAAATATTATATGAAACAGAAAGATGAAAAATATAATCATACTATTTCTCTTTTCTTAATCTGGAATTTAAAATGGGAACACTTATCATTCCTCCAATTGTACCGAAAACAAATCCAAAAAATAAATTGTTTACCAGCATTGATGCAGCATATACGGGGGAGAAACCGAAAGTTTTTATGTCATTAACTATCGTTTCAAAAATATCAACTATTTGCTGTTTAATAGAATCATCAAAAGGGAAATTTTCCATCACTAAAGGGAGATTGTTAAAAGCTAAAATTATATCGTTTGATTTAGTAATAAATGTAATTAATACATCGAATGAAGTAGCAAAAAATGCTGCTGTTAATCCGGTTAATAATCCAATTAAAGCACCTCTTGAAACTTTAATTTCAAAAATTACCCTTTGAGATTTCATCTCTAAAAAGAGTGCAAGATATGATGCAAATGGAATTATCACACAGCAAGAAAGATTTTTTATTACCGGAACAATTAAAAATACACCGGCAGCAAAACCGGCAACTAAAGGTGGAAAATATTTTTTCACTTATCTGATTCTTTCAATTTTGTTAAACTGTCCCAAAAATAATTAAAAAGTGTGGAACCTAAAAATAATCCGGTTACAAAAGCTATAATTTTATTGTAACTATAGAGTTGTATATAGTCATAAATAACTATGTCTAAAATGATTAACGTAGTTGCAGCAGCAAATAATTTTTTATTTGTTTTGATACTTAGGTGAATAAAAAATGAAAATAATAATCCGGCCAATACACCTAAATATAAACCAACACATCTTGTGCATAAAAATGAATTGTAACCGAAAAAGCTGATTAGCTTAGCTTCCTCCTGATGACAGATTAGATTCAATCCTTTTTTAACAAAAGGATAAGTTATAAATCCAATTTTGCTGCTAAAAAAAAATGGTTCAGAGAATATGAATAAAATCCATACGGAAAAAAGAAAGGCTAAGATAATTTTTATCTTAAAATAGGATTTCATTTCTTTACTGAGTATTCTAAGATTCTTTTTGAAGTAAGAATAAATAACTTATCATTAATAAAAGCAGAATCGGTGATTATTTCATTATCTGTTATTTCGGCTGGATTAAATTCCACAAAACCATTTGCTACATTTCTTAAATCAATGGTAAATATTTTCTTATCTGAAGTTAAAGTCAGATTAAAATCATAAATAGAAATATTGTTTACATCCTCGCTTATTCTAATTTTACTTATGCCGGTTCCAAATTGATCAAAGACAAATATTTCATTTCCATCAAGAACAAAAATTCTTCCATCCCTTGAAATAGAAAACTTTACGGGATCATTTAGTTTATAACTTCCGGCATCATAATTACCAATTTGCTGTAGATAATTGCCGTTTAAATCATACTTTAAAATTCTTGAATTATCAGAATCCAGAATCAGTAAATCGCCGTTTGTTGAGATTGCAGCACAAGTAGGGTAGCTAAATGAAAATTCTTGAGCTTCATTTTCATGAGTTTTAAATAGAGAAAGGAAATTCAATTCGCGGTCAAATATCTGAATTCTATTATTATTTTTATCTGTCACATAAATATTAAGAGGAGTTGCAAAAATATCGATTGGTTCGTCGAAAGCCTCAATATCCCAGCCATAACCTCCTATGGAGCTTATCTGTCTGCCGGAATTATCGAATTTGTAAATTTCATTTTTATCCGTATCAGAGACATAAATATTATATCCTTGTGTAACGGAGAGAGCTGAACTCTCCTTAAAATTTCCGAACTCTTTTATAAAATTGAAACTCTGCGCCAATAGGGAACTAGTTGCAAGTGTAAGTATTAATAATAATTTTCTCATAGGTAAAATCTATAAATTTTTTTAATAACAATTGCATAAAATTGAAAAACAGAAAGTGATTTTAAAAATGATTTGGTAAAAAGATTTGAATATCCTTAAATTAGGAAAAACTATAAGAGATATTTATGAAATGGTTTATGCGGTTCTTTTGGTTAATGATTATTCTATTATTGATATTAGGATATTTAATTCAAAAAGCTCCCGATCTTCTAGCGAAAATTTTTGATTTAATTGGCTATTAATAAAATCAGTTTAAAAACTTTCTTGCTGATTCAAGTTCCTGTAGACTGATTGATCCATCAGAAATTATCTTTTCTATTTCAGAGATGAAGTTATTTAAATTTCCCAAGGAGAAATTTTGGCTATTTAAAACATTTTGAACATAATTATCTATTATTGATTTTAATTCTGCGCCGTTAACTCCATTTGTAAAAGGCTGAACTAATGCCAGTAGGTCTTCCTGAAAATATCCCATGTAAAAATCTTTAGCATAAGTAAATAAAAATTCACTTACAACAGGAATGTAACTGGTAACAAAATTTAAAATGTGAGAGAAAAATAGAAAAAGTAAAACTATAAAAAGGACGAAAAGAAAAAGTAAAATTCCGGAAGCAATCAGAATATACTTTTTAATTTTGCTAAAGTTTATAGAACTTCCTAAACTGTTATTGAGAAATTGATTAAAATCCATTTAAATACCTTTCAGAATTTTTTCTGTATAACTTCATAAAGATATTTTTAGTTCCAAATTGAAATAGGGAAGGTAGGTTTGCATTTGTGAATTATTATATCAATAAAGCGTAATGAGAAATAAATGATTAAGAAATCAATTCTAATTAATACTTAGATTAGTATGTTAATTATAATTGTTAACAGAATAATTAAAGCAATTCCAATAGTAGTTATAATATTATCTGATATTTTTTTAGCCATTATTTGATAACTTATTTATTGTATGGGTAATATTATCTACTGTACTGCGATATTTTTTTAATTCATTTTCCAACTTGGCGATTCTATAATCTTCAGTTTTTTCCTCTCCTCCTAAAATCCAGTTAATGTCACAACCGGCTTTCATCAGCTTAAGTAAAATTTTTGCTCCCGGTTCTCTTTTACCGCTTACATATTGCTGAAGCTGCTGTGGAGAGATTTCCATAAAATCGGATAATGATTTCAAAGTACCGTACTTCCTTTTTGCAAAAATTCTGATTCTTGTTCCAATACTTAAGTTTAGAGTTTCCTCATTGAATAGAGAAAGATCATCTTTAGTATCTTCTTCAAATAATGAAAACTCGAACTGATAATTTTCTATAATTGATTTGATCTTCTCATATAGATCATCATCAAAATTTTTACTTTCCTCTAAAAGGTAGGTAAGAGTAGAGGTCTTTAAATTGAGTTCTTCTGCAAGCCAGTTTAAGCGAATACCATGAGTTTTTATTAGTAACTTTATCTCTTCCTGTTTACTCAATTTATTCTCAATTTATTTGACCGCTGTAAAATACTATAACTATTTAAAAATAAAAAGCCGGGCAGAACCCGGCTTTATTGAATATTTAGCAAACAGAATTATTTTACAAGAAGCATTTTTTTGCTTACAACGTTTTTGTCTGTTTGAATTCTATATATGTAAGTACCAGAAGCTAATGCACTTGCATTGAAATTATATTTGTAAGTGCCAGCTTTTAATACTTCATTATTTACTAAAGTAACTACTTCTTGACCAAGTATATCATAAATCTTTAACGTTACAGATTGTTCAACCGGTAAACCAAATTGAATAACTGTAGTCGGGTTAAATGGATTAGGATAGTTTTGATCAACATAGAATTCTTTAGGAATAATATTTTCTTCAACACTAACTGGTATATCATTAATAAATGTAACAGTAAAAGTATCAACAGAAGCAACGATATCAGCTTCTGCACCTTTAGTTCTAACTGTCCAGCTAATAGCAGCTGTATCAGCTCCGCCCATTAATCCTAAAACAAATTCCGCATTAAATGTGTATGAAGTATCGGTTAAAGGATTGGAAGTAAACGCGTTAGGTGGTAAAAGTATAAATTGATAGATTAATGCATCACCGTTTAGATCAACCGGCATTTCCCATGTAGCAGTAAATGTTTGAGAAGAATCGGTGATCATTATTTCTGCACCATCAGCAGGAGTTAATAAAGCAAAGTTTGGTGATGGAGGAACAGCAACATTTTGGAAAATGTCAGCATATCTTTGAGGTAATACTTGATATCCTGAAGTATAAGGATCGCTGCTGTCAAATTGACTACCAATACCGATAAAGCTTATTGGGTAGGTTGGTTCAGGATTATTCTTTAAATCAGTATCATTATCAATTCTCATTAATACATCTGTTGTTCCATTACTTAAAGTAATATTTGCACCTGAGCTTGTTGAAGTTGCTTCAGGCCAGGTACCGCTTACTTTTACTAATCCGTTAATTCTAATCCTGCTTCCTTCATATTTTTCAGCTTCAGCTAAAAATTCCTCAACTGTTAAAACAACAGCCGGTGGAACTGTTCCAACACCAAGAGGAACAATGTTTGTCTCTGAGTTAGATACAGAAAGCTGAGTTAAGCCATTGTATTGAGAAACAGTACCGGTAATTTGTAGTAAATCACCTATTGCAGCTGTTGTAGAATCATCATTATTAGCAAATATAAAAATACCAGCAGTTTCATCTTGAATGTAATATCCAAAATCTGCTGAGTTAGCCTGCAAGTTTACAGAAGTAACAACACCTTTAACAGTAAATTCTTGATCTAGATTATCAGGAATACCATTATTATCAGAATCAACTTTTACATCGGCTATTGGAGTAGTTTGAACTGTAGTTACGTCAAGAATTACAATTGGAACTTGAGGATCAGTAGCTGCTGCTTCACCTCTTGCATAATCTGAACTATAAAGTACTTCTAATTCAGGATCATCATCTAGATTAGCAATATTAACTACTTCATACTGAGTAAATTTAGGATCTAGTTCTTGGTCTATTACTTCACCTCTCCAACTGTTAGGATCCATAATATCTCCACCCATATATTCTACTCTGTAGATTTGTGCATTTGGAGTACTTCCTCTAGAACCAAATACGAAATCCATAAAGCCGTCATTATCAATATCACCGGCTGCACCGCCATTAAGACGAGCACCGCCAACGGAAGCAAAGTCATAAACTTCGCTAGATGCCCAAGCACCATTCATCCATTTTAGAAGTGTAACTTTAGCATCATACCAGTTACCAAGCATAATTTCTTCAGTACCATCACCATCAATATCAGCAGGTGAAGCTGATAGGAAGGTACCATTAACAACAGCAGGCTGAGAAGGATAAGGTACATATTCTCCATTCTCATATTTGATGGTTTGTAAATTACCGCTTCCATCATAAACTTGAATCATATTATTTGCAATTGAAATATCCCATCTAGAACCGGAAGCTGCTTTTAAAGTATCAGCATAGCTGCCTATTACAATTGGAGCTTCACCATCACCTGAATCTAAACCAGAGTATATGATTTCATCTGAACCATCATTGTTCAAATCAGCAATTTTAACTTTATGTAAAAATGCATTATCAGGGTTAAGTAAAATACCTTCATCTAATAATGATGTAGTATAACTTCCTGCATCTGTTATTGATCCACCATTATATGATATTCTACCAATTTTGTCGGTTCCAAAACTAGCAACAACGATATCCATATTGCCGTCACCATTAATATCACCGGTAGATCCACCAGCGATTCTTGTAATTCCAAGATCAGAAAGACTAGCAATCATATGAGAAACCAAACTATCAGCATCTTTAACATATAAATAAACGTTGCCTCCAGAACCTGAATTCCAGTCACCTGAAATTATTTCTTTAGTGCCGTCATTATCAACATCATAAAGAGAAGCAGAGTAACGATTATATATACTGCCGAATGATTGGGTTTTAACCAAAGTATAGTTACCGTTATCATAATCTATAGTATAGATATTTCCATTACTAGATAACAAGTAAATAGTTTGATCATCAATTAAAACTTCAACGTAAGTTCCTTGAATATTTAAAGGAGTTCCATCAAATGCTAAACTCCATGTTTCAGAACCATCGCCATTGTCTGGAATATTATCAACAGTAGCAACTGCAAATTTAGGTGCTCCTGCTCTAGTAGTGAAAACAAATTCCTGTTGACCATCATTATTAAAATCAGCTACTTCAGCGCTAAATGGGCGGAAATTTGTACTTGGCGCTAGGTCAAAATTCCAAGATGCATTAGGTGCAAAAGTTCCGTCACCATTATCAATTCCCATAACATCACTAGAATCAGCAGCTTGTTCAAAAACAACTATTCTAGCAGGATCTTCATTTCCTGGAACAAAATTATTTATTGGAGTCCAAGTTAATTCCATTAATCCATCATTGTCAAAATCAGTAGCAGTTAAAGTAGGATAAGAATTTTGGGCAAGAGCACTTAATTCAGAACTCCATCTCAATGCCCAAGCTCCATTCTCAAGTTCATATTTATAAATTCTTGGAATTTCATCTCCAGTTAAGAAATCGTACATTTCGTTAACTGCATATAAATCCACTAATCCGTCACCATCAAAATCAACGTCAGTTAAAATATCACCATAACCAACAACTTCATCTTTTAAAATTCCTGTTCTTACAAACTTATTATAAACTTCACTATTTTTAGAAAATTCTAAAGTCCAGTTAGCCGCACCGCCTGCATCTGGAACGTCATCAACAGAAACAACAGCAACTGAATAGTAATTTTGTCTATCAGCTAAAACAACTTCTTGTTTACCGTCGCTGTCAACATCGCCTATCTGCCATCTAACGGGACGGAAGTTAGTTGACGGAGCTAAATCAAAATTCCAAGAAGCATTAGGAGTGAAATTACCATTACCATCACTAATACCTAATACGTCATCACCTTGGTTTTCAAAAACTACAATTCTTGGAGGAGTTGTATTTGTTGTAAAGCTATTAACAAATCCCCAAACAATTTCTTGTTTACCATCACCATCTAAATCGCCAACAGCTAAAGCACCCCAAGAGTTCTGGCGTTCATTAGGAAATTTAGCTGCCCAAACTGAATCCCATTGATTTCCATTTCTTTCATACTTAACTATTTGTGGATATTCATCCCCGGTGAAAAAGTCTGACATACCGTTAATGGAATAAATCTCAACTTTTCCGTCGCCATCTAAATCGACACCGGATACAGTTGAACCAAATCCAGAACCGAAAGATGGAGGAGGTTGGATAGTTGCACTTCTAACAAATGATTGCCCTTGTGCATGAAGGGAAATTGCTAGAAAAGCTAGGATAATACTTAGTGTAAATGCTTTTCGCATGTTTGCACTCCTTTTTGTTAATGAAATGATTACTTAATTAATGTCATTTTCTTTGTTATTCTTAGATTATCAGCAGATAAGCTGTAAATATAAGTTCCTGAACTTAATTTTGATGCATCAAAATCTACCTTGTAACTTCCTGCACTTAAATTATCACTTAAAACTGTTTGAACAAGTTCTCCTGCAATGTTGTAAATGTTTAATTTAACAGAGGCATCTTTGTTCAAATCAAATGATATTGTAGTAGTTGGATTAAATGGGTTTGGATAGTTTTGCGATAAATTGAAGTTACTAGGAATTCCTAAATCGGTTTTTTCAACAGATGTACCAATATCAATAACTGGAAGCTCTCCAGAGTATTGCCACTTTTCAACTGTCCAGCCAAAATAAGATTGACTGTAAACATTGTAATTAGCATCAAAATCTACTTCGTAAGTTGATGTGTAACCGGAAGCAATACCAATTTGGTTGGGTCTATTATCATAAGCACCTGTAATATCAAAATTCCATTGAGCAGCGTCAATTTCGTCAAGTTCTGCACCTGTTTGAGGATGAAGAACTTTCATTTTACCGTATTGATATCCGTCTCCGGTAAAGAAATCTACATCTACACCGGCGAATAATAAATTTTTATTATCCATATATTTTAGTCCCCAAGGACCGGGAACATAAGTACCGTTATCAGTTGTAAATTCTTCATTCACTTGATACGAAAATTCTTCCGTTAATGTATAACCGTTTGCAGCATCACCTTCAAATAAATAAATTTCTCTTGTAACAAAATTTGAAACATATAATCTAGATCCGTCACCACTTACCGCAACTCCTCTTAAGTAACCGTTATCAGGAATATCAAGAGTATAGATTGGTGAACCATTATGTCCGTTTGACCAGGAACCATCATTATCCGGACTGTCATAAATTAAAACTTTTCCGGCAGATGTAGAGTCTCCCCCTTGAGTTACATAAACTTTACCATCATCATCAGTGTCAATTCCCCAAAGAGGTAAATCTGGACCGGTTGCCATTCTCATTGGATATGAATAAACAGAATCTTCTTTCCATTCAAAAACAAGTATATTATGTTCGGCATCATTATTAGCAACAAAAACTAAATTACCATTTGTAGCTAAATCATAAGCTTCTTCCATAAGAACAAAATCAAAAAAATTATCCCATCTGGTTTGTCTGCCGCCTGGCGCATAAGGAACAGTTCCTTGTCTTCCGCTAGTAGAATCAGCATCATTATAACCAACTAAGTAACTTGTTAAGTTAGTTCCTCTTCTAACTAAAGCTACAAAATCGTTTTCGGCTACAACTGCCACAGAAATAGTGTTATAACCGGTTCCATTATCACTGTCATCTGTTGTTGCGTATGCTACAGACCATTCGCCGTCAAATGTTTGTGAACTAATTGGAAGTGAGAAAATCAGCAAAAAAATTGCCATATACAGATAGTAGTATTTCTTCATACTTGCCCTCCTGTTTGGATATTTGAAATGATTTGCAAAATATTGAAACTTTCCTATTAAAGTCAAGGGAACATTGGATGACAGTGTAAATTAACTACATATTATTTCAATAATTACCATATTTGTAAATTCTAAATATGAATAAAATTATAAATGACTGAAAATAACAAACTTATCTACAAATCGATATTAAAGATTGCTTTGCCTGCAATTGGCGGATTAACAACACAAATGATTGTTTCTTTAGTTGATGCCGCAATGGTTGGAAGAGTTCCCGATGCTACATATGCATTAGCGGCAATGGGAATTGGTGTTTTAGCTACTTGGGCAATTATAAGTTTTTTTTCCAGCTTGGCAACAGGTACTCATGTTTTAATTGCGCGCAAATTTGGAGAAAATGATTTTAAGAATTGTGGTAAAGTTCTAAATACTTCTTTAATAAATTCTATAATTGTTGGTTCTATAGTAGGTTTATCTTTTATCCTTTTTGCTTATGATATATCCAGCTTCTTTGCAGCAGATGATTATGTCTCAGTTTTAGCAGGGGATTATCTTTATTATCGATTTATGGGAGTTCCTTTCTTTCTTATGTCTGTTTCTTACAGAGGATTCTTTTTTGGCATTAAGAAAACTAAAATTTTTCTCTATTCTGGTCTACTTACAAATTTTCTAAATGTAATATTTAATTACATTTTTATCTTTGGTGCATTTGGTATAGAACCCATGGGATTGGCAGGTGCAGGATTGGGTTCAACATTTGCAACTATGTTTGATGCTTTGTTTTACATAGTTATAACTCTTTTGAATTCATACAGAAATAAGTATGAGTATTTTAGAGGAATTAATTTCGATTATTTATTTCTCAAACAGATTTATAAAATATCTCTTCCCGTATCATTCCAAAACATTTTTATACTAGTTGGATTTTTGAGTTTTGTTGCAATCACTGGTTTAATCGGAACTCCTCAGCAGGCGGCATCTCAAGCAACAATTTCTTCAATTTTTATTTCACTTCTTCCAACATTCGGATTTGGAATTGCAGTCCAAACTCTTGTAGGCAATAGTCTTGGTGCTGGAAATATTAAGGAAGCAAAAATGCTTGCTTTAAAGACCAGTATTTTAGCAACATTATTTACTGCATTTGTCGGATTATTTTTCATCTTTACTCCCGATTTAGTACTGCTGTTAATTACAACCGAGGAGAGTGTAATAAATAATGCATCTTTACCTTTAAGAATTGCCGGTATAGCACAAATTATTTATGCCAGCGGAGTTGTTTTAGCAAATGCTTTGCAAGCCGCAGGTAAAACATTTTTTGTTATGATGACCGAAGTAATTATTAATTGGATTATTTTTGTTCCACTTGCATATTTATTAGGTATTGTTCTCGACTTTGGTTTAACCGGTGCCTGGGCTGCTATGCCTTTTTATGTCTTACTTTATACTACGGTTATTTTTATTAAATTTCGATTTGGAAACTGGAAGAAATACAAACTTCCGTCATAAAATTAAATCTTGACAAAACAACTTGGATACTGTAAATTTATCTCATGCGTTTCAAAACTTCATATATAATTGCTTTAATCAGTTTTTCAGCCGTAATATTAATGGCTGGATCTTTTCTAACTAAATTTGATGCTAGAAGTCAAGGGGATAAAGTTATTCTTTCTTGGATATCAAGCAGCGAAAGTGATTTAAATCACTATTCTGTAGAAAGAAAAACAGTTAACGGAAATTTTATTGAACTTGGCAAAGTTTATCCGGAATCAGATTTATCTTATGAATTTATTGATGATACTGCATATAAATCTAATGATGCTATTTATATCTACAGATTAAAAATAGTTGATAACAGTAATACAACTTCTTACTCTTCGGAAATATCAGTTAGTCATAGTGTTTCAAGTGTAAAAAGAACTTGGGGAAGTATTAAAGCTCTCTTCAGATAGTTAATGTTATATTTAGCTTCCAAATCTCCTCGCAGACGTAAACTCATTAAATTATTAAATTTCCCTTACAAATCATTTTCTGTAGATGTTGATGAAAATTTTCTTGATGGCGAACATCCGGTTAAAACAGTTAAAAGACTTTCCGAATTAAAGATGAATGCTGCAAAAAGAAAAGTTAATAAAGGAATAATAATTACAGCAGATACAATAGTTGTCCTCAATCATAAAATTTTGGGCAAACCGAATAATAAGGCTGATGCTGTAAAAATGCTTCAATTACTCAGTGGTAAATCACATTTTGTTTATACTGGTTTCACAGTTTATAACTCTGTAAATAATAAACAATTTTCTGATTACGAAAAAACAAAAGTAACTTTCAGAAAATTAGAATTATCAGAAATAGAAAAGTATGTTAATTCCGGAAGTCCGCTGGATAAAGCAGGTTCCTATGGCATTCAAGATGATTATGGTGCTCTCTTCGTAAAGAAAATTGAAGGTTGCTACTATAATGTTGTAGGTCTTCCGATTTCTAAATTAAATTCCAAACTAAAACTTGTGTTGTAAATTGTGAAAAAGTTAAAAAAACATTTAGTAGCCGGAATCATAATTTCTGTTATTATCTATTTGGGATTTTCTGTTTACACCGATTTTAATTCTGTTGTCTCTTCGTTTTTACTTTTCAATTGGATTCTATTTCCCGTAATCTTATTAACTTCACTTCTTAATTATTTGTTTAGATTTATCAAGTGGCATTACTATTTGAAAATTCTAAAAATAAATGTTCCGCTTGTAAAATCGTTTTTAATATTTCTTTCCGGATTAGCTATGAGTGTTACTCCGGGTAAAATGGGGGAATTGTTAAAGTCCTATTTCTTAAAGGAAATGTACAATGAATCATTTAGCAAATCTTCGTCAATAATAATTACTGAAAGAATTACTGATTTTATTTCATTAGTTATGCTTGCAATGGTTGGTGTTTATTTTTTTGATTATGGTAAAGTAATAGTTTATGTAACCGGATTGTTTTTTCTAATAACCGTATTAATAATCTCAAACAGAAAGTTATCTATTTATTTTATTGAGCTTCTAGAAAAAATAAATTTAGTCAAAAAGTTTATTCCAAGATTGAAGAGTTTTTATGAGGCAAGTTATAATCTGCTGAAATTAAAGCCCTTATTTAATGCTACGGTTATAAGTTTAGCTGCTTGGTTTTTTGAGTGCTTTGGATTTTATCTAGTACTAACCAATTTTGATAATTCGATAACATTATTGTGGGCTTTATTCGTTTATACCTTTTCAACTATAGCTGGTGCAATAACAATGCTTCCTGCGGGAATTGGAGTGACAGAAGGTTCGCTTTCATTTCTTCTTATCGAAAACGGTTTAAGTGAAAGTTATGCCGTAGCCTCAACAATTCTAATAAGAATTGCTACTTTATGGTTTGCAGTTTTTATTGGACTACTGGGTTTACTAAAATTAAAAAAATTCCTTTCTAACAAAGAAATTGATGTGACGGATCTAAGAAATTTTTAATTAATCTGGAATTCCATCAAAGTTTTTTGTACTATAAAAAAAGTTAATCATGTTTCTAAAATGCTTTTATTCCTTTTTTAGGAACTTGAAGCTATTTAATAGAGTTAGAGAAAGTGAAAATCATAATTAAGTTTTTTGATGTTTAATGTTGATTAATTATTTATATAAAAAAATCTTTTGGAGAAATTAACCTCAATTCTCCCTATTTTTTATCATAAAAATTAACTTATTACTTTTAATAGACTTGATTATCCTTGATTTTCGATTTATGGCTTAGTAATTTAATTCACTTAGATTTATTTAAAAGGAGGATAGTATGGCACAAGATAATATGGGCAAAGGTTTATTGATCGGTTTTCTAACAGGATCAATTGTAGGATCTGTAATTGCGTTATTATATGCCCCAAAATCCGGTAAAGAATTAAGAGGGGATATAAAAATAAAATCAGATGAGTTTATTGATGATGCAGAAACTTATTTGGAAGAAGCAAAACACAAAGCCAATCAGCTTATTAATGATGGAAAGAAGAAATCAGAAAGATTAGTTACTGATGCAAAGGTAAAAGTTGATGCTCTTTTAGATGAAGCTGAATTGATTTTAAAAAATGCAAAAGATAAAGCAGGTGTAGCTTTTGAAGGAAGCAAAGATAAATTCACAAAAGAAACCGACAAATTAAGAAATGCAGTTAAAGCAGGAATTGATAGTTATAAATCTGAAAAAGAAGCTTAAATTATGGAAGTACTAACAGACATATTAATTATTGTATTGTTAATTTCTGTTATTGCATTAATTGGTTATCTATTCCTTGTTCTAAAAAGTATTTCTAAAAATATTGAGAATATGGAAAAAGATGTACATCAGCTGTCTCAAAAATCTATTCCTCTTTTAGAGGAATTAAGAGAAACAATTGAAAAATTTAACGGGATAGCTGATAGTACACAAAATAAGATTACCGAAATTAATGAAGCATTCCATTCTGTCAAATCAGTTGTTTATAAGTTTATTCCTCAAAAAAATTCATTTCAAAAAGAAGGCGGAGGCAAAAATCCGGCTGCCGATTTAATCAAAAATTTGCAAGCAATATCAAAAGGTGTATCTGCGTTTTGGAATTCATACAAGACTAATAAATAATCCGAAATAAATTATACATGGGAGGAACATTGAAACAGTACAGCCCAGATGCAATTAGAAATATAGCATTCATTGGACACAGCGGAAGCGGCAAAACTTCCATTTCTGAATTACTTTTATTTACAGCAGGAGAAATCAACAGAATAGGTCGTGTTGAAGAAGGTAATACAATTTCAGATTTTAATCCGAATGAAATTGAAAGACAAATCTCTATTTCTTCAACTCCTTTACATTTAGACTGGAAAGACAAAAAAATAAATATTCTTGATACTCCTGGTTATTCCGATTTTATTGGTCAAGTTATAGCAAGTTTATATGTAGCAGATACAGCCGTTGTTGTTGTAAAAAGCGCAGAAGGTATTGAAGTTAATACGGAAACTACTTGGGAATTTGTAAATAAATTTGAAATACCTGCTGCAGTTATTGTAAACAAAGTAGATAATGAGCATTCAAAGTTTAGTGAAACCGTTGAAATGATTAAGCAAAGATTAAGCAGTGAAGCTACTATTATTACTTTCCCGGTTTCAGAAGGTGTTAACTTTAATTCTGTTATTGATCTTGTTAAAATGAAAATGGTTAAATACGGTGACCTTGGTTCTAAGAATGTTACAGTAGAAGATATACCTGCAGACTTAAAAGATGAAGCTGATGCTTTACGTGAAGAATTAATTGAAAAAGTTGCTGAATCTGATGAAGAACTTATGAATAAATTTTTTGAAGAAGGAACATTAAACGAAGATGATCTTACAAAAGGTTTGAAAGCTGCAATTAATAAAAGATCATTAGTTCCGGTTTTTGCAGCATCTTTTGCAAAGGGTGTTGGATATAACAACTTTTTAGATTTTACAGCTTCTTATTTCCCTGCTCCTTCTGAAAGACCTTTAATGAAAGGTAAATTAAAAGATTCAAATCAAGTTGTAGAGATTAAATGCGATCCGAAAGGTGAAGCAGCTTTGTTGGTTTTCAAATCTCTTAACGAACAGCACGTTGGAGAACTTTCAATTTTCAAAGTATATTCCGGTACACTTCAAGCCGGTCAGGATTTACAAAATACTTCCAGAGATAAATCTGAAAGACTTGGACAGTTATTTATTCTTAATGGAAAAAACCGCAAAGAAGTACAAACAATCTCTGCCGGTGATATTGGCTCAGTAGTTAAACTAAAAGATACTCATACAGGAAATACTTTATCTTCAAAATCATATTCTGTTGTAATTGATCCAATTGAATTTCCTGAATCAGTTATTAGAGGAGCTATAAAACCAAAATCAAAAGGGGATGAAGATAAGATTTCTTCCGGTCTTCATACTGTTCATGAAGAAGATCCAACCTTAAAAGTTCATTTCGATCCGGAATTAAGTCAAACTATAGTTTCTGGTCAAGGTGAATTACAATTAGCATTAGCGGTAAAACTCTTAAAAGATAGATACAACGTGGAAGTTGAATTAGTAGAACCAAAAATTCCTTACAGAGAAACAATTAAAGGTTCTTGCGATGATGCTGAATTCAAACATAAAAAACAATCCGGCGGTAGAGGTCAGTATGGTCACGTTCACCTTAAATTAGAACCTCAGCCAAGAGGAACTGGTTTTGAATTTGTTGATGCTATTGTTGGCGGAGTTGTTCCTGGAAGATTTATTCCTGCTGTTGAAAAAGGTTTAAAAGAGGTTATGGAAAAAGGAATATTAACTTCAAGCAAAGTTATTGATGTAAAAGTGACTTTGTTTGACGGTACTTACCACAACGTAGATTCTGATGAAGTTTCCTTTAAACTTGCCGCTTCTCAAGCATTTAAAAAAGGATTCCTTGCTGCAAAACCTGTTATTCTTGAACCGATTTATGATATTACAGTTAAAGTTCCTGAAGAATATATGGGAGATGTTATGGGGGATATTTCCAGCCGCAGAGGAAAAATCAGCGGTATGGATTCAGAAGGTCCTTTCCAATTAATTAAAGCAAAAGTACCATTGTCAGAACTTTATAAATATTCTACTCACTTAAGAAGCTTAACTTCAGGAAGAGGAATGCATACTAGAGCTTTCTCACATTATGAAGAAGTTCCTAAAGATATTGAAGCAAAAATAATTGAGGAATTTAAGAAAGCCAAAGAAGAAGAAGAATAAATTATATTCTACTAAGATTGAAGCGGAAGGTTGTTTACTTCCGCTTTTTTTATTTTTGCTGTTTGAAAATTTGAGATAACACAAAGGTTATAATAAATGGATAAATTATGGTCTCCTTGGAGAAGTAAATATATTGATTCTTTCAAAGAGGAAAGTAAAACCGGCTGTATTTTTTGTGATGCAATAGATCAAGAAATCAATGATGATAAAACTTTATTAGTTCATAAGGGAAAATTTGCATTCGTTGTTTTAAATCTTTATCCATACAATGGCGGTCATTTAATGATTGTTCCATATCGTCATCTTGATAATTTTATTGATTTATCTGAAGATGAACTAACCGAAATTATGAATCTTACAAAAACTGCTTTAAAAGCTCTAGAGATGGAATCAAAGCCTCAAGGATTTAATTTTGGGGCAAACTTAGGAAGAGCTGCCGGTGCCGGCATTGATACTCATCTGCATTTTCATATTGTGCCTAGGTGGATTGGTGATTCTAACTTTATGCCTGTAATTGGAGAGATTAAAGTTATTTCCCAAGATTTGCTTGAAATGAAAAACAAACTTGTTAAACAGTTTGAGAAATTATTATTATAAATCTATATTCACATTTATTTCTTAAAAATTTTCCGGAAGGATTGTAATGAAAGAATATCATGATTTAGTAAAACTTGTACTTGAAAATGGAGTAAGAAAAAAATCAAGAACCGGAGTTGATACTCTTTCATATTTTGGTGCTTTTTATAGGGTTGATCTTTCTAAAGGATTTCCTTTATTAACAACAAAACAGATGATTTGGAAATCATTACTTCATGAAGTTCTTTGGTACTTATCCGGCGAAGAACACATCAAAACCTTAAGAGAAAAAACTAAAATTTGGGATGCTTGGGCAGATGAAGAGGGAAGACTACAAACTGCTTACGGCAGATTTTGGAGAAGATATCCGGTCCCTTCAAACGGAGCAATTTTAGACGGTGAAGTTTATGTTGATGAAAGTCATCCATTTGTAAATGTTGAAGAAAACGGAACTTTAACATTCGATCAAATAGGATGGGTTATAAATGAAATAAAGACAAACCCAAATTCCAGAAGAATGGTTGTACTTGCTTGGCATCCGGCAAATGCAGTTGTTAGTAAACTCCCTCCTTGCCATTATACTTTTACATTCAATGTTAACGATGGCAAATTGAATTGCCATTTAACTCAAAGATCAGGAGATATTGCATTAGGAATTCCGTTTAACTTAGCTGCTTATTCAATGCTAACACAAATTATAGCTAAGCAGACTAATTTAGATCTTGGTTACTTTGCTCATACTATTGTTGATGCACATATTTATGCAGCAGATAAGGGTTCTGAGATGGAAGCTTATGATCATGTTGAAGGATTGAAAGAACAAATAAGCAGAAATCCTTATGATTTACCCACGTTGAAAATTGCTGATAAATCGATTGATGAACTACAGTTTGATGATTTTGAACTTGTAAATTATCAGCATCATCCTAGAATTAAGTTTGAGGTAGCTGTTTGATCCTAAACAATTTCCCAGTTCATTCGATAATAAATGAATGAAACGAATTTGCTCTAATATCAAGAACTTATATTTATTACTATTTTTTGTAGCTTCTTTAATAAATTTAAAAGCGCTTGATTCCCAATTCAGAATTATTAAATTCGATAATTCGAATGGACTGATTACTAATCTAATTAAAAACATCACTCAAGATACAACAGGTTATATTTGGCTTGCTACAGATGGCGGGCTTTTAAAATATGACGGAAATAAATTTCAGACCTTTAATGAACAGCTTCCAACAATTTTTCTTAAAGATATTACAAGACTTAACGACGGTACACTTTTAATTGCTTCCGATTTATCAATTTCTAAAATTGAGCAGATTGATGATTCTATTAACATCAGTACGCTTTTAGCCGGTAAAACTTTTAATAGTAATGAATTTCTTTATTATCCAAAATCTATTTATGAAGATAATAATGGAAGGCTTTGGATTTCTGATTTTAGAAGCATCAACTCTTTTGAGAATAATCAATTAATTAAATACTCTTTTTCTAAAGAGTTTTGGTCTGATGATTATACCGTCTCATATAAAATAGCAGAAGATAATGAGGGAAATATTTTAGCTTCTTCGTGGAGCGGATTTCTATTTCAATTCAATAATAAAACAAAAACTTTTGATCAGATTGATTTCAAATTCTCCGGAAATACTTTTATCGAAAACCTTAATTGGATTGATGATCATTTCTATCTCTCAACATCTAAGGGATTATTTAGATTCAGATTCATAAATAATCAAATAATTGATTTCCAAAAAGTAATAGATATTGCTGACATAACTGCCGCTGTAAAGTGGAAGAATAACAAAATATTAATCGGCAGTAAAAATAAAGGTGTATTTGTATTTGATTATCAAACAAATACACTTGAAGAAATTATTGGATTAAGAAGAAATATTGTTAAGAATATTTTTGTTGATGAACACAATGGAATTTGGGTTGCCAGCGATCAAGGGTTAATCTTAATTAAGGAAAACAATTTTAAAAAAATCGATGTTGATAAATCAATTAATGAAGAAATCTCATTCGTTCGTAGAATTGAAATTGCCGACAAGAATGAAATTTATTTTACTTCACAATTTTTGCTTAATAAAATTGAAAATAATAGAAGTATAAAAATTGATGAGATAAACACCAGCTACGAAATTTTTGATTTTGTAATTGCAGATAATAATCTGATTATTTCAACTCGTAATGGCGATTTAATTACTTTCAATAAGTCATATCAAATTATTCACGAAATTAAATTTGAAAATGATAGACCGAATCATTTGTATGTCGATTCACAAAAAAATCTTTGGTTTTATTTAGAAAATAAGAAAAAAGTTTTTTCACTTAGCAAAGATTATTCAATTTCTGAGTACAACTTTAATGATCAATCAAATGCATACATTGAAGTAATTAAGGAATTTGATGGAGAAATTTATATAGCCGGTTTGGCAGAAGATCCCCTTTTCTTAAAGCTGAATAGAACTAATAATGAATTTCAAAAAGTTATAGAGCATGATAAAATATCTTTGCAGATAAATATTTTTGATTTTTATAAAAGAGAGAATACATTTTTTATAGCCACCAATTTTGGTCTGCTTAAATTAGAAAATGGAATTTTAGAAAGAGTTATTATTCCAAATATTCAAAATCAACCGGTAATAAAAGCGGTTATGATTGATAATAAAAATAGAATATGGTGCGGTACCGATTTTGGTCTTATTATTATTGATGAAAACGAATTTATATATTTTGATGAAAGAAACGGACTTCCCAATTCAACAATTTCACTTCAGGCAATAAAAATTGACAACAATAAATTGTGGGTCGGTACTCCAAGTGGAATTGCATATTTTAATCTGCAGGAGAACCTTGAAAAACTTCCTTTACCGAAAATTGTAGATATAAATTTCAAAAAGGGGGATAAAAATTTTCATCATAAAAATGATATTTTGTATTCAGGTGTAAATCTAAAAGTTGAATATTCTACTCTTTATTTTCCTACGACCAAAACCAAATACTATACACGCATTTTGGGGATTGATTCGAACTGGACCTCACAAGGAAATAATTCAGTTTTGAACATACAAAACATTTCTGCAGGTGAATATGTTCTTGAAATCAGAGCTGAGAATCCGGGCAATTATAAAAGTGATATAACAAAATTTACATTTGAAGTTCTTAATCCGTGGTATTTATCAAATCAGGTTATTCCGTTATATATTTTAATATCGTTAATATTATTTGTTGTATCGGCTCTAAAGTACAATCAATTTAAGCTGGAAAAGGTACTTGAACGAGAAAGATTATTAAACAAAATGGTTGAAGAGAGAACATCCGATCTCAACAAAGAAAAAGAAAAAACAGAAATACTTCTAGTAGAAAGTGAAAAATCTAAAAATCAGCTTCAAGCTGCAAATGAACTGAAAAGTCAATTGCTCAGTATTGCTGCACATGATCTTAAGAATCCTCTTCAAGTAATATTGGGATATGAATTTTATAAAGAAGATATGACTTTAACTGCGGAAGAAGAGGAAATGCTTAATTCGATATTTAATGCTGCAAAA
The DNA here is from genome assembly GCA_002698995.1 of Ignavibacteriota bacterium. GTDB lineage: Bacteria > Bacteroidota > Ignavibacteria > Ignavibacteriales > Melioribacteraceae. The sequence continues at coordinate 55,903 of PAAX01000011.1, read as the reverse complement.
AAAATGCTGGGTATGATTTCGGAGACTTTAGAATCGGCAGCAGCTGATGCGGCTCAACTGGAATTAAATCTAGTTGAAACAGATTTGGCTGAATTACTAAATTCTTCTGTAAATGATCAAAAAATTCTTGCCAAGAGAAAAGATCAGAAAATAATTACCGAAATTGAATACGAAATCGAAAAAGTTAAAGTGGATAAATTCTGGTTTAGAGAAGCAATAGATAATCTAATTTCAAATGCAATTAAATATTCGCCAAAAAAATCTGAAATTAAAGTGAGATTAGAATCAAATTATAATGATATAAAACTTTCTATAACTGATAATGGACCCGGCTTTACAGATGATGATAAGTCAAAATTATTTGCGAAATTCCAAAGATTGAGTGCAAAACCAACCGCAGGAGAATCTTCAACCGGATTAGGATTGTTCATTGTAAAACAGATAATAGACAAACACAAATTCTCAATCGAATTAGATTCAAAACAAAATGAAGGTTCATCTTTCCAAATTACAATTCCCCAAAATATCTAATAAATTTTGAATTGCCATTCTCATAAAAAAATAAAATATTAGCAGAAATTTTAACCGGAAATAAAATGAAATTCATTTTAGCAGTTATTCTTTTATTGCTGCTATTTATTGCATGCAGAGAAAATGCTTTTGTCTATCCGGAAGAGAATTCATCAAGTAAGGTTATTGTTGAATCAATTCCTTCCGGCGCATATATTTATCTGGCTAATCAATACTCGGGAAAAGTTACACCCGATACAATTTATGATGTATCTCCAGGAGAATATTCAATGAGATTAAAATTGTCGGGATTTAGAGATACGTCAATTCTTGTAGTTGTAAATCCGAATAATGATGTATCTTTGAACGTAAAATTAAACAGTATTTACGAATGAGGAATTTTGGAAATTATAATTATTGCTGCAATTGCAAATAACAATATTATCGGCAAAGACGGAACTATCCCTTGGCATTCAAAAGAAGATTTTAAGCACTTTAAAGAAACAACTTTAGGTTTTCCTATAATTATGGGGAGAAAAACTTTTCAATCAATAGGTAAACCTTTGGTAAAAAGAAAAAATATTATAATCACCCGCGATAAAAATTATATTTATAACCATGAAGATGTATTTGTTTTTAATGATTTGATAAACTCAATTGAATTCTGCAGAGGTGAAAATTATGAGAAAGTATTTATAATTGGCGGAGCAGAAATTTACATTCAAGCATTAAAATTTGCTGATAGATTAATTATCAGCCACATGAAATTAGAAACAGAAGGGGATACATTTTTTCCGGAATTTGAAAACGAATGGAAAGTTGAATTATCAAAAGATTATAATGATTTTATTCTAAAAGAGTGGGTAAGAAAATAATTCTCTCCTAAATTGCTTATCTTCATAATTGGTTTTTATTAAAATTAGATTTAATCCGAAAGAATATGTCAAATACAAAAATTAAAATATTACCTGAATTTATTACAAATAAAATTGCTGCCGGCGAAGTTGTTCAGCGCCCCGAATCTGTGGTTAAAGAGCTTTTAGAAAATGCGATTGATGCCGGTGGAAAAAATATCGATCTATATATAAAGCAGGCAGGAAAATCATTAATTCAAGTTGTTGATGATGGAATAGGGATGACCGAAGAAGACGCATTAATGTGTATTCATAAACATGCAACAAGCAAGATTAGCCAGTTTGAAGATATAGAAAATGTTTTAACATTTGGATTTAGAGGTGAAGCTTTAAGTTCAATTTCATCTGTTTCCCAGCTTGAAATTAAGACCGAAACTAAAGATCAAGAATTAGGAACTTTAATTAAAGTTGACGGCGGAGGAGAAGTAATAAAAGAAAAAGGAGCTTTTGCTAAAGGTACCTCAATCGCAGTTAAGAATTTGTTCTTTAATACTCCGGCAAGAAGAAATTTTTTGAAATCTAACGCAACAGAATTGAAACATGTAATTGATACATTCAAAAAAATATCGCTAAGTCAGCCTTCAATTCATTTTAGATTTATTACTGACGATGAAATAATTTTTGATTATTCAGAAACAGACTTAAAGGGAAGAATTAGACAAGTATTTGCTGATAATATTGATGATGCCGTTGTTGATGTAAAAGAAATGACCGATTATATAAGTCTGCATGGTGTTGCAGCTAAACCATCTTATCTTATCAAAAGCAAAGGGGATCAATACTTATTCATCAATAAAAGGTTTGTCATAAGTAAAACTGTTAATCATGCCGTATTTACTGCTTATGAAAATATTTTAGAAAAAGGAGATTATCCATTTTTTGTTCTTTTTTTAGAACTTGATCCCAAAAAAATTGATATAAATGTTCATCCTCAAAAACTTGAAGTGAAGTTTGAAGATGACAAGGAAATTTACAGTTTTGTACAGGCAGTAATTAAGAAAAGTCTAGGCAGTTATGATTTAACTCCTTCATTAACTTTTCATAATTCAACTGAAGATAAAGAAAAGCTCAGATTAGTAAGTTTTCAGAAATCTGAAAAGAATGATTTTAGTGACAGACCAAGTTATAATTCGGAAAGATCAAGAAAGGAAGTTCAGAGTTTTACCGATGATGATCTTGATCTATTATTCAGTTCAATAAATGAAGAAATAAAAACAAATATAAATGCCGAATCTCCTCATCCTTTTGAAAATAAAACTGAAAAAGAAATTTATCATGAAAAGTCTTCACATCAACATGAAGAAAAGCAGGATGTTCATGAACATACTCCCTTTTTGGTTAGTCTTCATAACAAATATATTTTGGCTCAAATAAAAAGCGGATTAATGATTATTGATCAGCATATTGCACATGAAAGAATATTATATGAAAAAGCTCTAAACTCACTTTCGGTTGGATTACCTTTTTCACAATCTCTTTTATTTCCCGAAACAATTTCTGTTGATCCAAGTGATTATGAACTTCTTAAGGAACTTAATAATTATTTAACTAAACTAGGTTTTGAACTAAAGTTTTTAACAAAACAAAGAATTATTATAAATGGTGTTCCATCCGATATAAAAAATGGTACCGAGAAAGAAATTCTTTTTGAAATTCTTGAAGAGTATAAAGAAAATCAAAGAGATAAGAAGATGGATATAAATCATAACTTGGCAGCCTCCTATTCATGTAAAGCAGCAATAAAGGCTGGGGATAAGCTTTCTGAGAAAGAAATGCGTGTTTTAGTTGATCAGCTTTTTGCTACAAGTATGCCTTATGTTTGTCCCCACGGAAGACCAATCATAATAAAATTAACATTAGATGAATTTGATAGAAGATTTGGAAGGACTTAATCATTTCAAAAAATTTTATTAAGTTTAGAAAAATTTAATTTGAGGGCAAGATGAATTCTGAATACAAAGATGCAAAAAATAAATTTCAAGAGAATGTTTCTAAAGCAAAAACTACCGGAATGAAATTTACTTCGGTATCTGGCGAAGAGGTTGAAGTTCTTTATACTCCGGATGATTTTAATGGTCAGAATTATTTAGAAAAAATATCTTTCCCCGGAGAGTATCCCTTTACTAGGGGAATTCATGCAAATGGATATCGTGGCAAAATCTGGACCATGAGACAGTTTGCTGGATTCGGTTCTCCCGAAGATACAAATCAAAGATTCAAATATTTATTGAAGAACGGACAAACCGGTTTATCTGTTGCTTTTGATCTCCCTACTTTAATGGGTTGTGATTCTGATGACTCGATAAGTGACGGTGAGGTTGGTATTTGTGGTGTTGCAATTTCTTCTTTGGAAGATATGGAAACTTTACTTGATGGAATTCCTTTAGATCAAGTTTCTGTTTCAATGACGATTAATTCTCCAGCTGCTATGATTTATGCTTTTTTCTTGGCTGTCGCAAAAAAACAAGGTGTTCCTTTTGAAAACTTAAGAGGAACTTTACAGAATGATATTTTGAAAGAATACATTGCGCAAAAAGAATTTATCTATCCGCCAAATCCTTCAATGAGAATTATAACTGATATGGTGGAATTTTCTACTAAACAAGTTCCCCAGTTTAATCCAATTTCTGTAAGCGGATATCACATTCGCGAAGCCGGTTCTACTGCCGTTCAAGAATTAGCATATACTTTGGCAGATGGATTTGCATACATAGAATCAGCAATGGAAAGAGGATTAGATATTGATGAATTTGCTCCTAGAATTTCATTCTTCTTTAATTCACATTTGGATTTTTTTGAAGAGATTGCAAAATATAGAGCTGCCAGAAGAATTTTTGCAAAAAGAATGAAAGAAAGATACGGCGCAAAAAATCCGCGTTCTTGGTGGTTAAGATTTCATACTCAAACTGCCGGCTGTACTTTAACGGCTCAACAGCCGGAGAATAATATTGTCAGAACTGCATTCCAGGCTTTGGCAGCTGTATTAGGAGGAACTCAATCGTTGCATACAAACTCAATGGATGAAACACTTGCGCTTCCAAGTGAAAAGGCAGTAAAAATTGCATTAAGAACCCAACAGGTTTTGGCTTATGAAACTGGTGTTATAAATACTGTTGATCCGTTAGGTGGAAGTTATTTTGTAGAATCTTTAACCGATAAAATGGAAGAGGGAGCAAACAGAATTTTTGATGAGATTGATTCCTTAGGTGGAGTTATTCCAGCAATTGAAGCCGGATATTTTCAAAGAGAAATAGCCGATGCTGCATATAGATATCAACTTGAACTTGAGAAAAAGGAGAAATTTGTAGTCGGCGTAAATGAATTTGTTGAAGAGGATGAAAAAATTGATATCCCAATTTTACAAGTATCACCAGAAGTTGAGAAAAAGCAGAAAGAAAAATTAGCAGCATTAAAATCCAGAAGAAACAATGAAGCAGTTGAAGAATCATTAAGGAAATTAAAATATGCTGCTGAAAATAATCAGAACTTAATGCCTATTCTAATTGAAGCAGCAGAGAATTACTGCACTTTGGGTGAAATGATTGATACATTAAAAGTTCCGTTTGGTGTTTACGAGGAAACTGCTGTTTTCTAAATGAAAGAGATAATCAAATTATTAAGAGTTTCTCATTGGACAAAAAATGTTTTTGTTTTTGTCCCTCTTGTTTTTTCTAAAAATTTAATGAATAAGGACTTCTTAGTTGAAGTCCTTTTTGCGTTTGTTTTCTTTTCGATTGCATCAAGCCTGGTTTATGTTTTTAATGATTTGATTGATGCGGGGAAAGATAAACTTCACCAAATTAAAAAATTTAGACCGATTGCATCAGGTAAAATTTCAAGATCCAAAGCTGTAGTAATAATCTTTATTTTAATTATTCTAACCGCAGTATCATTTTTTGTCTTAAATCTTCAATTCAATTCAGTTTTGCTTGGCTATATTTTATTAAATATTTCATATTCTCTTTTACTTAAAAAAATTGTAATTGTTGATTTACTCTCAGTATCAATTGGATTTATGCTTAGAGTAATTTCCGGTGCATTGGTAATTACTGTCCCTCTTTCATCATGGTTAATTTTAACTACTTTATTTCTATCATTATTTCTTGCAGTTGCTAAAAGAAGGGCTGAGTTTATTATTTATGAAAATGAAAATAATACTAGAATTGTACTTAAAGATTATAATCTCAAGTTGCTCGATTTATTTCTGGCTGTTAGTGCCGGAGGTATAATTATCTCTTATTCACTTTATTCCGTAGCAGAAAGAACAGTTAATTATTTCCATACTGAAAACCTAGTCTTTACAACTATTTTTGTTATTTATGGTATTTTCAGATACTTGTATTTAATCCATAAAGAGAAAAATGGTGAAAATTCGTTAGAAATATTATTGAAGGATATTCCATCGATAATAAATATTTTTATTTATGGAATAGTTATTTATTATCTTATTTACCATGAAAAATCTTTATAAATATTTATTTACAATACTGATTTTATTACTGGTTTCATGTTCATCCGAAAAAGAAACCGTAAAAGATTTATCCATTGAAAAGAAACCGTTATTTGAAAATGATATTAATGTGAATGTGAAAAGAGTATTTGCATGGATAAATCTAATGCCAAACACTGAACCAAGATTTAATATCACCGGCGAATTCAGCTTATTAAAAACAGATGATATAAGATTGGATGAAATCGAATTGACAGAAATAAAAATTTATCAAGATGAGAAAGAGATTTACAGAATTAAACCGATAGTAAGATGGAATAATGACGATATCACATCAAGATCATTTGCCATCTCAACACTTAAAGGATTATCGTTGGTACCAACTTTAGATCAAGATCAAAAAATAGATGCATTATTTGAATTTGATTACAACGGTGAAAAGCTTCTTAACTTTATACAATCAATCCATATAGAAAAAACATACTGAAATGTTTCTCGACTTACTAGGATTAATCGCATTATTAATATTCAGTGCATTTTCGTCTGCAGCTGAACTAGCATTTGTAGTTTCAAACAAAATAAAAATTGAAATTAGAGCACGCAAAAATAATCTGGCTGCAAAAAAAGCCTTATTCTTCTTAAAGCATCCTCAATACTTTTTTTCAACAATATTAATTATGAATAACATTATTAATATTGCGTTTGCTTCTATATCAACTCTTTTTCTTTATTCAGCTTTTGCTTTAAGTGAAGGTGAAATTCTGCTGGTTTCTACCGTAGCTATTTTACTTTTTGGTGAACTTATTCCTAAGTATTTTGCAAGGGAATTTGCAGATACTGTTATTATGCTTTCTGTAATTCCTATTAGATTTATTTCAATTATACTCTATCCTTTAGTGAAAATTACTTCATCAATTTCTGCAATTTTAACTCGATCTGAAAACCAAAATGAAGAACATATTTCCTATCTTTTTGGAAAAGAAGATATGCAGAGTTTATTAGATGAAAGCTCGGAAGCGGGAAATGTTGATGAGGATGATTCTGATGTTATAAATAAAGTATTTGAACTTGGAGAACAAAAAGTTTATGAAGCAATGACTCCAAGAACAGATATTGTTGGAGTAGAAATTAACAGTTCAATAGATGAAGTGATAAATACATTTATTGAATCCGGTTACTCTAAAATTCCGGTTTTTGAGGAAAGTCTTGATAATATAAAAGGTATTGTACTTACTTATGATATGTTTAAATCGCCTGAATCATTGAAATCAGTAATGCGTGAAGTTGTTTTTGTACCGGAGACTAAAAAGACACTTGAAACATTAAATGAACTTCTTGAGAAGAGATTATCGATTGCAATTGTAGTTGATGAGTTTGGCGGGACTGCTGGATTAGTTACCGTTGAAGATATTATAGAAGAAATGCTCGGCGAAATTAGAGATGAATATGATGAAGAAGAAGAGGTTCTAAAGAAAATTGATGATAACAGTTATGTAATTTCCGGAAGAGTAGAAATAGACAGAATTAACGAAGAATTTGAATTGAATATCCCTGAAGGGGATTATGAAACAATCGGTGGTTTTATTATAACACATATTGGAAGAATTCCAACTCGAGGTGAATTTATAGAAATTCCACCATACAAAATACAAGTACTTTATGCCGATAAAACCAAAATCGATTTGGTAAAAGTATTTGTTGATCCAAATGATTTAATTGAAGATTGACGCATCTAAATAAAACCTTGAATCCTTTTTGTATAATAGCACATCATATCCATTAAAAATTTGGAAATAGTTTGGAAATTTTAGGATACATAGGTGCTGTATTTATTGGATTAACACTTGGGTTAATCGGTGGTGGTGGATCAATCTTAACTGTTCCTGTTCTAGTATACTTATTTGGTTTAGATCCGATAATCTCAACTGCATATTCACTTTTTATTGTTGGTTTAACTGCGCTAGCCGGTTCTTTATCTTATATGAAGCAAAAGCTTGTTGACTATAAAGCTGCAATAGTTTTTGCAATTCCGGCTTTTATTGCTGTTTTTATTACAAGAAAATTTATACTTCCTTGGATACCTGATCAGATTTTCAGCATTGGTGAATTTGAAGTTTCCAAATCATTTTTTGTAATGACTTTATTCGCTGTATTAATGCTTGCTTCATCTATTTCGATGATCAGAAAACATAAAGCAAGTGAACTTGAGGGAATCCAGTCTTTCAATTATCCTTTAATTACATTAGAAGGATTTATAGTAGGAGTGTTGACCGGTTTAGTAGGAGCTGGGGGTGGATTTTTAATTATTCCGGCTTTAGTAATTTTTGCCAAATTGCCCATGAAAGTTGCTGTCGGGACTTCGCTCCTTATAATTGCCGCTAAATCATTAATCGGTTTTCTTGGTGATCTTTCAAATTTTGAGATTGATTGGTTTTTCCTTTCATCAATTTCTGTAATAACAATTGCCGGTATAATTTTAGGAAGCTACTTGACAAAGTTTATTAGTGGAGCCAAATTAAAACCTGCATTCGGTTGGTTTGTTTTGGCAATGGGTTTTTACATATTATTAAAAGAATTTTCAAAAAGTTTATAAATAAACAGAGGAATAAATGGGGATACTTAACACAATGTTCGGACAAAAGAAAGGTGTAGTAAATCTTGATTCGCAATCGTTTCAAGATCAATATTCAAAAGATGAAAATGCGGTTCTTATAGATGTAAGAACAGCAGGAGAGAATTCGGAAGCTAGAATTCCAAACTCTCAATTAATTGATATTATGAGTCCTACTTTTCAAAAAGATATTGAAACACTAGACAAATCGAAATCCTATTATGTTTATTGCAGAAGCGGCAACAGAAGCTATCATGCTGGTTTAATGATGGCTCAAATGGGATTCGAGAAAGTGTATAATCTTGCCGGTGGAATTATCGATTGGCATGGTGAAATTGAAAGTGATTATTAATAGGGGAGATGATAAAAATGTTTTTTCAAAATATATATGAAAAAGGTCTTGCACAGGCAAGCTATTTGATTGGTTGTCAAAAAACCGGAGAAGCTATTGTTATTGATCCGAGAAGAGATATCGATGTTTATCTTGAGATTGCAGAGAGAGAAAAATTAAAAATTACGAAAATAACCGAAACACATATTCATGCTGATTTTTTAAGCGGTACAAGAGAATTAGCTGCTGTAACAAATGCGGAAATTCTTTTAAGTGATGAAGGTGGCAAAGATTGGGAATACCAATTCTCACATACCGGATTAAAAGATGGTTCGGTATTTAAAGTTGGTAACCTAAAATTTGAAGTCCTTCATACTCCCGGACATACTCCTGAACATATCAGCTTTTTACTTACAGATACAGCTGCATCAAATAAACCAATAATGATTTTTACTGGAGATTTTGTTTTTGTTGGTGATATTGGTCGCCCTGATCTTTTAGAAAAAGCCGCCGGTATTGAAGGAACAAGAATTGTCGGTGCAAAACAAATGTTTCAATCATTAAATAAATTCAAAGCTTTGCCTGATTATGTTCAAGTATGGCCTGGACATGGAGCAGGTTCAGCATGCGGAAAAGCTCTGGGAGCAGTACCAAGCTCAACTGTTGGATATGAAAAATTAGTCAATTGGGCATTCCAAATTGATGATGAAGAGAAATTTGTAGATACATTATTAGATGGACAGCCTGAACCTCCAAAATATTTTGCAATGATGAAAAAACTTAATAAAGTAGGTCCAGCAATTTTAGGTGGCATTCCTAGACCGGCAAGATATACTCTAGCGCAGTTTGATAATGCTGTGAAAGAAAATATCACAATTATTGATACTAGAAATAAATTATCCTTTGCCGGGGGACATGTACCCGGATCAATAAATATTCAAGATAATTCAGCTTTTTCAACTTGGGCCGGTTGGATTTTAGATTATGAAAAACCATTCGTTTTAGTTGCTCATGATCATAGAATTGAAGAATTGACTAAACAGTTAATTAGAATTGGTCTGGATAATATTGCCGGTTATCTTAGTGATATTGACGGCTGGGCAAATGCCGGTCATGAACTTGAAACTGTTAACCAAATTACCTGCAGTGATTTACAAAACAGATTAAATGAAAACAACATTCAGGTTCTTGATGTGAGAGGATATGCTGAATTTAATGCCGGTCATCTGCAAAATGCTATTAATATTCATGTCGGATATTTATTTGATAATTTAGATACAATTCCAAAAGATAAAGATGTTGTGGTACATTGTGTAAGTGGAGATAGATCAAGTATTGCGGCAAGTTTATTACTCTCTAAAGGATTTAAGAATGTAATAAATCTAACCGGTGGATACTCCAACTGGGCAAATAATGGTTTTAAAATTGAAAGAGAAGAAAACCTTGTAGTTGCCTAATAAAATAAATTTGTCTCCTAATCTTGGCTGATAAAGCCGGGATTAGGAGCATAAAACCAATAACAGTGTTTACAAGAAAATTAAAAGAAGGAAATACATATTTTACAGATGACGGAGAATCTTATCTTGTTCTTGAAGGGTCATTTTATTTGTGGCAAGAATATTTAGATAAAAATCCAAATCTGAAAAATGGTAGATTTGAATGCAGAATGATTTCTGAAAGTGATATTTCTGAAAAAATTGAGATTTTAAAAGGAATCTACAAAATCAAAATAAACAATGAATGATAAAATTATTTTCTATGATGGAGTATGCAACCTTTGCAATTTTTTTGTTAGACAAGTAATTCAGACAAATAAGAAGAAAAATATAAAATTCGCCCCCCTTCAAAGCAATTTTGCTAAAAGTAAATTGCCTCCAGAAATTCTTAAATCAAATGAATATGATTCTGTTATCTATTTAAGCGATAATCAGATTTACACAAAAAGTAAAGCTGTCTTTGAAATCTCAAAAGAACTTCAATTTCCTTGTAAAATTATAGGATATTTTAAGTTTCTTCCAAAACCTTTTACTGATTATGTTTATAAATTAATTGCCGAAAATAGGTATAAATTTTTCGGAAAAAAGGATTCGTGCACAATTCCAAAAGGATTTGATAAATCATTATTCATTGATGTTTAATGCAATCCAATTATTATATGGAACATCTCTAATAATTAAAGTATTTTTAAAATCTTTATAATATTAGATTCTCAAGTGGATTTTAAAGTACTTCAAAAAGATAATAAATCAAAAGCCAGAGCCGGTGTAATTAAAACCGATCATGGTGAGATTCAAACTCCTATTTTTATGCCTGTTGGTACACAAGGTACGGTAAAATCAGTTACACAAAAAGCATTAAAAGAAGAAGTTAATCCTGATATAATTTTAGGAAATACCTATCATTTATATCTAAGACCTGGGACAGAAATTTTAGAAAAAGCGGGTGGACTTCATGGATTTATGAATTGGGATAGACCAATTCTAACCGACAGCGGCGGATTCCAGGTTTATAGTTTATCCGAATTAAGAAAGTTGAAAAAGGATGGTGTCGAATTTAAATCTCATCTTGATGGATCGAAGCACTATTTTACTCCGGAAAAAGTTATACAAATCCAAAGGTCAATTGGTGCAGATATAATTATGCCTTTAGATGAATGTACTCCTTATCCTTGTGATTATGATTATGCAAAAAAATCAAAGGAACTTACAACAGAATGGGCCTATTTAAATAAAGAAGCTTTTGAAAATTCTGTTCCTCTGTATGGACATAATCAATTTTTATTTGGTATAATTCAAGGAAGTACTTACCTAGATTTAAGAGAACAGTCAGCTAAAGAATTGATTCAAATTGGATTTGATGGTTATTCAATTGGTGGTTTAGCTGTCGGTGAACCTGCAGAAGAAATGTATAAAATATGTGAAATGCTGGATGATGTAATCCCTCAAAATAAACCAAGATATTTAATGGGAGTTGGCAGACCGGAAAATATTCTTGAATCTATTGAAAGAGGAGTTGATATGTTTGATTGTGTGATGCCTACTAGAAATGCGAGAAATGCATATCTATTTACATCACAAGGAATTGTATCTATGAGGAATGCAGCATATAAAGATGATTTTGAACCAATTGATTCCGAATGTGATTGTTATACATGTAAAAATCATACAAGAGCATATTTACGACATCTCTTTAATGCAAAAGAAATTCTTGCTTATGAATTGGCAACTATTCACAATTTAAGATTTTATTTAAACCTAGTTAGAACTGCAAGAGAAAAAATTATTGAAGGTACTTTTACAGAATGGAAAAGTTTAATTGTAAATAAATTATCAAAAAACGTACAATCCTTAAAGGAGGCATAAATGCTATATCAATTATTATTAATGGCCCCCCCGGCAGATGGTTCTAGCGGCGGTGGAAGTTTAGTAAGTACACTCATAATGTTCGGTTTAATCTTTGTGATTTTCTATTTTATGATTATTAGACCTCAGCAGAAAAGAGCAAAAGAAAGAGACAAAATGCTTGGTGATGTTCAAAAAGGTGATAAAGTTGTTACAAGCGGCGGACTTCATGCTACAGTTGCGGGAATGGAAGACAAAACTGTACTTCTTGATGTTGGAAATAATGTTAAAATGAAATTTGAAAAATCAGCTATTGCAAATGTTTTAAGACCAAAAGAAGAAAAGGCAAAATAGATGTTTTGTTCTGTAGAAGAAGCCGTTGAGGATATTAAAAACGGTAAAATAATTATTGTTGTTGATGAAGAAGATAGAGAAAACGAAGGTGACTTTGTTTGTGCTGCCGAATTTGCTTCTCCTGAAGTAGTTAATTTTATGGCTAAACACGGCAGAGGTATGATTTGTGTCCCAATGACTCAAAAAAGAATGAACGAATTAAAACTTAATATGATGGTCGATTCAAATACTGCAATTCACGGAACACAGTTTACTGTTACTGTTGATGCACTGCATGGAACTACAACCGGAATTTCTGCAAGCGATAGATCAATAACTATTAAGAAATTAGCTGACCCAAATTCCAAACCAAATGATTTCGCAAAACCCGGACATATTTTTCCTTTAAGAGCAATGGAAGAAGGTGTCCTTAGAAGAGCGGGACATACCGAAGCTGTTATTGATTTGTGCAATTTAGCTGGATTAAATCCAGTTGGTGTTTTATGTGAAATACTTAACGATGACGGTACAATGGCAAGAGTTCCTGATCTTGAAGAAATTGCTGAAAAATTTGATCTTAAAATTCTTGCTATAACTGAACTTATTAAGTACAGATCGAAACAAGAAAGACTAATAGAAAAGGTTGAGGAAATATTTTTCCCTACTAAAATCGGTGAGTTTAAACTTCATATTTACAGAAGCATTTTAGACAATAAAGAGCATGTGGTTTTATCAAAAGGAATTATTGATCCTGAAAAACCAACTTTAGTTCGTGTGCACAGCGAATGCTTTACAGGAGATGTTTTTCACTCTTTAAGATGCGATTGCCATGATCAATTATATTATGCTTTAGAAAAGATTGAAGAAGAAGGAAACGGATTATTAGTTTATATGCGCCAAGAAGGAAGAGGAATTGGTTTGACAAACAAAATCAAAGCCTATAAACTTCAAGAACTTGGAAAAGATACGGTTGAAGCTAATGAAGAATTAGGATTCAAAGCTGATCTAAGAGATTATGGAATTGGAGCACAGATTATTAGTGATTTTGGATTAAAGAAGATTCGATTATTAACTAACAATCCTAAAAAAATTATTGGATTGAAGGGATATGGAATGGAAATAGTTGAACGAATTCCAATTGAAATATCTCCAAATGAAAATAATGAAAGATATTTACTCACCAAAAGAGATAAACTCGGTCATTTAATTCTCACCAGATAATTATTTTTATTCCCGGAAATAATTTTCCGGGAATATTTATCATTTCTAAAATAAAGTAAAAGAATTTCAGAATCTTTTATTCATTTAAAGTGTTAAATTCTGTATCAAATAAAAAAGAAATTAAAACCATGAAAAAATTAATATTGTTGGCAGTAATTTTTTTAATCTCTTTGTCTGCACAGGATAAAAAGGTGTATCACGCTTACATAGAAGGAGATATTGACCTTGGGTTGGCTCCTTATGTAAAAAGAGTAATTTCTGAAGCTGAAACGAATCTTGCAGATGCAATAATTTTTGAAATTAATACATTTGGCGGAAGAGTTGATGCAGCTACACAAATTAAAGATGCAATTTTAGACAGCAAAGTAAAAACAATTGCCTTTATTGACAAACGTGCGATTTCAGCAGGAGCATTAATATCTCTCTCGTGCGAGCAAATTATAATGGTACCTGGAGCATCAATTGGTGCTTCAACGGTTGTAGATCAAGCTGGACAAAAGCAAGCTGAGAAATATCAATCTTATATGCGTTCTGAAATGAGAGCTACAGCAGAAAAAACCGGCAGACCAACAGATGTAGCAGAAGCTATGGTAGATGAAACTGTGGTCATTGAAGGTTTAGTTGACAGCACAAAACTAGTTACTCTAACCTCAGAAGAAGCTGTTAAATGGGGAATTGCCGATACGATAATTAATTCATTTGATAATGTTCTTATTGCTAATGGATTGGAGGATGCTGAAGTTATTAATCTGGATGAAAATTGGGCTGAAAGTATAGTTAGATTTATCAATAATCCTATTATTTCATCATTATTAATTATGATAGGACTTTTAGGTTTATTTACAGAGATCAAAACACCAGGCTGGGGACTACCTGGCACTGCTGCTCTTATTGCATTAGCTCTTTTCTTTGGCACAGGTTATATTCTTGAGTTAGCTTCCGTTATAGAAATTATATTGTTTATTGCCGGAGTTATACTTGTAATTATTGGTATTTTTGTTGTACCTGGATTCGGATTATTTGAAATTGCCGGAATTTTATTGATGGTAGCCGGATTGTTTTTGGGTCTTATTGCAGATTTTCCTTTAGTTGACAGCAATATGATTTCTATGGCCATAATTCAACTTGCATTAACTTTTGTTGCTACCATATTTATGGTATTCTTGCTATCAAAATTTTTACCGAAAAGTTCTTCGTGGAATACTCTGATTCTTAAAGATAATATAATAACTACTTCAGGTTATAGTTCAGCTCCAGATTTTCAAGAAATTTTCGGCAAGACAGGTAAATGTTTAACTGACTTAAGACCAAGCGGAACAGCTATTATTAATAATAAAAGATATGATGTTGTTACAGCCGGAGAGTTTATTTCTCATGGTGTAGAAATTAAAGTTGTAAAAGTTGACGGGGCTAAAATAGTTGTTGAGGCAATAGAGAATTTATAAAGTAATCCCGCAAATTTTTGTTTGCGGGATTATTCTTCTATTTGAATTATATTCTTTCTACAATATTTATATTCTTTGTAGAATCTTTTCTTGTAACAATACTAGTTTGATTATCAGAAGTTTTACCTTCCATAGATAGTGAAATTGAAATGTTTGTCTCAGTTTCTGATTTATTGATTAAACAATTTTCATAATCAAAATCGATTGTACCTTTACCATTAATCACAGGTTTTTGGAATTTATAATTAACTCCATTTTCGGTTGCCTCAGTTTGACCGCTGGAAACTGAAGTTAAATTCATATCAATCTTTACAGAATTATTATCCTTATTGAATCCCGCAACCTTAAAAGTAATATTGTTGTCAATTTCAAATACTGCAAAAGGGGATTTATAACTTCTTGTCCATGTAGAATCCTTATTAACTTCTTTATTCGGCATTACTTTAAATAATTGTTGAGCAACCGGCATAATCATTCCTGTTTTTAAACGCTCTTCTACTTCTTTTTTCTGTTCAGGTTTTAACGGCTGACCTTGAAATTGATGGTCAATAAATTTATTAACAATAGAAGTAACATTTGAAACATCGGTAACTTCACCGGTATTGTTTATTTTTATTTGGAAAGGTTTATTTAACATTACTCTGTAATCAATTATTGAATTATCGTTTCCAATTTCCGGTGATTTTTTAGAATCATATTCAATTACTTCTCCATTCATAGATGATTTAAGTGATACTGAATTTACAACCATGCTTATTTCGGTATTTCCAAGTGAATCAACATTATCTACAGTCAATCCAAGCTCGTATTTTACAGTTTGGTCCATTTCTGTAGCAATTGTTGTATCCGCAACAATCTGCTGCTTTGTTTCAGAAATTGTTGTCAATCTGTAAGAAAATTTCTGTCCTTTTGTATAACTATAAGAAAGAATAACCGGCTGTTCAACAGCTTCAGTATATACTTCGTTGGAATCCTTATTCTCACTCTTACTTTCACTTTCATTACTGCTGCATGCTGCAATTGCAATAAGTATTAATATTAATAGGTATTTCTTCATTTATTCCTCAATTATAGATTAAGTATTTTTTTCTAAGCAGTTTGAATTCTTCTAATTCATTCTGCCATGTATTAAATATTTGTTCCGGGGAAAATCCTTTTGTAAGCATTGTTCTTAGGTTTTCCGAACCTGAAAGTCTGTCAATACTTCCTTTCCTAAATTCGAAATCATCAGGATGCAAATGCATGATTGAATGAATCAAAATAATTCCAAATTTCAATGCATCAAAGTTGTTTCGGTCAGTAATCTGCAATTCAATTCCGTTGCAGATTTTTCCTTCATGTTTTGGTTTAGAAGACATGTTTGGTATTTCAATGGGTGTATATTCTATAGAATTATATTTGATTCCTTCTAAATTATAGGAATCAAGTTTTTCTATTAATTTTTTTTGATCAATATATGGAGCTCCGATTTGCAAAAATGGATTTTGAGTTCCTCTTCCTTCTGAAACATTTGTCCCTTCAATTAAACATAATCCGGGATAAACTAAAGCGGTTTCTAAGAAAGGCATGTTTGGAGAAGGTTTAATCCAAGGTAATCCGGTTTCATCAAAATACATTTCCCTTTTCCAATTCTCCATTTTTATAATATTTAACTCAGCTCTTCTTTCAGTTTTGATAAAGTTTTCCTCGTTAAATAATCTTGCTAATTCACCAACTGTCATTCCATGTACAATTGGAATTTTTGCAATTGCCACAAATGATTGAAAATTGTCTGCTGTCAATGGCCCTTCAACCCGTATACCATTTATTGGATTTGGTCTATCTAAGATTAGAATAGGAATATTATTTTCGGCAGCAGATTGAATTGCAAAGTACATTGTTGAAATGTAAGTATAATAACGAGCACCAATATCCTGTATATCAAATATTAATAAATCTACATTCTTCAACATTTCCGGAGTTGGTTTTCTAGTTTTTCCGTAAAGTGAATAAACTTGAATTCCGGTTTTGCTATCCTTTCCGTCTGTTATAGTTTGACCATCGGGAGCATCTCCTCTAATTCCATGTTCAGGTCCGAATAAAACAACTACATTTACATTCTCTAATGAATTTAATGTATCAACAATGTGAACGGAGTTTGATAAAATCCCGGTATGATTAGTAATTATTCCGATGTTTTTATTTTCGATTAAATGCAGACTGTCTTTCAGTAATACATCAGCACCGCTTAAAACTTTTGATGATTGTGCAGATATTACTGAAGCAAATAATAATAAAAATATAATTAGATTTTTCATTTAATCATTTCCCTTAATTTATTTACAGCTAACTGCCAAGCAGCAAATGTCATCCCATCCCAAATTACATTTTTTTGTAATAAATCTTCTATTTCATTAAATGTATGAAATGAAATATTTATCTCTTCCGTTTCATCATGGGGGAGAGGGGATTCGAATAATCCTGTTCCCAAATAGACATAACACATCTCATCACTAACACCTGAGTAAGGCGCAAATTCACCAATATAAATCAATTCTTCTGCATCAAATCCTGTCTCTTCTCGCAATTCTTTTCTGGCATTTTCTTCAAAAGACAAATTTGCTTCAACCGATCCGCAAGGGAATTCAAGACTTTCTCTTTGGTGTAAATATCTGAATTGATTTGTCAAAATTATTTTATTGTCGGAAGTAATTGGAATGACCATTGTAGAACCAAGCGTATGAACATAATGATATTCGCCACCTTGTTTCTCTTCAATTTCAAACTTATCTAAAAAGTATGACCAATAGTCATTCCTTGCAATTAATTTTGTACTTAATTTCTTCCAGATTTTGAGTGACATTAAAAACCGTTATTCTCTAAAATTTCTTTTCTACTGAAGAAATGAGAAATCTCCTTAGCTGCATTTTCATCTGAATCAGATCCGTGAACTATATTTTCCCCAATTGAATCAGCATATAATCTTCTTATTGTCCCTTCTTCAGCTTCTTTTGGATTTGTAGCACCGATTAGTTTTCTGAATTCAGCAACTGCGTTATCTTTTTCTAAAGCAATTGGAATACAAGGTCCTGACGTCATGAATTCAACTAATTCTGAAAAGAATGGTCTTTCTTTATGAACTTCATAAAATCCTTTAGCAGAATCTTCAGTTAGTTTAGTCATCTTCAAAGCTAAAACTTTAAAGCCTGCTTCTTGAATTTGTTTAATTACTGTACCAGCTAAATTTTTTCTAACACAATCCGGTTTAAGAATTGCAAGCGTTCTGTTACTCAATTTATTATCCTCCATTTATAATTTGTTCAAACATAAAAATAGCTGACTACTAAACGAGTAATAGTCAGCTATAATAATTTTCTACTAATTTTATTTTGATTTAACTGCTTCCAAAGCTTTTTTCATTGTAACACCAATTTCAGCAGGGGATTCAACCACATGAATTCCGGCTTTTTTCATAGCTTTCATTTTTTCTGAAGCTGTACCTTTACCACCTGAAATAATAGCTCCGGCATGTCCCATTCTTCTTCCGGGAGGTGCTGTTCTTCCTGCTATAAATCCTACAACTGGTTTGGTTACATTTTTCTTTATAAAAGCTGCTGCTTCTTCTTCTGCAGAACCGCCAATTTCACCAATCATTATAATGCCTTCCGTATCAGGATCTTCATTAAAATGTTTGATGATATCTATAAACTGTGAACCGATAACAGGATCGCCGCCAATACCAACGCAGGTAGATTGACCAATCTTCAAATCTGATAATTGTTTTACTGCCTCATAAGTTAAGGTTCCGCTTCTTGATACGACACCAATCTTTCCTTTTTTATGAATAAAGCCGGGCATAATTCCGATTTTAGCTTTACCGGGAGAAATGATTCCGGGACAGTTAGGACCAATAAGAGTAATCCCTTTACCTTTAATTGCATTGTAAACATTAACCATATCATTTGCGGGAATACCTTCGGTAATACAAACGATTAATTTAATTCCAGCATTTGCAGCTTCTAATATTGCATCAGCTGCAAACGGCGGGGGAACAAATATTGCCGAAGCTGTTGCTTTTGTCTCTTTAACGGCATCTTCAACAGTATTAAAAATTGGGAGTTTATTAAATTTAGTTCCGCCTTTGCCGGGAGTTACACCGCCGACAACGTTAGTGCCGTATTCAATCATCTGAGAAGCATGGAACGAACCTTCACTTCCCGTAATTCCTTGAACTATGACTTTTGTTTTTTTATCGAGTAGTATACTCATCAGAATTCCTTTAATTATTTTTAATCACTATTTACTAAACTATTAAAAAGAGTTATAAAATGCTTTTTACTTTTTTACCAAATTATTTTCTATAAACTTTGAAACAGCTATTAATTTTGATTCTTCAAATATATTAGCCATAAATTGTAAACCAATTGGGAGATTATTAGAATCATTTCCAATTGGAATTGATATTGCAGGTATACCCACTAAATTGGCTGGAGTAGTATATATATCATTTAAGTACATTGAAAGCGGATCATCTGTTTTTTCTCCTATCTTAAAGGCAGTCGTTGGGGTAGTAGGAGAAAGAATTAAATCAACCTTATCAAATGCTTTCTCAAAATCATTTTTAATTATTCTTCTAACTTTCTGAGCTTTACGATAATAAGCATCATAATATCCTGCTGAAAGAACATAAGTCCCCAGCATAATTCTTCTTTTCACTTCATCACCAAAACCTTCTGATCTTGATGATTCGTAGAGATCCTGCAGATTAATATTTGATTTTGAGCGATGACCATATCTAACTCCATCATATCTGGATAGATTTGATGAAGCCTCAGCAGTAGTTAAGATATAATAAGCAGCTATTGAATATTTAGTATTAGGGAGTTCAATCTCAACAATTTCAAAATTTTTCTCAAGAATCGAAATTATTTGATCAATTCTAGATTTAATTTCAGTATCCAATCCTGCAGCAAAAAATTCTTTAGGTACACCTATTTTAATTTTCGAAATATCTTCATCAATAATTGATGAAGAAGATATGCTTGTTGAATCATTTAAGTCTTGTCCAGATAATACATCCATAATTTTTGGTAGATCGGAGGAATTTTTAGCAAAAGGACCGATAGAATCAAACGATGAAGCATAAGCAGTTAAACCAAATCTAGAAACTCTTCCATAAGTTGGTTTTAATCCAATAAGTCCGGTAAAAGCTGCAGGCTGTCTGATTGATCCACCGGTATCTGTTCCTATTGAAGCATCACAAAGATTTGCTGCTAAAGCTGCTGCTGATCCTCCGCTTGAACCACCGGGAACTCTTGTTTTATCAATTGGATTTTTAACCGGACCAAAGGCAGAGTTTTCATTGGATGAACCCATTGCAAATTCATCACAGCTTGTTTTACCGATAATAACTGCATCTTCATTAATTAATTTTTGAACTGCAGTTGCAGTATAAACAGAATGGAAATTTTCTAAAATTTTTGAAGAGCAGGTAAGTGGTTTGTTCTGAATTGAAAGCACATCTTTAATGGCAATAACCATTCCGGCTAGTTTACCGAATTTACCGCTTTTAATTTTTTCTTGAATAATTTCGGCAGATTCTAAAGCATCTTTTTCAAAAACAAAATTAAATGCATTTATATCTTTGTTTGCATCAATTCTTTTTAAGAACTCTTTTACATTTTCTAATAAGCTTAGTTTACCAGCTTTTAGTAAATCTAATTTTTCATCGTGATCTCTGTATAAAACCAATATGATCTACCTTTTAAGATTTATCTTTAGTTGAATCTTTCTTATCGTTATCGGTTACTTTGATGTCATCTTCAACATCTTTAATTGCTTTTTTAAATTCCTTCATACCCTTGCCGATTCCTTGAGCAAGTTCAGGAATTTTTTTAGCACCAAAGAAAATCAAAATTACAAGAACAATTACTATTATTTCCCAAGCACCTATATTTCCAAACATTTTAACTCCTTAATTAAAAATATTTTCTGCTATTGATTTAAAAATCTTTTGTCCATCGGTTTTCCTTAAAATCGGATCACAGCTTCGTTCCGGATGGGGCATCATACCTAGTACATTTTTTCTTTTGTTAACAATACCGGCAATATTTAATAATGAACCATTGGGATTATATTTTTTATCAATATTATTATCTTGTGAAGAATATTGGAAAACTATCTGTTCATTATCTTCTAATTCCTTTAATGTATCATCATCTGCAAAATAATTTCCTTCACCATGTGCTATCGGAATTTTTAGAATTTCTGTATCAATTGATTTGGTAAAAACAGTATCTTTATTCTTTACAGATAAATAAACATCTTCACAAATAAATTTTAACGATTCATTTTGCTGCATTGCTCCTGGCAATAAACCTGCTTCCAATAAAATTTGAAAACCATTACATATTCCAATAACATAACCCCCTTTATTAGCAAAATCAATAACAGAATTCATAATAGGGGAGAAGCGGGCAATAGAACCGGTTCTAAGATAATCTCCGTATGAAAATCCGCCTGGAAGTATAATTACATCAGAGTTTTTCAAATCAGTTTCTTTATGCCACAAAAACTCAGCATCATAACCTAAAATCTTTTTTACTGCAAAGTATGCATCATGATCGCAATTTGAACCTGGGAAAACAACTACTCCAAATTTAGGTTTCATTAGGCTTTCTCAATTTTAAATTCAAAATCTTCCATAATTGGATTTGATAAAAGTTTTTCCGAATACTCCTTAACTTCTTTTTCAGCTTCTTCAAGAGTTGGAGTATTCACAAAAAATTCGATATACTTTCCAATTCTAGTTTTGCTTACATTATTAAATCCAAGCAGTTTAGCACCTTGTTCGGCAGCTTTTCCTTGTGGATCTAAAATTTTAGGTCTTCTTTTTACAATTACCGTAGCCTTATACAATTATGCACCTTTGTTTAATTTCATTAATTAGATTTATTTGGGAATTTTTCTTTCTGCTGAAAAACTTGATAATAAACATGACGCAAAATACCAAAAAGGACAAATGAAATAAATATATAAAATGCTCCTTTACCGCTTGTTGCAATCAAAAATATTAATCCAACTAAGACAAACAAAAAGAATACTGGACGCTTTTTTATAACTTCAATTTTTGGTTTGGGAAGAGCATCATATTTTATATTGCAAACCATCAAATAAGAAAGAGAAATAATTAACATTATGAGATAGTTTGTTATCTCTTCATTTTTTAGAACCTCTTCAGGAAACGTAATTATTAATGAACCAACAACTGATGCAGAAATTGGAATCGGTAAGCCTTTGAAATCAGCTTTTGTATTTATATCAACAATTTGGCTGTTGAATCTTGCCAGTCTTAAGGCTCCGAATATTAAAAGGAATGAACTGAATACAATTCCTAAATAATCAATCTGATATAGATTTATGCTGTATAATAAATAAGCAGGAGCAGCTCCAAAACTTACCACATCTGAAAGAGAATCTAATTCAACACCAAATTGACTTGATGTTCCGATCATTCTTGCAATCAAACCGTCAATTAAATCAAAAAAGGCTGCTAGAAAAATTAATATAGCACTTAAGTAGAAATCACCTTGAGAAGCAAATACGATTGATGCAAATCCACAGAAAACATTAAGTGCCGTTACCGAATTAGGTAAATAAGAACGAGAGAATTTTATTTTGCTCATTTATAACTCATATAGAATGGTTTCGCCGGCTGTAACAATATCACCTTCTTTAACTTTAATATTCCATTTTTTAGGAACTATAACATCAACTCTGCTGCCGAATTTTATCATACCAAATCTATCACCCATTTTAACATTATCTCCTTCTTTCAATTCATAAACAATTCGTCTTGCAACATACCCGGCTACCTGCGTAAAGAAAACCTTACCATGACTACTTTCAATACCAATTTCACTTCTTTCATTTCTTTCATCAGCTTTATCGTGATAAGCAACTAAGTATTCACCTTCAACATATTTAACATAAGCTACTTTACCATCTATTGGTATTCTATTAACATGTACATTTAATGGTGACATAAACACTGAAATCTGCCAGGAGGGTTCATCTATAAATCTATTTGGTAACACCTCTTTAATCAGCAATACTTTACCATCAGCTGGAGAAACAATTATGTTTTCTCCCTTCGGAATAGTTCTATCCGGATCTCTAAAAAAATTGAGTGAAAATACTAATAGAAAAACTCCTATTACAATCAAAGTATATTTTATATAAGGATTACTTAAGAAAATTCCGAGTGCAAAAAGAACAAACACTACAATCGAAATTACTCCAAGTGTATTGTATCCATATTTAGTTAGCATAGTTTTTCTGTTCTCTTAAATTAAACTCTAAATTTAGCATAAATTTCATTTAATTTCTTTGTGAAATAATATTTTGTTAATTTTGTTGACTGTTTAAAATAATAAAGAAAATAATTGGAGGGAATATGAAAGGAATGGGCGGCATGATGAAGCAAATTCAGAAAATGCAAGCTGAGATGGAAAGAGTTCAAAATGAATTAGGGAATAAAACTATAGATGCTGAAAGCGGCGGCGGAATTGTTAAAGTTACTGCTAACGGGAAGAAAGAAATTGTAAAGATTGAAATTGGTCAAGAAGTTATTAATCCAGAAGAAAAAGAGATGTTGGAAGATTTGGTTGTTGCCGCAGTTAATAAAGCTCTTGAAGCTGCTGGAAAAATGGCTGAAGAAGAATTAGCAAATGTAACTAAAGGAATGATTCCTCCAGGATTAAATATTCCGGGATTCTAATATTGTTAATAGCAGAGCCATTACAAATTGCAATTGAAGAACTAAGCAAACTTCCTGGTATCGGAAGAAAAACAGCTCAAAGATTAGCACTTCATGTATTAAAGAGTGATATAAACAATGTGAACAATCTTTTAAATTCTTTAAAGGACTTAAAAGAAAAAATAAAATTTTGTAAGGATTGTTTTAATATATCTACCGATGATTTATGTGATATTTGTAAAAGTGTTAAAAGAGATAGAACTGTTATTTGTGTTGTTGAAGAAGCAAGCGATGTAATTGCAATTGAAAAAACAAATGAATACAATGGACTTTATCATGTTCTGGGTGGAGTCCTATCTCCACTTAGCGGTACAGATCCTGAATCTCTGAAAATTAAAGAGTTATTCGACAGATTAGAAAAAGAAAAAATTAATGAAATAATTCTTGCTCTTAATCCCGATACGGAAGGGGAAGCTACTTCTTTATTTCTTGCTAAAAGAATTAAGCCTTTGGGAATTAATGTTACAAGAATAGCAAGAGGTTTACCGATTGGAGGTGATCTTGAATTTGCAGATGAAGCTACAATTGGAAGAGCAGTAATTAACCGAAGTTCAATATGACAAAAAATTGGTTTGTTGATTGGTTTGCATCTGATTTTTATCAGACAGTTTACAATCATAGAAACATTTCAGACGCTAATAAACTCATCGATTTAATAATATCAAAAACAAATTTAAAACAGAAAAGCTGGGTTTTAGATGCTGCATGCGGTTTTGGAAGACACTCTCAAATCTTTGCAGATAAAACTATGAATGTAGTTGGGTTTGATTTAAGCAAAACTCTCCTACTTAGAGCAAAAGAAAACTTAATCGATTTTAATAATGCATTCCTTTTAAGAGCAGATATAAGAAATGTATGCTTCAAAAATAAATTTGATTTGATAAGTAATTTATTTACAAGTTTTGGTTACTTCGAGTCGGATGAAGAAAACTTTTCTTTTGTTAAAAACTCATCAAAATTTTTAAGGAAAGATGGATTTTTTGTATTCGATTATTTTAATCAATTCTATTTGGAAAAGAATTTAATTCCCAGTTCTGAAAGGGAAGTTAACGGAATAAGAATTTCAGAGAAGAGAGAGATAAAAAATAAAAGAATAGTAAAAGAGATTTTTATTCAAAACAGTAAGACTGATAAATTTTATGAATCGGTAAAGCTCTATTCGAAAGATGAAATCATAGATCATTTCGGTAAGTTTGGATACAAACCTAGATTTATTTTTGGGAATTATGATGGAAATAATTTTGATGAAGAACTTTCAGAAAGATTAGTTATTTTCTTTACACTATGAAAAAGTTTCTGGTAATTTTTTTATTAATATTAGTTACTACTTGTGATGTTTTTGAAACAAGAGAGCCCGAAAATCCAAACACCGGAAGAACTGAGTTTGTAACACCAACAACTCCGGAAATATTATTTAATAATCTCAAAAGCTCTCTAAGAGAAAAAATTGTTGAAAATTATATGCAGTGCTTAATTGATCCAACATTAACAGAAAGTGAATTCATTTTTATACCTAATGCTTCATCACTTCAAAATTATCCGGCTTTATCAAATTGGGAAAGAAGTTCTGAACAGCAGTACTTTAATAATCTTAAAACAAGTGTTAATGATGAGAGTGCTGTTATTCTTGAATTGTTTAACGAATTCCAAAATATTCAAGGAAGTTCGGCTACTTTTCAATATGATTATAGAATTATCATTTCTCCAGTCGATAATTCAATTCCTTCCGAATATAGAGGAACTGCAATTTTTACAATAATTTTAGATTCACGAAATTACTGGGTAATTCTAAACTGGGAAGATATTGGAATTGAAGGTTTTTCATCATGGAGTGATTTAAAGGGAAGATTCTATTGAAAAAAGTATTTCAAATAATTCCTTTCCTTTTTTTAATGTCATGTGTTAATCCTTTTGCACCTGAGTTGGATACTGAATTAAATTCGAGCGGCTCATTAATAAGTGATCAGACCTCAGTCGACGGAGTATTCCAGAATTTTCAATATGCTTATACTTTTAAAGATACTACGATATATGGAAATCTTTTATCGAATGAATTTATTTTTACTTATAGAGATTATGATCAAGGAGTTGATATTTCTTGGGGAAGAGAGGAAGAGATGAAGGTAACTGATGGTCTTTTCCGCAATTCTCAAAAGCTCGACTTGGTTTGGAATAATATTGTTGCAATTACCAGCGACTCAACAAATATAATTAGAAGTTTTAATCTTACTATTACTTTTAATCCTACAGATATTATATTTGTTGATGGAAGAGTAAATTTAAGTTTAGAAAAAAAAGAAGGCATTTGGAAAATATCCAAATGGATTGACGAATCAAATTTTTAGGCTGATGTTTTTCTATTTAAAAGAATCATTGCGGGTTTTTAAGTATGCAAGACTGTTAAGCTTTTTAGCAGTCTTTGTGATTTGTATTTCAACTTTCTTTACGTTGGTTGCAGTCAACTCATTTATACTATCCAGCAAAATTGATAATTACCTTTTAAATCAATTTAATATACATATCTATTTAACCCAAGAATTGAATGATAATCAGCTAAAAGAAATATCACAGAAAGTTAACAAGGTAATTGAAACAGAAAAAATTGCTTATGTATCAAAAGACGAAGCAATTAAAAATTTTATTGAGCAGAATGGTGAAGAGTTTAAGGATATATTAGATTTTAATCCTTTACCTGCTTCGCTAATTGTTACACTTAAGAATAAAAATTTCACTGAAAATAATCTGAATAATATCTCTAAAAATTTACTGTTGATTCCTTACATAGATGAAGTTCAGTTTGATTCTGATATACTAAGCAGAATTCTATACTTTATTGATTCATCAAAAATATTTATTGTAATAATATCATTTTTACTTGTAATCACCGGACTTTCACTAGTTTATGTAACAGAAAACGTTATAATAAAAAGTAATTCTGAAAACTTAAACACTATGATATTAGTTGGAGCAGCAAATACATCACTTCGTATTCCGATAATTTTAAATGGGTTTTTACTCGGACTTTTAGCTTTTTTCTTTTGTGCGCTGCTTCATAATTTAATTTTCTTTTTATTGACTAAATTAAATTTAGATGTTAGCTTTACAAAATTGATTTTATTTAACAATCTACTGATGTTTATCTGGGCGGTTTCTATAGGAATATTAGGTAGTATAATTTCTACAAGAAACAAAAAATTTAGAAAACTCATCATTTCAAATTAAATTCGGGTAAAAATGAAAAACATTTTTTATGGAATTTTTCTGTTTTTATTTGTGATCTCTGTAAATGCGCAAGTTCAAGATTATGAAATTGGCGTAAGTCCAAATTTGCGAACATCCCAAGGAGCTTTTTGGGATTATTCAGATGAGACCACATTAAATATAAAAGTATCAATATGGGGCTTTGTCAAATATCCTGGAAGGTATATTGTACCTATTTATACAACTCCAACTGATCTGATGTCATATGCTGGTGGACCTACTGATGATGCTCATCTTGATGAATTAAGAATTTATAGACAAAACGAAGATAAAACTCAAACTCTTCTAAAATTTAATTACGAAGATTTAATGTGGGAAGATGAATTAGTTACAACCAGCAGACAAATTCCTGAATTATTAGCCGGCGATGTTTTAGTTGTGCCAGGTAGTCCAAGATTCTATTTCAAAGATTATCTTCAAGTAGCATTATCAATATTATCAGCAATGATATCATTATCAATATTAATATTTAAATAAGTTTTGGAGCAAGTGTGAACAACCACGAAATGAATTATAGAGAGCAGGAAGGAAATTCTCTTAAAGATTATATAAATCTTATTAAGATAAATATTATACCAATTTTGCTGATTAGTGCAGCAGGTTTAATAGTTTCTGTTTTATATGCTTTAACTGCACAGAATATTTATAAATCAACCACAGTTATGAAATTAAGTAAACCTCAAGGAAGTATTTTAGAAGCTCCTTTGATGCCCGAATTTCAAGATTTTGGAAGTGACAGATTTATCGCAAATGAAATCGAAATTATGAAAAGCTATACGATTAGGGAAAAAGTAGCTAAATCATTAATTGACACTTTTCATAACATTGGTGTTCGTGATAGTTTTTATTGGGTACTTAATCAAGATTTAGATTTAACCCCGGATTCAGAAGTAAAAACTGTTGTTCAGTTATCAGAACTTTTATCAAAAATAGCTGTCATTGAACAGAAAAGAGGATTGGATATTTTAGAGATTTCAGTTGAATCTCCCTCATCTTTTGAAGCTGCTTTAATAGCTAATTCATATGCAGAAGCTTATAAACAACAAAATCTAACTTATAATAGACTGCAATTAATTACAGTAAAAAACTTTCTCGAAGAACAAAGAGTTGATAAGTTAAATGAGCTTCGTGAAGCTGAAGATGCTGTGAAAAAATATCAAGAGCAGGGTGGAATTGTTGTACTTGATGAACAAGCTAGGGCTTTGATTGATTTGATATCAGAGTTTGAATCGCAGTTAAATGCTGCTAAGATTGAAATGATGTCTTCAGAGCTTACACTTAAATTATATAATGAAGAATTAGATAGACAAAATCCCGAAATAAAAAAATATATTGAAAATTTTGCAGCTCAAAAAGAATTGGAGCAGTATCAAACTTCTATCGCAAAGTTAACGGTTGATAAAGAACTTGCAATGGCTAATCTTAATAGAACTAATAAGGAACAAGAAATTGCCAAATATTATGATGATAAAATAGCTGATTTAAATAAAAAGGTTGATAAACTTCTTGAAAAATATGAAGCAAGTATATTCGCATCTTCTCCTGAAGAAATAAAAGAACTAACTCTCAAAAAACTTGAAGAAGAAGTTAAATATAATGCCTATAAAGCTTCTTATAATGAATTGGATAAGATTGTTAAAAATTATGAAAGAAGATTTAATCAACTTCCGGAGAGAACAATTGATTTAGCAAGACTTCAAAGAGAAAGAGAAGCTTACGAGAAATTATATCTTCTTGTAGAAGAAAAATATCAAGAGGCTTTAATTAATGAACAATCAACTCCCGGAAATGTAATTATTGTAGATCAAGCAAGACGAGCAACCAAACCTTCTAAACCAAATAGAATGTTGATAGTTTTAGTCGGAATTGTACTTGGAACCGGTATGGGATTAGGTTTTGCCTTTGTTAGAAATTATTTTGATTCTACAGTAAAAACACCTGAAGATATTCAAAATAAAAATATAAACTTGCTTACATGGATTCCTGAAATTGAAGGTGTGGGATCGGAAGATCATAAAGAATTTGAATTTATTGTGGCTAAAAGACCGGATTCTATCCCTAGTGAAGCTTTCAGAGCATTAAGAACAAGAATTCAATTCTCAAAAATTAGACCTGATGCATTAAAAACTATTTTAGTTACTTCCTCAACTCCAAAAGAAGGAAAAACTACAGTTTCCGTAAACTTAGCTGGAAGTTTTGCTTATACCAATAAAAGAACAGTTGTAGTTGACTGCGATTTAAGAAAACCTAGAATGCATAATGTCTTTAAAGCTCAGAGATTCCCAGGCTTTACAGATTATTTCTTCGGGCAGGCTGAATATGAGGAAATTGTTAGAACTAGTGAAATCGAAAATTTAGACTTTATAACAGCCGGAACTATTCCTCCAAATCCTTCTGAAATTTTAGGTTCACCTCAGATGGAAAAATTCTTAGAAAAATTAAAATCACTTTATGATGTTGTTATTCTTGATTCACCTCCGGTTATTGCCGTAACTGATTCTGAAATTCTATCTAGAATGGTTGACGCTACCGTTCTTGTTGCTTCGGCAAACATTACTGAAAATGATTTATTGGAAAAATCAGTTGAATTATTAACACACGATCATGGATCATTTATCGGAGTTGTATTAAATAGATTTATGTATAGAAGTGGATACGGTTCTTATTATAAATATTATTATTATTACTCTAGACCTGATCAAAAAAATAAAAAACCAAAAGCTGAATTAAAATCTTAACTAATTTGTTAAAAATAAAATACAAGTTGTTATTTTTTTATACGGTGATTTTTATGTTCAACATGAAAATCACCGCTCAATTTATACCAAATTATGAAGATAGAATTGGTATAATAAAATCAGATTCTATTCAAACATTTCAATCAGTTTCACTTTCTGCATCAGAAGGATTTATTAATCCCGATGAATATTTTATTGGTCCTGGAGATATTCTTAATATACAGCTCATTGGAATTGAAACATTCAATTACAGACTTCAAGTTGATCCCGAAGGGAATTTGTTAATACCTAGAATAGGTTCGGTAAATCTGCAAGGCAATACACTCTCGCAATCTAAAGAATCGATAATCTCTTTTATCAATAAATCCTTTAAGGATGTTACGACTTTTGTAACCTTAGAAAATTTTAGATCAATTAAAGTTACTATTGTTGGTGATGTTGTAAATTCATCTACATTTACTTTCAAATCAAATACAAGATTGTTTGATGCGGTATCAAAAGCCGGATTGTTGAAGACATCGGACATTAGAAATATTAAGCTGATTAATAATAATTCAGAAGAAAACATAGATCTTTTGAATTTTATAAGGACCGGTAATAAAAAGCATAATCCATATTTATTTGATGGAACTGTAATTAGAATTAATAAAGTTGATAAGTTTGTTTCTATTTTTGGTGCAGTTTTATACCCGGGAAATTATGAGTTTGTTAATGATGAATCAATTTTAGATTTAGTTAAGATTGCCGGAGGATTTACTCACAATGCCAAAGCCGATTCAATTGAATTAGTTAGTTTTGCAAATGATAATAAAACACTTGAAAGTACATTCCTCAATATGGATGAATTGCAGAATCATCAAATCAAAAAATTTGATAAAATAATTGTTAGAGAGAAAGTAGATTATTTTACCGAGAGATTAGTAAGAGTTGATGGGTTTGTTAATTATCCCGGTTATCATAAAATTGTTAAAGGAAAAACTAAGTTATCGGAAATGATTCTTAATTCTGCTGGCGGATTTAGAGAAGAAGCATCATTAAAAGATGCTTATGTTATTAGAACAATAGGCTCAGATGAAATTGATGCCGAATTTGAAAGACTAAAAACCATTCCAATTGCCGATATGACTGAAGATGAATATGATTATTTTAAGGCAAGATCGCGAGAAGAAAAAGGTAGGATTGTACTCAACTTTAGTAAACTTTTTTTAGAAAATGATTATAAGGAAGATCTGATATTAAAAAGGGGAGATGTAATTTACATCCCTGAAGCAAAAGATTATGTAACGCTTGTGGGTCAAGTAGTTCGTCCCGGCAATTTAATTTATAAAGAAAACCTCTCAGTTGATGATTACATCAATTTAGCAGGTGGATTTGCTTGGCGGGCTATTGAGGATGACGTAAGAGTAATTAAATCTGAATCGGGTGAATGGATTGAAGCTGATGAAGTTGAATCACTTTCTCCAGGCGATATTATCTGGATACCGGAAGATCCTCCGGCTCCACCGTTTTGGGAAACATTTAAAGATGTTTTATCAATAACCGGACAATTAGCAACTGTTATAACAGCAATTGTTGCAATTATAGTTGCTTCAAGGTAAAAAGTGAAATACGAAGAATTAATATCGATTTTAAAGCAGCACTTTAAAGCAATTCTAAAAGTTACAGTTTTAGGAACTATTATTTTGCTTTTGATTCTTTATTTTGTTTACCCAATAACTTATCAATCTGAAGTAAAACTTTTACCCCCGGAAGAACAAAATGTCAGCAGCTTTGCAAACTTAATCGGTGGTTCCGAAATTCAAAGTTTTATGGGATTAGGTTCATTTTCAGGTAATTCTCAATTGTTTGCTGAAATTCTAAAAAGTAGAACCGCTGCAGAATTTGTTGTTAGGAAATGTAATTTGATTGATTATTATAATGCTGATAACCTTTATGAAGCTGCTTATCTGCTCCAGAAAGATTTAAATGTTGAAGTAACTAAAGAAGGAATAATTTTACTAAATGTTCCTGTAAGTACTGATTTATTTTCCAGATTCAGCAGACAGAATAATGATATGAGATTTTTATCTGCCGCAGTTTCAAATAGTTTTGTTGCCGCATTAGATTCAATCAATAAAAATAAATTAAACCAAAGAGCTAAGAGAACTAGAATCTTTATTGAAGATCAAATCGAGAATGCTAAAAAGTCTTTAACCTCAGCAGAAGAAAATCTCAAGAATTTCCAGGTTGAAAATAAAACTCTATCTGTTCCTGAACAGCTGCAAGCATCATTAGATAATGCGGCTAAAATTAAAAGCCAGATTATTATTTCCGAAATTGAATTACAAACTTTGCAGTATAATCTTAAAGAGGAAAGTGAATATTTAAAATCACTTAAAAAGAAAATTGATGTACTAAAGGATCAGTATAATCAAATTGAAGCGGGAAGAAAATTAGATAAAGATTATTTACCTTCATTTAATGAAATTCCGGAATTAAGTCTTGAACTTGCTAGATTAACTAGAGAAGTAAAAGTTCAAAATGAAGTCTATTTATTGCTGCAGAGACAATATTATACAGAAAAAATTCAAGAGAATAAAAACATTACAACAGTAGAAGTATTGGATGAAGCAGTTCCGCCGCTGAAAGCTTATAGTCCAAGATTATTATTTCATACTGCGTTAGGTTCGATTTTCATTATGCTTTCTTACATACTAATTCTTATAGCTTACAATCAACTAAGGAAGAAAAATGCTTAAAGTTGCTGTGGTTACCGGCGGTGCCGGATTTTTAGGTTCGCACTTGTGTGATAAGCTTATTTCTAACGGATTAAAAGTTGTTTGTATTGATAATCTCCTTACCGGAAGTATTGAAAATATTGAACATTTATTTGGGAATGAAAATTTTTCGTTCATCAAACATGATGTTACAAATTTTATTCATGTTCCCGGAAAAGTTGATTACGTTTTTCATTTTGCTTCTCCAGCCAGCCCAATTGATTATTTGAAATTACCGATCCAAACATTAAAAGTAGGTTCTTTAGGCACTCATAAAGTACTTGGTTTAGCTAAGGATAAGAATGCTGCATTTTTACTTGCATCAACTTCAGAAGTATACGGAGATCCCAAAATTCATCCTCAGACAGAAGATTACTGGGGAAATGTTAATCCGGTTGGTCCGCGCGGAGTTTATGATGAAGCAAAAAGATTTGCAGAAGCTATGACTATGGCTTATCATAGATTTCACGGAGTTAAGACAAGAATAGTAAGAATTTTCAATACATATGGACCCAAAATGCGTCTTGATGACGGACGTGCATTGCCCGCTTTTGTTGGTCAGGCTTTAAGAGGGGAAGATATTACAGTATTCGGTGATGGTTCTCAAACAAGATCATTTTGCTATGTTGATGATTTGATTGAAGGTATTTATCGTTTAATGATGTCTGAAATTACTGATCCGGTTAATATTGGGAATCCTTCCGAAATTACAATCAAACAATTTGCGGAAGAAGTTTTAGAAATAACAAAATCATCAAGCAAGATTATTTATAAACCATTACCGATTGATGATCCTATGGTAAGACAACCGGATATAACCAAAGCAAAAAAGTTATTGGACTGGGAACCAAAAATTGATAGAAAAGAAGGACTTAAAATCACAATAGAATATTTCAAAAGGAAATTGGGAATTTAAGTCATAACCTCTTTTTTTTATTAAAAAAATATTTCTTATCATATTTTAATATCCTATTTTTGTGTGAGAGGAATAAGAGGGTGAGTTAATGATATCCAAAAATATCATTAAAAATGAATACACACATCGGATAATTGAAAGTAAGCAGAACGATCGCATCGAAATTGGATCGAAAGAATATTCAATAAATGATTCGATATTTACACTTCAAAAAAATCAAAAGAATGAAATTTTTCCAATTGAGAATTACCAGAAATCTACATTTCATTTTGGAAAAAAATCAATCTTTAGTCTCAATACTTTTTTAATAATCTTCGCGTCAACTGCAGTTTTTTTAATACTCTATACAATCTTAAATCAAGTAATTACCGGCAGAGTTAGTGTTAGTAATAATATATCAAGTGAAGCACTTTTCAGTATTGGATTTTACTTCCTCTTAACAACATTCACAATTCCTTTTTTTCTCTATCAAAAGAAATTCGTTTTGAAAATAAAAAAAGAACACCTGGATATAAAACTTTCGTTGAATAAAATCGAAAGTATATCATTAAACGAAATTATTAAATGCAGAATAATGAGTAAAGATTTTCGTGATCAATCAATTTGGAGTGAACTAGACCTTTCTGCAAGAAGAAAATCCTACCGAGCAAACAATAATTCCTCAATAGCAGTATTTTTAAAAGACGGCAGATGTTTGTTGTTTGGAATTAAAAAGTAAGTAAAAAT
Organism: Ignavibacteriota bacterium; assembly: GCA_002698995.1. Classification (GTDB taxonomy): domain Bacteria; phylum Bacteroidota; class Ignavibacteria; order Ignavibacteriales; family Melioribacteraceae. The sequence continues at coordinate 21,553 of PAAX01000011.1, read as the reverse complement.
TTTTTGAGAAATATTCGTATATTATTGTCTTGATTATCTTGTTAATAAACTAAAAAGAATATTCTTACTTTTAAGATTTTCAAAGACCATTTTCTAAAACAAAATTCATGATTGACTAAAAAATGCGAAAATGGCACAAATTCAAAGAAGACACTACAATCTTTTATGGTCTAAAATTTGCTTATGATTTGTATTATTACAAAAAACAAAACTACATATAAATCGGGAGTTATTAATGGAACGAAAAAAAATAACAATTGATGGTAACGAAGCCGCGGCATATGTTGGATATCATAACTCCGAAGTTATTGCAATATATCCAATTACCCCTTCTTCAGGAATGGGAGAAATGTCCGATGCTTGGGCTGCCGTCGGTCAAAAAAATATTTGGAACACTGTACCTCATGTTGCAGAAATGCAGAGTGAAGGAGGAGCAGCCGGTGCAGTGCATGGTTCATTACAGACTGGCTCTTTAACTACAACATTTACAGCTTCACAAGGTTTGCTGTTAATGATTCCTAACATGTATAAAATTGCTGGCGAATTGACTCCAACTGTTTTTCATGTTACAGCTAGATCAATTGCAGCTTCTGCTTTATCAATCTTTGGCGATCATAGCGATGTTATGGCTACTCGTCAAACCGGTTTCGCTATGTTAGCTTCCGGTTCTGTTCAAGAAGTTATGGATTTAGCTGCTGTTGCTCATAAAGCGACATTAGAATCAAGAATTCCTTTTCTACATTTCTTTGATGGTTTTAGAACTTCTCATGAAGTAAATAAAATTGAACAGCTTAGTTTAGAAGATCTTAAAGCTATGATTGATGAAAAAGCAGTTATCGAACATAGAAAAAGATCATTGAATTCTGATAATCCTGTTCTTAGAGGAACTGCTCAGAATCCTGATGTTTATTTCCAAGGAAGAGAAGCAGTAAATAAATTCTATGAAGCTTGTCCTGAAGTTGTTCAAAATGCTATGAATAAACTTGCTGAATTAACCAGAAGACAATATAATTTATTCGATTACTATGGTGCTCCGGATGCAAAAAGAGTTATTGTAATGATGGGTTCAGGTGGTGAAACAGTTGAGGAAACAGTTGAATATCTATCTGAAAGAATGGAAGAAAAAGTTGGTGTTATTAAAGTTAGATTATACAGACCTTTCTCTGAAAAACATCTTTTAGCAGCATTACCAAAATCAGTTGAAAGCATTGCTGTTCTTGATAGAACAAAAGAACCCGGTGCAATTGGCGAACCTCTTTATCTGGATGTTGTTACTGCAATTGCTCAAGCAATGAATTCCGAGAATAAACCTTTCGAAAAAATGCCAAAAATTATCGGCGGAAGATATGGTTTATCATCTAAAGAATTTACTCCTTCTATGGTTAAAGCGGTTTATGATGAATTGAAAAAAGATAATCCGAAAAATCATTTTACTGTCGGTATTAATGATGATGTTACTTTTACAAGTTTAGATTACGATGAAAACTTTATTATTGAAGGTGACGGCGTTGTAAGAAGTATGTTCTTCGGTTTAGGTGCTGATGGTACTGTAGGTGCAAACAAAAACTCAATCAAAATTATTGGTGAAGAAACCGAAAATTTTGCACAAGGTTACTTTGTATATGATTCAAAAAAATCCGGCTCTACCACTGTATCTCACTTAAGATTTGGTAAAAAACCAATTCACTCAACTTATCTTATCCAAAGTTCTAACTTTGTTGGATGCCATCAGTTTAATCTGTTAGAAAAATTTGATGTGCTGGAGAAAATAGTTGAAGGAGGTACCTTCTTATTAAATGCTCCTTATCATAAAGATGAAGTTTGGAATCATTTACCAAAGAAAGTTCAACAAGAAATAATTGATAAAAAATTAAAATTCTATGTAATTGATGCATACGAAGTTGCTAAGGCAACCGGAATGGGTGCAAGAATAAATACTGTTATGCAGACATGTTTCTTTGCAATTTCCGGTATTTTACCTAAAGATGAAGCAATTGAACAAATTAAGAAAGCAATCTATAAAACATATGGAACTAAAGGAGAAGCTATAGTTCAGAAGAACTATCAAGCTGTTGATCAAACTTTAGATAATCTTTATGAAATAGCTGTTCCGGCAGAAGTTACAAGCTCAATTGAACTTCCTCCTATTGTATCTGATAAAGCTCCTGATTATGTTAAAGATACCTTAGCATTAATGATGCAGGGTAAAGGGGATAATGTTAATGTTAGTCAAATGCCTATCGATGGTACATTCCCGCTTGGAACAACAAAATGGGAAAAGAGAAATATTGCATTAGAAGTACCTGAATGGGATCCTGAAGTTTGTATTCAATGTAATAAATGCGTTATGGTTTGTCCTCATGCTACAATTAGAGTTAAAACATACGACAAACAATTTGCAGAAAATGCACCTGAAACATTTAAATGGATTGATGCAAAAGGAAAAGAATTTGACAACAAAGCATATACAATTCAAGTTGCAGTTGAAGATTGTACCGGCTGCGCACTTTGCGTTGAAGTTTGTCCAGCTAAAAACAAACAAGAAACCAGATTAAAAGCAATTAACATGGTTCCTCAAATTCCTTTAAGAGAACAAGAAAGAGTAAATTGGGATTACTTCTTAGAAATTCCTGAATATGATAGAAGAGAAGTGAAAATAGATACCATTAAAGGAAGTCAGTTATTAGAACCATTATTCGAATTCTCCGGCGCTTGTTCAGGCTGCGGTGAAACTCCTTATGTTAAATTAGCTTCTCAATTGTTTGGTGATAGAATGGTTGTAGCTAATGCAACCGGTTGTTCTTCAATTTACGGTGGTAATTTACCAACAACTCCTTGGACAAAGAACAAAGATGGTAGAGGTCCTGCTTGGTCAAATTCATTATTTGAAGATAATGCTGAGTTTGGATTTGGTATGAGACTTTCAATTGATAAACAATCTGAGTTTGCTAGAGAACTTTTAGTAAAATTAGAAGATAAAGTTGGTAAAGAATTAGTTGAAGCAATTCTAAATGCAGAACAAAGAGATGAAGCCGGTATTTATGAACAAAGAGAAAGAGTTGCTAAACTTAAATCAATATTAGAAAAACTAGAAGGTGATGATGCTTCTAATTTATTAGCAATTGCCGATTATCTCGTTAGAAAATCTGTATGGATAATGGGAGGTGACGGCTGGGCTTATGATATTGGGTACGGTGGTTTAGATCACGTTCTTGCTTCTGGAAAAGATGTTAACATTCTTGTTTTAGATACTGAAGTTTATTCTAATACTGGTGGACAAATGTCTAAATCAACTGGAATGGGAGCTGTAGCTAAATTTGCTGCTGGTGGTAAACCTACAGCTAAAAAGGATTTAGCAATGATGGCAATGACCTACGGTAATGTTTATGTGGCTAAAGTTGCTATGGGTTCCAACGATCTTCAAACCCTTAAAGCATTTATTGAAGCGGAAAAACATGACGGTCCTTCTTTAATTATTGCATACAGTCATTGTATTGCTCATGGTATCAATATGGCAAAAGGAATGGATAGTCAGAAAGCTGCCGTTGATTCTGGACACTGGCCGTTATTCAGATATAATCCGGCTAATGTTTTAGAAGGAAAGAATCCTCTAAAATTAGATTCAAAAGCACCAAAAATAAAATTAGATGAATATTTCTATAAAGAAACAAGATACAAAATGTTAACTAAAGCTGATCCAAAAGCTGCTAAAACATTGCTTGACCAAGCTCAAATAAATGTAAATAATAACTGGAAGTATTATGAGCAGTTAGCTGGATTGCATTATTCTGCACCTACAAATGGTGAAGATACTGAAGAAAGTGTTAATTAATGGACTCCAATTGGAGTCCATTCCAAAATTTTAATAAATAATGGAGTGGAAATGGATTTAACAACAACTTATATGGGACTAAAGCTTAAAAATCCTATAGTTCCGTCAGCTTCACCACTATCATATAATTTAGATTCTGTAAAATCTCTTGAAGATAATGGAGCTGCAGCTGTAGTTCTTTATTCATTATTCGAAGAACAAATAGCTCATGAATCTGGTGAATTAGATCATTACTTAAATTACGGTACAGAAAGTTATGCAGAAGCTACTTCTTACTTTCCTGAACCGGAACAATTTAACTTAGGACCATACGAATATTTAGATCATATAGCAGCATGCAAAAAAGCTGTTGATATACCGATTATTGCTAGTCTTAATGGTGTCAGCAAAGGTGGATGGGTTCAATATGCTAAAAATATTCAGGATGCCGGCGCTGATGGCTTAGAGCTTAATATTTATTATATCCCTACTAATTCTTCTTTAACTTCTCAAGAAGTTGAAGCTATGTATGTGGATACTTTAGCAGCAGTAAAGGAAAAAGTTTCAATTCCGGTTGCTGTAAAATTAAGCCCTTATTTTACATCACTTGCTAATATGGCTAAAAGATTAGATCAAGCCGGTGCTAATGCTCTGGTGTTATTTAATAGATTTTATCAGCCTGATTTTGATCTTGCTAAATTAGAAGTAGTACCAAATTTGGTTTTAAGTACAAACTGGGAAATGAGACTTCCTTTAAGATGGATTGCTATTTTATACAATAATATTAAAGCTAGTCTTGCAGCAACAAGCGGTATTCATAAGACAGAAGATGTAATAAAGGTTATGATGGCTGGTGGCGATGTTGCTATGGTTTGTTCTGAACTTCTGATGAATGGAGTTGGAAGAATAAATGAATTAGTTTCCGGTGTTGAAAAATGGATGGAAGAAAATGAATATGTATCTATTGATCAGATGAAAGGAAGTATGAGTCAAAAATCTGTTGGCGAGCCGGCAGCTTTTGAAAGAGCAAACTATATGAAAACTTTACAGAGTTATAAAACTCTTATTTAAAAGTAACATTTGTTTATTCTGTATAAAAAGGCTGTTCAAAAAGGACAGCCTTTTCTTTAAATGAAAGGTATAATTTATGAAAAAATATATTCTTCATGTTACGTTATTCATTTTTGTTATTGGATGCTCAAAAGAAATCAATTATCTCCCGGAAACTTTATTTGAATACAAGCTAGAAAAAAAACTTGACGGGGAAGAGGCGAAAAATTTTGTTAATAAACTTCATTTTAATGAAGTTACAGATTTACAAAATGAAATAGCTTTCTATCAAAAAGAAAATAAAAATCTTACAATTTATATAACTCATTATAATTCACAAGAAGAAGCCCTCAAAGATGAAATTAAAATGACTGACAAAATATCTCCCGAAAATTCAGTCTTTATAGCGGGAAAGTATTTTCAAGTAAACAATAAAAATGTTTATGAATGCTTTGGAATGGGGCAGGCTCATTATGTCTTTTCATCCAATGGCAAATTATTCTGGATTTCTGTTGATTCAGTTACGGGTAGAGATTTTCTTAAAAATTATCTGGAATTGATAGAAAATTAAGTTTTTATATAAAAGTATTGTCTGAAAATTCTAAATAGATATGATATCGAATTACATTGAAATTTATTTATTTTTTCGCAATTCTTGAATCATTTATTTAAAAACCTCATCAAATCAAAAACAGAAATAGGATATAAAATGATCAAGAAACTATTATTAACTATATTTTTATTTGCAACAATTATTTCAGCAAACGACAAATTAAAGTGGTACGGTTTTGATGAAGGATTGGCAAAAGCTAAGAAAGAAAATAAATTTCTTTTAGTAGACTTTTACACTGACTGGTGCGGATGGTGTAAAAAAATGGATTCTGAAACTTATGCTAATAAGAATATTATTAAATTACTAAATAAAGATTTTGTTTTAGTGAAATTGAATCCGGAGAAACCTGGCACTGTAAATTTTGATTCAAATAAATATACTAACGGACAATTTGCCGGTGCCGCTGGAGTTACTGGATATCCAGCAACCGGATTTTTTGAGCCCTCCGGTCAATTTATTGGAATTGTTCCGGGATATTTAGATCCCACAAACTTTACTGATTTATTATCCAAAATAGTTTCTAAGGATTATCTGAATCAGCAATAGTTTTTTATGATATTTACTCAATTCATCATTATATTTGCCTAAAATTCTTGGGCAGATTTTTTAATGATTGAACATTATCACAAGTGGTATTCCCAATTTTTCGATAGAGATTTTGAAATGCTCGTTTTTGGCGAAACGGGCATTCCTATTATCGTGTTTCCTTCAACTCTGGGAAGATACTACACTCCCAAAGATCTCGGATTTATTCACTCTCTTCAAGAACTAATTAACTCAAATAAAATTAAAGTTTATTGCCCGGATTCGATTGTCAATCAAACCTGGCTTAATTTTAATATCTCACCTGAAGAAAGAATTCAAAATCATTTAGCATATGAACAGACAATTATTAAAGATGTAATTGAATTTGCAAAATATGATACAGAAAACGAAAAAGTAATTTTATGCGGATACGAGTTTGGTGCTTATTATTCACTAAATCTAGCTTTTAAATATCCTGATCTTGTAAAAGGAATTTATGCATTTTGCGGAATTTATGACATGAAGCAGTTCATATTAGGGCATTATGATGATGAAGCTTATTATAATAATCCATTGGATTATATCCCGAATTTAAATGATCCTTGGTATTTGGATCAAATTAAAGATATGTCGATAACCATTGTTACCGGAAATTTTGATAATCATTTGGATGAAAGTAAAAGAATTTCCCAAATATTAAATCAGAAAAAAATTGGTCATACTTTTGCCTACATTGAGGGCTTAGGCAAAAATTGGGATAAAGCTAGAGAAGTCTTTCAGTTTTACGTTTCTAATTTATAATTTCAAATATAATTTTTATAGAGGGGTTTATGAAAAAGATTGGAATTCTTTTTGGGCAGGAGAATACCTTTCCAAAAGCATTTGTTGATCGAGTTAATTCAAAAAATGAAAAGGGGATTTCTGCTGAACTTGTAAAAATTGGCAAAGTAATGCAGGCTGAACCTCAGGGTTATGATGTAATTATAGATAGAATTTCACAAGATATTCCTTTCTATAGAGCAATGCTTAAAAATGCTGCTATAACCGGAACTGCGGTTATTAATAATCCTTTCTGGTGGTCAGCCGATGATAAATTTTTTAACAATGCATTAGCTGTAAAGGTTGGGGTTGCTGTTCCTAAGACAGTAATTCTTCCTTCTAATCAGCATCCCCCCGATACAAATGAATTTTCAATGAGGAACTTGGAATATCCATTAGATTGGGAATCGATTTTTAATTATGTCGGTTTCCCGGCATTCTTTAAACCGTTTGCCGGAGGCGGATGGAAGAATGTCTATAAGGTCCACAATAAAGAAGAATTCTTTAACGCTTATAATGAGACCGGTACCTTAGTTATGATGCTGCAAGAGGCAATCGAATTTGATGAATATTTCAGATGTTACTGTATCGATAGAAAAGATGTTAAAATTATGGCGTACGATCCTAAACAACCGCATCATTTAAGATATGTTCAAAACTATGTTCCCAAAGATAAAAACCTAATGAAGCGGATTGAAGAAGATGTTATAAAATTAAACAATGCTTTAGGTTATGATTTTAATACAGTTGAATTTGCAGTTAGAGATGGAATTCCAATTGCAATTGATTTCTGTAATCCAGCGCCGGATGCCGATGTTCATTCTGTTGGCGAAGAAAATTTTGAATGGGTAGTTGAAGCCGCAGCTAATATGGCAATTAGAAAAGCTAAGAATCATAATCCAGGAGAGAACAATTTAACTTGGGGTGATTTTATAACATCGTTTGCAAATAATAAAACAGTTAAATCAAATAAAGCTAAAAACAAATAAAAGTGATTATTATGGGAAGCCCGAAACTATTTTCACTTGGCATAGAAGAAGAATTTCAAATTATTGATCCAAATACAAGAGAATTGAAATCGCATATTCAGCAGATGCTTGAAGAAAGCGGTAAAATGGTTCTCAAAGAACAAATTAAAGCTGAAATGCACCAATCAGTAGTTGAGACCGGTTCAGAAATTTGTCAGGATATAAAAGAGGCTAGGAGTGAAGTTATTAAACTTAGAACTAATCTGGCAAAACTTGCTAAAGCGCAGGGATTAGTAATAGCAGCTTCCGGAACTCATCCTTTCTCTCGATGGGAAGATCAAAGAATTACAGATCACGACAGATACCGTGGTGTTGTTGAAGAAATGCAGCAGGTTGCTAGAGCTAATTTAATTTTTGGTCTGCATGTTCATGTTGGAATGGATGACAAGGAAACTGCAATTCAAATTATGAATGCTGCCAGATATTTTCTTCCCCATATTTTTGCGTTATCAACCAATTCTCCTTTTTGGAAAGGAAGAAATACAGGTTTCAAATCTTATAGAATAAAAATTTTCGATCGCTTCCCAAGAACTGGTATTCCCGATCATTTTAACAGCTGGGGTGAATTTGAATCTTATGTTAATCTCCTTATTAAAACGGGTTGTATCGATAATGCAAAGAAAATCTGGTGGGATATAAGACCTCATCCAATTTATAATACTCTTGAATTTAGAATCTGCGATGTACAATTAACTATTGATGAAACAATTGCTCTCGCCGCACTTATGCAGGCTGTTGTCGCAAAACTTTATAAGTTATTAAAACAAAACTTAGGTTTCAGATTATATAGAAGATTATTGATTAATGAAAATAAATGGCGTGCTTCCCGTTATGGTTTGGAAGGGAAATTAATCGATTTTGGTAAAAAGGAAGAGGTTCCGGTTAGAGATTTAATCTATGAACTGCTTCATTTTGTTGATGATGTTGTTGATGAACTTAACAGCAGAGCCGAGATTAATTATATTTATCAAATGCTTGAAACCGGAACTGGTGCTAGAAGACAACTTAAGGTTTGGAATGATAATGATCATGACTTTACTAAAGTTGTAGATTACATTGTTGCCGAAACCAATAAGGGATTAGATATATAAGAATTTTATGATAAAAGAAATTAGACAAAAATATAATTCGGACTTTACACCTGAAGCTTATCATAATTTTATTAATTCTGTCTGGAGTAAAAATAATAACAAGATCGATTTTCGTTTGTGCGAAACTCCATTCTTTTTTGATGATAATCTGAAGGACAAACTTATTGATTCATGCAATAATATTATAAATCAATTGAAAACGGAATCATTCCAGAAATACGCTTCGAATGCTGTTCCTGAAGAGTTTAAAATTGCCAATGAAGATTCTCATCCAATTTTTTTACAGATTGATTTTGGAATCTGTAAAGATGAAAAAGGTGAGTTAGTCCCTAAACTTATTGAACTGCAAGGATTTCCTTCACTGTATGCATTTCAGGCTTATTTAGATATTGAAATAAGGAATCACTTTAATATTGATGATAGATTAAAAACATTTTTTAATAATTATAATTTTACCTCTTACATTGATCTTCTTAAAAAAACTATACTAGGCAGTTCATCACGGGAAAATGTAATTCTCTTGGAGTTAGAACCGCATAATCAAAAAACTCGAATCGATTTTTATCTGACTAAAGAATATATTGGGGTTGAACCGGTTTGCATTACCGAAATTATTCAAGAGGGGAATTCTCTTTTCTATATTAAGGATCAAAAGAAAATTAGAATAGAAAGAATTTATAACCGCGTAATTTTTGATGAACTTGAAAGAAAAAATATTAATATCCCTTTCGATTATAAAAGTGATTTAGATGTTTACTGGGTTGGTCATCCCAATTGGTTTTTTAAAATCAGCAAACACACTCTACCTTTTCTAAAAGGGGAATCTGTGCCAAATTGTTATTTCTTATCTGAAGTTAATTTAGATGATATTGATTTGTCAAAATACGTACTAAAACCTCTTTATTCCTTTGCCGGAGCCGGTGTAAAGGTTGATTTAACAGAAGATGATTTGACTTCTATAGAAAATAAACAGAATTATCTTCTGCAGGAAAAAGTTGAATATGCAGAAATTATTGATACTCCAACCGGATTTTCAAAAGCAGAAGTTAGAATGATGTTTATCTGGAATGATGAACCAATATTAGTCAACAATCTTGTTAGAACAAGCAAAGGCAAAATGATAGGAGTAGATTTTAATAAAGACAAAGACTGGATCGGTGCCTCAATTGGATATCATTTTTAATTTTTATTCATAAAGATTATTTAAATCAGCATTGCAGATTTCAATTAGCAAATCACTTAACTGATTAGTTAAATCTTCTAAAAATATTTCCCCTTTTTCAGAGGAGGCTTTTTTAGGATTTCCAATTCCTGTGTCGTTAGTTACCTTTGACCACTTTCTTTCTGTCCATGCAAATCCTTCTTTAATCCCTTTTATTTTTATCTTCTTCTCAATTCCAAAACCTGACTCATTTAATGGAAGAACTAATTCCGGAGCGATGTTTAACATTATGCTTGTCTCCATTTCATCTGCATGATCACCGGAATTATCAAAGTACTTTTCCTTATTAACTGTTGAATACCAATTGCAAAGAGTCAAAAACATATTAGGAAATTTTACTCCAAGTTCTCTCAAAATCGGTTTGAAATCATTTCCGCCGTGACTATTCAAAATCAGTAATTTATTAATTCCTTGCCTATTCAATACTTCAATAATATCATGCAGAATCGCTAATTGTGTTGATGGATAAATGTTTATGTCTAATAGTATATCTGTCTGACCAGTATTAACTCCAAAAGGAACCGTTGGTAATACTATAATATCAGCCCCCTTCTCATAGGCTTTTCTTGCAGCTTCATGAGAAATGTAATTAGATTCAATTACATCAGTTGAATAGGGGAGATGATAATTATGTGCTTCAGTGGCACCCCAAGGAAGAATTGCAAGTTCAATTTTTCTTTCCTTAAGATGTTTCCAATTAGTTTCTTCAAGAATGTAATGTCTCATAATAATTTTACCAATTCTAAAATTGAAAAATACTTTTTGCAAGATAAGTTAATTTCATATAAAATTATTGGGTGAGTTTAAAATCTAACTTGAAGAAGCAATTGTAAATTATAAATTCTGAATTGTAAATTGAAAGTTGAAAAGTACCGAAGGCCGGACTCGAATCTACCTACGGAGTAGGTCTACCTATGAAGTAGGTTTACCTACGCAGTAGGCCGGCACCGGGTTTAACCTTCTTCAATCAACGAATACAAAAAATCTTTTCCCACACCAGTTTTTAATTGTTTTTCACGAATTCTAGCTTTAATAGAAGATTCAAATTCTTCAGTATAAATGAGTCTAAAAGGTTTAAATGGTTTTGTGGATTTATTAAAACTGAAATTATGTTGATGAAGTCTTTCATTAAGGTCAGTGGTCATCCCGACATAGATAAATTTATGGGAAATACTTTTTATAGCGTAAACAGTGAACAACATTGAAAAACCTGTGAAAAATAATTCGATATCAAAAAAATAATTGGACTAATTAACAAATCTAACTTGAAGAAGCAATTGTAAATTATAAATTCTGAATTGTAAATTGAAAAGTACCGAAGGCCGGACTCGAATTTACCTACGCAGTAGGCCGGCACCGGATTTATTCTTGTTCAATTAAAGAGTACAAAAATTTCTTTACCTTACCAGTTTTTAATTGTTTTTCACGAATTCTAGCTTTAATAGAAGATTCAAATTCTTCAGTATAAATGAGTCTAAAAGGTTTATAAGGTTTTGTGGATTTATTAAAACCTGAATTATGCTGATAAAGTCTTTCATCAAGGTTAGTGGTCATCCCGACATAGATAAATTTATGGGAAATACTTTTTATAGCGTAAACAGTGAACAACGTAGTTATGATTTTTTTTGTACCGAAGGCCGGACTCGAACCGGCACCGGGTTTAACCCCGACTGGATTTTGAGTCCAGCGCGTCTACCAATTTCGCCACTTCGGCATTTTTTAGAATTCAAAAAATAATCAATTATTTCCGATTTTCAAATCTATTATTCATTCAAATATAATTTCACCAAAATCTTTTGGCTGATGAAAATTTAATTCCGTAACCGGATTCCATGAACTCCAATGGGGAAGTGATGATGCATCCGCACATTTGTAGAAATTTCCTCTCCAAGATTTACGGTAATCTAATTCTGATAATTCTGAGTTAGAAATTAAAATTGATTTAGGAATTTTAACTAACATAAACCATTCATCTGCTGCTGTATCAGATTCTTCAATTGAATTTTCTATCTGAATTTTATTTATATCATTCAAATCCAATCTTGAAAAACCTTTCAAAGTACCCGATTCATTCCTTATCCAGTCAGTTACATAATAGCATAATATTTTTCCGATACAATTAATTTCAAAATTGAAATATCCTTTTGCACCATTAGGCTTTACAAAAAACTCAACGCAGCTGTCCTGGTAAACTCTATCAAAATGATTTTTATGATTGCAAACTATCTCTTCTTCTTTAACCAACCAGAATAAAATTATATCATTTTCTGAATGACAAATTTTCACTTCAACTTCTGGAAACTGCTGATTTTCCTTTCTATGATAATCTAATTCAGCAGAATTTATATCGCTCCAAAATTCATTATTCCAATCGAAAGGTATTCTGCTTTCTTTAACTTTTTTTGCTTTAATTGATTTCATAATTAGGGTAGGGAATTATGAGCCGGCTGAACCGGCTCATTTAAATTTATTGTTCACTATTCTTTTGAATTTTTGCCCAAGTATCTCTTAATGTTACAGTACGATTGAAAACAAGATTTTCATCAGTACTATATTTGGTATCAACACAAAAATATCCAAGCCTTTCAAACTGAAATTTATCCCCTTTCTTTGCATCCTTTAAGTACGGTTCTAATTTACAGTCATTTAATATTTCAAGAGAACTTGGATTTAGATATTCCATGAAATCTTTCTCTTTTGCACCTGCCGGATCTTCATAACTGAAAAGTCTGTCGTAAAGTCTAACTTCCGCATTAACCGCATGCTCAGCAGAAACCCAATGAATTGTTGCTTTCACTTTTTTACCGCTTGTATCATGACCACTCTTTGTTTCCGGGTCATAAGTACATCTTAATTCAGTTATATTTCCCTCAGAATCTTTAATAACTTCTTCACATTTTATGATATATGCATAACGTAAACGAACTTCATTCCCTGGAGATAATCTGAAATATTTCTTTGGAGGATCTTCCATAAAATCATCATGCTCAATATAGATTTCTTTTGTGAATGGAACTTCTCTTGTTCCCATCGTTTCATCTTCTGGATTGTTTACCGCTTCCATTAACTCAACTTTACCATCTGGATAGTTTGTAATTACAACTTTTAGCGGACGAAGAACGGACATTACTCTCTGTGCTTTTTTATTGAGATCTTCTCTGACTCTAAATTCCAAAAGTGCCACGTCAATTGTATTGTCACGCTTTGCTACGCCGACTCCTTCGGCAAAATTTCTAATTGATTCCGGTGTGTAACCTCTTCTTCTCAAACCTGAAATGGTAGGCATTCTAGGGTCATCCCATCCGTCAACTATTTTATCTTCTACAAGCTTAAGAAGTTTTCTTTTACTCATTACAGTATAATTCAAGTTAAGTCTTGCAAATTCAATCTGTTGCGAATGATGAATTCCCAGTTCTTCAATAAACCAATTATAAAGTGGTCTGTGATTTTCAAATTCTAATGTACATATAGAATGTGTTATTCCTTCAATAGAATCGGATTGTCCGTGAGCCCAGTCATAAGTAGGGTAAATACACCACTTGTTACCGGTTCTATGATGTTCGGCAAATCTAATTCTGTACATTATAGGATCACGCATATTTAGATTTGGTGAAGCCATATCAATCTTTGCTCTTAGAACGTATTTACCTTCATTAAATTCACCATTTTTCATTTTCTCGAAAAGTTCAAGATTCTCTTCAATTGGTCTATCTCGGTATGGACTATTTTTCCCCGGCTCAGTTGGTGTTCCTCTTAAAGCCTTTATTTCTTCTGCCGAGGATGAATCTACATATGCTTTACCTTTCTTAATTAACTGAACAGCAAATTCATAAAGTTTATCAAAATAATCTGATGCATAATATTCTCTCTCATCCCAAGTAAAACCAAGCCATTTGATATCTTCCTTTATAGAATCAACATATTCAATATCTTCTTTTGTAGGATTTGTGTCATCGAATCTTAAATTGCAAAGTCCGTTATAATCTCTTGCTAATCCAAAGTTTAAGCAGATAGATTTTGCGTGACCGATGTGCAGATAACCATTAGGTTCGGGAGGAAAGCGGGTGTGAACTTTACCTTGATACTTATTAGTCTTTAAATGTTCATCAATAATTTCCGTTATAAAATTTGAGGATTTCTTAATTTCTTCTGACATAACTTACCTTATGGTTTTATTTCTGCAATTGCTTTATTTATTCTTGAGATAGTTTTCTCTTTGCCAATAATTACTAAAATATCATAAACTCCGGGACCGCCTCCTACACCAGAAACAGCCAAACGTAATGGATGTATAAGCTTTCCAACTCCTGCTGATTCACTCTCAGCTACCTTTTTCAACGCAGTTTCATAATCTTCTTTAGTTGGATTATCAAGCGCTTCAAATTCATCACTCAATTTTTTAAGCAGAACCGGACTATCTTCCTTCCATCTCTTGCTTACAACAGTTTCATCATAACTTGTCGGCTCTTCAAAAAAGTAAGGAGAATTATTGATAAAATCTTTTGCGAAATTTACTCTTTCTCTCATCGCCTCAATTACTTTTAACAGATATTCATCTGTAAATTCTTTATCGGAATAAACAGATGCTTTCAATTCACTCTTCAACATTTCCAGAACTTCATTTTCCGGTTTATTTCTCAAGTGTTCAAAATTCAGCCAGTCTAATTTTTCCAAATTAAACACCGCTCCGGCTTTATGAACTCTTTCTAAACTAAATGAACTTATTAATTCTTCAAGCTGATAAAATTCTTTTTCATCGCCGGCATTCCAGCCTAATAAAGCAACAAAATTAATTAGTGCTTCTTTTAAATATCCTTTGGCTTTATAATCCTCAACTGCTACATCACCTTGTCTTTTACTTAATTTGGATTTATCAGGATTTAGCAGAAGAGGGAGGTGTGCAAATTCTGGTTTTTCCCATCCTAAATAATCATAAAGAAGTACATGTTTAGGTGTTGATGGAAGCCACTCTTCACCTCTTATAACATGTGTAATTTTCATTAAATGGTCATCAACTACATTTGCTAAATGGTAAGTCGGATAGCCGTCGCTTTTAATTAATATTTGATCATCAACTGTGTCTGTACTGAATTCAACCAACCCGCGAATTTTATCATTTACAGTAACTCTTAATCCTGGCACAACATTTAGCCTTATTACATAAGGCTCGCCGTTATCAAGTTTTTGTTTAACTTCTTCTGGGGATAAATCTAAATCAGCTTTATCATATTTAGGTTGAAGTTTTTCGGCAATCTGTTTTTCTCTTAGTTCTTGAAGTCTTTCCGGTGTATCAAATGCATAATATGCTTTCCCTTTTTCTACTAGTTCAAGAGCATATTTTTTATAAATATCTAATCGCTGTGATTGAAAATAAGGACCGTAGTTACCTTCTTTTTCTGGACCTTCATCATAACTTAATCCAACCCAATTAAGAGTATTAATTAAATTTTCAACAGCACCTTCAACATATCTATTTTGGTCTGTGTCTTCAATTCTTAATACAAATGTTCCATTGTTAGCTTTTGCAAATAGGTAATTATAAAGTGCGGTTCTTAATCCACCTACATGAAGGTAACCGGTAGGACTTGGAGCAAAACGCACTCTTACATTATCACTTATCATTAAATCCTCTAAATATTTTTAGATACAAGATTCAAATATAACAAAGTAATTAATCTTTTGAGTGCAGCTAATTCACTTTTTAAATCTATACGAAAGAATTAGTGTAGTATTTTACCTTTTCAATAAATTCTTTGCTGTCAATTGGTTTTGGAATATAATCTGTTGCTCCCGATGCGAGACATTTTTCTCTGTCTCCTTTCATTGCAAAAGCAGTTAATGCAACAATAGGAGTTTCCTTATATTCTTCAATTTCTCTTAATGCCTCAGTTGCTTCAAAACCGTTCATAATTGGCATCTGCATATCCATCAAAATCAAATCAAATCTTTCTTTCTTTGCTGTATTTAATGCTTCTTCACCATTTTCAACTACTACTATGTTTTCGAAACCGTTTTTCTTTAGCAGTCTTGTTACAATAATTTGAGAATGCTTATAATCTTCTGCTAAAAGAATTTTTATTACATTTTCTTTTTTTATTACTTCTTCAACTTTAGCAGGTGTTTCATATCTGTTAATCATCGATTTTATAGTTGATGATAAGTCTTCGATATTTACACTTTTCTTATCGAGTAAATCTTCGAATAATCCTTCAATCTTCTTTAAATCTTCTTGGTAATTTTCTTTACCTGTGTAAATTATAATCGGAAGATTAGCAAACTTCTGCTCAGATTTAATCAATTTTATTAATTCAAAACCGTTTGGATGCGGCATATCCAAATCAACAATAGCTAGATCAATATCTTTATCTTTAATAAGATTTAACACATTTGCAGAAACATGTTCGGCAACAGCTTTATATCCTGCGGTTTCAATAGCCTGCTTTACTAAATTGAGAGTCGGAACATCATCATCTACGCATAAAATTTTTGAGTCTTTTCTCAATTTGTAGCTTGTAAGAACTTCAACCAAAAAGTTATAGTTTATCGGCTTAACAAAATATTCAACTGCCCCCATCATATAAGCTTTTTGTTCTTCTACTTCAACTGAACATACTATTACAGGAACATTTTTTGCGTTTTTATGTTCTCTGATTTTCTTCAGTAATTCCAAACCATTGGTATTAGGAAGTTCAATATCAAGTATAACTGCTAAAAACTTTTCTTTATCAATTTGAGAAAAAGTCTGTTCTTCCGTATTTACAATAACAGGATCATAGCCCCATTTGTTTAGGTAATTACTTAATAATCTTGATGTCGCAAAATCATCTTCAATTACCAATACTTTATTTTGATCAGTAGGTTTTGGAAGTTTGGCAGAGATATCTTCAACATTTACTTTTTCTTTTTCCTTTTTGATGCTGTTTAAAGGGAGCTTAATATTAATAGAATTATTTGAAGACTCGGTACTGATAATTAAATTACTTCCAATTAATTCAGCATATTTTTTAGCAAGCGGAAGAGCTAATCCGGAGAGATTAGATTCTTTTAACTCATCTATTTTTGCAGTTGTGTATGGATAGAGGAGTTTATTAATTTTATCATAGTTAGTGATTTCACCTTCAGCATTTATTAAAAGATTGGTAGAGTTTTCCGATCCTCTTAGAATAATTTCAATATTGCCGCTTACAGTTAATTTAGATATTGTAATCAAAATTGTATTTAAGATAGATTTCAATTTTTTTGGATCAGTGACAATCTGATTAGAAATTTCTTTATCACTTCGGAAGGAATATTTTATATGTCCGAATTCATTTTTACTTTCAAAAAGAGAAATAACTTCTTTGATTAAATCAGCTGCATTTACAGTTGAAATATCGGATGTAATTTGACTGGTTTCAATCTTAGCAATTTCTCCCAAATCATTTAGGGTAGATAATAATTTCTGCGCATGCTTTTTTATTGTGTAAACATAATTTGATTGTGACGAAGTTAAATTATCCTCAGCAAGAATAGATGTGAAACCGATAATATTATTAGTAGGGTTTCTTAATTCATTGCCGGTTTCCAAAACTAGTTTTGTGAAGGATATGTCTGCCGATAAATTATCCGAACCCCTCGCATCTTTCCACACAACTAAAAAGTTAGAAATTAATTCCGTTAATTTTTTTAATGATTCTCTTTCACTCTCGGTTAAAGGGGATTTTCTTGCAATTTTAATTAAGCCTGTCTCATTACCATAACTAAATGTTGAACATGATTCATAAACTACAAAATCGGATATTTGCAAATTGCAGTCTGCACTTGTATAGAAACTATTTACACCCTTTTTAATAAGTTCACAATTGGAACAATTAAAAGAATTTCCGGCAGCATAATTTTTCTTAGCATTTTCAGATTTACCGAGTACAATTAAATTTCCGTTTGATACCTTAAATAAAACTACGGCATTAAATTCATATTCAGTAACAAGAAAGTTTGATAGTACATCAACAAAATCTTCTTTGCCTTTTTTTGCAAAGAGAAAAAGTTCATTCAGTTTTGTTATTAAATTAATTTTGGCACCCTGCAGCATTTACATCCTAATTTTTTTTCAATTTCTAATATAAACAATTATCACAAAAATTTGATATCTATGAGAATATGTTTTATTCACTATCATAATTAATAATAATATTTTATTTTACGAAATAATTAAATGGGCAAATTTTTTTTATACAAATGGAGGACAAATGAAGAAATACACTTACATAGTGTTGTTTTTATTCTTTAGTGTATCCTTGTTGTACGGACAGATAAGTTATCTAGGTCCTGCAGAAGGTTCATTAGCAATTGGAGCAGCAGTTTCAACAGATGATTTCGGTACAGGGCAAAATCTAAAGCTGGGAGATAAACAGCCGAAATTCTTTAATAGATTTTCTATGACTTATGTCTTGGATCAAACTGACCCAACTCAACCTACTATAAATGGTGAGGAAACTTTTATTTTTGATCCGTCATATAGAAAAAGTAATAGTACAAATGAAATTACAAATGCCGGTGATAGTGTTTTCATTTTTAAAAAATTCTTAGGATTTATTCAGTCAAATTCAATTCCACCAGATCCGTACTTAGCTGTTGGTCCTGAGCATATTCTATCAGTTGTTAACTCAAGTTTTAAGATATCCGATAAACAAGGAAATACTCTATTTTCATTACCGGCAGATTCATGGTTCAGCAATGTTTTAAGTAATGCCGGAACTTTCGATCCTAAAGTGGTTTACGATCACTTTGATAAAAGATGGGTTATGGTTTGGTTAAGCCAAGATGACGGTAGTTCATCAAGCTACTTCTTAATTTCAGTTTCCGATGATGAAGATCCGATGGGAACATGGTTTAACTGGGCTGTCCCTTCAAATGTTAATGGTAATACTCCTTCAGGAGGATGGGGAGATTATCAAGGTGTTGGTTATGATGATAGAGCAATTTATATCACATCCAACCAATTTAGTTTTGCGGGAAGTTATCAATATCCAAAAATTAGAATTATTCCTAAATCAGATTTATATGTTGACTCTAATCCGGGTCAAGTTACTTGGAAAGATTTATGGCAGATTAGATTCCCCGGTACCGGCAGTACAGCTTTTGGTATTCGTCCAACTATAGCTCAAACTGCATCAGATAATTATTACTTTGCAACTGCAGGAGTATTCACAAATTCAAACAGTTTCGGAGTCTATACTTTATCTGATCCGCTGGGAACTCCAACTTTAACAGGTGTCCCGGTTTCGGTTGCTTCTTATAGCTCTCCGCCAAATGCTGGACAGTTAGGTACTTCAAATACTATTGACGGAGGCGGTTTTAATATTAGATTTGAACCGATAGTTAAAAGTGGAAAATTATATTTAGCACATGCAGTAGCAAATGGAAGCAGCGGATCAAGTGTTCGCTTTGCTGAAATAGACCTAAATACAATGACTGCAGTCAGAGATTTTAGAATGGGAACTCCTAATTCATTTCATAATTATCCCGCTATTGCAGTTGCAGATAATGAAGATGTTGTTTTAACATACAGCCGTTCATCAACATCAGAATATATGGGAGCCTATTACACAGTTATTCCTGCCGGGGCAAATTCTCCTGTAGGAAGTAAAGAAATTAAACCAGGTGCAGGTACTTATTATGTAACTTACGGCGGAACTAGAAATAGATGGGGAGATTACAGCGGTGCATGGCTCGATCCTTTTGATAATAATACATTCTGGCTTCATTCAGAATATGTAAATGCTACTGATCAATGGGGAACATACATTGCAGGAGTAAGAGCCGAACCATTCGAAAATGCTTTTATTTTCCCTTCAGAAGAATCTTACAGTTTTAGTTTAACTGAAGTCGATTTTGAAAGTGAAGAACAATATTTAATTGTAAAGAATCTTGGTTCGCAGCAATTGAATATTTCAAGCATTGTATCCAGTTCAGAAGCATTTGTAATTAATACGGATTTACCTATGCCGGTTTCATTAAATACTTTTGATTCGGTTAAAGTAGGAATTAAATTTGTTCCTACAGCACACGGCGTACTTAACGAAACAATTACTATTAATTCAAGTGATTCTCAAAATCCTCAAACTGTTATTGATCTAAATGCAAAAGGATTTGATGTAGTTTCTCCTTTACCGAATACACTTTATGCAAGCAGTTCAAAAGGTGAATTAATAAAAATTGATGAATCATATCAAGCTTCAATTATAGGCGCTTCAGGGTTGGCAAAATTAGATGGAATAGCTTTAGATAGAACTAACGGTGAATTAATTACTATGCTTGCGGGAGCCGGTGGTACTGCATTTTTCAGAGTTAATTCGGAAAATGGTGAAGTCCTTTCCACTAATTCAATTGAAACAGAATTTTCAAGAATTGCATACGATAACAATGATGTATTGTACGGAATATCAAAAGATCAGAAATTATATACAATTAATTTAGAATCCGCTTCAGCTAATTTTATAGCTGATATTGATATTAAAACTATGGGTATGACTTTCCACCCAACCACCAATGAATTATGGGTTACTGTAGATTCTACTACAAATAAAGATAGACTTTATAAAATCAATACAACCGACGGAAGTAAAACATTTGTTGCTTCAGTTGGAAATGCAAAACGTATAGAAGCAATTGCATTTGATAGAGAGGGAAATCTTTTTGGGATTAACTACAAACCTATTCTAAAAAGTATTTTGGTTTCTATAAATACTGGTGATTATTCATTAACAGAACTTGGTGATGTTGGTGCAGCAGGAATCAATTATTTACTATTTACTCCTGAGTCAATAGTTGGTGTTAAAGAAAACAGAAATGTTGTACCTACTGACTATACTTTGTTCCAAAATTATCCTAATCCTTTTAACCCGACAACTACAATTAAATATTCTCTTCCCGAAGCATCATCAGTTAAATTGACTGTATTTAATGTGCTGGGAGAAGTAGTTGCAGAACTTGTTAATGATTTTCAATCGGCAGGCACTTACAATGTTAACTGGAATTCTAAATCATTAAGCGGTTCACAGCTTTCAAGCGGTATTTATCTATATAAAATACAAGCTGTTGGTGCTTCCGGTAAGGAATTTGTTGAAACAAGAAAGATGGTATTCTTGAAATAAGAATTATTAGAATAGCAATTAAATATTTACATATTGTCATTTCGAAGGAGTGAAGCGACTGAGAAATCTTAACAATGGAAAGATTTCTCTTCGCTTCATATTCCTTCAATTCTTTCTTCTTTTCTCAATAACTTTTACTAAATATATCATTACTTACTCTTTGTCATTTCGGGTATAATAGTCAAAAAGTGTTGCTAAAATTGCTGTAAGATGTTCTTTGATATATATTTATGGGGACTAAACTCAAAATTATTGAGAA
>PAAX01000010.1 GCA_002698995.1 Ignavibacteriota bacterium | reverse complement strand
CAAGGTTTGGCACCTCGATGTCGGCTCATCGCATCCTGGGGCTGGAGAAGGTCCCAAGGGTTTGGCTGTTCGCCAATTAAAGCGGTACGTGAGCTGGGTTCAGAACGTCGTGAGACAGTTCGGTCCCTATCCTATGCGGGCGCAGGATACTTGAGAAGATTCGTTTCTAGTACGAGAGGACCGAAGCGAACAAACCTCTAGTGTACCAATTGTCACGCCAGTGGCAGCGTTGGGTAGCTATGTTTGGAAGTGATAAGCGCTGAAAGCATCTAAGTGCGAAGCACACTTCAAGATTAGGTATCCCTGTCGAAAGACACTAAAGACTCCTTGAAGATGACAAGGTTGATAGGCTGCAGATGTAAGTGTGGTAACATATTTAGTCGAGCAGTACTAATAAGTCGTGAGACTTAACCAATTTAATTTATTAAAAGATTTTTGATTTTATAATTCTCTCTTAAGTTTTCTTTAATTTTATGTATAAGTTTTCTGGCGGCTATTGCGTAGGGGAAACACCTCTTCCCATTCCGAACAGAGTAGTTAAGCTCTACCGCGTCAATGGTACTGCATGGGCAACTGTGTGGGAGAGTAGATCGTCGCCAGATTTAATTTTGAAACCCTTTTTCGATTCTCGATTAAGGGTTTTTTATTTTAAAGGATATGCCTACAATAGCTTCTCATAGTATTGTGATGTACCACTATTCATAATTTCTTTAATTACTTTCTCGCTTTCAGGCCCAACTCCATTAATGGTTTTTAATCTATTTCTTAATTCTGTAATAGGTCTCTCTAACTCAAAAATAGATTTTGATGCTAACCCGTAATTCGATTTACCATAATTGAGTTTAACCAAATAATCTAATTGATCTAAAAGTACAGAGATATATTTATTTTTATCAAGCTGATCCTTATAAATATAATTTGGAATTCGCTTTGGGATTCTAAATTTTTTACTGATCATTAGGAAAATATGGTTTATATATTCGTAATATTCCGGAACTGGATTTCCCCAATTATCATCTCTGTAAATTGAACTGTATTCTAATAATAATTTTTCATCATATTCTGCTAATTTATTATAGAAATAATTTTGCTGTCTGCCTGATTTTAAAGTCATACCACCAAAAATTAAAAAATCAGCTCCAACTGATTTTGCTGCTTCGTATACTTCAAGAATTTTATTCGGTTTATCGGTAATAAAAGGAATGACAGGCATTAAAAATATTCCGGTTGAAATTCCTTTTTCTTTTAATTTTCTTATTGTGTTTAATCGTTGAGCGGGACTTGTTGCACTTGGTTCAAATATCTGTGCTATTTCTTTATCAACTGTGGAAAAACTAAAACTTACTATAACTTTGGAATTTTTATTGATTTCTACTAATAAATCAATATCTCTTTCAATATTATTAGATTTTGTAAGAATATGAACAGGACGATTATATTTTTTAATTATCTCAAGTGCTTTTCTTGTCAATTCAAATTTCAGCTCAATAGGTTCATAAGTATCGCAAACCCCGCCCCCTATTAATATAAATCCTTGCTCAAACGGTTTTCTTTTATTATTTGGATTCAATTCCTTTTCAAGAATTTCTGGTGCATTTATTTTTACTTCGATATCACTGCCGAATTCCCCTTTAACAAAGTAATTCTCAGCTCTGCCGTCACAATAAGCACAATTGTGGGAACACCCTCTGTATAAATTCATATTATAAGAGGAAAGAAACCATGAATCAATTCTCTTTCTTTTAATAAGAATGGATTTGGCTTCTTTTTCGTAAACTTTCATCTTTAAATTAATCAGTGACTTTTGATTTCTTTAGCTTCTAATTCAGTAATAATTGCTTTTATTAGCGGGGATTCATTTTCTAGATTTGCCTGTTTATACTCCTCTGCATTTTTGAAATCCGAATATGAAAGAATATTTGAGTTTTTTTCAAAATCAATGAAAAGGTTTTTCCCAAAAAAATCGAACAATATTTTATTTATAAAAGAATCTTCAGCCTTTAGAACATTATAATCCTCGGGATGAGCTAAAGTGACAAGAAGATTTTTTCCGTCAAAACTTTTTGGAGAGGAATCAATTAAATTTCTGCAGAATAGTTTATCAGACTTTGTAATAAAATCAATAAAGGAACTCCATCGAGATTTAATTTCTGCTAAAGAAAAACTATCAATAGATTGATTAACTTCTGCTTTTGGTTTTTCTTCTATCTGATTTTTTAGTTCTTCCTTTTTTTCAACCGAAGCTGATCTGAAAGGAACATTATTTTCAATTAACTTTTTTTTTTCAGGCAAAGGATTCGAAGAATCCGCCGGTAATTCATTAATTCTTTTTAATAGATCAGAAATAGTTGATGATTTTTCTAAACCGATTAATTGATAAAGCCCGAGTTCAATTTTTAATCTTTGATCTTGACTATTTTTAATTTCTTTAAGAAGATTATTCAAGAAAGTTACAATTCTTAACAAATCACCTTCATTAAATTGATCTTTATAAGAAAGATAATTCTCAAAATAAACATCGGAACTGGTTAAAAGAGTGGTATCCTTAGAAATCACAACAGTAATAATATTTCTAAAATGTTCAATTAACCCGTTTACAAAATCAATAAAATTCCAGCCTTTCTCGTATATCATTCCGGAAACTTCAAATGCGAATTTAAAGTTTTTCTGAAGAATTGCATCCGAGACATCAAAATATATCTCTTCATTTATCAAATTCATCATTCTGATTATAGTTTCGGAATTAACATCTTTTCCGCTAAAGGATACAACTTGATCGAAAAGACTTTGTGCGTCTCTCAATGCGCCATCAGATTTCTTAGCAATTATTGTTAATGATGCATCATCAATTTTTATATTTTCGCTGTCTGCAATTTTCTTTATTTGATTTTTAGTAGTTTGTAAGTCAATTCTTCTAAAATCAAATCTCTGACATCTGGAAATGATTGTTAGCGGAACTTTATGCACATCCGTAGTTGCAAAAATAAAAACTGTATGTTCCGGCGGTTCTTCCAGTGTTTTTAGAAGCGCATTAAAAGATTCTGTTGTTAACATATGCACTTCATCAATAATATAAACTTTATACTTGCCAACTGTAGGAGCATATTTAACAGATTCTCGAAGAGTTCTCACTTCTTCAATTCTTCTGTTGGAAGCACCGTCAATTTCTATGATATCAAGTGACTGAGAGGAATTAAACGATCTGCACATGTCACATTCGTTGCAAGGATCCCCTTCAATAAGATTATTGCAGTTCAATGCCTTTGCTAAAATTCTTGCTGTGGTTGTTTTACCCACTCCGCGCGGTCCGGCAAACAAGTATGCATGAGCAATTCTATTATTCTTGAAAGCATTTTTGATTGTAGTAGTTACATGTTCCTGCCCCACTACATCTTCAAATTTCTGCGGACGCCATTTTCTGGCTGTTGCAACAAATGATTTTATTTCTTCTTGTGCCATTAAATTCTTTAAATGATTTGCAATTTTGTTAAATCTAATTTTTCTTTAAGAAGCTCGACTAATTTAGTCAAATAAATTTTATCGGTTTCATTAAAAGATGAATATTCGTAACTATCCAAATCTAGAACAGCCCAAACTTCATTATCTATTATTATTGGAACAACAATTTCAGATTTTGAACCGGAATCACATGCTATATGTCCTGGGAATTTGTCAACATCTTCAACTATAATTGTCTCTTTTTCCTTTGCTGAAGTACCGCATACACCATTCCCAATTTTAATTATTGTGCATGCCGTATTTCCTTGAAAAGGACCTAGATAGAGGAAATCTTTCTTTCTAATATAAAATCCAACCCAGCTTATTTTGTTGAAAGTCTGTTTTAATGCTGAAGTAAAATTAGACAAACCGGAAATTACCGGTTCATCTGATGAAATTAAATGTTCTATTTGGCTCTGTAATGACTTATATAATTCTTCATCACTTAGATTTTTATCTATAATTAATTCCTGCGACATTTATAATTATCTCTTTCTCTTTACAGTAGTTTTTTTAACTGATGTCGTTTTCTTATTTCTGCTAGCTGGTTCACTAAATACATGTTTGAAAGCTTCTTTAATTGTTTCAATCGGAATTATAGTCAATCCCTCTTTAACTTCTTTTTTAATCTCGGTTAAATCTTTCTCATTTTCTTTTGGAATAAGAACTTTTTTCATTCCGCTTCTTTTTGCAGCAAGAAGTTTTTCATTTAATCCGCCAATAGCCAAAACATTTCCGCGCAGAGTAATTTCACCTGTCATTGCAACATCAGCTTTAGCTGCTTTACCACTGAATGCTGAATACATCGACATAACTAATGTAATTCCAGCAGAAGGTCCATCTTTTGGAATCGCCCCTTCGGGCAAATGAACATGAATCTCTTTTCCTTTATAGAAATTATTTTTTAAGCCAATCTCTTTATAATTTGAACGGAGATAACTTAATGCCGCTATTGCAGATTCTTTCATCACTTCACCAAGCTGACCGGTAAGTGTTAATCTTTCAGAACCATCCATAATTGTAGATTCGACATGAAGTATATCACCTCCGACACTTGTCCAGGCTAAACCGGTAACACTTCCAATTTTCGGCTGGAGATCTGATTTCTTATATCTGAATTTTGGTACTCCAAGAAAACTCTGAACTATATCTTTTGTGATATTAAATTCTACACTTTTCTTTTTCTTTCCATTTTCAGATATCTTTAAAATAATATCTCTTGCAGATTTTCTATAAACAGATGCAATTTCTCTTTCTAGATTTCTTACTCCAGATTCTCTGGTATATTCTTGAATTACTTTCGTAATTGCATCATCCGGAAAATTAACCTTATGTTTATCTAAACCATGAGCTTTTAACTGCTTAGGCATAATATGTCTTTTAGCAATTTCAAGTTTCTCATGTTCTAAATATCCTGGTAAATCAATAATTTCCATTCTATCCTGAAGCGGAAGAGGAATATTATATTTTACATTTGCAGTTGTAATGAACATAACCTGACTCAAATCATAATCAACATCAAGATAATGATCATTAAAAGTATGATTCTGTTCAGGATCAAGAACTTCCAGCATTGCTGCTGAAGGATCACCGCGGAAATCCATACTCATTTTATCTATTTCATCAAGAAGAATAACCGGATTAATTGTTCCCGCTTTTTTCATCGATTGAACTAATTTGCCCGGCATTGATCCGATGTAAGTCCGGCGATGACCTCTAATTTCTGCTTCATCTCTTACGCCGCCAAGACTAATTCGCACAAACTTTCTTCCTAAAGCTCTTGCAATTGATTTTCCTAAAGAAGTTTTTCCAACTCCGGGAGGTCCTACAAAACAAAGTATTTGTCCGCGCATTTGCTTTACTAAATTTAAAACTGCAATATGCTCAACAATTCTCTCTTTAGGTTTTTCTAATCCGAAATGATCTTCATCTAAAATTATTCTTACATTTTTTATATCAAGATTATCTTTTGATTTTTTATACCACGGAACTTCAATCATCCAGTCAAGATAATTTCTTATAACTGTTGATTCCGGTGAGCTTGGAGGAATCTTTTTCAATTTATTAAATTCCTCAAAAGCTTTTTGCTCAACCTCTTTAGGCATTTTTGCTTTTTTGATATCTTCCTTTAGTTTGGTGAATTCAGGTGTCGATTCTTCTTCTTCACCAAGTTCGTCTTGTAAAATTCTTATCTGTTCTTGAATTATAAATTTGCGCTGTGTTTTGGTTATGTTTTCTTGAACTTTGGTCTCAATCTCTTTTTCTACTTGAAGAATATCAATTTCAGAATGAAGAATCTTAATCAGCTCATAAAGCTGTTCTCTTAAAGTAAACTTTTGAAGAATTCTCTGTTTTACTTCAATGCTTTGATTAATGTTTGCCGCTGCATAAAAAAGTTTTCTATCCGGTTCATCAATATTTTCATAGGCAGTAATTGCTTCGGAAGGAATTGATTTATTAATTTTTATGTAGTCTTTAAATAACTGAGTTGCTTGTCTAACTAAGGCATTAAGTTCTTTTTTATCTTCAGTAACAGGAGAAATAACTTCAATTTTTGCTTCAAAGAAAAGTTTGTTTTCAACATATTTTAAAATCTTTCCTTGTATAACTCCATCAACCAAAATTTTTAGTAAGCCATTGGGTAATTTTAATATCTGAATAATTTTAGCAACAGTTCCTTCAGCATAAATATCATTATGAGTTGGTTCTTCTATATTTGATTTTTTTTGAGCAGCTAGAAAAATATATTTTGAATTATCTAAAGCATAATTTGCTGCCTTTATTGATTGCTCTCTTCCTACTAAAACTGGAAAAATCATATAAGGGAAAATAACATTATCTCTTAACGGTAAAACCGGAAGCTGATTGGGAATCTCATCAATTACATCCTTATTAACACCTTTTTTCTGGATTTCATCCATAAGTAACATAAACTCCTTTTAATTTAGCTTACAAAAATACCAAATAATAACTAGGGGAACAAGGTAACGAATTATGGAGAAGTAAATTTGATTTAGAAAAGAAAAATTATATAATGATTATGTTATTATGATTATCTAAATTAGTGAAATAAAAGAGGATGAATTTAATGAATGAAATAATTTTTATTATTCAGGATTCTATTGAGGATGGTTTTGAAGCAAAGGCGGTTGGTTTTTCAATTTACACAGAAGCCGATACAATGGATGAGTTGAAAAGCAAAATTATTGAAGCAGTAGATTGTCATTTTGATGAAAATAAACCTAAACTAATAAGACTTCATTACATCAAAGAAGAAATTATTGCTGCATGACTATTCCAAAAGATATTTCAGGGAATGATTTAATCATTTCATTAAAAAAGATTGGATATGAAATAACGCGTCAAAAGGGGAGTCATATTAGACTTAGCCGCAATTTAGATAACACCACTCATCACATTACAATACCAAATCACAATCCTATTAAAATTGGAACACTTAATAATATTTTAAAGGATATTGCTGAAACTCATAAAAAATCGAAAAAAGAAATTATCTCACTCTTATTTAACAAATAACAAATCCTTACAGAATTAAAGTAAAGAAATTTTTTAGTTTACTATAAGCCTGATTTAATTATTAATTTTACTTTATAAATGTTTGATTGAAAGAGAAACTATATGATTGAAAAAGTAATTGAAATAACAAAAATAGCCGGAGAAGTTGTAAGAGAAGGATTCGGGAAAAATTTTGAGATTGAACTGAAGGGGAGTGTTACTAATTTAGTTACAGAAATTGATAAAAAATCTGAACAAGTAATTATAGATTTCATAAAAAAGAACTTCAACAATCATTCTGTATTAGCTGAGGAAAGTGGTTTTTCAAAAGAATCATCTGAATATGTTTGGGTTATCGATCCGATTGATGGAACAACAAACTTTGCTCACGGACTTCCGATTTTTTCTGTATCTGTTGGGTTGCAGAAAAATGGTGAGACTATCTGCGGTGCAGTTTATGATGTGATGCGCGATGCAATGTATTCTGCCGAACTTAATTCCGGCAGTTACTTAAATGGAAAGAAAATAACAGTAAATGCAAATGCCGATTTAAGCAGATCAGTTTTAGTAACCGGATTTCCATATGACATTGCAGAGAATCCAAATAATGCAGTTGAAAAATTTTCTGCATTTCTCAAAAAATCCAGAGCAATTAGAAGATTAGGAAGTGCCGCAATTGATTTCTGTTATGTAGCACAAGGAGTTTTTGAAGGATTCTGGGAAGTAAGTCTAAATCCGTGGGATATTTGCGCCGGAAAATTATTGGTTGAAGAAGCCGGAGGAATTGTAACAGATTTTAACGGTAATTCAATTGATATATTTTCAAAACAAATTCTCGCAACAAATAAACTTATCCATCAAGAAATGCTTGATATTTTGCTAGAGCATTGAATACTTAGTACTTAGTATTGAGTATTTAGTAGTGAGTATTTCAAAGGTTGTTACATTTGCACTGTGACGGAGCGTGTGAGCTAGCTGTGTAATCAAGATTGGTGACATTGTGCGAAAATGACAGCCAAGGAAAGACATTGGAAACTAATAAATTATTTACTTGGGAAAATAAAATGATGGTTAAATTGTTAGCGTTGATTGAGGTTGTGGGTGGTCTAAATGGTGTAATATCATCACTTTTATATTTATTACCGAATGCAAGTGAGAACAAGTTATCTATAATCATAATCTTAAACTTATATATCCTTGTATGTATAGCAGGAATATTACTTTATAAAAAGAGATTACTTGGTTACAAACTTTCATTTATTGTAAATGCACTTCAAGTTATTTATTTTCTTTTCAATGGGATATTATATTATTTTGCATCATTAGTATCATTCTATCTAATGATTAATTATGAAGCAAGCCTCGTTTTTGAATTAGAGTTTGGAGGTAAAGCTAGTATAGGATATATTGATTCAAATGCGACAGAAGTAGGGTTAAATATTATACCCATTATAATTATTCTCATCCTATTTGCTTTATATAATGAACGTAAAAAAGTAATATAAAATAAAGAGAAAAATAAGGTTTGCAAGGTTGATCCGATGGCTGATAAGTTTCCAAGTATTAATCTTCATAATTCAGTAATATCCCAATGGCTGAAGCCATTGGTTAATCTAGTTTTTCGAATAATTTTGTCATTGGTTAATAAAATGAGAGATCGATTATTAACCAACACTTTTAAGTGTTGGGTTATAAAGTGATAACCTAAAATCTTATAACGGTTTTAACTGTTTACAGTTTCCCAAATTAAATTAACTCCTTGAATATCAACAACTTATCCCTAATTTTGATTGCTTATTTTTCCTTTAATCCCTATTTTTGTAAGCTATGTCAAAAAATATAATCATTGCTATCGATGGTCCGGCAGGTTCCGGTAAAAGTACTGCTGCTAAAATGATAGCAGAAAAACTTGGTTTCCTTTATCTGGATACCGGTGCAATGTACAGAGCTTTGACGTATGCTGTTCTTAAACTTAATGTTATGGATGATGAAGAAAAGATAATTCATCTTGCAAAAACAGTTAAAATTGAACTTGAATTTAGAGACGGCAACACTATTGTTACTTTAAATGGTACAGATGTTTCAGAAGAAATTCGTTCTAAAGAAGTTAACAATTTTGTTAGTAAAGTTAGTGCAATACCTGAAGTAAGAGAAGAGTTAGTAATTCAGCAGCAAAGAATCGGTTCCCACACAAATTTAGTTACCGAAGGAAGAGATACTACAACCGCGGTTTTTCCAAAAGCTGATTTGAAATTTTATTTGACTGCTTCTTTATCAAAAAGAGCTGAAAGAAGATTTCATGAATTTCAGGAAAAGTACGGAAGCATTACAATTGAAGAAGTGATAAAAAATCTTAAAGAACGAGATCAAATTGATTCTCACAGAAAAACTTCACCTCTTACTAAAGCTGATGATGCAATTGAAATTGACACAACCGAACTTACCATTGAAGATGAAGTAGAAATAATTATTGCTAAGGTAAAAGAAATTTATCAGGAAAATTTAAATAAATAACAAGCTACATAATAAGTTATGTTAAACTAAAACAAACAAAAACTGCTTTTCACTTTTTAATAGCTTGTAAAGTAAAAAGTAGTAAAAGAAGTACTCTGGAGGTTAAATGTCAGAACAAGGTAAGGGCAAAAACAAAAAAATCGATAAAGTAAAATATTATGCTTTAGATGATTACTCTCAAGAAGAGTTTAAAGCCCTTGAAAAATTGTATAACGAATCTTTCAAAGACATTAAAGAAGGAGAAATTATACAAGGTAAAATAGTTGGAATATCAGATGATAACGTTGTTGTAGATGTTGGTTTCAAGTCAGATGGTACAGTTCCAAAGAATGAATTCTCTGCAACAGAAGAACTAAAATTAGGAACTCCTGTTGATATAGTTATTGAAAGCGTAGAGGATGAAGAAGGTAATTTAGTTTTAAGTAAAAAGAGAGCAGACTTCCTAAAGATTTGGGATAGAATTCTTAAAGCTCATGAAGGTGACGATGTTATTCCCGGTAAAATTCTTAAAAGAATTAAGGGAGGTATGGTTGTTGATCTTATTGGTATTGAAGCATTTTTACCTGGATCACAAATCGATATCCGTCCGGTAAGAGATTTTGATGCATTCGTTGGTCAAACAATGGATTTCAAAATTGTTAAGATTAATATTCCTACAGAAAATGTTGTGGTTTCACATAAAGTTCTTATTGAAGAAACAATTGCAGATCAAAGAAAAGAAATTCTTGAATCACTTGAAAAAGGTCAAATTCTTGAAGGTATTGTTAAAGCAATTACAGATTTCGGTGTGTTTGTTGACCTTGGCGGTGTTGACGGTTTAATTCACATTACAGACTTAAGCTGGGGAAGAATTAATCACCCAAGTGAAGTTGTAAAATTGGATT
This sequence comes from Ignavibacteriota bacterium, assembly GCA_002698995.1. Lineage (GTDB taxonomy): Bacteria > Bacteroidota > Ignavibacteria > Ignavibacteriales > Melioribacteraceae. The sequence continues at coordinate 261,622 of PAAX01000010.1, read as the reverse complement.
CTAAAATTAAAGTTGTTGTTACTGATTTTGACAGAGAAAAGAAAAGAATTTCTCTTAGTCTTAAACAACTTCAACCGCATCCATGGGAAAAAATTGAAGAGAAATACAAAATCGGTGACAAAGTATCAGGCCGCGTAGTTTCTTTAACTGATTACGGCGCTTTCATAGAAATTGAAAAAGGTATTGAAGGATTAATTCATATATCTGAAATGAGCTGGACTCAGCATATCAGCCATCCTTCGCAATTCGTTTCTATGGGACAAGTTGTTGAAGCAGTTATCTTAAGCTTAGATAAAGAAGACAAGAAAATTTCTCTTGGTATGAAACAACTTACTCCTGATCCTTGGCAGGAATTAATGAAGAAATATCCTGTTGATTCTAAACATAAAGGAATTGCAAGAAACTTAACAAACTTTGGTGTATTTGTTGAATTGGAACCTGGTATTGACGGTTTAGTTCATATTAGTGATTTATCATGGACTAAGAAAATTCGTCACCCCGGGGAAGTTGTTAAGAAAGGGGAAGAAATTGAAGTTGTTGTTCTAGGTGTTGATACCGAACAAAGAAAAATTTCTTTGGGACACAAACAAATTCATTCTAACCCATGGGATAAATTTGAAAACGAATATAAAGTTGGAACAGCTACAAATGGTAAAATAGTTAGAATAATTGAAAAAGGATTAATTGCTGAACTTCCTTCTGGAGTTGATGGATTTATTCCTGCTACTCAATTATCAACTAATAAAATCAAAAATCTTTCATTCTGTTTCCCAATGGGAACCGAATTAGATTTAAGAGTAGTTGAATTTGATAAAGAAAATAAAAAGATCGTTCTTAGTGCAATAGCTGCTTTGAAAGAAAAATCTGACGAAGAAATTCTCGAGTTTATCAATACACATAAACTTGAAAAAGTAACTGTTGATGATATTAAATCAGCTGATGCTAAGAAATTTGATTCATCTGATTTTGATATTTATGATAAAGAGGAACTTCAAATGCCAAAAATGCCTGAAGCTCCTAATTCTGAAAAATCAGATAACAAAGAAGAATCTAAGTAATATCAGTTAATTTTGGGCTGTAATTAATTTGTTTAGTTTGTACATTAAACATTTGGTTACAGCCTTTTTTATTTTTTTGATTTGTTATTCCCACGAGAGTGGGAATCTAAGTTTAATGAGTAAATGGATTCCCGTCTGACTGCCGATAAGGTAGATGTTCAAGGGAATGAAAATGTGAATTAATTTGGAATGTCATTCTGAATTAAGTGAAGAATTTTTTGGCGCTATCATTATTAATTAGAAAGGAAAGTTTTGCCGCATAAAGTTGCATTTTATACTTTGGGATGTAAATTGAATTTCAGTGAAACATCTGCAATTGGAGATCAATTTTTAAACAATGGTTTTAATGTAGTTGATTTCGAAAACAATCTGGCTGATGTTTATGTTATTAATACATGCACAGTAACTGAAAATGCTGAAAGAGACTGCAGACAAATTGTTAGAAGAGCATTAAGACAAAATCCAAATGCATTTATTGCAGTAACCGGATGTTATGCACAGCTCCGTCCTGAAGAAATTGCTAAGATTGATGGTGTTGATGTAGTTTTAGGGAGCAATGAAAAATTTGATATCTTGAACTACATTGATGACATTGAGAAAAAAGAACTTTCTTGCATTCATGTATCACCAATAGAAGACTTAAACACCTTTCACTCTTCACTCTCTAATGAAGGAAACTCCAGAACTAGAGCTTTCTTTAAAATTCAAGACGGCTGCGATTATAAATGCTCATTCTGCACAATTCCTTTAGCAAGAGGAAAAAGCAGAAGTATGCAGCCCGAACAAGTGATTGCAGAGTTTAATGAAATTTTGAAATCCGGTTATAAAGAAGTTATATTAACCGGCGTTAATGTTGGCGATTATGGAAGTAATTCTGAATTCAGTAAAAATTTATATAATCTACTTTTAGAAATGCTGAAAGTTGATGGAGATTTCAGAATTAGAATAAGTTCGATTGAACCAAATTTACTTACTGATGAAATAATTAATCTTACTGCAGAAAATCCTAAAATGTGCAATCATTTTCATATTCCGCTTCAGAGCGGAAGTTCAAAAGTTTTAAAACTTATGCAGAGAAGATACAGAGCCGAAGATTACAAAAATACTATTCATAAAGCTGCTGATAAAATTAATGATCTTGCAATTGGTGTAGATGTAATTGTCGGATTTCCCGGTGAAACTGAGGAAGATTTTCTTGATACTTATAACTTTTTAAAAGAGCTCCCGATTACTTATCTTCATGTATTCACTTATTCTGAGAGGCCTAATACCAAAGCAATTAATATGGAAGGCTCAGTTGATGTTTCCGAAAGAAAAAGAAGAAACAAAATGCTGAGGATATTAAGTGAGAAGAAACGAAATGAATTTTACAGAAGAATGAATGGAAAAGAATCCTTAGTTTTGTTTGAAGAAGAAAATGAAAATGGTTTTATGAAAGGATTTACATCTAACTATGTTAGAGTTATTCATCCTTACAATGATGCATTGATAAATAATTTTACAAAGGTTAAAATTGGAGGTATTGATAGAAAATTTTGTACTGCTAAATTAATTAATGATCCAATAAAAAATGTAGCCGTGTAAATATGAAAAAAATTATTTTATTCTTTGCAGCAGCAACCTTTCTGTTTGCTCAATCAAATCAAATTTTTCAATTAGAACAAAACATCGATGTACAACTTGAAAACAATCAAGTTAATCTTCTCGAACAGCCTTCCGGTAAAAAGAATGCCGGTTTAGCAATTTTATATTCGCTTATTCTTCCTGGAATGGGTGAGCTTTATGCCGAGAATTATGAAAGCGGAAAATATTTTACTATTGCCGATGGTGTAATTTGGGGATTTGTTGCCGGATTTAATATCTACGGAAACAGACAAGAAAATAATTACAAAGCCTTTGCAGAAAGTTACGGCGGTGTTGATAATTCAGGTAAAGATGCCGACTTTTATGCAAACGTTGCAAATTATACAAGCGTTGATTTATACAACCGTGAACAAGAATTAAATAGAAATTTTGAAGGAGTTTATAATACCCAGACTCATTATTGGAAATGGGCAGGTACAGATCAAAGAAGGGAATTTAGAGAACTTTGGAGTTCTTCAGAAACTGCTTACAATAATGTTAGATTTGCAGTTGGTGCACTTATCCTTAACCGTGTAATTAGTATTATTAATGCAGTAAGATCAGTTTCAAAATACAATGCTAATCTGGAAAATCAGCAGAGTTGGAATCTCTCCTTTGATGTTTCAAATAAATTGAATTTGCCAACTACTCTTAATCTCAATTTTTCAACAAGATTTTAACTTTAAAACGGGGCTTCTTTATGAAGCCTCTTTTTTTTTGAAATAATAAATTTGATAATTCGAAACTCTGCACTTAACTTTATCAATCAAGTTTGTAATCACTAACTAAAATAATATTATGAAAGAAAAAATTAGAATTGCTTCCGGACAAGGATTTTGGGGAGATTTAATTGATGCTCCTTATCACCAAGTTACAAAAGGAGATGTTGATTATTTAGTTATGGATTATCTTGCAGAAGTTACGATGTCAATTTTGCAGAAACAGAAAAATAAAAATCCGGAACTTGGTTACGCTAAAGACATTCCTCCTTTGATGGAAAGAATTTTACCTGTTTGTAAAGAAAAAAATATTAAAGTAATTACAAACGGTGGAGGTGTTAATCCCGAAGGATGTGCAAATGCAATTTTAGAAATTGCTGAGAGACTTAATCTGAATGTAAAAGTTGCTGTTGTTCTTGGTGATAATATAAAAGATCAAATTGATGAAATAATTTCTTCCGGTTGTGAATTGAATAATATGGAAACCGGTGAATCAATAAATTTAGTTAAAGATAAACTCCTTAGTGCAAATGTTTATTTTGGTGCTTTTCCAATTGTTAAAGCTTTACAGAACGGAGCCGATATTGTAATAACCGGCAGAACTACCGATACCGGATTAACTCTAGCTCCAATGATTTATGAATTCGGTTGGAAAGATAATGATTATGATTTACTTTCAGCCGGAACTGTTGCTGGTCATATTTTGGAATGCGGCGGACAAGCATCCGGTGGAAATTTGCTGGCTGATTGGGAATCAGTTGAAAACCTTGCTGAGATTGGTTTTCCTATAGCAGAAGCTTATCCAAACGGGGAAGTAATAATAACTAAACATGAAAATCTTGGTGGTAAAGTAAGCTTTGAAACAGTTGCAGAACAGCTTCTTTATGAAATTGGTGATCCTAAAAATTATATTACCCCCGATTGTGTTGCTGATTTTACTTCAATTCAATTGGAAGATTTAGGGAATAATAGAGTAAGAGTTTTTAATGTAAAAGGATTTAAGGAAACGGATTCTTATAAAGTTTCATGCTCTTATCAGTATGGTTTTTCTGCGATTGGAAATCTTACATACTCATGGCCTCAGGCAGTAACTAAAGCAAAAGCAGCAGATAAAATTTTGCGTAAAAGATTAGAGAATCTTAACCTAACTTTTGATGAAATTAGAACTGAAATAGTTGGTTATGATTCTTGTCATGGCCCTCTTTCAAAAAAAATAAATGAAGATGATGTAAATGAAGTTGTATTGAGAATTGCAGTTAGATCAAGAGATTATAATTCGGTAGAAAGATTTGGAAAGGAAATTGCACCATTAATTTTAACAGGTCCGCCAAGTGTAACCGGATTTGCCGGAGGAAGACCAAGACCAAGTGATGTTGTGGCTTATTGGCCTGCATTAATTCCAAAAAATTTAGTTAAGCCCCAAGTAAAAATTATGGAGGCATAAATGAAAATAAGACTTTTAGATATAGCCCACGGCAGAAGCGGCGATAAAGGGGATGCCGCTAATGTTGGTATAATTGCTTATGATGATAAAGGTTATCAAATTATAAAAAATCATTTGACCGAAGAGAGAGTTAAAAGGCATTTTGAAGGAATCTGCCTTGGTAAAGTTGAAAGATTTGAACTACCTAACTTAAGAGCACTTAACTTTATGCTTCATAATACTCTTGGCGGCGGCGGAACAATCTCACTAAAACACGATGCACAAGGAAAAACACTTGCTGCAGCTTTACTTAGAATGGAATTAGAAATTGAGGAATAAATTATGTTTGAGAATTACAGCAAAGAGTTAAAAGAATACAAAGAAACAATTGCCAATCTACGAGGTTATCTTTGACCTCGATAACAAAATTGCAAAGATAGAAACGCTTCAAAAAGAATCTGAAAATCCAACCTTTTGGAATGATCAAAAAAAGGCTCAGCAAATTTTACAAACAGCTAAAGCACTGCAGGTTTGGGTTGATGAATGGAATGATCTAAAAGATAAAGCAGAAAGCTTAGATGAATTTATTCAGCTCGCTGAAATGGAAAAGGATGAATCTCTAACTGAGGAAATTCAGTCCGAATTACAAAATCTGCAGAAAATTATTGACGACCTTGAACTTAAGAGTATGCTTTCCGGTAAAGATGATGATAGGGATTGTATCCTAACAATTCATTCCGGCGCTGGCGGAACCGAAGCACAGGACTGGGCAGAAATGCTTATGAGAATGTATTTACGCTGGGGTGAACAGAACAATTACAAAATGACAATCCTTGATATGCTTGATGGTGACGGAGCTGGAATAAAATCTGTTTCTATTGAAGTATCGGGAGATTCTGCATACGGCTATCTTAAAGCGGAAAATGGTGTTCATCGATTAGTTCGAATTTCTCCTTTCGATTCAAATAAAAGAAGACACACTTCTTTCGCTTCTGTATTTGTTATTCCTGAAGTTGATGACAGTATTGAGATTGATATAAATCCTGCTGATCTAAAAGTGGATACTTACAGATCAGGCGGTAAAGGTGGACAGAACGTAAACAAGGTAGAAACTGCCGTAAGAATAACTCACATTCCAACTGGAACTGTTGCTGCATGTCAAACTGAAAGATCACAGCTTCAAAACAGAACTAACGCAATGAAAATGCTTAAAGCAAAACTATATCAACTGGAACTGGAAAAACAAGAAGCTGAACTTGATGAGATTGAGAAATCAAAGATGAAAATTGAGTGGGGAAGTCAAATTCGTTCTTATGTTTTTCATCCTTATAATCTTGTTAAAGATCATAGAACCGATGAGGAAACATCCGATACTTCCGGCGTTATGGATGGGAATATCAATAATTTTATTAGAGCATTTTTATTGAAGTTTGCACAAACAAGTTAACTGAATAGATACTGATTTCTCAGAAACATTTTTTATTAATTGTTACTTGAATAATAGTCTTAATAAATCATAAAAATCAGCGTTCCTATTAATTATATGGAAGATCAAATTAAAGAAATTAAAATCTCGGCTCTAGTCATCGCTAAGGACGAAGAGAAGAATATTGAAGACTGCTTAAAAAGTGTTTCATGGTGCGATGAAATAATTTTAGTCGATTCTAAAAGTACAGATAGAACTGTTGATATTGCAAAGAAATATACAGATAAGATTATAGTTCATGACTGGCAAGGGTATGCATTTGCCCGCGAATTATCATTGCAAAATGCTTCGGGAATTTGGATTATTTGTCTGGATGCAGACGAAAGAGTCTCACCTGAACTTAAGAATGAAGTAGACCAATTATTAAATCAAGAAAATCTAAAGAATGGATATTTCATTCCAAGAAGAAATTACTTTTTGGATAAAGTTATAAAGACTTGCTTCTGGTATCCCGATTATCAAATGCGATTGTTTAAGAAAGAGTCTGCTTCAGTTTCACAAAGAGAAGTTCATGAAGGCTTTATTGTTAAAGGGGAACACGGTAGATTAAAAAATGATTTGATCCACTTTACGCATCAAGATCTTTATTCAACCTTCGAAAAAATAAATAAATATTCAACTTTGGAGATAACCGAATTTATAAACGCAAAACCGGTTAGAAAAAGAGATTTAATAATTCATCCTGTGGCAGCTTTTTTAAATCACTTTATATCACGAAAAGGATATAAGGATGGTATGCATGGTATGATGGTTTCTATAGTTCATGCAATGACTAACATGATGCGTTATATGAAACTTTGGGAAAAACAGAATGTCACCAAAAAAGAATGATGATTTCTTCTCAAAAGTATATAAAGTTGTAGTAAAAATTCCAAAAGGGAAAGTTACAACTTACGGACACATTGCAGAAGCATGCGGAGTAAAGTCATCTGCAAGGACTGTTGGCTGGGCATTAAACGGAGCAAAAGAAACCGGGCTCCCTTGTCATCGCGTTGTTAATAGACAAGGGCTTTTAACCGGCAAATTTCACTTTGGATCATCTGATTTGATGGAAGATCTTCTGAGATCGGAAGGAGTTGAGTTTGATGATAAAGGTAGAGTAAATCTCAAAAAGCATCTCTGGATTCCTTAGTAACGTGTTACATTAAAAGTTGAAACTCCACCTTCAAAATCCATTATAATTTTATTTTCAGATAACTCATAATCTCTTGTTTCATAAACACCATCTCGTACTTTTATAAATCCATCCAAATCTTTAGAAATCATAAACTGATTGAACTTAACTCTGCAGCCTGAATTTTGAGGAATTGCTAAATTTAATTTTACTACACCAATATTTCCTGTAACATAAGTTAAAGAGTGCTGATCGCCAAGTTTAACATTTAAAGTAGAGGCGCCGGAATTAATTTCAAGATTCTTGATTTTGTATTCACTTAAATCTACTTCTGCTTTAGAGGCACCAAGATTTAATTCTAAATCCCAAACCGGTTTTTTATTCAATCTCATTTCAACTAAATTTTCGAAACTGCTGTTAATTTCATCTTTCCCTTCAAGGGATAAATCAATATTAGCTCTTTTATTTGATTGATAAACATCAAAGTCGTATCTCAAATCTTTTGTTTTTGATTTAGCCTCAAAGAGCTGAACGGTAGTTCCTCCAATTTGAAATGTACCTAAACCGGAATCAAATTCTAATGATGCGGTTTCTAATGAATCATCTATATTATATGAATAACTGCTGCTGTAACTATCAGAGAGTTCGATTCTAAAATGGTCATCGTTAAAGATATATTGAAAAAATGAAATGATTAAAAGAACAATAAATATTGCGGTTAAGGATGAAACAATAGGTCTGAATATAGTATCTTTAGCAATAATTGCTAAACCCCACAATATAAAAATTACCGGCCAGTAATCAATTAATGAGGTTAGATCAGCTTCAATAAAATCGTATTTAAGCAGAAGCGCAAATGCACCCAGTGCAATAAAAAAGATTCCCCAAAAATATTTTTTGTGTTTCATCTTAGTTTCCTTTTTGCTTAGCATTTGTTATCAAAATAATTCCAAGCACTATCAAAATTACAGGAAGAAAATCAAAAAAATCAAAAATTGGTATAAAACGTTCTGCTAAAAAAATAATTCCTATTCCAATTAAAATTGAACCGAAAATAATTCTTCCGTTTCCTTTTGCCTGAGAAGGAATTGTGAAATTTGGTTCATATTTCTTTTCTTCATCTTCAACCTTTTCCGATTCAACTGTATCCGAATTTTCGGAAGTGGTTTCCTTATTTGCTTCGGAATTTTTTGGTGGATAAGTAAAAATGGTTGTATCCTCCGGAATTACAATCCAAAGTATAATATATAAAAGAAGTCCAATTCCATTTACAAAAGCTAAAATAATGAACAAAACTCTTACAAGAACAGGGTCAAGATTAAGGTAATCTCCTAATCCGGCTGCAACACCACCAAAAACTCTGTTTATTCTTTTTCTGTAAAGCCTTTCTGCTGTCATAACATCACCTTTTGTTTTCCGAAATTTTAGACGCACCTTTTTTTGTTTTGTTTTATTGTTCATACTAATTTCTTTTCATGAAAATTATGAATCAGATTTATTCCGGATTTAATAATTAGTTTACTATGGGAAGATTTGAATGGGGAATTGTTTAATTAATCTTAGTAATTTTACATTAGTGAAAGTTAATCGGACTCTGTTAATAGGATAAATTTTTTATGATAACTCCACATGCACATTCTAATTATTCTCTCTTAAAGGGAACAATTCCAATTGAAGAATTGATTTCCTTTGCGGTTAAAGAGGGAAGTAAATCAGTTGTATTAACAGATGATAACGGGATGTACGGAATTCTACAGTTTGCAAAACTTGCTCAACAGCAGAATATAAAACCTATTCTTGGTTCATTGATTGACGATCCAAACAATCCTAATGAATCTGCTTTGTTTCTTGCTAAGAATAATAATGGTTATTCACAATTATGCAGACTGATAACAACACGAAAGCTAAAAGAAGATTTCAAACTTCATCAATATATAAATGATATACCAAATGATCTTTTTGTAATAACAAACTCAATTGAACTTTTAAGAAAACTCAATTTTAGTAAATCATTAAAAGAAAATTTATTTGTTGAATTAATTATTACAAATAAACTTAAAAGGAAAACCCGGGAGTTATATAATTTTGCAAAAGAAAATAACCTCTTAATTACTGCATCTCATCCGGCATATTTTTTAAATAAGGAAGATTATCTCCTTCACAAAACTGTAACCGCAATTCGTTTAAATAAGACATTAAACAGTCTTACAGAAGATGATTTGGTTGATGAAGAGTTTTATTTGAAAAGTACAAATGAACTTAATGAGATTTGGAAGAAAGTACCGGAAGCTTTGAAGAATGCAGAAATAATAGCAGAAGAATGCAATGTTGAATTGGATTTTGGAACTCATAAATATCCACTCTTTGATCTGCCCGAAAATGAAACTTCCTATTCATTCCTTTGGAAAATTGCCTTTCATGGATTGGAAAAAAGATATCAGCCGATTACCGATGAAGCTGTTAAAAGACTTCAGGAAGAACTTGAGATAATTAATGAAATGGGATTTACAGATTATTTTTTAATTGTGTGGGATATAATTAGAGAAGCAAAAAACAGAGGAATGATGCATATCGGACGCGGTTCCGCTGCCAATAGTCTGGTCTCCTATGTACTTGGTTTTACTGAGGTTGATCCTATTAAACATAACTTTTACTTTGCAAGATTTCTAAACAAAGGGAGGCTTTCACCCCCAGATATTGATCTTGATTTCTCATGGAAAGAACGTGATGAAATTATCAAATATATTTTTGATAAATATAGTTATGATAAAGTTGCTATGATTTCTACCACAGTCACCTTTAGAGCCAGATCTGCCTTTAGAGAAACTGCAAAAGTATTCGGCATTTCTGAATCCGAGGTTTCTGAATACAGTAAATTTATTCCTTGGACGAGTGCAAAGAATTTGGGTAATCTTGCAGCTAAATTTCCCGAATCAAGAAAGTTAAATTTTGAGAACGAACCTTGGAAATCAATAATCAAAATTGCTTCTCAGCTTGCCGGTTTCCCGCGCCACTTAAGTATTCATCCATCCGGAATTGTAATTTCAGATAAATCTATTACAAATTATGTAGCTCTTGAATTTGCGAAAAATAAAGGACTAGGATTAATTGTAACTCAGCCCGATATGTATCCGATTGAAGATTTTGGACTCATCAAAATTGATATTCTTAGTCAAAGATCAATCGGTGTTTTCAAAGATACTATGAATATTCTAAACAAAGATTATATCAGTAAAGATGCTAAAATTATAGATATAAAAGATTATCTCTAATCAATTCAGTTTGAACGGACAACTTCTCTTTTTTACATCAAAAAAAATCTTTTTTCTTACTTGAACTGTAAAAATCTCTTGAAACAAAAACGGCTGATTCGTATTATAGTGTACGTATGTTTACTATTTTAAAGTAAAAGAAATGTTACAGAAAAAGCCATTTTTGATCGATATGTCGGAGTATAAACTTACCACTGCAGGTAAGTTCGGGAAGATATTTGATAAAATTCCGCAGACAATAAAACGTACCGGCTTTAATATATTTGATTACGACAAAGTTTTTACCGATGAAGAAACTAACAAATTAATAAGAACAGGGAGAACTATTGGATGCTTTTACATTGAAAGCCCCGGAATGCGTTCCCTTTTAAGGAAACTGGACTGCCACAGTTTTGAAATGCTTACCGCCGCAAGTTCGGTTATTCGTCCCGGTGTTGCCGAAAGCGGAATGATGAAAGAGTTTATAGAACGGCACAAAGATCCTTCAAAAAGAAAATATCTTATTCCCGAAATGGAAAAGTATCTCGGTGAAACTTACGGTGTTATGATTTACCAGGAAGATGTTATTAAAATTGCATATCACTTAGTTGGATTAACACTTGAAGAGGCTGATCTTCTCAGACGTGCAATGAGCGGCAAAATGCGTTCTCATAAAGCAATGCAGCTTATTGTAGATAAATTTTTTAGATGCTGCAGAGAAAAAGGGTACTCCGATGCAATTGCCAATAAACTTTGGACACAAATTGAATCCTTTGCGGGATATGCATTCTGCAAAGCTCATAGTGCTTCTTTTGCGGTTCTCTCTTATCAAGTTGCATATTTAAAGGCTCACTATCCTGCGGAATTTATGGCGGGAGTTTTAAATAATGGCGGAGGGTATTATTCCTCAGCAGTTTACATAGGTGAAAGTAAAAGATTGGGAATAAAAATTCTTCTTCCGTGTGTAAACAAAAGCGAATATAATTACATCGGAATAGGAAATGAGATTAGAATCGGATTTATTGCCATCAAAAATTTTAATAAAAAAAGTGCCGATATAATTATTGAGGATAGAAAAAGAAGAGGAGATTTTTTTTCTTTGTCGGAATTTCTTTCCCGTACTCATCTTACTTTTGAGCAGACAGAACTTCTTATAAAATGCGGTGCTATGGATATATTCAAACAGACACGCCCTACGCTTCTTCGTCTGCTTGATCTCTATTTCTATAACAGAGATTTTTTGGAAGGGGATAATTTTAATCTCTTTGCCGGAACCACAACTCATTTAGAAAAAGATTTAATTACCACTACAAATTTTACTATTGAAGAAGCTTGCACACACGAGTTTGAAATTTTTGGTTATATGGTTTCTGCCCATCCGCTTAACTTTTTTGCTGAGACGAATCACCCAAGTATTATTAAAGCCGCAGATATAGAAAAATATCATAACAAAAGAGTGAAGATGACCGGATGGTATATGGCAGCTAAAAGAGTTGTAACAAGTAAAGGGAAGGTTATGAAATTTCTTTCTCTTGAAGACCTTACCGGTACATTTGAAGCAGTTATTTTTCCCGATGCTTATGAAAAATATGCTGAGCTTACAGTTTCAATGGGACCATATTTAATTGAAGGAATAGTTGATGCGGAAGAAGGAAATAATATAATTGTGAAAAAACTTTCAGTCCTATCTGCAGCAAAAGCGGCATCAATAACTCAGAAAGATAGAACAAATAAAGACTTCTTCGGTGAATCGGAAAAACCACTTGAGTATGATGAAATAAGTCTTGTAAGCTCGCTTGGTAAAGAAAAACTTAGACTTGCTTACCTTTAATTAATAATTAAAATCAGCAGTTTCACTTCAACACAGATTTTAAAATTGATGTATTTTCGAAAAAAAACTTTTTTCTCTTACATAATTAACTATTTTTTGTTTTGTTTCGATTATAATTATTAATTAACTCTAAAAATTTAAGCAAACACTAATGGGCAGATTATACAATAACCGTTACATTATCAGAACTGTTTTAAGCTATGCCCTCTTCGGTTCATTATGGATTTACTTTTCAGATTCCATTCTCAACTCAATAGCCGGAGATGAGATAAGTCTGCTTCAGACATACAAAGGACTTCTATTTATTTTTGTCACCTCACTTTTTCTTTTCGGATTGTTAAAACACTTTGTTTATAGTTATAATAAAGAAAAGGCTAAAAGGGAAGAGAGCGAATTCAAGTTTAGTAAGTTAGCAGAAAATTCAAACGATCTTATTTTTGTTTACAGAATTAAACCATCCCCAAAGTTCGAATATGTAAGTCCTTCTTCATTAAAAATTTTAGGATACTCGCCGGAAGAATTTTACGAAGATAATGAATTGAATCTCAAAATCATTCATCCTGATGATGTAAAGAAAAGTAAAAATATGCTGGATAATTTTACAGAGCCTGTAATTCTTAAAACGATAAGAAAAGACGGGGAAACTGTTTGGACGGAACTACAACTTACTCCCATTTATAACAACGCAAATGAAATTGAAGCGTTTCAAGGAATTTCGAGAGATGTTACGGAACGAATTAAAACAAGGAAAATGCTAGAAGAAAATGCCGAAAGGTATAAAAAATTATTTGATGAAAATCCTTTACCAATGTGGATTTACGAATTAGAAACATTAAAATTTCTTGATGTAAACCAAGCGGCAATAGAAAAGTATGGATACAGTAAAGATGAATTCTTAGCAATGACTTTGCTTGATATTCGTCCGGAAGAAGAACATGAAAGATTACGTAATGACGTAAAATTCTATAAAAATGAAGTGCAGGTTTCCAGTCCTTGGAAGCATAAATTAAAAGACGGAACAATAATTTTTGTTGAAATAAAATCACAAGCAATAAATATTCAAGGCAAAACTTCAAGATTAGTTTTAATAAATGATATAACAGCAAGAATAAAAGCTGAACAACAGCTTAGATTAACCAGAATTGGAGTTGAAAAATCACAAATCGGAGTTTTCCAATTAAATGATGACGGCAGCTTTATTTATGTAAACGAATATGCATGCAAACTTTTAGGTTATTCAAAAGCTGAGTTAACGAAGTTAAATATAAAGTCGATAGATGTAAATTTAACTAAAGAAGAATGGACCAATTACCTCAAGAAAATAAATGATGCTGGAACAGATACGTTTGAAACTGTTCATAAAAAGAAGGATGGTTCAACATTTCCTGTTGAAGTTACAATTAATAATTTCCAGTTTGAAGGGAGATCGATAACATTCGCATTTGTACAGGATATTTCCGAAAGAAAAAAAATGCTTTCCGATATAATAGATGCGAAAAATAAAGCAGAAAATTCTGAAAAAATAAAAACTGAATTCCTTGCTCAAATGAGTCATGAAATTAGAACTCCAATCAACGCAATGATAAACTATTCATACCTGCTGAAGGATGAATGTTCTTTAAAAATGGGGGGTGAACTTAAGTTTATTTTTGATGGAATTGAAATTAGTTCATCAAGAATTATAAGAACAATTGATTTGATTCTTAATATGTCCGAACTGCAGACTAAATCTTATATTCCGCAGTATGTTGATTTAGATATCGCAAAAATTTCATCAGATTGTATCAACCAGATTAAGCATCTTGGTGAAATCAAAAAGCTTAAAATTAATTTTAATAATAGTGCTGCAAGTACAATTCTTAAAGTTGATGAATATTCAGTTCATCAAATAATAATCAACCTTTTGGATAATGCTGTGAAATATACGGCTGAAGGGCAAATCGATTTGAATATTACCGAATATAATAACTCTTTAATCCTTTCCGTAAAAGATACAGGGATAGGAATGAGTGAAGATTTTTTAGAGAATCTTTTCAAACCATTTTCGCAAGAAGAATCCGGTTATTCCAGAAGATATGACGGCAACGGTTTAGGTTTGGCTCTGGTAAAAAAATATTGCGATATAAATTACGCAGGTATTTTCGTTGAAAGTGAAAAAGGAAAAGGAAGTATTTTTAAGGTAAGGTTTCCTAAAAAATAATTTGAATGTGAAAATATTTATTTAAGAAACGATAATCTTTTCGATAATTTCTGCAACTTGTTCAATCTTTACCGGTTTTCCCAAAATATAATCTGCACCCGATTTTTTTAGTTTATCATCTTCAATTTGATTTCCCCAGCCGGAAATAATTGCAACTTTTAGATTGGTATTTATTCCTTTAATTTTTTCGGCAAGTTCCCAGCCGTTCATCTCTGCCATTCCAATATCAGTAATTACCAAATCATAATCATTCAACTGAATCAGTTCCAATGCTTTTGTACCGCTTTCAACTACCGTTCCTTCATGATCTAGAACTAATAGGATTTCTGAAGCGATTTCTCTAATTGATTTATCATCATCTACCCATAAAATTTTTGCTTTTTTTTGATTCAAATTTTTTTCTTCAACTAAATCTTTAATTTCAGTTTTATTTGCAGCGGGAATTAAAATTTCAATTGTTGTACCGATTCCAACTTCAGTTTCTTTTATATAAATAATTCCCGAATGTTCTTTAATAATATTAAATACACCGCTTAAGCCAATACCTCTGCCCGATTCGTTTCCCTTTGTTGTAAAGAAAGGCTGGAATGCTTTTAATCTAGTTTCTTCATCCATTCCCTTTCCGGTATCGGTAATTCTAATAAAAACATTATCTTCACTTTTGCCCGTTTGAATTTTTATTTCACCACCGCTTGGCATTGCTTCAACAGCATTTTTAACAAGATTATAAACAGCAGATCTTAATTCGTTTTCATTTCCATTAATAATTGGTACTTCGGAAAGAATAGGTACAATAGTAATTTTTTTACCTTCTTTTTCCTGCTCATCCTTCCACATTGGTCTTGTCTGTTCAATAACTTCTTTAATTACATTATTAATGTTGGTTGGTTTTAATTCATGGGGTTTATAATTTTTACCTGATAATCTTTGTAATAACTGAACTCTTGCAGCTGCATCCGAAGTTAATTTTTGAATTGTTTCTAATCTCGCTTTCAATTTTGGTGTTAATTCTTTTGATAACAATCCTAATTCTATATTACTAAAAATTGCCTGAAGCGAATTGTTAAAATCATGCGCAACTGCAGATGCAGTCTGACCAATAGCTAGCAATCTTTCATTTTCAATAACTGCTTTTTCTGCATTTTTTCTTATTGAAATATCTCTTGCAACAGCCAGTACATATTCTTTGTTATCAATTGTTGTCTTTTTTAATGTAACTTCAAGCCAGAATGTTGAGTTGTTTTTTCTTTTACCAATCCATTCAAAATATTGCGGACCTTCGTCAACAGCTTTTTTAATAAGCTTTTTAGCTTCATCATTTGTGTATTTACCGGTACCCGCACTTAAATTGCCGATGTTTAATTCTCTAACTTCATCAATGGAATTGTATCCGTACATTTTCAACATGGCATAATTAACATCTATAGTTTTGCCGCTTTCAATTTCATGAATAAAAATTGCTTCTGAACTTGAATTAAAAATTTCTCTGAATTTTTTTTCGCTTTCTTTCAGCTTACTTATAAATGCTTTGTTTTTTTCTTGATCTAAAAGAATTGTACCTATTAATAAAGTAACAAAGGGATAGATTCCAACTACTGTGAGAGAAATTGTCTTAAATATATTTCCCAAATTTTTAGAAGGAAGTAATAGAAACAATAAGAGCATTACAACATGAACAATTAATCCTAATAAGTAAATTTCTCTTTTAGTGATTTCATTTTTAACGGAATTAATTTTTCTGAAATGAAAAATAACTCCGATTAGAAATGATGAAAGAATTACTAAAGTACCTGTTAATGCACCGCCGCCTCCTAAACTTAATCTGTATAAAATTGCAAACAGAGATGAAATAGCTCCGGAAATTGGACCGAAGAATAATGAAGAAAGACTGATTACAATTGATCGTCCGTCAAAAATAATTCCTTCGCCCCAAACAAATGGATACATCATTCCAATTATGGCAGTACAGCCAAATAGAATTCCTTGTAGAATTTTTCCGGTTAATTTTATCCGGTCAAACTTTGCATCTATAAATCCGGATAGTACACTTAAAGCAACAAGTACTGCCAAATTATAGACTAATTCAATAACTATCATTTCCCCTCAGCAGTTCTCTCTCTCAAAGAAACATTATTTTTGATAGTTAAAAAAATACGATAATTAGATATTTACTTCTTTCTGTTGCATCAAAATAGCTTAATGCTTCTGCAAACTCAAGAAAATTACTTTTTAGTATTATCGTATAAATGAAAAACAAGTTTATAGCATTTTATATTTGGCAGTCATAAAATTACTGTGATGTCTTATATCTCAAAAAATTATATATTGTTAATCGGTTTAATTTATTATGGCTTTTACAATGAAGAAATTCTATTCTGCATTTATTCTAATTATTATACTTTTTGCTTGCACTCAAGAAGTAAAAGAGAATATTCCACTCCAGCAAAATCAAAGTCAAAATCAAATTGACTCATTTTTTTGTTATGCAAAGGGAATCTTATCTAATCAAGAAAAATTAGAATTACAGTTTGATAAAGTTGATTTTCTTTTTTCGGAAAAAGCAAAAGAGGCTATGATTGAAGATGGTTTGCTTGAAGAAGATGAATTTATTCCGAATGATATTTATATAAGAAATAAAGATCAAAAAGTTGAGGAACTGGAAATTGATGAAAATGTTAAAATATTTATGCAGACTTTAACATACGATGATTATGGAAATTATCATGCAAATGAAGAAATAACTATCAATAAACTTATAGAACTTTTATCCAAATCAACCGAAAGAAATTATATCAACTTTCCATTTTTTATAAAGACTTCTAATAATAAAATAACCTTAATAAAAGAACAGTATTTACCTTAATAAATTTTTGGGGAAACAATGCGATTTGTATTTTCAGTTTTTTTTATTCTATTAACAACAATAAACGCTCAAGTAACATTTGAAAAAATATTTGAAAGAAATTATTCTGAACTTCCGTTTGGGTTAAGAATTGAAAACTCAGGTATTTATTCGATTTCAAGTTTTGATGTCGATCAAAATAATATTGTCTTTAAAACATATGATAATAATGATGCATATAAGTTTGGACTACAAAGCGATATAGTCAATCAAGAGAAATCTCTTTTTAAATATGATGCTTTATTGAATAATGATATAAACATTTTAGAATATGCTGAATCAATTAGTGAAGATGAAGAAATTCTTATTTCGAAAAAAATATTTGTTGGTGAAAATCAAATTTCTGTAGTTGATAAAAATGGTAAACTGATTTTTAATAATTCAGAAGTTGCCTTTGTGAATGTTAGTCCGGATAAACTTATTCTTTTCTCCGAGTATTTAGATAAAAAGCAAATTGAAATATTTTTTAACAACTCTCTTGGTTATGCTTCCATAATTGGAATAGATAAACATTCGAATCATTTTATTCTGACTGAAGAAGTTGAATCGCAAATTCCGCTGAAAGTTGCCAGAAAAATTTTAGTGATAAATTCAAAGGCGGAAGTATTAACTCAATTATCCGTACCGATGGTAAAATATCTTTCACTTATTAAAGAATTTCAAATTGATGGCGATGGAAATCTTTACCATCTTTATACAGAAGAAGAAAAATTATCTGTTATTAAAATAGAAAATTTGACTAAAATTAATGGTGATACATCATATCCTTTAGAACTTCAAAAAGAAGTGCATTTTAATAATTTTGTTTCAACAGATGAATACAAAGGGGATGAACCACAAGAGATAAAAAAACTCTCAAGCAGATTAGCTGCAATTAAACTTGGTGAAAAGTATGTTCTTCATAAGTATAATGTTACTTCTGCGAATTTAGCTCCAAATAATATTACTGCTCCGGATGGAGATATTATAAAAACTCCCCCATGGTTAGTTGTTGGTGCAAATGCTAAAGTCCCTTATAAATGGGGAGGATTTCAAACCTTAGAACAGTTTACGGGTCAGCTTCAATATAATCGCTATGCCGGTGATATTCATACTTCGGGAGTTTCAAATTATGCTGTTGGAGTTGACTGCTCAGGATTTGTAAGCAGATGCTGGCAGTTAACTTATCACTCTGCAACTAGTATGATGCCTAATATAACAACTCAATACTCAGATTGGAATCAGCTTAAACCCGGCGATGCAATTCATAAAGTTGGGCATGTAAGATTATTCATAAATAGAAATTCGGATGGTAGTTTCAGAATTGTTGAAGCTTCTGCAAGAGATTGGGGAGTTTCTTTCTGGTCCTATTCACTGTCCGATTTATCTTCTTACACTCCACGTTATTACAATAATATGTCTGATGATTATACATTTATACAGCCTGAATTATTGTCAGCAAAAATATTAGATAATAATACGGAAATTACTTGGGATTGCGACACAACCGGAGTTATCGCATTTAATATTTACGTTTCGAAAAATGGAGTTGATTGGACTCATATTGCTTCCGAATCAAAAGAAACTGTCTCAACATTAATTCCTAACTCAGAAGATTATTTTTCTTTTAGAATTTCTGCAGTAACAGAAAATGCTGAAGGAAATTGGTCAAATTCTTTATCTGCTTTTTCAAGTAATAATGATTCTAAAATTTTGATAGTTGACGGTTTTGAACGAGATTATGGAAGCGGAAGCTGGCATGGCGACGGACATACATTCATTAGTAAATATGCGGAAGTATTAAGCGAAGAAAATATTTCGTTTGAATCAGTTAACCATAAAATTGTGATTGATGAATTAATATCACTTAATGATTACAAAGCAGTCTATTGGATTATAGGAGATGAGAGCACTATTGATGAAACATTTAATTCAACTGAACAAAATATTATAAAAAATTATTTAGAAAATGGAGGCAGCTTCTTTGTATCAGGAAGCGAGATTGGATGGGATTTAAGCTATAGAGGCAGCGATGATGATAAATCTTTTTATTCCAATTACCTTAAAGCTCAATTTGTTTCTGATAATGCAAATGTTCTTAATGCTGTTGGTATTAATGAAACTCTGTTTGATGGATTATCTATTAGATTTGGTCAAACATATGAAGAAGATTATCCCGATGTAATAAGTCCGATTAACGGAAGTGAACTTTGTCTTAATTATTCAAATAATAAAGGAGCCGGGATTTACTACAGCGGTAAATTCGGTTCATCAGATAAAGTAGGTAAGTTGATTTATATAGCATTTCCGGTAGAAACTATTTCTGATGATTCAGTATTTTCTTCATTGATAAAAAATTCATTTGAGTTCTTTGATACTCCGGTTTCTGTTTCGGATGAAATTGTAACTCCAGCTAAATTTGAATTAAAGCAGAATTATCCTAATCCGTTTAATCCAACTACCAGTATTGAGTGTGTGGTACCGAGTAGTGAGTATGTTATTTTGAAGGTTTATGATATTTTGGGAAATGAAGTTGCGACTTTAGTAAATGAGAAGAAAGATGCGGGAAGTTATAAAGTTAATTTTGATGCATCACAGCTTTCATCCGGAGTTTATTTTTATAAATTGAATGCCGGCACTTTTAACCGGATTGGGAAAATGCTGTTAATCAAATAACTTTTTTGTGTGATGAAGTAAGTGGATAACAATCTGATTTATAATTGTTATCCCATTTTTTAAAATAAAATAGAAATATTGGCTATAACTTTAATTAAAAATTATAACCTCTTCTACGGAAAGAGGTATTTCATATTCTTTATTATTGTAGATTCTTTTTAAGTCATTAATAATTCTATTTTCATCTCCCCAATCACTCCAATAAATATCTGATAATTCAACTACTGAAAGATGTTTACAGATTTTTGTTAGAAAATCGTATGAGAAATTTATCATAGGTACAGTAAGAAAAATTCTACCTACTAAAAATCTTTCTCTTTCCGGAATTTTGTTTATTAATAGTGGAAGAAAGGAATTGAAAAGTTTTGGAGTATATTTTCTTAAGTAGTTTAGAAAAGTTCTGCTTTTTCCAATCATAATAAAGGTGTTTAATAAACTATCTTTATTAAAAAGTTCTCTTGTAGTTTGTAAATCGGGTTTCTCCACAAATTCGTTTACCTCATTTATTTTTAATGATTCATGAAATATTCTTGACCCTTTTAGTATCCATCCGCACCCGCTTTCTAACTGCTTAGGTTTTATCCCCACCAATAAAATTTGATCTTTATTTTTTTCAATAAAGTAAGATGCCTCATTAACATAATTCATAAATTTTATTTCTTCTTCAATAAAATGATCGGAAGGAAGAATTATAACAGTAGAATCATTATCTCTTTTAAATACTTTGATTAAAGGGAAAATTATTCCAGCTCCCGTATCCTTAGGGGAAGGCTGAATTATTAAACATTCTTTTGGATGATCTTGAATTTCTTCTTTAATAAAATTTATGTGATGTTTAGTAAGTACAACAAAAATCCTTTCATCAGGCATTACAATTTTTGTTCTATCGATTGTATGCTGCAATAAAGATCTTGTCCCGATTATTTTACAGAATTGTTTAGGTCTATAATAACCATAAATTTTTTGAACGAAATTTCTTAATCTATTTCCATCTCCACCGGCAAGCACTATTCCCCAAAGATTTTCATTTTGATCTATACTGCTTTTGCAAGTGATTTTTAAGCTCATCACATTTACCTATTAAAAACGTTTAACAGAAACTATTTTTACTAGTAAAAGAGTAAATAGATAAAAATCAGAATGTCGATAAGAAATATTTTTTGAGAAGGATTATTTTGATTATCAGAAAACGCAGTTAATTATAACTCTTTTAAAAATCTTAATCAATCTTAATTTATTGTATGAATCATTTTTCGTTTTACTGTATCAAACAGAATATAAATATTTGAGAGAAAATTTTAATGAACAATTTAACTCATTGGTATGACGGATGGTTTTACGATATCTTTATTGCTCCTAATCAGGATGAATCATTTGCGATTATCAAAAATTTAATTCATGATAATTCAACTGTATTGGATATTGGTTTTGGAACGGGGAGATTAGAATTTCAGATTGCTTCAAAATGCAGTAAAGTTGTTGGAATTGATCTTTCCTTTAAGAATGTTGAAAGAGCCAAAAAGAAACTTTCTGAAACCGATATTAATAATGTTGAGTTTTTTCATTCTGACATTCATCAGTTTGTAATAAAAAATAAAGAGAAGTTTGATTTTGCTGTTTTATCATTTGTAATTCATGAAGTCGATGAAAATTTGAGATGTAAAATTCTGAATGAAGCATCCAATATTGCCGATCAAATAATTATAATTGATTATGAAGCACCGCAGTCGAATGGAATTTGGAAATTCTTGAATGAAATTGTAGAGTTTGCAGCCGGAAAAAATCATTACAAGAATTATAAAAATTATTTGAGAAATAATGGGATAAAGGGAATAGCAGAAAAATGCGAATTGAATATCATAAAAGAGATAAATAAGAAACCGGTTTCAAGTCAAATTACTGTTTTAACAAAATTAACTTAGACTAAAACTAATCTTAATGCTTGCAATATTTTTTTCAAGTCATCGTTTATCTTATTTCCTTTAACAAGGTAATTATTAAATTCTCTTCTTACCTTATAATTTTTTCTAAGCAAATCAAACTTATCCGGATTTTTTCTTAAATCAGCATCATCATTTGTGATGTTGTAAATCCGGTTTGTTATTTCATGTAAAACATCATAATTATTTTTTTTATTGGGAATGATTTCATTTTCAGTTACTGTCGGTAATTCTGGTTCCCATTTGTTATTAATTTTTAAGAAGGAGCAAAGTTCATCATAAATAATTTTTGTACCGTTAACTTTTCCTTCAAATGAGTATCCCGCTATATGAGGTGTTGCAATATCTGTTTTATTCATAAGAGATATATTAATCTCAGGTTCATTTTCCCAAACATCAAAAGCGGTAAATATTTTTTTAGTTTCCAATATTTTGTTTAAAGCTGAATTATCAACAACGGCTCCTCTTGATGAATTAATCAAAATAGATTTATCTTTTAGCTCATTTATTCTTTCTTTATTCATCAAGTGAAAAGTTGGATATTCACCATTTTTGACTAAAGGAGTATGAAAAGTAATAATATCGCAATCTAAAATTTCATCAATACTATAAAAATTAATCTCCGGGAAAATATCTTCCTTTAACGGATCAACAATTTTTGTCTGCAATCCAATAGCTTCAAAATTTTCAGCTACTTTACTTCCGATATTTCCATAACCAATAACAGCGGCAGATTCTGGATACAAATTATTCTTAACAATTATATTTAATAAAGAAGTTATAACCCATTCGGAAACCGCATAAGAATTACAACCTGGAGCACTCGCAAATTTAATTCCTTTATTTAATAGATAAGATTTATCCAAATGATCGTCACCAATTGTAGTTGTACCGACAAATTGAATTTTAGAGTTTTTCAGAAGTTCTTCATTTACATTTGTTACGGATCGAACAATTAAAATATCTGCGGAAAGTAAATGGTTATTCGTAATTTCTCTTCCGGGTAAAAGAGTTAGATTTCCAAAAGATGAAAAAGCTTCTTTTGCGTATGTTATATTTTCATCGCATATTATATTTAAACTTTTCATAGCTGTACTTCATCAAATTGATTTTACAGAATAGTTCTTAATTTTTATTCATTTTCTAACAAATAATTTTTACACCTAAATTAATGCATTTGGGAAACCTTTCATAATTGATTATTTTTGAGGCTTAATTTAATCAGAATGGAGTAGAATTTATTTATGCAGTTCAAAAGAAGAACACATACATGCGGAGAATTACGAGAATCTCATATAGAAGAATCTGTTGTATTAAACGGCTGGGTTGATACCAGAAGAGATTTAGGGGGAGTGATTTTTATTGATCTTAGAGATAGATACGGAATTACTCAAATTGTATTCGAGCCGACATACAATAACGAAGCTTATGAAATTGGTAAAGATTTAAGAAGCGAATATGTAATTTCTGTTGAAGGTAAAGTTAGACAACGCCCCGAAGGTACAGAAAATTCTGCTATTCCAACCGGATTAGTTGATGTAATGGTTGATAAGATTGTTCTTCTTAATGAAGCTAAAACCCCTCCGTTTCAGATAAAAGACGGCTTGGATGTGAATGAAGATCTTAGATTAAAATATAGATACTTGGATTTAAGAAGAAATGAAATGCAGCAAAATATTCTGCTTCGTCATAAAATGTATCAGATTGCAAGAAACTATTTTGATACTCAAAATTTCTGTGAAGTTGAAACCCCGGTTCTAATGAAATCAACTCCTGAAGGAGCTAGAGATTTTCTTGTTCCAAGCAGAATGCACAAAGGGAAATTTTATGCTCTTCCGCAATCACCTCAGCAGTATAAACAGTTGTTAATGGTTTCCGGTTTAGATAGATATTTTCAGATTGTAAAATGTTTTAGAGATGAAGATTTACGCGCCGATAGACAGCCGGAATTTACACAGATAGACGTTGAAATGTCATTCGTTGATACTGAAGATGTTTTTGAGGTAATGGAAGGTTTAATGAAAGTTATGTTTAAAGAAGTGTTGGATTATGATTTGAAACTTCCAATTCCAAGACTTTCATTTAAAGAGGCTATGGAAAAATATGGCAGCGATAAACCTGATTTAAGATTTGATTTGGAAATGGTTACTCTAAATGAGGTATTCAAAAATTCTGATTTCAGAGTATTTAAAGATACTATTGAAAGTGATGGGATTATCACCGGACTTTTAGCTAAAGGATGCGGAGAATACACCAGAAATCAATTAGACGGGTTAACTGATTTTGTTAAAAAACTTGGTTCCGGCGGATTAATTTGGATGCGTGTTAAGGAAGATACAATTGAAGCACCTGTTGCTAAATTTTTCACTGATGAAGAAATTAAAAATTTAAGATCGACCTTAAATGCAGAAACCGGTGATTTAATTTTTATTCTTTCCGGCAAAAGATTAAAAACTCTTTCAATTATGGGATCTTTAAGATTGGAAATGGCTAAGAGATTAGAATTAATTAAATCTGATGCAAAGCCAGCTTTACTTTGGGTTACTGATTTTCCATTATTTGAATGGGATGAAGAAACACAAAGATTTTATGCTATGCATCATCCATTTACATCTCCGTATCTTGAAGATATTGATAAGATGGAAGCTAATCCCGGTGATGTAAGAGCAAGAGCATACGATTTAGTACTGAACGGAAATGAAATTGCCGGAGGAAGTATAAGAATTCATAATTCTGAATTACAGGCGAAAATGTTTAAAGCTCTTGGTATTTCAGATGAAGAAGCTCAAATGAAATTCGGATTTTTAATGAATGCATTTAAGTACGGTGCTCCTCCTCATGGTGGAATTGCATTTGGTTTTGATAGATTAGTAATGCTATTTGCCGGAGAAAATTCGATTAGAGAAGTGATTGCATTCCCTAAAACTTCAAGCGGTGCTTCTTTGATGGATGATTCACCATCAATTGTTGATGAACATCAGTTAAAAGAACTTCATATAAAATTAAGATAGATATTCCCATGCAAAGGGGCTGTCTCAAATATCGAAAATCGTCATTGCGAAGCGATTTTTGCTGAAGCAATCTTTTTTTTAGCTAAAAAATGAGATCACTTCGCTTCGCTCGTGATGACAAAAGTCAATTTGAGACAGCCCCTTTTAAATAGGTTAAAGTTTCATCTTGTCAATTAATCATTCCTTTATTATCAGATAAACAAGAAAAAATTTCCACATCATTATGCAAATTTTACAAGTAAAATTGTCATCTCCAATTTGATTTAAATTAAAGTTCAGCTCTCAATTAAAAATAAATCACAGTTAAGAAAATACTTTAAATAAAATTTTTCATTCCGATAATATGATGTATTTGGAAAAAAATAGTGTAAAAATGTCCAATTGCGTAAAATCTACATGTAAAAACTTCTTATAGACAAAAACAGTCGATGTGATGTATTGTACATTTTACCGATTTACTTAAAAAAGTTCGTGCTTTTTTAAATAATTCGATTTATTTTCGACAAAAGAGAGAGGGACATATCCTAAAATACTTGGTTCAGTTTTTGTGTTATCTATTATAAAATAATTTGAGAAGCATATGGGTCAGCAGCAATTATTGCTGATAGTAGTTGGAATCATTATTGTAGGAATAGCTGTGATAATAGGAATAAATATTTATCATGCTAATTCAATAGAAACAAATAGGAATAATGTAACAAATGAACTAGTAAACCTGGCAGCTGATGCACAAAAGTATTTTAGGAAACCAAGAGAATATGGAGGTGGTTCTAATTCTTTTATTGGCTGGTCGGTTCCTAGGCAATTAGCAAACACTTCAAGTGGTTCATTTGAGATTGATGGTGAAATCTTAGATGACGAAATAAATATAATTGGCACAGGAACTGAAGTAATTACTGATAATGATACAGTAAAAGTAAATATAAAAGTTTTACCTAATAATTATAATGTTACTATAATAAATTAACAACACACAACAAATAAAGGAGTTACACAATGGGTCAACAGCAGCTTTTATTAATCGTTCTTGGCGTTATCATAGTTGGTATCGCAGTAGTTGTTGGTATTAATGTATTTTCAGCTAGTTCATTACAAGCAAATAATGATGCAGTTATCGCCGATTTGACAAATATGGGTTCAATGGCACAGCAATATTATAGAAAACCAAGTCAATTAGGTGGTGGTGGACAAGATTTCGGTGGTTGGAAAATTCCAGGTAAATTAGTTTCGACACCTAATGGGACTTATTCAGTTTCTGACAGTGGTTCAACTGCAACTTATATAGTTTTGCAAGGAAAAGGTAACGAAGTGAATAATTCAGGGGATACTTTATTGGTATCTTTGAGAGTAGAACCTTCTGACTTAAGAGTTGTAAGTACAAATGTGAATGATTAATCTAGATTATATTAAGGCTAACCATTTAACTGTGGTTAGCCAACTTAATATTGAAAAACCAAATGATTGAACTAAGATTTACAGCTCAAAAGACAAACGGACAAGCAGTTTCCGGAAATTTTAATGTTGAGTCTTTTTCCGAAGGGAAAAAGAAGATAAATCAGCTCGCCCAAAAACACCAGCTAAAAGTTAAAAAGATTGAAAAGAAATCTACATTCCTTTATAAAATTAGAAAGGGAAATGAAAAACCGGTTACCGGTGAACAGCGTGCTTTTAACAAACAGGAAGTTGTAAATGCGCTTAATAAACTTGGATATCAAGTAATTTCTGTAAATAAGAAATTATTTGATTTTCAAATGAAACCGCCGCAGCAGGCAATTGTTTCCTTTGTTAAAATTACTGCCGAACTACTCGAACAAAAACTCCCTTTTAGTGAAATTATTACATTACTTATAAATGATCTTGAAAATAAAACTCTTAAAGAAACATTAAAGCAGATAAATAATGATTTGAAAAAAGGGGCAGACAGCGAAACAACATTCATGCGCTATCAAAATGTTTTTGGTAAGTTTACTGCCTATATGCTTGGACTTGCTTCCAAAAGTGGTAACATGGCAGAAATTTACAAAGCAACTGCTAAGTTTCTTGAAAGACAAATGGAGTTTAATAAAAATTTAAGAAGCGCCTTAATTACTCCGGTAATTACATTGTTTATACTTTTTCTTGCAGTTCTATTTTATGTAGGATATATCTTCCCCGAAACTGCAAAATTATTTTTGAAATTTGATATTCCGTTACCTCCAATGACTGCTGCCACATTAGTCTTCTCAGATTTTCTAATGAATAATATGATTTTGGTAACCATCGCAATTATTGCTCCAGTTGTCGCATTTTGGCGGTTTGGTACTACAAAAAAAGGGAGATTATTCATTGATAAATATCAATATAAAATTCCAATTATGGGATCATTAATTCATAAAACAAACATTGAAGTTTTCTGCAGAGTATTTTATACTTTATATACAGGAGCAGCGGAAAGTATTGAACCAATTAGAATTGCTGCTGAAGCCACAGGAAATTCTTATTTTGAAAAACAAATTAAACAAGTTGCAATTCCTTTAATGATTAAGAAAGGTGTAGGCTTAACAGAAGCTTTTGAAGCCGCAAATGTGTTTACTGATACAGCGATATCAAGATTTCATTCAGGTGAAGAAACCGGAACTATAAAAAATACTGCTTTGCAATTGGCAAATTATTATGAAAGCGAAACAGTATTCAGATTAAAAAATGTTATTGAACTTATTCAAGTAGTTATTGCAATGGTAATTATGATTGTTATGATTGCCCTAACATTAGTTTCAGCCGAAACTGCTACTATAAGTCCTAAATCACCTATGAGCACTTAAGGATAATTATGATTGAGACTAATTTAGAAATGACCGACAAGATTGGTTATTTACTTCTTAAGAAAGGAATAATCGATACTCAAATTTTAGAAAAATCACTTCAAGTAAAAAATAGTGATCAATCAAAATTAAAAAGAAATCTTGCTCAAATTTTAGTACAAGATTTTAACTTCGATCATGATACAATATTTAGAGAAGTTGCTGTTCTTTATGCGTTCAAAGAACTAAATGTAAAGATTGAAGATTTATCCGAAGAGAGAATTGATGAAATAAAAAAACTTATGAACAGCGAAGGGGATGAATTTAAAAATCTTCTTGTTGAACATAGGGTAATTCCGTACAGATATGATGACAGACAAAAAGATAAACTCGTTTTAGCCGCTGTAGATCCAACCGATAGAGCTCTTACAAAAATAGCATACGGATTAAATGCAAAAAAGTTTGAGATCAACTATTTACGCAAACGCGATTATGATAAACTGATTCAAATATTAGTCCCGCCGGAAAATGAATTTCTTAAAATGATTGAAGAACATGCTGAAGAAATTTCAGTTGAACCGGAAGAAACTAATCTTGATGAAGAAGAACTTGATGCTGAAATTAATAAAAGTGCATTAATCAATTTGGTTGAAGCTTGTCTGGTTGAAGGTGTTAGAAAAGGGGTAAGTGATATTCATATAATTCCAAGATCATCAAAAAGAACCGAATTTCATTTTAGACTTGATGGTAAACTTATGCTGTGGCATGCACAGGAAGGAACTCTTCCCGAAGCAGTTATGGCAGTAGTTAAAGATAGATCGAAAGGAATGGATAGATTTGAAAGAGAACGTGCGCAGGATGGATTTATTCAAAGAGAAATTGACGGACATGTTATAAGATTTCGTGTTTCCGTTCTTCCTATGGTTGGTACTGAATTAAGAAATAAATTTGAAAGTATAGTTATAAGAATTCTTGATGATCGAAAAGTTATAACTGATTTAAACAAACTTGGATTAACCGGTTATGCAAGAAGATCATTCGAAAAAGCAATTAGCCAGCCGCAGGGAATGATAATTTTAACGGGTCCAACCGGAAGCGGTAAAAGTACAACTCTAGTTGCCGCATTATATCAAGTTATTGATCCTACTAAAAATGTTTTAACTGTTGAAGATCCTGTTGAGTATGTTATTGAAGGAGCAAGACAGTTAAAGATTGGTCATAAAATGAATTTTGAACAGGCAATAAGATCAATTTTAAGACATGATCCTGATATTGTTCTTGTTGGAGAAATGCGTGATAAAGAAACTGCCGAAACAGCTATTAAACTTGCTAATACCGGTCACTTAACATTCTCTACGCTTCATACTAATGATGCACCCAGCGCGGTTGCTCGTCTTTATAAAATGGGAATTGAACCCTTTTTAATTGCCTATGCAATTAATATAATTGTTGCTCAGCGTTTGATAAGAAAACTATGCGATAAATGTAAAAAGAGAGTAGTACAGATTGATCCTAAAGTTGCGGAATCTGCCGGAATTAATTTGGAAGAATGGTCGCAGTATGAAATTTATGATGCAGTTGGTTGTGAATTCTGCAACAAAACAGGTTATAAAGGAAGAATGGCAATTCATGAAGCTCTTTATTTTACAAAAGAAATTAGAGAAATGGTTGTTAAATCCGGTAATGAAGTTGATGAGGATGCAATTAGAAGACAATCTAAAAAAGACGGTACTTTAACTCTTAGAGATTCCGGTTTGGAAAAAGTTAGGTTAGGATTGACTTCGCTTCAAGAAGTTGTTGCTGCTACAACCGAAGATTAAAATTTTCGATATTATTGTAAGTAAATTAAG
The DNA here is from genome assembly GCA_002698995.1 of Ignavibacteriota bacterium. Classification (GTDB taxonomy): domain Bacteria; phylum Bacteroidota; class Ignavibacteria; order Ignavibacteriales; family Melioribacteraceae. Next base: position 231,779 of record PAAX01000010.1, on the reverse strand, counting down.
TACCAAGATTATTAACAAAATATTTCAATTAAATATTATATTCAAATTATGATTCAAGACATAAAAAATATTCTGTCAGGATTTGTAAGTAAAATTCCCCCCACGGTTATTGGACCTGAGAAGGTTAATTTTATTGTTGAACATATAAAAGAAATTCCGCAAGATCAAAAGCTGCTTTTACATAAATTTATAAATCATGTTTTAACAACAATGGTAGAAAGAAACGCTTCCGATATTGAACTAGGCGGTTACGGATGTGGAAATTATATATGGTTTAGAATTTATGGCAAAAAAGAGAGAGCAAAAGATTTACCTACTTTAACTCCGGATGAATCAACAGTGTTGATTATTAGTCTTCTGAATCTGAATCAAAGTAAGCATTTACTTATCAGCAGAAATTTGGATTTTAGTTATTCATTCCATTATGAAACTCTTAATAAAGCAATACGATTTAGAGCAGATGCATATTTTGATCTCGATACAATTGCTTTAAATATGCGTTCAATTTCTGCGGAAGTTAGATCAATAGATTCGTTGGGATTTCATCCTTATGCAGTAAAGATGATGAGTCATAACTATATGAAATTTGGTTTATCATTAGTAACCGGAATAACAGGTTCAGGAAAATCAACAACACTTGATTCTGTAATTGATTATCACAACAAGTTTGATCCTGCGCATATTGTGATTATTGCAGCTCCAATCGAGTATGTTCATAAATCGAATGTAAGTATAGTAAGACATAGAGAAGTGGGAAGAGATGTTTTATCATTTAAAGAAGGGGTAATACAGGCACTTCGTCAAGATCCCGATATTATAGTAATTGGAGAAATGAGAGATCCCGATACAATAATGGCTGCTTTAGAAGTTACTGATACTGGACATAAAGTTTTTTCAACTCTTCATACTTCTTCGGCAGTTGAATCAATTGATAGAATTATTGCAGAAGTAAATCCAATTGAACAAGAACGTGTTAGAAATAGATTAGCTGATGTTTTGGTAAGTGTTGCATCACAGAAATTAGTTCCAAGTTTAGATGGTAAAAGAGTAATGGCAAAAGAAGTTTTAATTGTTACTCCAAGTGTTAAAGCGGCAATCAAAAATAATAACACAAGTGAAATTTATGGAATGATAAATCAAGGTGCCCAGCAAGGGATGATTACAATGGAACAAGATTTGCTTAATTTATATCAGCAAAGAAAAATTTCTAGGGATAACGCTTTGGCATATTCAAATAATAAAACAAGAATGCTGCAATTATTAAAGGCTGTTTAGTAAATGAAACCGATAATAAGCATATATTGTGAAGGTACAGAAACTAAAGCAGTTGTTTTTGTTAAAGAGAAATCCGGTATTAAAGTTTTAAAAACGGTATCTATTACCGGAAATTTTGGGCTAGATTCTCCCAAAGCCGAATCAATTTCTGATTTTACTTTAGGAGATGGCGGTGATGATTTTTCATTTGATGAAACTCCCGCTTCCAAAGAAACTTCCGGAGATATTGCCTCTACTTTGGCATCCGAATTAAAAGAATTTAACCTAAGCAAGTCTATTTTTCTTCCTGTAATAACGGAACCGGTTATTAACTATCATGTTTACGACGGTGAAAGAATTAAGGATAAGAAAAAACTGCATGAAAATATCATTAAAGAAATTTATGACACAAAAAATTTAACAATACAAAAAGATCATATTGATTCCGTTGCGCTTAACGGAAATTCTACTTTAGCTTCATTTATTGAAGAAGATGTTCCTTGTGTTAGTTTAATTAATCAGTTGGCAGCAAGTAATAATAAACGATATTACAAAATTAATTCAATAAAAAGTGCTGATGTTTCGCTTGCCTTTTTGGTTTCAAGAAATACAAAATTTTTCCCGGAAGATTTTACATTAATAATTTATACCGGGAAAGAATATTCAAAACTAATATTTCTTGAAGGAAATAAATTAAAACATGTCGGATCAACATTAGATATCGGAACTTCAAATCTGCATACATATGATGTTTATTTCTCAAAGATTCTTCTTGAAATGGAGAATGGAGGAATTCCTAGATTAGATAATGTAATTCTTTGCGGTGAAGATAATTCGGAAAATTTGATCTTATCATTTTACGGTACTTTTCCCGAAGCAAATGTGACTGAATTGAAATTTGATGGACTAGACTTTTCTTCTTTAACTCCCGAAAAAGCTGAAGAAATTAGTGCCTTTGCAATTCCAATAGCAGCCGGATTAGAATACTTTGCCGAAGAAGCTAAAGAATTCAGCGGAATAAATATTCTTCCTAAATATATTGTCGAAAATCAGAAAGCATTTCAATTTGGCTGGCATAGTTATGCAATTCTTCCTTTAATTTTTGGAGCTACATTTTATTTTACTATAAACATTTTGTCGAATTATCAAGAGATCAACAAACTTGATTTTGAAATTGAAAGACTAACTGAGTTAAGAAAGCAAAATCAAGAAATATTAGATCAAATTACTCCATTAGAAAATAGAATAAGCAGTTTCGATAATACAATGATGCTGCTTGATAAAGTAGTTGAGGGTACTGAAGTTTGGAGTAATATAATTGATAGAACTTCCGATTTTATTGAAAGAAGAAGAAATTTCTGGATAACAAAATTTGAATCTACAGGACCAAATACTATTACAGTTAATGGTTATTCTGTTAATAGAAGTGTTCTAACTGAATATGCTGATTTTAATTATACTCCTATTTTGAGAAGCGTCATTTATGATCCATTAAGAGAAATGAATGCTTACTCATTTAATTTAACATTTGGTCTAACTGATAACAGTAAAAAAGAAGAATAATGGACCGTAAACTTAAAAATACTCTTGTACTTATATCAATATTAATATTGATTATTGCCGGCGGCATTCTTTTTACTTCTTTTTATCAGCAGAGTGAAATTGGTGAAAAGGAAAATCAGATAAAAGAATTGCAAGTAAATGCTTACGATACCGAAGAATTATTATATCAATTGGAAGAAATTAAAAAACGTTCAGCCAAACTTGATTCCGTTTTAGCTTTAAGAAAATTTAATGTACCGGTAAATCTTCCTCAATCAAGATTTTATGATTTTGTAAACCGGGTAAGTTTTAATTTTTCTCCAAACTCGTTTGTTAATATTGAATATCAAAATTTAGTTGAAGAAGATTTTTTCAAGTATTACGTTTTTACAATTAACGGAACCGCAAGTTTTAATGATCTTTATTCATTGATTTACGCAATTGAACAAAGTAAGGAATTGAAAAAAATATCATCGGGATCAATTACAAATCTTGTTAAAGTAAATGAAGAAGGGTTCCCGTTATATTTAGTCAGTTTTAAATTTACTGTGTCAGTCTATTTTTCTGCGGATGACAGATTTGCAACTTCAGAATTAAGAGAAAATAGACTTAAACCGAATCCTTTATTCGATTTCTTTTATCCTTTAATTAGAAATGAGATTCCTCCAAATGTCGATAATTTATTAGATGTGCAAAGTGGAAAACTGCTGGCTTTAATTCCCGACGGCGCTTTTATATCCGATTCTAAAGGAAATACTTATTTGTTGTGGGAAGGGGATGAAGTTTATTTAGGATATTTAACCGAAATTGATTTTGAAAGTAATGAAGTCCACTTTATTCTAAATAAAGGGGGAATAATTGAAAAAGTTGTTTTATCACTTGAAAAAGAAAATAAGATGGACCAATAAAATGAAAAGCTTAAAAATTTTTATTGCACTAACCTTTTTAATTCTTTCTGCTAATGCACAGAACTATCTTGAAAAAGAATTAAGCGGTTATACTAATCCCGATGAACTTGTTACATTATCAGAAACAATTCCTTTTAATAAAGCTGTTGATGTACTTAGCAAAGTAAGTGAAAAATTGACAGGTAAAAAGATTGTTTCAACTATGCAGATTGAAACACCAATCGGAATTCAAATTGATAAAATGCCTTACATGAAAGCACTTTTAATTATTGTACAATACAATAATCTTCAATTTGAAGAAAGAGCAGAAGTGATTGTTATTTCATCTAAAGATGCTGGTGCTAATGAAAATCTAAGTGATGATGTTTATGCTGCAGTTGATTCGAGAGAAGTTCAGATAAGTGCAGTAATTTTTGAAGCCGGTGTTACTGAGATGAGAGAAAGAGGAATTAATTGGGATTTAGTTCTTTCTAAATCTGGACTTGAACTTGGAACCAACTTTATTACTTTTGGTGATAATGCAAATCAAGAATCTACAACCGGCGGTGAAACAAGTGAACAGTCTGGACAGTTTTCTGACTTTACTGTTTCCGGCAAATCAAGTTTTACATCAGGTGATTTTTCCGGCGATTTAACAGCAGCATTTAAGTTTTTTGAAAGTGAAAATCTTGGTGAAGTTATTGCGCGACCTTCTATTACAGTAAGAGATAAAAAAGAAGGTAGAATTCAAATAGGTTCCGATATTTCAATTAAGCAGAGAGATTTTGCCGGTAACGTAATTGATGTATTTGTTTCTACAGGTACAATTATCAATGTAACTCCTTATATTTACAGAGAAGACGGTGTTGATTATGTTCTGCTGAAATTAAAAGTTGAAAGATCATCTGCTAATCCGGATGTAGTAAGTACCGAAATTAGAAAAACAGAAGCCACTACCGAGGTACTTTTACTTAATGGCGAAGAAGTAGTCATCGGCGGATTGTATGATAATCAAGAAACAAATGTTAGAAGGGGAATTCCAATTCTAAAAGATCTTCCTTGGTGGTTCTTTGGTTTGAAATATTTATTTGGTTTTGATTCCAAACAAATTATTAAGAAAGAAGTTATAATATTAATAAAAGCTAATATTGTTCCTCCGCTTAAAGATAGAATTGAAATCAAGAAAGAAAATCTTATTAGAGACAAAATAAAAGAAGACGTAAACGAAATAGAAAAATACAAATTAAACAATCTCAAAGAAGAACTGAGATGAAAAATGTTTAATCTATTAGTTGTAGATGACGATAAAAAACTTTGTGAAGTTCTTAGTGAAGAACTTAACGAAATTGGTTACAATGCAGATTATGTTACTACTGCTGATGATGCAATCAATTTTGTTAAAAGTAAAATTGTTGATCTGATGCTGCTGGATTTAAAGATGCCGGATAAAGACGGATTTTATGTTCTTCATAAATTAAAAGAACTTGATACAAATGTTAAAACAATTGTATTAACTGCTTTTGCGGATGTAAACGGTGCGATGGAATCTGCAAAACTTGGCGCACTTGATTTTATAAGTAAACCATATGATTTGGATGAACTGATTATTGCTATCCGTAAGGTTTTACAAGCAGATGAACAATGAAAATAAGTTATCGCCTCATTATAATTACATTTGCGGTTGTTCTGTTAATCACAGTTACAACTAACCTTATTTACTATTCAACTACAAACAATATTTTAAAAAAGCAGCAGGAATCAAATCTCAATGTTGCCGTTAACAAACTTCAATTCTTCTATAAAAGTTTTAATGATAGTCTTAAAAATGAGTTCAACAATTTCTTAACTTCAAAAAAATCTTTAAGAAATTTTGATGTTGAAAACTCTATTCTTGATTTTATTATTGTTAGCAAGGAGGATAATTCAACATCCCCCATAATTTATACTGCTAAAGATAAAGTTGCTGGAAGATTTAATACCAATATTGAAATACGCAATTTGTTTGAAAACTCGCCTGACTTGATTTCTCTTTACTATACACACGAACAAAATTTATATTTATACGGAAAGGTAATCAATAATGATTTTTTAGATAGAATATCAGAATCCATTCAAGCTGATATTGTCTGCTACAATAAAGATTCAGTTATAGCTGTTTCTAACAAAGATTTTAATTTTACTCTTTTGGATGAGATCAATAAAAATATATTTTCGGATAAAGAGAAGAGCTGGCGCGAGAATGAAAGCGAAATATTGATTTCAAAAATAGAGAACATTTCCATCCAAGAAAATAATAGTTCTAAGTTTGCACTATTTATTAATTCAAAAGAACTTAGTGAGTTCAGATTTTTCAGTACTTCGCTCTTAATTATATTGGTTGTAACAGGGATTTTGCTTTCCTTAATTTTTATACTTTTATTCACTTCTAAATTAAGAACCCAGATTTCTTTCTTATATAAATCTGCAGAAGAAGCTGCAAAAGGGAATTTGGAAACCAGAGTTAAAATAATTTCTAAAGATGAACTTGGAAAACTTGGTTTGGCTTTTAATAATATGTTAAGTGAACTAAAAAGAAAACATGATGATGAAAGAGAATATACTGAACTGCTTTCTTTAATTAATCAGAATCCGAGCTTGGAAAAAATTAGTGAAGCAGTTTTATTGAAAATTTTAAACCATACTAAAATAAGATTTGGTGCAATTTATTTAATTGATGAAAATAAACTACGTATTCTTTCCTCTGCTGGATTGAATCTACCTAAAAATGAAATTGAATTAAGCGGTAATTACAAAAATTGTTATGATTCAAAAAATTATTCTGAAATATTTTATCGGGAAGAAAAACCAAAAATCAATTTTGGATTCTCTGAGATTTCTATAGAGTATCAATTAGTTTATCCTATAAATTATAACAATTCAATAATAGCCTTAATTGAAATTGTATCCGAATCAGAACCTTCATTTAATATTTCAGAGTACTTGGAAAAACTTCATGATCAACTTGCTTTGGGAATAGTAAATTCAAGTGCTTTCGAAAGATTATCCGTTTTAGTAGATCAATTGAAAGAATTGAATATTACTTATGAAAATCAAAATAGACAGATAAAGGAGCAGAACAGCAGACTGCTCGAACTTCATAAGGAACTTAAAATAAAGGCTTATGAGCTTGAAAAAGAGAAGCAAAATGCTGAAGAATTAACCAAAGTTAAATCGCAGTTTTTAGCAGGAATGTCTCACGAATTAAAAACACCGTTGACGGCAATCTTAACATTAACAGAACTTGTTAAAAGAAATCTTTCTCAAGAGGAAGATGCTGAAAGATTATCGGTTGTAAGCAGAAACGGGAAAAAATTATTATCCTTGATCAATAATATTCTAGAGTTTAGTAAAATTGAAAGCGGAAAAATCGAGATAAAAGCTGAAAAGTTTTTCGTATCTGAAATTGTAAACGAAAACATTGAACAAATAAGATCCTTAATAAATGAAAAACCGATTGAAATAAAAGTAAATCTGGAAAAAGAATACGAAGTATTAACTGACAAAATAAAGTTCGAACAAATTATTAATAATCTACTTTCTAATTCTGCAAAATATACTAACACAGGTGAAATAAGAATTAATGTAACTTCAACGCATGATAAAATTTTAAGAATAGAAATTGCCGATACTGGTATTGGTATTTCGGAATCCGATCAAAAAATAATTTTTGAAGAGTTCAAACAACTTAATTCCAATTCAAAAATAAAAAATAAAGGGAGCGGATTGGGATTATCAATTTGTAAAAAATATGTCGATTTGCTCAACGGTTTTATAACTTTAAGAAGTCAGTTGAATATTGGTACTTCAATAACTGTTTCAATACCAAATATAATTTTAAATGAAAATAAAAATGATTCTACAGAAACTTTGTCTGCTGTAAGTTCAGAAATGAATATACTTATTGTTGATGATGACGATGATACATTATACTCAATTTCGGAAATTATTAGAACAATGGGATTTCAATTTAAGACTGCAAAAAACGGTGTTGAGTGTTTATCTTTATTAGAAAGCAACTATAAACCGGATTTAATTCTACTTGATATAATGATGCCGATAAAGAACGGATTTGATACAATAAAAGATATACGTAATAATCCTAATTATAAATCGCTTATTGTTTATGCGGTTACGGCACATGCGATGCTGGAAAATAAAGAGATAGTTGAACGAAATGGTTTTAACGGAATAATTACAAAACCAATTATTAATGAAGATTTAGAAGATGTTCTTATAAAAATATTTCAAAGTAAATAATATGCGGAAACACAAAATTTTAGTTGTTGATGATTCTAAGGATAACGTAATAATTCTTAGAGAGAGATTGGAAAATGAAGGATTTGAAATTTCAACTGCATACAGCGGTGAAGAGGCAATTTTAAAATCATTAACTGAAATTCCGGATCTCATTCTACTTGATGTAATGATGCCGGAAATGAGTGGATTTGAAGTTTGTAAAAGAATATCCGGAAATGAAAAAACTCGAGAGATTCCGATAATTCTTTTAACTGCTTTGGTAGAACCGAAAGATATCAAAGAGGGATTTCAAGCCGGTGCTTATGATTATATTAAAAAACCTTTTAACAAAGTTGAACTAATTGCAAGAATAAACTCTGCTTTAAGATTTAGAGAAACTGCAAAACTTATATTAGATATAGAAAAAATTAATACTTTTGCAGCATCGGTTGTAACAACAAACCACGAAATTAAACAGCCTCTTACTCTAATTAATCTTTCTGTAGCAGCTTTAAAAAGGGAAGTATCAAAGGATGAATTAAACAGGCAGTCAATCGAAAAGAGAATTTCAATTATTGAAACTGCTGCTAGAGATATACTCAAATTTTTAGAAGTTTACAGCGCGATAAAAAAACCGGTTCTAACTGATTATATAAATAACATAAAAATGATTGATCTGAAAAAACATACGAACGAAAATCTAAATAATGGAATTGATGAGATTCAGTAATTTTTCAAAATTGTAAGGCTTATCAATAAAATGAATGTTGTTGTAATTTTTTAATGAATCGATGTCTGATTCATCCTTAGTTAAACCCGTTGATATTATTACCGGTACTTTGTTGTTCATTTTACGAATTTCTTTAACTGCACTTATTCCATCAAGATTTGGCATGTTTCTATCCGCTATTATCAAATCTATCTCATTATTAAACTTGCTTATAAGCTCATTCCCGTTTTTAACTGTAATAATTTTGAAATCATAAGAAGAAAGAAGATCATAAATTAATTCAAGTAGCATTTCATCATCATCTGCAAACAGAATTGTTTTTGCTCCGGTTTGATTTGCTCTAATTACATTTTGTGTAAAAGTAATATCAAATTTTGTGTAGTTGTTTTCTTTACTATCTAAATTGATTTTTCCGCCATGTTCCTCAATAATTTTCTTAACGTTAAAAAGCCCTATCCCGGATTCATGTTTTTTATTTTTGGTAGAAAATCCTCTCTCAAAAACCTTCTGTTGATTTTCAATTGAAATACCTGATCCATTATCTTCAACAATAATTTTTGCATGTTCATCAACCTCAAATGATAATTTAATTGCACCGTTTTCACTGGTGGCCTCATCGGCATTAATTAAAAGATTGAGAACAGAATTGAAAATATCCTCTCTTATTCCACTTAAGTAAAATTCTTGATCACTTATACTGTAAACAAAATTCTTATCTTTTGAGATTGCAGTTGAAAAAATTCTGGCGAGATCTAATAGTACTTTGTTTAATAGGAACTGTTCTTTCGGTTTTTGATTTGATTCATCGAAAACAGTTTCTAGCAGTCTGGTTACAGAGTTTAGGTTTTTCTCAATTACTTCGCATCGGTGGATATCATTCTTTAAAGAGAATTTTGATTTTATGTAATCAAATCCAAGTAGAGAAGTATTAATGAGATTGTAAATATCATGCCGGGCATTTCTAACTTTATCTTTAATAAGTTTGTTGTCGCTTTCAAAAATAATTAAGGTGATTACTGAATTTAAAATCAACTCTCGCGAATTTATTTTTCCATTATCTATACTTGCCGATTCAATATGATTTGAATTAATTGGTATCCCTTTTTCTTTTAATAGAAATGGAATATCTAGTGCAGTTAAAATTTCTAGAAGTTTACTAATAGGAATATATTCAAACTCATTAATTTCTTTCATACTACTTCAAGTTATATTTCTTGATTTTCGAATAAAGAGTTTTTTGACTTACACCTAATGCTCTAGCTGTATTTTCTCTGTTCCAATTATAATAGACTAAAGCTTTTCTGATATGTACTTTTTCAACATCTTCCATAGAAAGAATTCCTTCTTCAGTAGCAAATGTATCCTCAGATAAAGAAGTAAATTCTTTTGTCAAACTCAAATCCTTAGGAAGTATTTCTTCACCTTCAGAAAAGATAATTGATCTTTCGATTATGTGTTCTAATTCTCTAACATTACCAGGAAAGTTATAATTTAGAAGCTCTTTTTCTGCTTCCGAAGAAAGATGCTTGGGATGATGAACAGATGATTTTTTATCTAGAAAATATTTGGCCAAAACTAATTTATCTTTACCCCTATCTCTTAAGGGAGGAATTGTTAAGGTAATTACATTCAGACGGAATAAAAGATCACGACGGAAAGTTTTCTTTTCTGCTTCTTCCATTAAGTCTTTGTTTGTTGCACCAATTACTCTTACGTTCGACTTCAAATTGTTGATACCACCAATTCTTCTGAACTCGCCATTTTCAAGAAACCTTAGTAACTTAGGCTGAAGTGATAAACTGAGTTCACCAATTTCATCTAGAAATAATGTTCCGCCGTCAGCAATTTCAACGAGACCTTGTTTAGAATTTCTTGCGTCAGTAAAAGCACCTTTCTCATGTCCGAATAATTCGCTCTCAATTAGTTGATCAGGCAGAGAAGCACAATTAATAGCAACAAACGGCTTATCTTTTCTATTTGATGATTTGTGAATAAACTCTGCAAAAAGTTCTTTACCGGTTCCGGTTTCACCTTGCAGAAGAATATTTGAGTCAGAATTTGAGGCTTTTAAAGAAAGATTGATTACCTCTTTAATTGAAGAACTATCACCGATTATTCTCGTCGGTTTTTCGGTATCAATTTTACGTTTTAATAATTCGTTATCAACCTTAAGTTTTCTGAAATCAAGTGCCTTTTTAATAACTAATTCTAGTTCATCAAATTCGTATGGTTTTGTAAGATAGTCAAATGCCCCAATTTTTACACACTTAACAGCTGTTCTAATGTCATTAACGCCTGTAAGTATAATACTGATTGTTTCAGGGTAGGTTTCTCTAATAAATTCAAGAACTTGGTCGCCATTTACTTCTTTCATTTCCAAATCCAGAAGTACCAGATCGTAATTTTTTTTCTTTAAATTATCAATTGCATATTTGCCGTCATAAACAATATCAACTTGAAATCCGCTGTTAACTAATTCTTCCTTTAAAAGGTAACACATGGTTTCATCGTCGTCTGCTAAAAGTATTTTTGAGTTTATGTACATAATTTCTCTTATTTTTAGTTCTATTTTCGAAAAAAAAATCTAAATATTAAGTAATAGTTTTCTACTTAATTCACTGTAGAATTGTTAAATTTGTTATGGTTTTTCCGATAATCATTATAAGAAATATTACTTTCATTTTCATAAATTATATGGAGAATAATGTTTAAAGTACTTGTTGTTGATGATGACGAAAGTGTAAACATGTTTGTAAGCCGTTTATTAAAGAAAAAATTTGCTTGCAATGTTATTAGTGCTCTAAATGGTTTGGAAGCATTAAATACACTTAAAGAAGAAGGGGCAGATGTAATTTTTTTAGATGTAACAATGCCTGTAATGAACGGAATGGAAACCTTAGAGGCTTTAAGAAGCGACGAGAATTTAAGAGAAATTCCGGTTATTATGCTTACAGCTGTAAGTGAAAAAAGTGTAGTAGCTAAGGTAATGTCTTTAGGTGTATTTGATTATATGCTTAAACCGTTAGTTTATGAAGTTACAGTTACAAGAATAAAAGAATTATTTGAGAAAATAAAAGCTTATAAAATAGAAACCGAGTTAAAGAAAAGATTAAAAGAAAGAGAAGCTGAAAATCTATATGATAATAGAATTTTAATTGTCGATACCGATGATCAATTTGTTAATCTTCTCAAGGATAAGATAAAAGAAAAATATGATGTTTATACAGCAAGCACAGGAGCAGAAGGATTACAACTTTTTATGGAAAAAAAACCTTCAACAGTTTGTATAGGAGAAGGATTAAAAATTATTAATGAAAAGTTATTAGCGCAAAAAATTAAGAACTTTTCCGGAAATTATAAGGTTGTAATATTTGCGATAAAGAGAAATCCTGTACTAGATGATGAAGATAAAAAAGTATTTGATCATGTTGTGGATAGAAATAAGGGAATGCAGCTGCTAGTTAATGCAATAAATAATTAGATATAAATAGCAGCACTTGTGTTTTTTTAAGAAAACTTTTATATTTGGAGTCTTGAAATTTTGGTTGGGCGCGTAGCTCAGTGGTAGAGCATCTGCCTTTTAAGCAGAGGGTCGGTGGTTCGAGACCACCCGCGCTCACAAGATAAAGCCTTGTAGGATAATAACTTGCAAGGCTTTTTTATTTTAAAGATTTTTGATTTTTTCATACTGTCCCCGAAAATGTCCCCGAATTCTATAGGGCTGGATTATTTATTATTTTTACCTGCTCTAATTCATCCTGCATCTTTTCTCTATTTAATGTGGTGTAATAATTTAATGTGGAGCTGATATTTCTGTGCTCACCTAATGCCTTTACATCATGCAATGGAACACCGACTTCCAGCATCCTGGTTATAAAGGTTTTTTTATTTGATGAAGAGTATATCTTTTTGAAAACTTTTCTTCTGATATTAATTTGTCCTGCAGCCTCCAGTAAAACTTCAAACCATCTTTTGAAAATGTGAATACATCATGAAGATTTTTGCTTATGGTCTGGAACTCCCGCAGCAAATTCTCAACTTCTGATGTGAGATTAAATAAAAATTCTCTCTCCTTCTTTACATTATTTGCTATGAAAATCTTATTCTTGAAATCATCTACTTGAATTCAAAATTAAATCTGATGATTATTTACTAAATCAATCAATAGCTATTTTATTAGATAATGCAATAAAATATACAAACCAAGGTTCAGTGAAAGTAAGAGTAATAGAATCAAAAACTTGTGAAGTTACTATTGAAATTGAAGATACCGGAATTGGAATTTCTAAAGAATATTTAAAGAATTTATTTACTCCTTTTAGTCAAGAAGAACATGGTTATAGCAGAAAATTTGATGGTACTGGATTAGGACTGGCTTTAGTCAAAAAAATATTGTGATGTCCTTAATGCAGATATTAATGTACTAAGTGAGAAAAATTAAGGGACTAAGTTTAGTGTTGTTCTAAAGAATGTAAATAATATGATTATACAAAACTAAAGAATGTAATTGACCCATACTAAATCTTTTTAGAAAAACCAAAATTCTATTTATAATAAAAATTTGCTTACGGAATTTTATAAAACAGAGGACCAAACATATAATAATTCAACATTGGTCTATTCTCATCATATAGGGGAGGACTATGTAAAACTTATTTCATCTAAAAATATATAATAGCAGAAATTAAAAGACTAACTCGGTTGTATTGTTTGATAGTAAGTTGTAAACCAATAAATTAGTCTTTTACTTTTAATCAATAACAAAATCTTATTTCAATGAAACTGCTGCTCTTGTTATATTTTCAATTTTTGTTTTTAATTGCTGGAGAGCGTTACTGCTTTTTTCTAAATCACTTAAAATTTCCGATTTAGTTCTTGCGAATTTGTTTTTCATTTTACTAAATAACTTATTATAATAATTTATCCCATCATTAAGATTTCTTTCAAACGTAAGTAAATATTTATGTTGATTTGCAGAAAAAGAATCTTCAAGTTCAGTAACTTTATTCTTTAGAAAATCTATGTAAAGATTTAATTCTTTTATAAACATATTTGGTCTATCCCCCCTTTCAATTACATTTATTCTTCCATAAATATGATCAACCATTTCTTTCAAACTCATTCTTTTGGAAAAGTATGCAATATTTGGTCCTGGACAAACAGAAACTCCTTTACCTTCAATTTTTGTTTCTAAATTATTTACCAATAAAGCTGAAGTACCCAATCCAACACAAATACATGATTTTTCTACAATCTTCTCAAATTTTGAATTGTAATCAGATTCTGATATTGATTCCTTTTCAATTTGTTTAATTTTTAAATGCTGGTATTGACGCGATGCCAAACAAATACTTCTTTCTGTAAATTCTCTGTTATTTAATTCAACATATTTTTTTGGACAAGAACTTCCCGGTCTCCCTTTTTCAATTAGAGCTAATTTTTCAACATCTTTTGTATTTCCCTTTAAGCAGTTAAAAGGAACACCTAACGGAGAAATATTGCTAAGATATAAATCCTCTTCTTTAGCAGAAGTTAACAAATCTAAAGTATAATCATCAACATTAGTTGCTTCCGGAACAAGTAAAAAAGGAGTTCCCCAGCCCACAGAGTCAACTTCAAAATAGTCAATCAAAAAGCTGTGTTCTTCAGCAGTTCCAACACCCCCTTGGGCTGTAATACTAAGAGGTAATTCAGATTGAAAAACAAAACGGTTTTTATCAACTATCGCTTTTTTAAAAATCTGGTCCATTGATTGAATCAATTCATTTCGCTTAGTTTTAAATTCTTCTAAAATTGGTCCCATTAAAAAACCATCAGTGGCAAAAGCATGTCCGCCGCAATTTAAACCTGATTCAATTCTGAATTCGGAAACCCATAAACCTTTTTTTGCAAGGAATTTTCCTTGAATTAATGCTGATCTATAATCACTTACTTTTAGAACAATTTTCTTTTTGATTTTCCCGTTTTGATCAGGATAAAAATCATCAAAATTTTCTATATAACTGTATAATCTCGGATTCATTCCAGCAGATAGAATTAAAGAAGAACTTAAATTGGAATTGGCAAAACCTCTTAAAGCTGCATGAGCATCATTAAATTCTACAGGAAGTTTTTCATTATTTAGATAATTTTCTTTATCAACTTTTGTCATAATATTTACATCAATACTTCCCATTGATAGATTTTCTTTTAACCAATTTTTTACTTCATCTAAATGCAGATATTTATCTGTAAAATTCTTGAATTCTTTTTTGATTGTAGAACTATCAGGCAGCATATTGAAATAATCTTTAATTTCATTTCCTTTTTCTGAAATTGAATTTTTAACTTCTTCAAATTTTTTTTCTGCTAGTTCATTAATAAGATTTAGATATGATGTAATTCTCTTTGCTCTATAATCTTCAGTTTTATCAGTAATTTCATCGTAATGAATTCCATATTTTCCGCAGTACATCTTTCTCATTCTCTCAAGAAGAATATCATCTACTAGCGAAATAACAGAATCGATTCCGTATTGAGAGACTTTTAATGGTGTATCTATTGTAAATCCAATTCCCATTACTGGGATATGAAAAGAATGTGCTTTTATCATATTAAATAATTTCTTTGTATTTAGTGATTAAATGAGAAAAATATGAAGCGAATATTAATTCTATTGGTCGGCTAAAAGAGATGAATGAAATCAAATTAAAGTACTCGCAGTAAATATCTTCGTTACAGAAGATAATATTATTTAAATATTACTCCAAATTTTTGAAGTACTTAAAATCATCTCCTAAAATTAGATTTTTTTACTACTGGCGACAAGCTAAATTGACCATAGCTTTTCAAAAATTTAACTAAAATGCTATTCTTCAACTCTGATTTTGCAATCATTAATACTGTCAGAAAAAGGATAAAGAATTATATCAAGAGAATCGATGAGTTTATCTGTAGGATTAACAGAAAGATGAATATGATCATCTACAGGATAATCATCCACATACTGGTCAGAATAAAATTATAGTTCGGGATGTTTATCATAACCATATTCTAAGACAAGCCGAATTTTAACAGTAAGATCAAGAGGAGACTCAGAATAACCGGGACGAAGTTCGCAGATAGAATTATTTTCATCAAGACCGAAAGAAGAATTTTGTGTGAAGTTTTGTCGGAAGTCCACCAAAAATACTTATTTAGTATAATTATCGAATACTTGTTTTATATCTTGTGAAGATACTTTATTTGGTGTTGCTTATCTAATCTTGTGAATCAAATAAACACTAAATTATTAAATAAATTTTGAAGCTATATATGTTAGAAAATATTGAAATAATATAGAAAAATAGACCTAAGGATTAATTATGTTTCTCTGATTTATCTCCTGATTCATTTCTATTAAATGTTGCTTTTAATCCCTCAATAAATTTTGTTTTTTGTTCTTCATTTAATCTTGCTTCCGGGTGCATTGGAAGGTAAACAGCTAAGGGCATTTTACCTTTTTCAACTTCTTCATAAGCTTCATTTGCTTCTCTTAATCCTTCCGGTATGGATATATTAAAATGCTTTCTTCCGTTATCAACATCACTTTGAACAAGCCATGAAACCGGTGCAACACTGCTGTACCAAGGCCACTTTGTTTCATTGCTGTGGCAATCGGCACAAGCATTAAAAAATGTTTCTTTAGTAAAATCACTATCCCACTTAACTTTATAGGTCACTTCGGGATTATTGTGGTCTCTTCCGTAAGAATAGAACTGAATTAGAACAAATAAAACAATAAGTAGGATTAAAATTTTACTCCAGATTTTTTTCATTTGCACCCTCTTTTAAATTTATTCATTCTGTTTATAAAATAGGAAATTATAAGAATTATTACATTTTTCAAAAATTAATTTGATGGTTGAATCAAGTAATTAATTTATCCTTACTCAACTTGAAATCACTTAATCCCTCTGTATATTTTTTGATACTTTAGTTCAATCATAATATATATTCTTGAAGATAGTAGACTTATTTATTAAGCTGAGGTTGTAAAGAAAAGTATTTTCACTAAATAAGTAATTCAGATTCTATAAATGAGGATTGTTGATTTCTTTGACAGTGAAACAATTACAAAAAGCAGTATGAATCAACTTTACGAATTAGCTCATACGTGAAAAAAGAAAAATTTTTAATTGTTGATTGGAAATTAGAGAGTTAATTTTATTGGCTGAATATAATTTTCACATTAAAATGAATAACCATAATACAGATTTGAGATTTAAAAAAGAAAACATTCATACGACTAAAAAAATATTTTAAAAAAATTCTCTGGTATAAAATGAACTACTTATCAAAAATAATTTTTGCTCTTTTGCTCATTCCTATTACAATATTTTCGAATGGATGTGATAATAATTTAATTACAGAAACATCTTTCAACGAAATGAACCAATTTGAAGTTACCAAAAATATTGAATGGGCAAATCCAAATGGACACAGTTTAACAATGGATATTTATGTTCCGCAAACTGGAAAGGATAGTTATCCTGTGTTAGCTATTTTCCACGGAGGAGGATGGTTAATAAATAATAATAGTGTAATGGACAGTATGTCAACCTATATTGTTCAGCATGGAGATTATATAGTTTGTAATATCAATTATAGATTATTAGTAGATCAATCTAATACTGTTACAATGAATCAAATTGTTGAAGATGCAATGGGAGCAGTATTATGGATTAAAACTCATATCTCAAATTACAAAGGAAATCCTTCAAAGATAATTCTTACAGGTGACAGCGCAGGAGGACATTTAGCAGAAATGATTATTACTGCCGGAACAATGCTGGAGAGTGACGGATTTGGCGGTGAATCGCTTGGGTTTAATCCGACTTTCCTCCCGGAAGGAAAGAGAGCAGAAGATGTTGCTGCTGATAATTTACTTGAAGTTCAAGCTGCAATTTTAAGTTATCCTGCATTTGATATATATGAAGCTTGTCTTGGTGGAATGGAAAAACCGAGCAATATTTTCTGGATGCTTGGTCAAGGAAATCCGCGTGGAATTTTTGGTAATGATTTTAATGTTGAAGAAAATTCGGAATTATACAAAGCAGTATCTACAAACTATCTGCTTAAAGATAAATCTGAAATGACTTATCCTCCGCATTTATTTATTGTTGGAACTAATGATAATTTAACCACACCATTATCTATTAAAAAGTATATATCCCAATTAGAAGAAAAAGGACATACTGCGGAATATTGGGAACATGAGGGAAGACCTCATGCATTTCTTGATTCGTGGAAAAATCAATTTCTAGGCACCGAATTTAGAAAAGATGCTCCGCCTGCTTTGGATAGAATGCTCGAGTTTATGAATAATTTGTTTTGGGACTAAAGTGTAGTCCTCTTTTATTTGAGAAAGTCAAGTTAGACTGATGGAATTTTATAAGGTAAATTTTGTAAGAGTAGTATTTGTAATTTATCAAAATGTCAAGATTAGTTTGAAAGGAATTTATGAAAGCAATAGTATGTAAAAAAACAGGTTCACCAAAAGTTCTTAATCTAATAAATGTTGAAAAACCGATTCCCAATGCTAATGAAGTTCTTATAAAAGTTTATGCCTCAACTGTTACAAGAGGAGATGTCAATCTTAGAAAAATTCCTCGCTTTGTTCTTTATATAGTTGGATTGGTTATCGGATTCAAACCAATGGATATAACAGGTGTTGAGTTTGCCGGCATAATTGAAGAAACCGGGAATTCTGTTATTAACCTTAAAAAGGGGGATAAAGTTTTTGGAACAACAACCGGATTGAAATATGGTGCTAACGCTGAATTTGTTAGTGTTCCTGAAAAAAGTAAAATGGGAGTTATTAAAAAAATGCCGGATGGAATTTCATTTAATGAAGCGGCAGCAATTCCGGTTGGTGCTATGACTGCCTTACATCTCTTGAAGAAAGTTTCTGAATACAAGAATAAAGAAGTATTGATTTATGGTGCATCCGGTTCTGTTGGTTCTTATGCTGTTCAAATTGCAAAATATTTTGAAGCAAATGTGACCGGAATCTGCAGTACAAAAAATATTTCTATGGTTAATTCTATTGGGGCTGATAAAGTAATTGATTATACAAAAGAAGATTTCACTAACGGAAATATTAAGTACGATGTAATATTTGATGCAGTCGGAAAAATTTCGAAATCAAAATGCAAGAATATTTTGAAGGAAAATGGTTCCTATTTATCGGTTAAAAATATGACTAAAGAAAAAGCTGATTACATGGAATTAATTGCAGAGATGATTAATGAGAAAAAATTAAAACCAATCATTGATAAAATATATTCTCTCGAAGAGATACGCGAAGCTCATAGTTATGTTGAACAAGGTCACAAAAGGGGAAATGTTGTAGTTCAAATAATAAACGAATAATAGAAAGTGGAAAGTTATCATAAAATTATTTTGTATTCTTTAAGCTGCATAGACTTAATTTTATTTACAAAAAATTAATTAAAGGCATTGCAATTGGATTATTTAGAAATCAATAAAGAAGCGTGGAATAAGAGGACGGAGATTCATGTAAAATCTAAGTTCTACGATGTTGATGGTTTTCTTAAAGGGAAGAATGTTCTGAATGAAATTGAAATCAATGAACTTGGTGATGTGAAAGGAAAAACTCTACTTCATCTGCAATGCCACTTTGGACTGGATACTTTATCATGGGCTCGGTTGGGGGCTAAAGTTACCGGAGTTGATTTATCATCAACTGCTATAGAAACTGCAAAAAAGCTAACCTTAAATACCGGTTTGGAAGCCGATTTTATTTGCAGTGATATTTATAGCTTTGGTGAAACTTCAACAGAAAAATATGACATCGTTTTTACCTCGTATGGTGCAGTATGCTGGATTCCTGATCTTGAAAAATGGGCGGAAACAATAGCAAAAAATCTAAAACCGGGGGGTACATTTTACATAGCAGAATTTCATCCTTTTTATGATATCTTTTCTGGTTATCCTTACTTTTATAATCAACAGCCAATTATTGAGAAAGAAGGGACTTATACAGAAAATGATAATGGTGAAAAATCTGAAATAGCCTGCTGGTCTCATCCAATAAGCGAAGTGGTTAATTCATTATTAAAAGCAGGAATTCAAATTATATTGTTCAATGAATATTCTTACAGTCCATACAATTGCTTTGAAGGTATGATAGAACGAGAAAAAGGTAAATTTTATTTAACTCACAAAGGGGAAGATATTCCATTAGTATATACAATTAAAGGAATTAAAAACTAGTGTTTCTTTTACATTATTAAATCACCACAATTTAATAAAGATTACCTTTCAAGTTAATCCCGTAAATTAGTTCTCTCAAGTAACAAAAATCATATCTTATAATCGGATAAAAATCTTTTTGTAATATAGGATATAAAAGTATTTTTGAATATTTTCTACAGTCTAAAAATTCAGGAAATATTATGTACAGATCTATAGTTATGGTAAAACAAGTCCCCGATACAGCAAATATTTCGGGTAAAGTAATGAAGGAAGATGGAACCGTTAATAGAGCTAAACTCCCTGCTATTTTTAATCATGAAGATAAAGAAGCTTTAGAAATGGCATTGCAGGTTAAGGAAAAGTTTGGCGGAACTGTAAGCGTAATTACAATGGGTCCTCCTCGTGCATCCGATATGCTGAAAGAATGCTTATATATGGGGGCAGATAATGCTTATTTAATAAGCGATAGAAAATTTGCCGGTTCTGATACTCTTGCAACTTCTTATGTACTTAGTGAAGCAATAAAATCTTTAGGTGAATTTGATTTTGTTTTTGCAGGAAGACAAGCAATTGATGGAGATACTGCTCAAGTTGGTCCGCAGACTGCAGAAAAACTTGGTCTACCGCAAATTACTTATGCAGAAGAAATTTTGGAATTAAAAGATAAAACAGTTCGAATTCGCAGAGCAATTGATGGTGGATTTGAAATTCTTGAAGGAAAACTACCTCTTCTTATTACTGTGGTTAAAGGGGCAAACCAGCCTCGTCCTTTCAGTTCAAAAAGAGTAATGATTTATAAAAATGCAAAGACTTTGCTCGATCTTCAAAAATTGTGTGATGAAAATTCTCTCCTTTATCTTGATGAATTACTCTTTGAGTACAAAAATAAAAATATGTATATCTCAACAATTACCGCAGATGATCTTAAAGAACTTGATACTTCAAGACTCGGGTTACATGGTTCACCAACAAAAGTTCATAAAGTAGAATCAGTGGTACTTAGCGGCGGCGAGTTTTCAAAAATTGATCCCAGCCGTGATGGGATATCTAAATTAATAGATGAATTATTGAATGATCATATATTGGGATAATGTTTATGAAAAATCTCTCTAAAGAAGTTTGGGTATTTATTGAACAGCATAGCGGAAAACCTGCTGATGTTAGTCTTGAGCTTTTAAGCAAAGGTAGAAAGCTGGCTGATAATTTAAATGGAGTAGTAAAAGCTGTAGTTCTTGGTCATAATGTAAAATCAATTGCTGAACTTACTTTTAAATATGGAACAGATGAAGCTATTGTTGTTGTTCATCCGGCACTTGAAAAATATAGAGCAATGCCATACAGTTCGGTGCTTAATAAATTAGTGAAAGAACATCAGCCTCGTATTGTTCTTTTTGGTGCTACGGTTGTTGGCAGGGGACTAGCTCCAAGAGTTGCTTCTAATACGTTAAGCGGTTTAACTGCCGATTGTACCGATCTGCAGATCTCTGATGTTACATACTTAAAAGAAGATTATAAAGAATTATTATTGCAGATCCGTCCTGCTTTTGGCGGAAATATTATCGCCACAATTATTACACCTGATAACCCTGTACAGATGGCTACTGTTAGAGAAGGTGTAATGGAAATGCACGAAGTTGAAAATCCAAATCCAATTAAAATTACTGAAGTCACTTATGAAGCGGGACCATTAGATGAAGTAATACAAATTATTGAACAGCATCATGAAGAGAAAAAGGTAAACTTAAAAGCGTCTCCAATAATTGTTGCAGGCGGATACGGATTAGGAAGCAAGGAAAGCTTTCAGCTTGTTCATGATTTGGCAAAGGCTGTAGGCGGTGAAGTTGCCGGAAGCCGCGCCGCTGTTGATGCCGGTTTTATTGATAGAGACAGACAGATTGGTCAAACTGGTGTTACTGTTAGACCAAAACTAATTTTTTCTGTTGGAATTTCCGGAGCAATTCAACATAGAGCCGGAATGCAGGATGCTAACAAAATTATTGCAATTAACAGCGATCCTGATGCACCAATATTTTCTGTAGCTCATTACGGAATAGTTGGAAAAGCTGAAGAAGTTATACCAATGTTTATCGACACACTCAAACATAAACTTAAGTAGAGGATGCGATGCCGAATTTTTTCACTGAAAACTCAGATATTCAATTTCACTTTAATAGAATAGATATTAAAGAGGTTGTAGATATTGCGGAAGATAATTATGAACAAGCTAAAGAATTCAATTTTGCTCCACATAATTATGAAGATGCTAAGGAAAATTATTATAAAGTCCTGGAAATAATTGGTGATATTTCAGGAAATT
Organism: Ignavibacteriota bacterium; assembly: GCA_002698995.1. GTDB lineage: Bacteria > Bacteroidota > Ignavibacteria > Ignavibacteriales > Melioribacteraceae. The sequence goes on along the minus strand of PAAX01000010.1, from coordinate 209,536 downwards.
ATATCAATGAAAGATCTTCAGGTGTTGATGAAGAAGGGGCTCATTTTGTTGATGGAAAAGTTATTTATGCAAGCGGCACTCTGGAAAATCTAAAACGACTTTCTCAAGCCGATTTAATGGGAATGATTCTCCCTAGAAGATTCGGCGGATTGAATTTTCCTTTTACTATGTATATGATTGGAATCGAAATGGTATCCCGTGCGGATGCTTCATTAATGAATATTTTTGGACTTCAAGATATTGGTGATACTATCAATAAATTTGGGACTGAAGAACAAAGAGAAAAATATCTTCCTAAATTCTGTACCGGAGAACATACCGGTGCAATGGCTTTAACAGAACCTGATGCCGGCTCTGATCTTCAAGCTGTTAAGATTCATGCTTATCAGGATGAAAACGGACAATGGCGTTTAAGAGGTATGAAGCGTTTTATTACAAATGGAAACGGTGATGTACTTTTAGTTCTTGCTCGTTCTGAACCCGGAACTAAAGATGGCAGAGGTTTAAGTATGTTTGCATGTCATGCCGATTCTACCGTTAAAGTTAGAAGAATAGAAAATAAATTGGGTATTCATGGTTCACCTACATGCGAACTGCAGTTTAATGATACTCCATGCGAACTGGTTGGACAAAGAAAACTTGGTTTAATTAAGTATGTTATTGATTTGATGTTCCGCGCAAGGATGGGAGTTTCAGCACAGGCTCTTGGTGTTTCTCAAGCTGCTTATGAAGAAGCATTAAAATATGCAAAAGAACGTGAGCAGTTCGGCAAACCGATTTATGATATTCCGGTAGTTACAAATATGCTTATAGATATGCGTGTTTCATTAGAAACCTGCAGATCGTTGTTCTATAATGCTGCTCAATGCGTTGATCTTAAAGAAAAAATTGATGAAAAAATAAATAAGCTTAAAGCAAAAGGGGAACCTTTTACAGAAGAAAACAAGAAGTTAAAAGAGCTTACAAAACTTGCTAACTTTTTAACACCTCTTTCAAAATATACTATTACCGAGGCTTCAAATAAAATTACTTATGATTCTCTGCAGATCCACGGCGGTACCGGTTATATGAAAGAGTTCAAAGTTGAACGCTTAGCCCGCGATGCAAGAATCACAAACATTTATGAAGGAACTTCCCAGCTTCAGATTGTAGCTGCTATTGGTGGAGTGATAAATGATATTCTTAAAGATCATTTTGCTCAGAAAGCTGCAAAAGAATATAAAGGGGCGCTTCAAAGATTAAATAATTACTTAAAAGAAATAAGAGTAATTTTTGAAGATAGTCTTCACTATGTAATAGAAAAAAAAGATTCTACATTCCAAGATGTTGCTGCAAAAGACTTAGTTGAACTATATTCATATTTATATATTGGTTACTTGGTTTTAGAAGAAGCAGAAGAAGATCCTCGCAAAGTATTTATTGCAAACAGATATATCATCAACTCACTTTCAAATGCTCAGAAGAATGCTGCTTCAATAAAAAATGAATTATTTAACGATCTTCTCCATGCAGATAAAATTCTAGTCTAATTTATAATTATACTTTTTCAAAGGCTGCCATTGTGCAGCCTTTTTTTGATTTAGATTTATTCAGAGTACATTTCTAGAGATGTATAGAAGTTGAGACGTAGAGTAAAACATTTAAAAACCTCCGAGGTTTTCTCCTTAGGAGTCCTTTGGACAAAACCTCGGAGGTTTGCATTTCAAGAAAACCTCAGATCATAACTTCTCGATGCGTCGCTCTGCTCCTTACTCGAAGTGAATCTTATCAGTATGAATGACTGAAAATAGAAAGTTGGAAGGAATAAATAAACCAGCAAAATATAATTCCTAATTGCCCGTGGCTTTAGCCACGGGTTTACAAAATCTCAAACAATCAGGGGACTTTAGTCCCATTAAAAGTAGGAAATGGGGCTAAAGCCCTTATAAAAATTAATAAACTTAATCCCCGACTTAAAAGTCGGGGCTAATAAAAATAATGCACCAATAAAATTCAAATGTGGCCTAAAAATCCACACTAGGTCATTTTGCGCGAACTGCCCGCCTTGCTGAGACGCAGTCGAAGCAGTCCAGCCTTGTAAAGCAAAGCAGGACTGGAATCGAGAACTTAGCGATGTAGGTTTGATTTTTATGATTTGCATACAAACTCTGTAGAGACATGCCGCGGCATGTCTCTACTCTTTAATTGTTGACATGAAGAATATATAATGAACCGTAGAATTTTTAATAAGGGGCTGTCTCAAATATCCAAAATCGTCATTGCGAAGCGATTTTTGCTGAAGCAATCTTTCGTTTTTAGTTAGAAAATGAGATCACTTCGCTTCGCTCGTGATGACTTAACTCTTTTTGAGACAGCCCCTACAAAATTAATTGGTTCCTTCATCATCAGTTGAATTACTCTTTATTCTTTTCTTTACTATCATATTCATATCATCAATTATTTGAGCTATTGTTTGTGAAAATGATCCGTAAACCGCTTCATTTACCATTACCATAGCTCTTAAATAAACAATTAATCTGTTGTTAATAATATCTAAAATATCAACCTTAATTTCGGAAGCAGTAACTTGATTCCCTTCTTTTGCTTTTTCACTTTCAAACTCTACTTTTGCTTCTTCAAATTCAGTTTGTGCTGTTCTTAAATTTGCAATTAATTCCGTTAAGCCGGGGATTGCTCCAATTGAAGGGAGTAAATCAGCATTTTCAAAATCCAATAGAAGTGATTCAATTAATGATGATTCGGTTGCATAGCTTTCACCTATTATCCTTAAACCATAGTTATCAAATACACCACTTACAGCCTTTGCCGCATTACTTATTGCTGTATCAGGATGATGAACAAACCCAAAAACCAAATAATTTATCGATTTTATTATATTATCCCTCTGCTCATCCTTTTCTTCAAGAATGCTTTCCGCTTTAATACGGTTAATAGCAGCGGTTATTTTATCGGATGCAATTTTTAAATCGGCAAATATTGATGTTAAGGTTGTATCACTGCTCCAGTCCCCTTTGTCAAATTCAATTACTAACCGGTCTGATACAGCATCAATTTCTGTAGTTCTACAGGCTGCTCTAAGTTTGCTTATGGTAATCATTTCTTACTCCTTATTTTATTAAAGAATGTTACTTATTAACTGAGGGATATAATTACTCTCCCTTTAGTTTTTCATTTTCAAAGTGGTCTTGTAAATAGATTTAATAATTTGTCATCTCAAAGACTGAAAGAAGGAGAGAGCTTAGCTACTCGTAAGATATCTCATTCCTTCGGAATTCGATATGACAGAGATTTTTTTCATCAGTGGTACTTTAAACGCAACTTCCTTTTTCATTATTAAATTATTCGTTTTACTAGATTTAATAATCTGTCATCTCAACGACTGAAAGGAGGAGAGATCTTAGCGACAATGAAAGATATCTCATTCCTTCGGAATTGGTTGAGTGATTTCATACTGTAGAGACACGCCGCGGCGTGTCTCTACCAATATATATTGAATTCATAAAACACTTTTTCTCCAATCGTCATTTGTACGAATGCCCGCCAAACACTTTTTCTTCAATCGTCATTTGTACGAATGCCCGCCAAACACTTTTTCTCCAATCGTCATTTGTACGAAAGCTCACCAAACAATTTTTCTTCAATCGTCATTTGTACGAATGCCCGCCAAACACTTTTTCTCCAATCGTCATTTGTACGATGGTTCTCTTTTCAACTCTTCTTTTTGTGAAAATGTTAATAGACTTCTAAACAGAACAAATTACGCTGTAATATTAGATATTATCATTAATTAATTAATAGGGTGAAATCTATAAACATGAAAAACCATCATTTGCAAATCAATTAAATGATAATCCAATAATTAAAGAACTATTTAAAAAATACCAAAATTGAAATCAAATACAAAATAAAAGAGTAATAGTTTTAAGTATTATTGTTTGCTTACCGGCACTTTAAAAAACGATTTGAGGGATAAGATTTATTTCCATTATCCGTATAATAACTGTATTGGAATTATAACTGCTAAATATTAAAGTAAATTTTATTACTTTTGTCAATTATGAAAACAATATTTGAAAGTTATTTAGCCTCGGTATCAAAGAAATTTGCCAATCAAGAAACTTCCGAAATGGGTTACAGAACCGATTTTGAGAATTTGTTAAAAGAAATTTTTATTGCTATAAATGTTACAAGGTTCGATCATGATCCAAAAGCAAAAGCAGGTAATAAACCCGATTTTGTTGTGGTTAAGTATGATGTTCCAATTCTTTACATTGAAACGAAAGCTGTTGGAGTTTCTCTTGATAAAATTGAAAAATCAGAACAGATGGCTCGTTATTTCGGTTATGCTAATTTAGTTTTAACAGATTACCTCGAGTTCCGTTTTTACAGAAACGGTCAACGTTATGGTGATTCAATTAAAATTGCCGAATATGATTTGAACAGCAGAACCATTAATCCTTTACCCGAATATTTTGATTTAGTAGAAAAAACTTTAATCGAATTTACCCAAGAATACAAAGAACCGATTAAAAGCGGTTTGCATCTTGCTAAAATTATGGGGGGTAAAGCACAGCGTATTAGGGATAATCTTCTTCATTTTCTCTCTTCAAAAGCCGATAAGAATACCGAAATAAATAAGATTTTTAATACATTAAAAAAGCTTCTTGTTCATGACTTAAAAATAGATGCCTTTGCCGATATGTATGCTCAAACTCTTGTTTATGGTCTCTTTGTTGCAAGGTATCATGATTCATCGCCGGATAATTTCTCCAGACAGGAAGCACGCGACTTAGTTCCAAACTCTAATCCTTTTTTACGTCACTTTTTTGATCATATTGTCGGTCCCGATTTTGACAAAAGGCTTGAATATATTGTAAATGAACTCTGCCAAGTTTTTTCTCATGCAAATGTACGGGAATTAATGAAGCAGTATTTTCAAGATGATTTATGGGGAAATACTAATGAAGGTCCCGATCCCGTTATTCATTTTTATGAAGATTTTTTAAGGGAATATGATCCCGATTTACGAAAAAAATTAGGTGCGTATTATACACCTCAGCCGGTGGTAAGATTTATTGTCCGCTCAGTTGATTACATATTGCAGAAAGAATTTAATCTTCCTTCGGGTTTAGCCGATACAACAAAACTTGAAAATGGTACACATAAAGTTCAAATACTTGATCCGGCAGTTGGGACGGGGACTTTTTTAAGTGCGGTTATTAGAAACATTTATCTGCACCTAAAAGAGAAAGACCAGTTGGGAAGATGGACTTCTTATGTGCATCATGATCTGCTGCCGCGCATACATGGTTTTGAAATTATGATGGCTCCTTATACAATTGCGCATCTTAAGTTAAGTATGGCTTTTAGAGCTACCGGCTTTAAACACTTTAACAGAAGATTAGGAATTTACCTTACAAATTCTTTGGAAGAAGCCGACCAGATTGGTGATCTCTTTACAGGTTTTGGTTTTGCAGATACTATTGCAGAAGAATCTAAAGAAGCTGCCGTAATAAAAAATGATACCCCGATTATGGTTGTAATCGGAAACCCTCCTTACAGCGTTAGTTCTTCTAATAAAGGGGAGTGGATTATTGATTTGATTAAAGATTATAAAAAAGATTTGAATGAGAGAAAAATTAATCTTGATGATGATTATATAAAGTTTATCCGTTATGCCGAACATTATATTGAAAAGAATAAAAGCGGTATTGTAGCAATGATTACAAACAATTCTTTTATTGACGGCATTACACACAGGCAGATGAGAAAACATCTTCTTGAAACTTTTGATGAAATCTATATTCTTGATTTACATGGTAATAGCAATATAAAAGAAACCGCACCAGATGGAACCAAAGATGAAAATGTTTTTGATATTATGCAGGGTGTTGCAATTTCGATTATGGTTAAGAAAAGTAAAAATAATATTAAACATGCAGAAGTTAATTTTGCTGAAATATATGGAGAGCGATCGCATAAATTTGATTTATTAGTTGAAAATAAGTTGGATGAAATTCTATGGAGTAAAGTCAATTACAGCTCACCATATTACTTTTTTATTAATAAAGATGAAGCTATTCAAGAACAATATGATTGTTTTATTGAACTTAAAAAGTTGTTTAATGTCTTTAGTTCAGGAATAAAAACAGAAAGAGATTTTTTATGCGTACATTTTCGAAAAGAGGAAATTAAAAAGGTAGTTTTTGACTTTAGACAGTTGCCCAAAGAAGAATTAAAAATAAAATACAAACTGAAGAAAGATAGTCGCGATTGGAAACTAAATAATGCAATTCAAGATTTGATTGAAAACGATTCGAGTAATATGTTTCAAAAATTCCTCTATCGACCATTTGATTTTAGATATACTTATTATACAGGAACTACACGAGGATTTATAGGAACACCTGGTAAAAAAACAGCAAGTCATTTCATAGGTAAAGATAATTTGGGTATAATTTATAAAAGGTCTAGATTAATTGGTACAAAAGACTTCAAACATTTATTTGTTGCTAATTCTTTTGTAGATATTAATTTATTAGCAGATCAATCCTATTTATTTCCACTGTATTTGTATGAACAAGATGCTCAAAATTTCAATAAGAAATTTTCAGAAAGAGAGTCTAACTTAAATACCGAGATAGTTGAAAAGATAGAAAAGATAACCGGTAAAACTGAACCGGAAGATATATTAGATTATATATATGCTGTGCTGCACTCGCCAAGCTACAGAGAAAAATACAAAGAGTTTTTAAAGATAGATTTTCCCCGTGTACCATATCCAAAAGATAAAGAAACATTTAAGAAACTTGTAAAGCTTGGAACAGAACTAAGGTTAATCCATCTGCTTGAATCTCCAAAAGTAAATGAGCTAATAACAAGCTTCCCTAAAATGGGGAATGATGAAGTAGAAAAGATCAAATACAAAGAGGGGAAAGTTTGGATAAACGATGAGCAATATTTTGGCAATGTTCCACAAACAGCATGGGAGTTTTACATTGGCGGCTATCAGCCAGCGCAAAAATGGCTTAAAGATAGAAAAGGAAGAATCCTTACCAATGAAGAAATAGAACATTATCAAAAAATAATAAAAGCCCTAACCGAAACAGACCGCTTAATGAAAGAGATAGATAAAATAGATTTTTAAATCTACTGATTTATATAGAACTAACAGGGTTGAACTTGTTTACTAACGAAAAATAAAGGTGGGTTAAATGATGATAGGATATAATGAACCGGCAATAAGCAGTGAATTACTCAAAAAAACATTTGATTTTGGAATTGCTGTTAAAAAATTTCTATTATCACTTCCCAAGGATCAAATTTTGATTGAGACATATAAAAGTATTGATGAATCATCTATAAATATGTCGAGAATTTGTGAAAGGGCAACAAAACGATCTGAACTTTCGGATAAAATTTGGGATGTTGATTTAATATTAGGAAAAATAGAATCAATCATATTTTCATTTAAACATCTAGAACAAACGCTTCCGGAGTACTTTCAAAGGATGGATGCTCAAAATATCATAAAAATAATTGATGAATTGGAGATTGAATTTGATAATATAAAATCAGATTTAATTGACGAAGAACTTGATCAAAAATTACCGATAGTTTTTCCTCACATTGGTAAAATATCTTTTGCTGTATTTGTAATTAGCCTCATTTTTTACAGCTTTATTTTTATTAAGAATCCATTCATTATGCTGATTCTCGTTTTTTCTGGACTTACTCTATTTGTTAGATTGTATAATTTAGCTTTTACGTGGGACAAACAAGATTTATTAAAAAGAAAATTAATCGATGCAAAAAAAATGGAAAAATTAAAGCAAAGAATTAACACTTGAAGGTTTGCATTTCAGGAAAACCTCAGATTATGACTTCTCGATGCGTCGCTTCGCTCCTTACTCGAAGTAACGCATAACATTTAGAAAAAAGAAATGAGTCGAGAACCAAAACGTGCTGCATCTCGATTCGTACAAATCCTCATAGGAATGAACTCACTCGATGTGACGCTTTTTAAAAACCTCCGAGGTTTATTCCCGAAGGGAGTCCTTTGGACAAAACCTCGGAGGTTTGCATTTCTGGAAAACCACAGATTATAACTTATCGATGAGTTGCTTCGCTTCTTACTCGAAGTGTCGCTGTTGTCAGTTCGAGCGACCACCCGCCTTGCCAAGACGCAGTCGAGGCAGGCCCGCCTTGCTGAGCAAAGCGAGGCAGGACGGGAGGCGAGAACTTAGCAATGGAGGTTTGTTTTTTAAGATTTGCATACAAACTCTGTAGAGACATGCCGCGGCATGTCTCTACATTAATTGAATACTTGAAGAATATATAATGAGTCGCAAAATTATTTAATAAGAGATGTTGCAGACAACGTCTCTACCAGCTAAATAATTTTTAACATCGTATACCCAAAGAATAGATTTCAAAAATGAAACTTCAATTCCAAATGCTAACATTTATTTATTACAATTAAAAAAAAGACAAATGAAAAAATAGGACTAAAATTTCATTACAGAATGGATTCACACTTTTCAAAAGAGTTATTATGGAAGCAAATAACAGAAAACCCAAGAAATATAGTTGGCAGAATTATTGCCTATGTTTATAGAAAGTATAATGAATAATAAAACAATGGATTGGAAATGGAAAAGAGTTTAGTACAGCCAATAAAATGGATTAAGAACATAAGATATAAAAAGGAAAATAATACTGAAGTAATTGATAAACTCTTTTCAAAAGAGATATTTACAGTAGCAAGGAATTTCCACAAAAAAATTAATGGCTACAAAACTACACCATTAAAAAGTTTACCACATCTTGCAGAGATGTTAAATATAGGGGGAATATATGTTAAAGATGAATCACAAAGACTGAATTTAAACTCATTCAAAGTGTTAGGAGGGACCTTTGCCATATATAATTATTTAATCTCTTCTCTCAAGCTAGATTTTGAAGACATTCTTTTAGCAGATTTGAAATCTCAAATAATCAAAAAACAGTTAGGACATCTCAAGTTTGCTGCGGCAACAGACGGAAATCATGGGATGGGAATAGCTTGGGCATCAAAACAATTAGGATTTGAATCTATAATTTATGTTCACAAAAGCACAACACAAGCTAGGATTAATGCAATAAAGAAGAACGGAGCCGAGGTTGTAATTGTAGATGGTACTTATGATGAGGCGGTTAAAAAAATATTTCTTGATTCTAAAAAGAATGGATGGCAGGTTATTTCAGATACTTCATGGAAAGGTTATGAAGATATTCCAAAATGGGTGATGCAGGGCTATACAACTATGCTGTCTGAAAGTCAGGAGCAGTTTGCCGCACTCGGAATTGTAAAACCGACTCACATTTTTATTCAAGCCGGAGTTGGCGCTCTTGCTGCATCGGTTGTAGGATACTATCGTCAATTGTTCGGTGCTCAATCACCAAAATTCATTATTGTTGAACCAACAAAAGCTAAATGCCTATATCAATCTGCTAAAATCTCAGATGGAAAAGTACATAGTGATAATGGAGATTTGAATACTATGATGGCAGGTCTAGCCTGTGGAGATCCAAGTCCGCTTGCATGGGATATTTTACGAGATTATACAGATGTATTTATGATCTCACCAGATTATGTTGCTGCAAAAGCAATGCGTGTATATGGAGTGCCATTATCTGGTGATCCATTCATCGTTTCAGGTGAATCTGGTGCGGTTACTTTGGGCGCATTAATCTTTACAATGGCTCTTCCTCAGTTTGAACAATTGAGAAGTATTTTGGATCTCAATAGAGAATCCAAAGTTTTATTAATAAACACTGAGGGGAATACTGACCCTAATGATTTTAGGAAAATTGTATGGGAAGGAAGTAATCCGGTTCCAAAAGAGTACAGAATGACAAATACATTTAATAAATGAATCAGAGCGATAAATAGTATCTTAAATAAAAAGTTTGATAAACTATTAGGAAAAAAGACATGTTAACTAGCCTCGAAATATCACGTAAAGTAAAATTACACGAAATCAAAAATATTATTGAACGATTAAATATTTCAGAAGATGATTTCGAATTTTATGGGAAATATACTGGTAAGATAAAGTTATCCTTGTTAGAAAAGCTAAAATCTAATCCTGATGGAAAATTAATATTAGTAACAGCAATTACTCCAACAAGTTTTGGCGAAGGGAAAACTCTTACAACAATTGGTTTAGGGCAAGCTTTAAATAAAATTGGGAAGAAAGGAATTATAGCTATTAGAGAACCCTCGGTTGGTCCAGTGTTCGGAATTAAAGGGGGTGCTGCCGGAGGTGGTTATTCACAAGTACTTCCAATGGAAATGATAAATCTACATTTCAACGGTGACCTTAGCGCAATTACTGCTGCACACAATTTATTGGCAGCAATGTTGGATAATCACATTCTTAAAGGAAACAAACTTGGCATTGATGTTACAAATATTTTGTGGAATAGAACGATGGATATTAATGACCGCTCATTAAGACAAATTGTAATTGGATTAGGTGGAAGAGTGAATGGTATTCCAAGGGAATCTAATTTCGTCATTACAGCAGCGTCTGAAGTTATGGCAATTTTGGCGTTATCAACTTCACGTACAGATCTAAAAGAAAGATTAGGTGAGATTGTGGTTGGTTATTCGCACGATAAGAAAGTTGTAAAAGCAAAAGACCTTCAAGCACATAAAGCAATGGCGGTTTTATTGAATGATGCTATTATGCCCAATCTTGTGCAGACTAGTGAAAACACACCGGCATTAGTCCATGCGGGTCCTTTTGCAAACATAGCTCATGGAACTAATAGTGTAATTGCAGATAAAATTGCTCTCAAATTGGCAGATTATGTTGTAACCGAATGTGGATTTGGTGCTGATCTAGGTGCTGAAAAATTCTTTGATATAGTTTGCCGCAGTGCTGATATTTATCCTTCCACAGTTGTGATAGTGGCAACTTGTCGTGCAATTAAATTGCATGGGGGTGTTAGTGAAAAACCGGAAGAGAATCTCTATAAAGAAAACAATGAGGCATTTAAAAAAGGTTTAGCAAATTTAGAAGCACATATAAATAATATGAAAATATTTGGAATACCTTTAATAGTTACGGTTAATAAATTCCCTTCTGATCTACCTTCAGAAATAGAAATGATTTTTGATTTGTGTAAAAAAATGAATGTTGAATTTGCATCACACAGCGCATTTATTAATGGAGGCAATGGTGCATTAGATTTAGCAAAGAAAACGGTTGCACTGGCAGATAACTATATAATTAATGATAGAAAATACTTGTATGATCTTAATCAATCGATCGAAGAAAAAATATCAGCCATTGCCAATAAAATGTATGGTGCAAAAGATGTTTACTTAGAAAAAAGAGCAAAAGCCAAAATTAAAAGATTTACTGAACTAGGATACGGAAATCTTCCTGTATGTATTGCAAAAACTCAATCTTCTTTGTCAGATAACCCAAAAGCAATTGGTGTTCCAGTCAACTGGACTTTAACTGTAACAGATGCTAAACTTTCTGCAGGAGCAGGATTTATAGTAATTATTTGCGGAGATATGATGCTAATGCCTGGGCTTCCTCAAACACCGGCAGCGGTCAATATGGATGTGGATGAAAATGGAGAGATAACAGGATTATTTTGAGTAATGAGGAGCATTTATTTTCCCAAAAAATAAATGCTCTGTTAAATGAGTAAAAGTTCGTGAATATTAAATTAAAATCGCTAATCTACTGAACCTTTACTATTCTTATTGTTATTATTTCTTGTAAAGAAATGGTCTTTTGCTTTTAAATAACCGAAAAGCACTAAGTTTTCAGCAGTTATTAAATCCATCTCTTTTAAATCTGCTCCCTTAATACTTGCCATATAATCGTTTGCTATTTTTTTTAACTCATTTAAAACAAAAGTGTCAAGTGAACTCATGTTAATAATTCCTTTTATAAAAATATTAATAAGTTTTTCACTACTTATATAACAAATTTAATAGTACGGTAACGATGAATAAATTCTTTTATACTAAGTAATTCCAAAAGAATATGAGAAAATGGGATTGACATTCTTTAAACATATAATGCAATTACTAACATCATATTTTGTTTCGAGATTTTTTTTAATGTCATTAAGTAATGATATTTTATTAATAATTTGATTTGTTGATATATCATTATTCGATTTTTTCGAATTACTTACAAAGTAATCAGAAGTAGAGTTTTTAATTATTTCAATTATATCCTCAACAAAAATCAAATCTTCACTCTTATATTTAACTAATACAATAAATGGTAAGCAAAGAAGATCGGTAAAGCAATTCGAATTTTGGGAAACATCTTTTAAAGAAATTGGAATTTCAACTTCAAACCATCTTTCCTCTTTTCCGTCAGAATCAAGTTGGACAATATAACGACACAAATTTTTTAAAATACTTGTCTTTTTGTCACTAAAGTATTGATTTACAATATAAGGATATTCGAAAATTAACTTTGTGCTTATGGCGTTGATCGAATTAAAATAAGTCAAAATATTTTTTGAAAGTTGAATAAGTCCGGAATTTTGTCCATTCCTTTCTATTATCTCAATTATTTTTTTCTGAAACTCTATTTCATTCAATGTATTTGTTATAGATTCGATATTTATTTTTGCAATAGTATTGATGCCGTTAAAATCATTTTTTGCTAAAACCTTTATTGGATAATTTAAATTATTAATAGCAATAATAATATTTGAACCGCACTTGTTCGACATTTTAGCCTCGATGACTTTTGGTTAATTATTATCTTGTTCACTAAGTTCAGGGTGCATTACTTCAATTACTTCCAATCTGCGTTTACCTGCAGGTACAATCCATTCAATAATTTCACCTGTTTTATATCCTAAAATTGCTGTTCCAATAGGTGCAAGTATTGATATTCTATTTTCCGAAATATTTGCTTTATCAGGGTAAACTAATGTATAGGTAAATTCCAATCCTGAATCCAAGTCCTTTAACCTTACCTTAGAATTCATAGTAATGATACCATCAATACTTTCTTTATTTTTAATTACTTTGGCGCGTTCAATCTCTATTTTAAGTTCACCGAGGGTTTTTTTATCAAAAAATCTGTATCCACCTGAATAAGTGACAAGTTTTTTCAATTTAATTCTATCTTCTTCAGTTATGTAAATAGTTTTATCTGTCATTTTTTTCCTCTCTTTATAAGGCTTATAATAATATTAATTATTATTTGAAAACTCTATTTTCTAGCACCATGTATAAATCCCCTTAAAGGTGCTGTTGGTGTAGAATCAATAAACCCTGTTGGGTCAATTTCTTCAACAAGAGCTTTTACTTTTTTAAACATACGCTTGTTAATTACAGTCTGAATAACGTTAACATCTCCATTTCTTCCATTTGCGGCAGTTACTGTTACACCAAATTGTTTATTTCTCAATGTATTAACTATCAAATCAGTTTTTAAGTTTGATATAATACTTACTTTAACATGACCAATTCCAATTTTTTGTTCAATAGCTATACCTAATATAGCACCTAACCCGAAGCCGGCAGCATATCCAATTAGATTCCAATTATTATCCATGTGTTCAACAATATATTTCATTGCAAATATCCATACTAGTACTTCGAAAAATCCTGAAATTCCAGCATGAATTTTTTTTGATTGAATCACAAAAACAGTCCTTAATGTTCCTAAGGTCACATCACAAATACGCAGTAACATGATAATTACTGCGCTTACTAATATATCCATTGCAATACCCTAAATTGAAGAGGAGATTATTTAATTTGTTCCATCATTCTTTTTTGCTCTCTTTTTTGTCTTTTTTCAGCTTTCCTCTCTTTCATGCTCTTTACTGCTTTCTTTTTGAGAGTTATCTTTTTGTTATTTTGATTTTTTGCCATTTTTAGCTCCTTGTAAAATTTTGATTAAATTTTACCAATTAGTTTAATAAAAATATTAGTGCATTCTGACTAGTTACAAAAAAGAGGCCAAGTATAAATTTTACATAAACAATTGAAATAAATATTTAAACTAGGATTTTGTTTAAGAGTGTTGCATATATGAAATCAAATGTATTGCAGTGATTACATATTTGAAATATCTTTAGTAAAGTATAGTGAATAATGAATTGTTTCTTTATTTTTTATTAATCTTAAAAAAGATTTTATTGAACTGCCAAATAACAATTTAGGTGTATATGAAAAAGATAAAGGAGAATAAAACTTACTTTGCTGCTGACGGGATTATTGCTATAAATAAAGAACAAAAAATAATTGTTTTTGATGATACAGCTTGTAGAATAACCGGGTATAATAGTAATGAAACACTTTCAAAGAATATTAGTTTTTTATTACCAAATGAAAATGAAAGACTGGAATATATAGATAGAAGCCTATCCTCCGGAGAAATGTTCTCAAATATTTCATTTACAATTAACTCTGCTAATACTGAAAAATTAATAATAACTGCTTCAATTACACCTTTAGTTCAGCCAAATCAAGGGATTATTGGACTTATAATTGTTTTTAGAGATAGGTACGAAACTTATTCGTTACAAAAAGCATTAGCTGCAAAAAAAGACGAAGTAATTCAAGAAAAAAACAAGTTTGAGATTATTTTTAATAGCTTACTAGAAGGAACTTTGACAGTAAATTCAGAATGGGAAATTACTTCTTTTAATAAAGCAGCAGAGCAGATTACAGGATTTAATGAAAATGAAGCTTTAAATAGGAAATATTGGGAAATTCTTCGATCTGAAGATGTTAAACAAGAATCTCAATTAAAATCATTTATTACGGCACATCATTCCAATTTATTGAGAGAGACTAATATTATAAGAAGGGATGGAGTAAGTGTTTCAGTTAGAATAAATTCTGCGCCTCTATTAAGCACTGAAGGAGTGAAAATTGGACGTGTTGTTACATTTGAAGATATTAGTATTGTTAAAAATCTAACCGCACATATAACCGAAAGATATCATTTTAAAAATATCATTGGTCATAGCAAATCAATGTTAAAGGTTTATAACCTTATGCAAAACGTAGTTAATACTGATAGCACTATACTTATAACTGGACAAAGTGGTACTGGTAAAGAAGTTATTGCTCGTTCAATTCATTTAAACAGCGAAAGGAAATCTACACCTTTTGTTGCCGTAAATTGTTCAGCATTTGCAGAAACACTTTTAGAAAGTGAGTTATTTGGTCATGAAAAGGGTGCTTTTACAGGAGCAATTCGTACAAAACCGGGACGGTTTGAACTAGCAGCAAATGGTACATTATTTATTGATGAAATTGGTGATATTCCTATGTCAATACAAGTAAAATTACTGCGTGTTTTGGAGAACAGGCAATTTGAAAGAGTAGGGGGTACTGAATCTATTGAGCTAAAAGCTAGAGTAATTTCTGCAACTCATAGAGACTTGGAAAAGGAAATTAGTGAGGGTAGATTCAGAGAGGATCTCTATTACAGAATAAATGTAATTAATATACATCTGCCTCCACTTCAAGAAAGACAAGACGATATTCCAAGTTTGATAAATCATTTTATTGATAAGTTTAACAAGAAATTTAAAAAAGATATACATTATATATCACCAAATGCATTACAGTTAGTAAATAGTTATGAATGGCCGGGTAATATTAGAGAATTAGAAAATGTAATTGAGCATGCATTTGTAGTATGTAATTCTGATGCTATAAGAACTGAACATCTACCTGAAAGATTACAAAAAATCGTTTCAAAACCCAATTCACTAATAGCAGAAGAGACTGTTGAAAAGCCATTAGAAAATGCTGAAAAAAATCTTTTAATTAACATGATAAAAAAATATGATGGAAATCGTAATAAAATTGCAACGGCTTTAGGAGTATCGAAGCCAACTTTGTGGAGAAAAATGAAAAAATTTGATTTATTGTAAACTTACCTTTCCTTATTTGGCCTAATTATTGGTGATATTTAGTTGGTAATTGAGGAATAAATGAAAATAGCAATTTGTTCTTTAAGCGAATGTAAATATAGTATTATTGCAAATTCTATTTCTGAAACTAAGTACATTCTTATTTATGATTTCATAGAAAATAAGGTGATAGAAAAAATCACTAATAATTTTTTGAATTCTCCAAGTTCGGAAATTTTTTGTGCTCAACTTTTAATTAGCAAAGGTATTAGTGCAGTAGTTTGCCAAAATTTTGAAGATAATGCAAAAAAACTTTTTGATGCTGCTAATATTCAAGTAATTGAAGATATTCAAAATATGATGGTTTGAAGTATTGGAAAGATTTTTTTAGTGACGAAATTGGGGAACTCCTTCATTAGAGTTTATAAGTGATCAGTATTTTTTATTTATGTATAATAATTTTTATTACTAATTCTATTAGTTACGAAGAATGTTTATAAAAATTTAAAAACCTCAGAGGTTTTCTCCTTAGGAGTCCTTTGGACAAAACCTCGGAGGTTTGCATTTCAAGAAACCTCAGATTATGACTTCTCGATGCATCGCTTTGCTCCTTACTCGAAGCGAAAATATTTTAAAACCTCGGAGGTTTGCATATTAAAGATGTTCGTCTGTTAAGGACTAAATATTAAGAAATTATCACTGTAAAGACGTTTTGCAAAACATCTCTACCAACAGAGGTTGCATTAGAGCAGAATTACCCAAACCCGTTTAATCCAACTACAACAATTAGTTATTCAATTCTAAATAGTGAATTTGGTTTATTAAAAATATATGATATTATCGGTAATGAAATTACTTCGTTGGTTAATGAGTAGAAGGAATCTGATAATTATCAAATTCATTTGATGCTTCAAATTTATTAAGAGTCTTTATTTTTACAAAATCCAAACTAATTTATTAAATCAAGTACACAAAATGATATTGGTTAGATAGGTTTTAGCTTATCAGTCAGGTTTACTATCAAAGCCGGACTATGAATAATTATAAAAAATTCCCAATACAAATTCGTATTAGTCTCGATATAGTATAAAAGAAACCTAGAACAATCATTTTTAAGAAGATTCAAGTCTATTATGCATATAGGCATAACTCTTTGATTGGCATTTATTTTTAGTGACTTTGATTATGAAAAAATCGGCTTTCCCTAATAATCAAAAATGCTTGGATTTATTCAGATATAATTCTTTATGATGGGAGGATGCAACATCGACTAAATGAGTATCTTTAGAAAAGGACACTAAAAAAGCCCGAAATTAGCGTTTTTTACTAAAATCGGGCTTTTCAAAATATAGAGCGGAGAGGGAGGGATTCGAACCCTCGGTAGCAGTTTCCCACTACGACGGTTTAGCAAACCGTTGGTTTCAGCCACTCACCCACCTCTCCAAAGCTGAATTTTTATTTCTGTAATAATTTCCTAAATGCTTCACCGCTTTTGTAACTTTTAATTTCCATCTCTCTGCAGAAAGCATCAGATTTTGTGACATACTTTTCTGTGTAAACTACTCTCCAGGGAACATAAGCTTTAGTCGATCTTACATTTCCTCTATTATGGTCTTTCAACCTCTGAGCAATGTTTTTTGTATGCCCAACATAAAATCTATTGAAATTATCACTATATAAAATATATACAATAAACATAAGAACGTTGGTTTTTCCGCCTTCGGCGGAACCTCGCCTTGGCGATGGCAGCCACTCACCCACCTCTCCAAAGCTGAATTTCTAAGTCCAATAAATATAGAACCGAACAACAAATATAAGAATTTTCATTTAATCTGAAAACTATTTGTATAAAAATTTCGATTAACTTTTAATGAATTTTCTAAAAAAATGGATTTGCAATAAATCAATATACTAGATGAATCGTCTTAATTTCTTTCTATAATTATTATTGAGGTAACTTTGCAAAAAAAATCTGAGTAAACCTTTTTCACTTATGCTTGAGTATAATGAAGCGCTTTATTGGAAGGATTATTACAAAAATAAATCAATGATAGACTTGAGTATAAACTATGATTTGATTGAAAATGCGTTTTGTTTTGCAATTCCGGGAACTGATACATTAGCATTTAACAGAGTTTTATTAATTGGATTAAAAAATAAAATCACAGATTCTCAACTGAATAAAATTATAAATTTTTATAAAAGTATTGGTTCAAAAAGATTTATGATTCAAGTTAGTCCTTTTGCTAATCCAAGAAATTTTGAAGAAATATTTTTAAGAAATGGATTTTATCTCCATAATTTTTGGAGTAAACTATATATGGAATTAAAGTCGACTTATGAAATTTCTAACAAAAATTCAATAATAGAGCAAATTGGGGAATTTGAGATAAATGATTTTAATAAAATAATACTGGATGCATTTCAGTTTGAAAACAACACACATCAGCTTTTTGGTAAATCGATAGGTAATCATAATTGGTCATATTACTTAGTAAAAGAAAATGATATACCAATTGCTGTTTCATCTTTATTTATAAATGATGGTACTGCTTCGCTTGCAGTAGCTGCAACACTACCAAATGCAAGAGGAAAGGGAGCCCAGACACTAATGATAAAAAGAAGATTGAATGATGCTTTCCTTAAAGGATGCAGATATGCAGTTGTAGAAACCGCTAAAGATACTGCTGATAAACCTTCAGTTTCTTATAGAAATGTTATCAAAAATGGCTTTAAATTGGCTTACCATAGACCAAATTTTGTTTATGATTTTTAATTCAGTTTTTCTAAAAAAGTAAGAATAAATCATGCGATAAAAATACAGTAAAGAAATTTGAAAAAAAGGTATGAATAGTCTTATATTTATGTTGATTAATCAAATAAGAAAATCACCAAACCAGAGGGCTGTATGGAAACTAAAATGACGGGAGAAGTTTATTATCCATCCGAAGAAGTAATTCAAAAAGCACATATAAAAGATTGGGAACAATTAAATAAAGAAGCTTCAGAGGATAATCTTGCTTTTTGGGAAAAAATGGCTGATGAATTACATTGGTTTCAAAAATGGGATAAAGTTTTAGATGACTCAAATAAACCCTTTTATAAATGGTTTGTTGGTGCAAAAACTAATATTGCATATAATTGTTTAGATGTTCATGTAAAAGGATATAGACGAAATAAATTGGCGCTTACATGGGAAGGTGAAGATGGTGAATTCCGAGCCTTTTCTTATTATGCTCTGCATAGAGAGACTTGTAAGTTTGCTAATGTATTAAAAAGTATGGGGGTTCAAAAAGGGGACAGGGTTACAATTTATATGGGAAGAATTCCCGAAATTGTAGTTGCTATGCTTGCTTGTGCACGAGTTGGAGCAATTCATTCCGTAGTTTACGGTGGTTTTTCAGTTGAAGCTCTTCATGAAAGAATTGAAGACAGTCAGTCCAAAGTTTTAATTGTATCAGATGGCGCATATCAAAGGGGTAAAATAGTTCCGCTTAAACAAATTGCGGATGAGGCTCTGCAGAGAGCTGGAGGAATTGAACATGTAATAGTCGTTAAAAGAACCGGCGAAAATATAAATATGGAATTTGGTCGTGATATGTGGTATCACGAATTAATGAATCTTCCAATTGCTTCCCGAGAATGTACATTAGAACAAACAGATGCTGAAGATCCGCTTTTTATTCTTTATACTTCAGGCACAACAGGAAAACCAAAAGCTATTCTTCATACTCATGGCGGATATATGGTTGGAACTTATACTTCACTAAAATATGTCTTTGATATTCAGGATGAGGACAGATATTGGTGTGCTGCTGATCCGGGCTGGATTACAGGACATAGTTACATTGTTTATGGTCCGCTCTTAAATGGAGCAACATCATTTATGTACGAGGGTGCTCCCAATTTCCCTTATCCTAATAGATGGTGGCAGATGATTGAGAAGTACGGAATCAATCTATTTTATACTGCTCCCACTGCTTTAAGGGGATTAATGCGTTTTGGTGATGCCTGGGTAACTAGACATGATCTTTCTTCATTGAGAATTTTAGGTTCCGTTGGTGAACCGATAAATCCCGAAGCATGGAAATGGTACTATAAAGTGGTTGGAAAAGAAAAATGCCCCATTATGGATACTTGGTGGCAGACTGAAACAGGAATGTTTATGATAACTCCAATGCCTAGTGTCCCGCTAAAACCCGGTTCGGGAACACGACCTTTCCCTGGAATTGAAATGGATGTTTTGGATGAAGATGGAAATCCGGTTAAACCAAATGAAGAAGGATATTTGGTTATTAAAAATCCTTGGCCATCTATGATGAGAACTATTTATAAAGATCCGGAAAGATTTGTAAAACAGTATTGGAGCAGATTTGAAGGAATGTACTTAACAGGGGACAGCGCTAAAAAGGATGAAGACGGATATATTTGGATAATTGGCAGAATTGATGATGTTCTCAAAGTTTCAGGTTATAGATTAGGAACAGCCGAAATTGAAAGTGCTCTAGTAAGTCATCCTGATGTTGTTGAAGCTGCAGCAATTGGGTTGCCCCATGATGTTAAAGGAAATGCTATTCATACTTATGTTATTCTTAAAGCCGGAGTAGAAAGATCTGACAAACTTAAAGAGGATTTAAGACAACATGTGGCACACGAAATGGGTCCGATTGCAAAACCGGAGCAGATTGAATTTGTTGATTCATTGCCAAAAACCAGAAGCGGTAAAATTATGAGAAGAGTTCTGAAAGCAAGAGCTTTGGGCACAGATCCGGGAAATATTTCCACTTTAGAAGAATAAAGTAAATAGTAGTAATTCGTTAAATTACAATAAGTTAAGAAGCCTTATCTAACTATTTAGATAAGGCTTTTCTATTTAGAACCAATTCCAATTTACTTTTTAATTGATCTTTAAATGGGACTGCCTGTTTATAAATTTCTTTTGCTTTAAGGAATTCGAGCATTCTTATCTCTTTTATATCTGTTTTGATAAGTATATCCGGCGTGCTCCGCATTAATTTTGCAGAAAGTATGGAATTCTGCATTATCTGAAAAGCAGAAAATAAAACTTCATGTGCCGGAGGCATTCCCGCATCTTTATTATTTAATTTAGCTGAGACATCTATAGCAATTGTCAAATCACACTTTTCTGAAATAACATCAAAGGGAAGAGGATTTACCATGCCGCCGTCTATTAATAGTTTACCGTTTCTACTAACCGGAGTAAAAATACCGGGTAATGAATAACTTGCTTTTACTGCAGAAAGTAAATCTCCTTTGGATAATACTTCTTGTTTTTTCTCCCAATAATTTGTTGCAACAACTAGCAGAGGAATCTTAAGTTCTTCAAATTTCTTGATTTTTACATGCGACTTAAAGTAGTTAATTATTTTTTCCCCTTTAAGTATTCCACCCGATTTTGTATTCGGATCAATAAATTCTAAAAGTTTAATCAAATCTGATTTTTTATAAATTTCCCAAAATCTTCCATTTTTTGTTTCAACCAATTCATCCACAGCAGCCCGCATTTGTTTAGTATCTAATCCAGCGGCATAGGCTGCTCCCACAATTGCTCCAATGCTTGCTCCCGAAATAATTGACGGCTTTATTCCTAATTCTTCAAATGCTTCTAAAATTACAATAAAAGCTAAACCACGTGCTCCGCCTGCTCCAAGTGCTAATCCTATTTTCATTTATTCCCTTGATTTTCAGAATTATTCAGTTTCTTCTCTTCATCTAATTTTATAGCTTTTTTATTCTCCGATTTTATTTTTCGTAATAATCTGAATGAATAATATATTGTAACAAAAACTGATATATGGAATGCGATAAATGCGATTCCACTTATTATTACTAATATCCACTCAAGACTAAATTTACTTAAACCTTCATTAATTATAGTATCTAGCACAAAGTAATCGATTATAATCCATGTTACAGAAAGTAATCCTAATATAAAAGTAATTAATAGATTCGTTCTTAATTTTTGAATAAGTTTTTCCATCTCAATTCTCCCAAAAATTCAAAATTAATTAATTATTATGAGAAATTATAATCTGAAAATTATTTGAAAATTGTCTTATCTGTACGACGCTTTAATCTCTCTTTCTGTTTGTTCTAAGCGACATAATTTCTGAAATGCTCTAAAATTAATCCAAATTGTAATTATTTGTTTATGGCACATTCTTGGAGTAATTATCCTCAAAAATAACCAAAGCATTTTCAGAAAGTGAGAAACTAAAATGAGAGTTATAAATTTGTTATTTTTATGCTTAGTCATTAATTCATACGTAAGTATTGAAGCTCAATGGCTGAAAGTAAATTCGGCGGATGTTGGTGCAACTGGAAAGATTGAAAGTAATGGAAATTCACTTTTTGTTTATGGTGATAAAGTGCTTCGTTCAAGTGATGACGGTAATACATTTGAAGATATAACAAGTAACTTTCAGGATGATGCTTATGCAATTCATTACCACAATAATGAATTGTTGGGTATAGTAGGTATAAATAATATTATGGTTTCTGCGGATGATGGAAATACATGGAGTTCAAGAGGAAGTATAAATTTCCCCTCGGGAAGCGGGGCAGTTATGATGATGGTTTCGGATGGTTCAGATTTATATGCTGTTTCAAACCGATCTTATGTTTTTAAATCGACAGATAATGGTGCAAATTGGAGTTCAATATTTGTTGATATTTCAAGCGATTTATTGGGGATAGATTTTGCAGTAGCAGGACAAAAAATGGTTTTTGTTAGTGCCGGCGGTGTTGGGGCAGTTGTCTCTTTAGATGGAGGAGTTAATTGGGAAGTAAAGAATCCTCCTACCATTTTAGGGAATGTAGTTACTTTTAATAATGAAATATACGGAGGCGGTGCAGGTATCTATAAACTTGATGATTCCGGCAATTGGATAAGCAAGAATAACGGAATTCCAGAATTAACTGCCGGAACTTATGCCAATTCAAAAGGATTAGTCAGTTCCGGTGATAATATTTTTGCATTTGTGTCTACTTTATTTGAGGGATTTATTTATCATTCCAATGATAATGGCGAAAATTGGACTGAATATGATTCCGAGCTGCCAAAATCTATAACTACCGGTCTTCATGATTTCATAACACCACATAAAAATTCTATAACTGCATATTTGTATGGACTTGCTATCTTTGCACCAAACTACACCGGAGTTTATAAATCTAACCTTACTTCAACATCTGTAAATGATAACTTAGAAGTTCCATCAGATTTTAATCTTTCTCAAAATTATCCTAATCCTTTTAATCCAAGCACCATAATTGAATTTTCGTTAGTGAACAGTGAGTTTGTAACATTAAAGGTTTATGATGTACTCGGCAATGAGATTTCCACATTAGTAAATGAACAAAAGAATGCTGGTAAATATAAAATGAACTTTGATGCTTCATCGCTGACAAGCGGAATTTATATTTACAGATTATCAGCAGGGAACAATATTTTATCACGAAAAATGATCTTAATAAAATAAAAGGAGTGTAAATGAAATATTTTTTGTTAGTATTATATTTTATAGCAGTTGGAATATTTTTATCCAGTTGTACTAAAGAAGATAACCCAACCGAACCCGGTGATGGAGACAACAACACAGAATACCCGGCAGAACCTGCTATATCGGAAATATTTCCTTCGGTAGCAATACCAAACGGTTATATTTATTTGATAGGTGAAAATTTTGGTCAAACTGCGGGGACTGTTTCGGTGAAATTTAAAAGCAGAGCTAATCAGCAGGAAAAAGAGGGCGTCATCCAATCTGTTGAACCAACAAAGATTACGGTGAAAGTTCCTGCTGATATTGATACTGCTCCTGAAGGAAATGAAATAGTGGTAACAACACCTAAAGGAACTGTTACAAATACATCAACTCCCGTGTATGGTATTGAATCATCAGCTTTTGGAGATACCTGGCTTCCCGGTAAAGGATTTATAGGAAATGTTTATCAATTAGAAGTAAATACTCCAAGTCTTCCCGATTTCAGCACAATGCCGATTAAAAGCGTTCTCTTAGCCCCTAATTTAGATGTTCCAACAAGATCATTTTCGGATGGTTTTCCCGGAGTTCAAGGAGGATTAGTAGAATGGTTTGGAATCAAATTTGTCGGCAAATTAGTTATTGAAACTGCTGGTGAATATACTTTCCATATTGGTTCCGATGATGGTTCAAAACTGTACATTGATAATGAACTGATTGTTGATAATGACGGTACACACGGATATTTAGAAAGATCCGGTGTTGTTACATTACCAGCAGGTGAACACAGAATAAGAGTTGATTATTTCCAAGGTCCAAGATTTAATATTGCAATGAGATTATTCTGGACAAAACCGGGAGGTCAAAAGGAAATAGTTCCGGCAGAATCAATTAATCTTCCCGATATAGATCAAATTAGATAATAAGTGACATACGCATAGTGACTCAATAAAAACCGGTTTTGATTTTTTATCATTGCCGGTTTTTTTTATGCTCGAATCTTTTGTAGTATATCGGCATCAAATTATCCTAAAAACTGAAAGGTTTAGGTAAAATGGTTAAAGTGAATTCACATTATTGTCCTCAAAATCATCCTTGTCCTGTTTTAAATATTTGTCCAACAGATGCAATTATACAAGATTCACCATTTAGTGCACCCAAGATTGATGAATCAAAATGTATTAAATGCGGAAAATGTGCAAAGTCATGTTTTGTCTTTTCTTGTGATGATTGCAAAAGATAATTTATAATCCGGTTAATCAATTAACCGGATTTTTTTATTAACCTAATTTCAAAAACCGTTTCATCCCCCAAATACAACTCATTGTCGCATTTAAGGAACTTTAAAATTCTTTTATTTGTCGTTAAAATCAGACTACTGCTTAAAATTCATGTGATTTTTTTCTAAATGATTGACTTTTATTTTGGTCTAATAATTGAAAAATATTAGAAGTTATTCTTTCAAAAAAGTGAGGGCAATATGAAAAAAATATATCAACTAATCTTTTTCATTCTTGTAGTTTCATTATTTCCTATTAAAGCTGAATGGGAAAAAGTTTATGGTACCAATACAAATAGTACAATTGTTTATGATCTTCTTGTTAATGACGGTAAAATATTTGCGGCTACAAATGGAAGCCTAATGTACAGCACAAACAATGGAGAAACATGGGACAGAACAACTGCCGATGGAATGGGCTTTGCCTCATTAGAATCGGGCGGCGGAAGAATATTTACCGGGATAGTATTCTCTTTTGGGGGAAGCACTTTGCTCTATTCAGATGATAACGGAGAAACTTGGAATAGTACAAATGTAACACAGTCACAAATATCCGATATCTGCTATGTTAACAATAACTTGATGTTCGCTTTTTCTAATTTTCAGAAAACTTATAAAAGTACAGATCACGGTGAAACCTGGGAAGAATTAACCGGACTACCTACAACAGATACTGCTCCGATTTATTATACCAGCGGCGGCAGACTTTTTATGCATAATTATTTTTCTGATGATTTAGGTGCCAGCTGGACTTTAATTGAATCAAACGGTGCCGTAGGTGCTAATCAATATTATCAAGACGGCAATAATTTATGGGCTGCCGGAGGCAGCTTATATTTAAGCACTGATAATGGTGTTAATTTTGAAGAGAAGCATGGAAAGAATGCTAAATCAGTATTGGCTTTTGGTGATTATGTTTTTCAAGGATCCAATGGTTTCTACCACAGTAGAGACGGGGGAGAAAATTTTGTTGAATTTAATCAAGGTATTGAAAATGTTGATGATATACTTGATATAGTTTATGATGGTGAATATTTAATTATCGGTATAGACGGACCAGGAATTTACAGAAAGAAAGCATCTGACTTTGGCTTGGCAACATCTGTTGAAGAAAATCAATTGTTAGTTAATGATTTTTCTCTTGAACAAAATTATCCTAATCCTTTTAATCCAACTACCAGTATTGAGTATTCAGTTGTGAGTAGTGAGTTTGTAACATTGAAGGTTTATGATGTACTGGGAAATGAAATTTCTACTTTGGTAAATGAAAAGAAGAATGCGGGTAACTATAAAATTAATTTTGATGCTTCATCATTAACAAGCGGAATTTATATTTACAGATTATCGGCAGGAAACAATATTTTATCAAGAAAAATGATGCTGATTAAATAATCATTGAAACATAATTCCGGTATTCTTAATAGAGTACCGGAATTAAATATTACGCTAATTCTCAATTTGAAAAACGGAATCTAGAAGAGTTCCATCAACCCATTTAACAACTGCAACAACATTCTCTTTATTCAATTTAGGTTTTGCCGGTTCTCCGCCACAGATTGAATCTACTTCAGCTTTTATCTCTTCAATCTTTTTAACCGGAAGAGAAGAATTTTTCATTGCTTTAATTAAATCTTTTCTCTTTGGATTAATAGCAATTCCTCTTTCTGTGATAATGACATCAATAAGTTCGCCTGGACCGCATAAAGTAGTTACTTCATCAACAATAACAGGAATCCTATCTCTAAATGATGGAATTGCTAAAATAGTACATTTAGAAAATAAGCAGTTCTGCCATCCTCCAATTCCATGAAGTAAATAACCATCTGAATGAGTTACAACATTTGCATTAAAGTTAATATCAACTTCTGTAGCGCCAAGAACAACAGCATCAATAATTGATGCAAAGTTTCCTTTACCATGATAATTATAACTTGTAAAAGGAGAAGTATTTACATGCCCAGGATTTTCTCTCATAGATCTTACTCCTTCAAGATCAAAAGTTTGTCCGTCAAGAATATAATCGGTTAATCCTTCTTCAAGCATTTCAACAAGATATTTTGTACTTCCGCCTCTTATAAATCTTGCTTTAATTCCTTTGGCTTTCATTTTTTCTTTTAGATAGACTGCAAAGGCAAGATTAGTTCCACCGGCACCTGCTTGGAATGAAAATCCATCTTTCATAATTCCGGCATCTTCAAAAAATTGAGCTACATATTCTGCTATTAATAGTCTATCCGGACTTTTTGTAACTTCTGTTGTTCCGGAAACAATTTTGGAAGGATCGCCGAGTGAATCAATCTCAACAACATAATCAACATTATTCCCTTGTATTTGCCATGGATAACAAGGGAAGGGAACTAAGTTATCTGTTACAACAATAACTTTATCTGCATATTCAGAATCACCAAGGGCAAAACCTAATAATCCGCAAGCTGATTTTCCTCTATCTCCTGTAGCATTTCCAAATGAATCAGCAGTTGGAGCTGCAATAACTGCAATATCAATATGAACATCACCGTCTTGAATTGACTGATATCTTCCGCCGTGAGAACGTAGAATTCCGATTCCCTTCATCTTGCCCTCAGTCGTAAATCTTCCTAAAGGTCCGTTCATACTTCCTTCAATATGATGGATTGTTCCATCTTCCAAATATTGAATCAAATGCTGATGACAGGGGAAGGATGCACTTGGAAACCATCTAATATTTTTTATTCCCATTTCTTTAATAGTATCAAAAAGGAAATTTGTTAAAACATCACCGTTTCTCAAATGATGATGTGTTGAGATTGTCATTCCATCTTTCAGCCCGGCTTTTTTCAATGCTTCTTTTAGTGATTTAATAATTTTATTCCCATCAGCTGGATAGTCGGCACAGCTTCTAATAGGTGGTTTAGCTTTGTTCCCAATTGGCTTATACTTACCAACACCTTGAAATGGAATTTGTTTTTCACCATTAACCTCATTTGGTACGAGTCTGTTGACTGCATTTTTAACTAGTTTCATATTTATGTCCAGAGTTTATAATTTTTTTATTGCTGAATTGTCTAATTGTTAAATTGTTAGTTTATCGTTAGTAAATTTTATCAAACTGTTTATTGCTTTTGGAAGTAATTGTAATTCGTTAAAAATAAGCTGGTACTCTTCATCACTTAATAATTTTCTAATTTTAGCTTTTTCATTCCAATCCAGAGATTCATACATTGAACCAAAGGCAATTCTGAAGAATCTGATTTTATCCTTTTTAGAGTATCTTCCAAATCCCTCAGCGATATTTGCCGAAATTGAATCAATAGCATTCACAAATTGTGATCCAATTGTTTTCTTTTCGAAATAATCCCAGTTGTTTACAATTTCCCAAACATAATTGCTTAGGTTAAATGCAATTTTATATGATTCAATATCATTAAGTTTTAGATATTTGTTTTTCTTCTCTACCATAAAAAATTAACAATAAAGCAATTTAGCAATTTAACAATTGACCAAAACGTCTATAGCGACTTAATATTTCTCCAATCCTTCTCAATCAATCCATTTTCTTCGGCTAGATTTACAACTCTTCTTGCTCTTTTTACTACCGGAGCATCAATCATTTTGCTTCCTAGAGATACTACACCTAATCCTTTTGCTTCAGCTTCTTCAAAGGCAATAACAATTTTCTTCGCTTTCTCAATTTCTTTTTCACTTGGAAGGAATGCTTCATTTATCACTTTTATCTGTCTTGGGTGAATACATCCTTTTCCATCAAATCCTAGTGACTTAGCTTCAAGAACTGAATTTCGTAATCCTTCCATATCGCTTACATCAGAAAAGACAGTATCAATAGCTTGAATTTTAGCAGCTTTGGCAGCATTAATTACTGCACTTCTGGCATAAAAACTTTCTGTTCCTTCTTTCGTTCTTTCTGTACCTATATCTGCTGTGTAATCTTCTAATCCAACTGCTAAAGCACAGTTAAATTTTGAAGCAGAAGCTATTTGAAATGAATTAACAACTCCTTTTGCACTTTCGATTATCGGCATAAAATAAATATCATTTTTGATTTTATATTCTTCTTTTAATGAAAGAACTTTTTCTTCAATAAGTTTGATATCTTCTTCAGATTCAACTTTTGGAATAAGAATAACATGTATATTGTTAGGAACGATAAACCTCAAGTCATCCAATCCTTTTGGGAGCTGATTAATTCTTACCATTCTTTCTGCACCGTAAAAATCGACTCTTCGCAATGCATTTCTAACTAACAACTGTGCGGCTTCTTTTTCTGATGGAGCAACACTATCTTCAAGATCAAGAATAATTCCATCAGGTTTATGAAGACCGGCATTTGAGTAAAATTTCGGTTCGTTTCCCGGTAAATAAAGACGGCTTCTTCTTAGTTTATCTTTTGATGAATTATACTTATTTACTTTATTGAAATCGGGGAGACATTCCCGTTTTTCTTCGGGGAAAAGTTTCTTAACTGCAAGTTCAAATCTTGCCATTAAAGTATAATTCAATGCACCTGAATCCTCAATAAAAATTTCTGCATTTTCGATATTGTAAAAATCACACATACCAAGAATTAGTGTTTTTATCGAATCGCCATACATTGATTCAACTTTACTGTTAAGGTTGATTTTTAATCCCCCTTTTTCTTTTAGCTCAAGCTCTATGTAGCAATCGGAGCGGACTTCTTTTCCTCTTTTGCCTACAGATATTTTTTTATTCTCAGAATTCATTTTATCCTCAATAAAATTTCGTTTTCAAGTTACTTCTAAACGACTAACTTCTGCATAAACTCTTTTGCTGAATATTTTTCGCAATTGAATATTGTCTCCTTAACTTCTGCTTGTCTTTCTTTACTTAATAAGTCCGATGACAAACCTTCAAACTTATTATCCAAATCATGCATAGTCATTGGCTCTCTTGGATCACCTTTAGGATATTCCATATATTCCGAATATTCTTTTCCATCTTTAGTTTTTACAACAACTTTTGAAGGCTGTTTAGCAGGAAACATTTTCTCGAATTCAATTGAAGGTTCCCCTTTAATTTTATCAATTACTTCAAAAATTCGTGGGTCGTTTAATTTTTCTTCATCAAATGAATGAGTAGTTATTTTCTTATCAACAATTGCAGCAGCTAAACAATAGGGGAGTGAATGATCTGCAGTTTCTCTTGATTCTGGGCGGTATTTTGCCGGATCGAATAAAATATCATAAGCTTGAGCGAATGCAGTCACCTTAACTTCTTCGATATCTGTGTAACTCAAATTATTTTTTGTCATTGCATTTAAAACGCATGAAATATGAGTATGAGTTAAAGCTTCAGTTGGGAATGCTTTCATTCCACAATCTAATATTTTATAAGATTCCCCTAAACCTTTAACAAGTGCATCAACATCCCACGACCAAGAAGAAACTCCATCACGTCCTTTCATTTCGGTAGGATTAGCTTTTTCCTCTTTTGCATTCCATCCAATAAATGCATCCATAAAACCTTCTTTTCCTTCAAATACTTTTTCTGTTCCGGAATAACCTCTCTTTGCCATTAATGCAGCAAATACTCCGCTTTGAACAGCCATCGGATCGACAGTATTTTTCATCATTGTTAATTTTCCTGCAGTTGGACAGCCGATTGTGTGATTATGAGAGCCGTTAATTCCAATTGCATTAACCATTTGATCAACTGTTAAACCGAGTACTTTACCAGCAACAATAGGGGAGACAAACTGAGTTAAAGTTGCATGATGCCATTTTCTTTCTCTTATTCCGGGTTTACCAAATAAGCATAATCTTTGCTCAAATTCATAGGCAAGAACAATTGCTGTAATTACATCTTCCATTGAAGCATTAACAAGCTCAGCGGCAGATAATGCTGCGGGAATTATATCAGATGGATGAGAAGGATCTTCTTTCCAGTATATATCATTAAAGTCGAGAGCTCTAATCATTAAAGAATTTATTAGAGTTGCATTTACAGCAGGCATTTTATCGGGAAAACCAATTAATGATGCTTCTTCTTTACCTCCCATCTCAAGGTAAATATCTCTTATAATATTTACATCTTTGGTTTTAAAACTGCCGTAAGCACAACCAATAGAATCATATAAATATCTTTTAACTTCATAAACAACTTCTTTAGGTAAATCTTCGTATTTAAGATTAACTGCAAATTCTGCTATTTGACGTGCTATTGATTTTTCCATATTAATTCCTATTCATTTATTTCAACATTTTTAAGTTTAGCCGCTTCAATAAATTTTGATTTTACTTCTTTGACATAGATATATGGTAGTAAATCTAATTTTATTTCTTCCTTTTTATTTGATGTAATAATTTCTATCACCAAATTTTTGATAACAATTTTCTTTATATCTTTCCATTGAATTTCTACTTTTTTGAAGAATGAAGTTCTAGCTTTTACAAAATCATCATCGTAAGAGATATGATAAGATTTTTCAACATTTCGTTGATTTATAGAAGTGATGATTAAAAGTGGTCCGACAATTAAATAGAAGTATGAAAAAAAATCTGGTTCGGAGTTTCTGATCAAATTTGTTATTCCGTTTGCTGTCCAAACCAGACCAAGCACACTATTTACAATCCAATATTTTTTTCTTTTTGGAGAATTAATATTATCAATATTAATCGAAAATTTTCCCATAAATAAACTTATGGAATTTCAGAGTTATTTGTCGAGAAATAGCTGTAAAATTATCAAGTTCTGCTTTTATTTAGTTTGAAAATAGAATGAATAAAAATCTACAATTTCGTTTTTAAAATCGTATGGATTATACTCATTGGTTCCAACAATAAATTTGAAATTCTTTCTTCCGTTTTTATAATGAACAACATCTTGAATTTTTGGTCTTTTGGTGAAATCCGGTACTTCACCTTCTTCCAAAGTTGAATCCTCAATTTCGATTGAAAAGTTTATTTTAGCATTAAGAATATCTTTGCAAGTTCTCATCCAATCTTCTTTTTGAGCTTTTTTAAGCAATCTTTTTCCTTGTTCGGTATCTGTTATTGGAGATTTTTTAAGCCATTCAAGCATATGAAATGAAGTACATACAAAATTCATCATGTTGTCGCCGTTAACCCGAATATCTAAAGCTTCGGAATCTCGGATTAGTTTTTCAAATATGTTTCGAGGAGAATCAAAAGAATGAGTAATCTTCATAGCTGCCTCCGTTGTACTTGGGTTGAATGTATTTATTTATAAAATAAAACTTACCTAACCATACAAAGAACAACAGAAATATTATCGTGCCCGCCATTTGCTTTTGACGCTTCAATTAAGGCTGAAGTTGTAGCACTTTTAGTAAGAACATTTTCAATCTCATCATTAGAAATCATATCGGATAAACCATCACTGCATAAAAGCAGAATATCATTCTCTAATATTAAGTCGGTTACATTTTTAATTTCCACAAAAATAGATTCTCCGCCACCTACAGAATTTAGTAAAATATGAGATTCATTTCTATTTAAACCGGTAACTTCCGCTAAGGAATGATCCTTTGACATTTGCTTTAAGATTCCATCACGAAATCTGAAAAAACGGCTGTCTCCAATATTAATATTCAAGATTTTCTGATTATAAAAGAGTAATCCGTTAAACGTTGAACCCATACCGGCTCTTTCTTTTTCAAGTTTACCCTTATTATTTAATTCATTGTGAATATCAGAAAAACTTAATTCTAAAAAATTAGTTAAATCATCTTCAGAAAGATTTACAGGCATATTGGAAATAATTTTAGCAATAGAATTAACGACATATTCACTTGCAAAATCTCCGGCGTTATGTCCTCCCATACCATCAGCAACTGCAAAAAGGAAAATTGTATTTTCATCATCAATATTTTGAACAGTAGAAAACTGTGAATCACGAACAAGACTGCTTCCAACTAGAATCATATCCTCGTTTCTTTGTCTAACTAAACCTTTATCTGAAGCAGCATTTATAATTAATTTCATATTATTCTCATACTCTAATAGTTTTTTCTCCGTCGTCATCACTTTGAATCGGAGAATTAAATTGCACCAAAAATTCAATATTTGCTAAAAGAATATAAGTCTTATTTTGCAGTAATTGCGGAATATTCGGCTGAAGTTGTGCGTTGTTATATTTTGTTCCGTTGGATGAATCCAAATCGGTAATAAACCATCCTTTGTTCTGCTCAAAAGTTATTTGAGCATGTGCACCGGAAATTTGTTTATATGAACCAAATATATCTGCAAAAGGACCTTTTTTCCTCCCAATAATATCTCCGTGCTTAGCATTAAATTTAATATTTATTGCATTATTTATAAATGAAATTTGATCTCCAGAAGTTTGTGTTGAAATTGAAGGTTGAGTATTGATAGGTGCTTCAATTCTCTCCTCGGGAGATTGAACGGTATTCTCATTCACAAATGCCGGTTTAACAGGCTGGGGTGTTTCAGATTTTCCATTTTCCTTATCCTTTGCCAGAATAAGTTTTGTTCCATCGGCAGTACAAATTTTACCTTTCCCGGTTTTACCGCATTTGGGGCAGATTAATATTTCAACGCCGCATTGATCGCAGTAAAAAGAATCATGATCTATTTCGTTTTTACAAGTTCCGCAAATCATTGTATTACATCCTCAAGTTTTATAACATTTATTTGATCATCTGAAAAATCGGGAGAATCTAAAATATCAGAAATCCTTCCGCTCTGTTTTTGAATTGTATTTTCAAAAATATTTCTAACTGTTCTGGCATTACCAAAGTTTTTATCTCTGTTATTATATAATTCTGTAAAATGATTTATTAAATATTGCTCTGCTTCAGAATCTAAAATCATTCCTTTCTTAGCTACAAACAATTTCATAATCTGCATCATTTCATTAGGTTGATAATCATCAAAATGAATTTTCTTTGTAAAGCGGGAAGCCAAGCCTGGATTGGTCTCTAAGAATTCAGCCATTTCATTTGTATAACCGGCGACAATCACTAAGAACTTTCCTCTATCATCTTCCATCCGTTTTAACAAAGTATTAATAGCCTCCGGTCCAAAATCACTTTGTGTCTGCGGAGATAAGGTATATGCTTCATCAATAAATAAAACTCCTCCCATGGCTTTATTTATAACCTGCTCAGTCTTTGGTGCTGTTTGTCCAATGTAAGAGCCAACAAGCTTTGTACGATCGACCTCAATTAATTGACCTTGAGATAAAAGTCCAAGTGATTTAAATACTTCTGCAATAATTCTTGCTACCGTTGTTTTTCCTGTTCCGGGATTTCCTGTAAATACAAAGTGAATATTCAGTGCTGTTTTTTCACCACCAAGTTCAATTCGCTTCTTTTCTACTCTTAAATATTTAGCAAGATTTCTTACTTCATCCTTAATAGAATCCATTCCTATTAAATTTTTTAATCCGCCTAAAGCATCTTCAATTGATAAATCCTTTTGTACTTCAATAGGAATATCTTCCGGCAGAATAGTTGAATAAGCCTCGTTGGTTTTTTCCGATTCCGGCAGTCTCATTAATCTATCAGAGACTTTCATTATAGTTTCATCAAAAAGTTTTCTCATCTCACGTGCATTTGCAAAATTCTTATCTCTTTTTTCATAAATTGTTGAAATAGCCTTTTGAGCCTTAATTTCTGCACTGTTTGAAAGAGTATAGTTACTTTTTTTAGCGAACATTTTAAATATTTCGAATAGCTCTTCAGGTTTATAATCGTCAATATGAATTGATTTATCGAAACGACTTTTCATTCCCGGATTAGCTTCAAGAAATTTCTCCATTTCAGATTTATAACCTGCTGCAATAACAACAAATTTGCCTCTATCATCTTCCATTCTTTTCATCAATGTTTCAATTGCTTCTGTTCCGTAATTATCTTTTTCACCAATATCACTGTTTCCGGTAAGAGTATAAGCTTCATCAACAAAAAGAATTCCACCCATTGCTTTATCGCAATTCTCATTAACCAAATGTGGAGTTTGGCCAACATACTGCGCAACTAACTTTGATCTGTCAACTTCAACAACAGTATTTCTTGGAAGAAAACCAATTGCCTTAAATATTTCCCCAAGTTTTCTTGTTACAGTAGTTTTTCCGGTTCCAGGATTTCCTGTCAGAATAATGTTAACTCCAGGTTTTTCAACTCCAGCTAAACCTCTGTTCAACCTTTCCTGTTGTATCTGAATCTGCTGTGCTATTTCTTTTATTGATTCTTTCACTTTGCTCATTCCAACAAAAGAATCTAAACTGCTCAATATTTCATCAATTGTTCTTGTTTCTTCTTTTTCACCAATAATATCTTCATATGTTATTAAATTTAATTGGCTGTCAACCTGTTCGTTATTTTTAATCAGTTCAGCAAGCCTTGCACTTTGTCTTTGCAGAGTTTTTTCGAAAATATTTCTAACTTCTCTTGCATTACCGAATGTTTTGTCTTTACTGTTATAAATTGATTTAAAGTAATTATTCAATTTAGCATTTGCCTCTTCGGATAAATTCATTCCTTTCTTTTTGAGAAGTCTTAAGAAAATATCCTGCAGTTCATCTGCTTTATAATCTTCAAAATTTATATACTTTGTAAAGCGGGATTTTAATCCAGGATTAGCACCGAGAAATTGATCCATCTCTTGAATGTAACCTGCTGCAACAACAATAAATCTTCCTCTGTCATCTTCCATTCTTTTAAGCAACACTTCTATTGCTTCTTTGCCGAAATCCCCGTCTGATCCTTTAGGCATAAGGGTATAAGCTTCATCAATAAAAAGAATTCCTCCTAAAGCACTGTTGATAATCTGATCGGTTTTCGGTCCGGTTTGCCCAATAAAATTTGCAACTAGTTTTGATCTGTCAACTTCAACAACATGTCCTTGGGATAATAATCCAAGTGATTTGAATACGTTTCCCAATATTCTGGCTACAGTAGTTTTGCCTGTACCTGGATTTCCGGTAAAAACAAAATGAATATTTAGGGGAGTTTTGGTTCCGCCCTGTTCAGCTCTTTTCTTCTCAAGATTTAAGTAGTTTGTAAGATTTGTAATTTCATCCTTAACTCCTTTTAATCCTGTTAGTTCATTTAATTCAGCAAGAACTTCTTCAACGGCATTTTCTTTTGGTTCTTCGTAAGGTATATCTTCAGCTGTTATTGTGATAAGAGTTTCATCAGTTTGTTCCGAAATTGGAATTGTACTAATTCTTTGAGAAAACTTGTTCAAAGTTTCCTCAAATATTTTCCTCATTTCTCTTCCATTACCAAAATTTTTATCTCTGCTTTCGTAAATGGTTTCTATAAGTTTTTTTACTTTTAATTCTGCCGCTTCGCTCAAATGATACTTTTTCTTTTTAATAAACATTTTATAGATTTCAAAAAGCTCAACGGGATTATAATCTTCAATATGTAAATACTTATTAAACCGGCTTTTCATACCCGGATTTACATCTAAAAATTTATCCATCAAATTTTTATAACCTGCTGCAATTACAACAAATTTACCTCTATCATCTTCCATTCGTTTCATCAGAGTTTCAATTGCTTCTGTTCCGTATGCATCTTTTTCTCCAATATCGCTGGTACCGGAAAGAGTATAAGCTTCATCAACAAAAAGAATTCCACCCATTGCACCATCACATTGTTCTTTAACTACTTTGGGAGTTTCACCTTTATATTGGCTGACAAGTGAACTTCTATCAACCTCTATTACATGACCGCTTTCCAGATAATCTATAGATGCTAATATTTCACCAAGTTTTCTTGCAATTGTAGTTTTTCCGGTACCGGGATTTCCGGTAAGAATTATATGAAGACCCAGCTTTTCATCATTGCAAATTCCTCTTTCCGTTCGTTGCTTTTGTGCTTGAATCTGTTTTGCAATTTCACGCACTGCAGTCTTAATATTTTCCATTCCGATAAAATCATCTAACTCATGCATTATATCATCTAAAGATTTTTCTTCCGGAATATCACCTTTAATATCTTCCGGTTTAATAATGTTATTATCAGGATCTCCCTTTGCAATTCTGGATAAATATACTTTGAAAATATCTTCAGCAACATTAACAGCAAAATGCCCGTTTCCAAAAGCCGAACTCTTACTTTTAAAAGCCTGCTTGAATAATGATTTCAATCTTTTTGCAGAGTCTTCATTTAATGATAGATTATAAGAAGCAAGTTTTCTTACACAAATTTCATTTAATTCATTAACCGAATACTCAGGCAGCTTAAAGTGAAATTCAAAACGATTTTTAATAGATGGATTTTTTTCGAGAAAGTCTTCAAATCCTTCCGGTAATCCGGCAAGAATAACAATAGGATCAAAACCAAACTTATCCATTTCGGAGAATAGTTTATCCAATTGATGAATATCGGAAGCAAACCCGCCCGGTACTAATTTCTGGGCATTATCAATAAATAGAATTCCACCTTTAGCTTTTTGAATATTCTCTTGAAATTTTTCAGTATAATCGCGGTAGTCAACTGCATCAACAATTTCAGCGTGCTTCTTTGTTATTAACCCGTTTTGATAAAATAAATTTTGCAAAACATTTGCAATTGTACTTTTTCCGGTACCGGAATCACCGATTATAATTGAGTGCATATTAATTTTCTGTGCACCGCCGTTTCGGTTTTTTAAGGCTTTTGTAATATTAACAAGATTTCTAATTTCATCTTTTATCTGACCCAATCCAACTAATTCATCCAGTCCAATAGTATTTTCGTTTAAAATTTCCGTGCCGCACTTCTTACAATATTTTGCAATATCTCTATTTTGTGCATTACATTTTTCGCAGGTTAAAGCCATAATAAATCCTCAATCTTATTCTATTCTTATAGGAATATTTGTAAACTTAAGTGTAGTTGATCCGTTAACATCAACTTTTAGATTTAGCGTTGTAATTAAATTTGCTCCAGGCTTAAGATTTTCAAAAATCAATCCGCCATATGCCATACCAGATTGATTTACCGTATAAATAACATCAACATCATTAGTTGTAGCAGTTACATTTGCTAATGATCTGATAGAAGCCGAATATTGATTTCCTACATTATCAGCAGCAACTGCTCCTTTTGCCGGAATAATAATTTCCATATCTTTTGAGTTATTGTTAGTCACTCTAAAATCAATACGTAATCTGTTTCCACCTAATGTATAACTATCCATTATTTCAAAAGCTACTCCATTTGTGGAAATAGGAGCTGCATAGAATTTTGTTGGTTTTGTTTCTTCTGATTTTTCTTCAGTATTTTCAGACTTAGGTTTTGCAGATTCTTCAACTGATTTATTGACCTCAGAATCATTAGGTTTTGTTACAGGTTTATTTTCAGTTACTTTTTTTGAAGTCTCTTTTGAGGATTCTTCAATTGGTTCTTCAACCTTTTCTTCTTCTGGTTCAGCAATGGTTGAACTAACAAAAGCTAAATTAAAGTTTTGCTTTCTTCCTTTTTTAGGACTGAATATTCCGGCTATATTTTTATTCTCATCCTTTAATTCTGCTTCATAAGTTTCATTTTCACTGTTCGTAAAAGTGATTTTACTGTTTGCAGTATCTAGAATACCAGTAATAATTATTTCGGCAGGATTTTCTTTTCCTAGTAAGAACTTACCGCTTAAATTTAAATCCGATTGATCAGAAACAAGAAGTTTAAGATCATTATTCCCAATTTTACCTTCCCAAGTTCCTTCAATGTCGGGAATGTTATTATCTAAATTGATTAAAGAAACAATTGATTTCTCCGACAATCCGGCTTCATCTAAATAATTAGAAACATCTCTGCTAGAGTAAGCAAAAAGCACAATTAAACTGAAGAATATTATTGCCGGCATAATAGTATTACTCATTACAACTTTCTTAGCCTCATTTCTTCTCATATTATAATCGTTAAGAAGATTAAGTCTGGTTGACTTAAAATTATCGTTATTACTGAATGCATAAGCAAGAGGTTCAAAATCAAATGTCTCTTTATCAGAAGTATCAAATAACTGATTTCTAACATCTTTGTTTGTATAGGATTTGAACTTAAATACTTTCCAGAAAATATAAATTATCGCCAAGAGTGCTATTCCGCCAACAGAAAGAGGGTAAAGAGTATAAGCAATTACAAATACATAAAAAACTAATACCGAGGAAAGAAGTGCGACTAACGGAGAGAGTATAAAGCCATTCATGAATGAAATTCCATCCCCGTATCCTCTTGTTACAAAATATGCAATAAGTGATAATCCTAAGAAGGAAATAAAATATAATGGAGTAATATTCCAGAAACCAGTCTCTATAGTTGTTTCCGGATTAAAGAAAACCAGCATAAATAAAACAGCACCGGTTGCAACAGGCATAATCATAGAAATCAGTTTCATTAATAGAAATCTTTTATCTGCGGCTTTCTCTTTATTTATTTTTTTAGGGATTGATTTTCTTGCATCATGAAATCTTTTTGCTGTTTCATTTTTAGGATCAAGTTTATAAACGAATTCCATTAATTCTAAGAGCTTTGTTTCATATATAAATTCCGTTTCATCTGCATCCAATTCCGGATTTTCTTGATAAAATAAACTTAACCATTGGAATAAATATGAATTGATATACTTAAGATCATCCAGAATTACTTTTTTATCGGATGAACTCGCTTTTAACAAATCACTCGGTTCTTTATATGATGTTCCTTCCAAGAAATAATTTAACTTGATTCCTAAATATGTTATAGCCTTATAAACTGCCATGTATTCATCGTAAGGACCAATTTTGTTTTTTTGAATTTGATTTATATTTAAGAACAATGAACGAATGTATGCCTCTTCATCAGTCCAGCCGCGGCTAATAAGATATAAGTAAAAGAAATCATCAATAAATAATAATCTTTCTTTGTAGCTGTCGGTAAAATCGAAAAGCTCTTGTGCCATATCATCAAGAGTATATCTCATAGTTTTGTCATCATCACCTAAATAACCCATTTGAGGATTAAGAACATAAACCATAATTTTTCTTGCAGCATTCATATTATGATCATAGTTCTCAATTACCCAGTTAACCCAAGTTAGATAAGTTTGATACGTTTCCTTTTCCTCTTTTGAGAGTGAATCATCCATTATTTTAGCTTCAAGCCAAATTGATAACAATCCGTCAAATATTGCATTTTCAGCATCCGAATGATATTTATCAAAGTAAGTAGAAAGTTCAGCGGGATCATTAATTAAGGCATAGTATAGATTGTTGTTTTCTGTGTAAACAAATCTAAAAGGTGAAGAAGGAGCTAATTCGTAAATCACTCTTAATAATGCTGTACTTTTCTCTTTTTCTTTCTTAAAAAATGAATAAAATTTTTCAGCCAAAGCTGAATTGTCTCTGCTGTGTAAGTATAAATAGAAACTGTCATTTTTATTGGAAAGTTTTTCAGAATATTCTTCAAAGTGGTTTAGGAATGCATCTACAAATTGAGGTACGTCATCGCAGTCATTTCCATCTATATCTGTATAAGGCATTTCCTTATCTAATGCATACAAAGCTGCCGTTAAACCGGCATCTTGATTTTTAGGAAATAATTTTTCGTAAATTTCCGTAATTGTCAATTCAAGTTTAGTATTCTTTGCTTTGCGAAGCCATTCATCAATTTTACCGGCATATAAATATCTTTTAGCTGTTTGTGGATCATCTTTCATAAGTCTTGCTAAATCTGATGGAGTTTTAGCAAAAAGATTTTCTTCTGCATCAAAAACAAAAGTATCGTAATCGAGTTTAATTATTTCATCAAATACTTCAACTTTTTCACCATTTAAATATCTTTGAACTTCATCATATCCCCAGCGTTTTTTAGGATCGGAAACAATTAATCCTCTAACAAGAGTAGCAAAATCTTTCGGCATATCTTCCGGTGGTTTAACTTGTCCGTCAAGTTTTAATTGTGGAATAACCATCTCATTAATTCCCTTAAACGGATTTTTATTGTTCCATATATAAATTAATGATAAGCCCAAGGCATAGTAATCAATCCCTGGAGTAATCATTATTCTACCATCTCTTGAAATATACATTTCGGGAGCAGCGTATAAATCTGATCTTGCTTGAGAAGTTACCTGAAGCCTGTCCTCGCTGTCAAATAATGATGATATTCCAAAATCACCAAGTACATATTGGTCACTGTTTCCGTCTCTTAAAAATATATTTGATGGTTTTATATCTTTATGAATAATTCCATTCTTATGACAAAACTCTAAACCATCAGCAACATCCTTCACCATTTTTTTTAGTTTGGATGTATCCTTGATTGGGAGATATTTATCTAAAGTACCGCCGGCTAAATATTCCATTAACTCATAAAATCTTCCGTCATCGGTAGTACCAAAATCAAAAACTTTTATAACCTTATCGTTTTTATATTCTCTCAGCCTTTCAACCAATTTTATCTTAGGTTGAATATTTGGGAGATACAGCTTTAGTACGACTTGCTGCCCGTCATTTTCTACAAGATAAATTTGTCCTTCGCCGGTATTTTGAGATATGGTTTTAATATGGTTGTAAACTTTTTCTTTAAGAGTAAAATTTTTAGGGGGTATATAAACCGGGGTTTGATCTAAATCTTCCGGCGAACCTTTTGCAGAAATTACTTTACTATCAGAACGAATTGTAGATTCATCATCCCGCTTAATTTTATTTGAACTGATTATATTACTGTTTGATCTAATAGTTTTATCATCGTCATTATTATCGGCATTAATAATATTAGAAGAAGGTCTAATAGTTTTTTCATCATCAGAGGGAATAATATTATCTGAAGGACGGATGGTTTTGTCATCATCTTTATTCATTTTGCAATCCTTGATTTGTATCTGTAGAATTAATTTTATTTATTTCTTCATCACTTAAATATTTTTTTAATGAAAATTTATAAGGTTCGCTGTCATTAAATGACCATAAAACTATGTGATCTATTATATCAACTTTTAGAATTGTTTTAATGATGTGATGTGTTTCTCGACCAATGATAGAGCCGGTTAAATCTTTATCAAGTTCCAAATCAATAATAGAAACGGGAATTTTTTGAACAACATTTATTTCATTGATAATTTCATCCAGCAGAATTTTCTTTAATCTTCCTTCAAAAAAAATGGTGGAATTTTTTTCAATTCCTCCTCTTTCTTCAAGAATGTAATACAAAAATTCAGCTAATGAATTGAAGATTTTATAAACAGCATAATCTTCCCTTGCTAAAAGAGAATATTTATTTCTTGAACTGTTTACTGCGTAAAACTCTTCATCTGATTTACCGAAAATTAATAAACCGTTTATCGACTGCCATTTTTTACTATATGTAATTGATCGATTGAATTCGTATAAATCTATTAATGTATAGGATGATTCTGGTTCAATAACTTTTTCTAGTGAATAAGAAAAAATTTCAATTCCATTGTACATCATTCCATTTATGGATTGATAAAATTGAATTAATTCATCTGAAAGGGGAGAGATGTTGAGCTTTTTTAATCTATCAGAAAGAGAATTAATAAATGAATTATCTTCCGGGTTTCCGGTAAAGATATTTTTATTCTCTTTAATTTTATTTATGATATTGCTTAGCATTAAGCCGCCGCACAAATATAAAGTTCAGTTAATTTTTCATTATGTAATTCTGTTCACAAAAAATTTTTAAATCACTTAAACAAAAACCAAAATGTTATAAATAAAAATCGGCTGTTAACATTCACCGTGGTGAGTCCGCCATTTAATTTCTCCATATTCAATAATCCATTTTCCACCTTTTTCCGGGCTGCCGCAATTATTCGGATCGGGATGAATCGAATCATTAAAATTGCAGTTCCATACATAATTTCCGGGAGGACGATTAGCATTAAAAAATCTTCTTGCTGATTGAGAATTATCGAATGTTCTGCTCTGCATTTCATTTAGTTTCGTCTGAATATTGTTAAGCAAATTCTTTCGCTTTAATTCTCTTTCTTTGATTTTTTCTTGGAGTTTATTAAAGTTATTTACTTTTGGTTTTTTATTTATTGTGGTAGGAGGGCTTTCTTTTTTTGTTTCCTTAGGAGGCAGAAAAGAATTTAGTTGTTCTTTTATCTGTCTAATTTCTTCTGCTTTTTGTCTTAATATTTCTTCTTCTTTTTCAATTTCCTCTTGAAGTTTCATTTCCATTAATTCTGTTTTGGAAAGTTTTGCATCTTCTTCAAGTTCAATTTCTAGTTCTTCCAATTCGGCAATAAAGCTTCTTATCTGCATTAGTTCCGGATCGGATTTACTTCTTTGAATTTCAGCCAAGGCTGATTCTGTTAATGGTTTGTGACACTTAGTGCAAAAATCAAAAAAGTTTAATGTGCTGCAGCCGGGACAAATAATTCCTTCTGTAGGATTTCCGCACTCAGCACAAAATTTATCTTCTGGAGAAATTGGAGAATAACAAAATTTACATTGATCTGTTAAAATCCAAGCTCCGCATTCTTCACAAACATCTTGATGAGGATGAACCATTGCTTTACAACTTGGGCAGATATGACTTCCGAATGGATTACCGCATTCTTCACAGAACATTGCTTCGGATTCATTTTTATGTCCGCAATTTGAACATGATTTTAATCCAGAAGTTGAAACTTGCTCTTCTTTCTGTTCTAATGATTTGGAAAGTTCTTTCTCTTTAGTCCTTTCTTTTTGGTTCCTTTCCATTTTCTTCCCGGGTGAAAAATAACAGATATAAAGTACACAAATATCTTATTATTATCAAATTAATTTATTAATTTAGCCAATAATTTGATGCTGCGATTTAAGAAAATAAAACTTTAATTCTATTGAAGTCTGTATTTGCTTATCCCTTTTTTAAATCTCTCATTGATGTAATAATTAGTATAGTAAAGAGTTCCCTCCGAATGCGTCTCAACTATTGCAGTTATTTGAAGAAGTTTTTTGTTCCCTTTTTCAAAAACCGTTATTTCAATTTCATTGTTTTGGTCATTAACTATAGTATAAAAATCTGAAATGAAGAAGCAGTCGTCTTCAAGTTTATGAATATCTATTCGGTATTCAAGGTGAATTAAATCTTTAGTTAATTCTTTTAAGTTTTCTGTTACCATATTCACCTCAAAATATTTAGATATTTTAATATGACTTACTTGTCTTTGTAAATGTGATATAATTTTTTCTGAAATTCAATTGGAATTGGTTTTATAAAGCAGAGACTAAGCGGCTAAATCTCTGCTTTCGGCAAATTATTTTTCAAGATTTTTTATAATCCAATTTTCCAAACCACCCACTACAATTAATTCCTGAGCTGCTCCGCCTACCGGTGAAATCGAAAATTCATTGTTATCAAATAGTAAAATAGATTCCTTAAAATTGATTTTTGATTTTTCTTGAGTATGAACAGTTAATTTTTCTTTACCATATTTATTTTTCAGATAATCAACTAAATCGGGACTTTCAATAACTAGGAATCCATTGTTAAGTGCGTTACGCATATATGTCTGACTTGCAGAACCTACAATTACTGCTTGAATACCGCGATGTTTCAATGCAGTTGCAGCCTGTTCTCTTGAACTTCCAGTTCCGAAATTATATCCA
The DNA here is from genome assembly GCA_002698995.1 of Ignavibacteriota bacterium. Lineage (GTDB taxonomy): Bacteria > Bacteroidota > Ignavibacteria > Ignavibacteriales > Melioribacteraceae. The sequence continues at coordinate 165,316 of PAAX01000010.1, read as the reverse complement.
CCCACTAAAATATCACCTTCTTTCACTTTCATGGAAAAATCTGCATCATAATTTTCCATAACAACTTTTGCTTGATCTTCCGGTTTAAAGTCATCTATGTATGTATATTTCCCGGGATAAATTCCATCAGTATTCAAATTATCTTGATGACAAAAAACTAGATCACCTTCAATTACTTCAGGAAATCCTTCAACAATTCTTACTGATGAAGTTTTTTTAGATTTCTTATTTACTTTTTTAATCTCAGCTAGGATTGATTTTTTTTCATCAATAAGATCAAAATCAATATATCCGGAAACGGCGGAAGCAGCTACAACAGCGGGAGAGGCAAGATAAGCCAATGCATCTTTTGAACCCATTCTTCCTTTGAAGTTTCTGTTTGTAGCAGAAATTCCAACTTCACCATCTTCGAGAAGTCCGGTTCCCAAACCAATACAAGGACCGCATCCGGGAGGTAATGGTTTTGCACCTGCTTCAATTAATTTCTGCCAATCGCCTCTCTTTTCACTCTCTTTCTGAACTTCACTAGAAGCAGCAGCAATGTAGAAATCAACTCCGTTGGCTACCTTTTTCCCATTTATTACTTCAGCAGCTTCGGCAATATCATCAATGCGACTATTAACACACGACACTAAATAAGCTTTATGAATTTTCACCTTCTCTTTTTTAATTTCGGAAACAGGTTTCATAATCTTAACAGTATTTGGACCGGATACTAAAGGTTCAATTGTACTTAAGTCAATTTCTAATTCTTTTGCATAGAATGAATCCACGTCTGATTGAAGTAAATCAATTTCTTCTTTGAGCATACTAATTTTTTCTTCATTTAATCGTGGGTGAATGCCATTACCGTCCGCATCTGAAGGGACTCCGGCAAGTCCTCTTTCTTTAATGTAATTTGCTCTATTGAGCAGCCACTCAATTGTAATTTCATCAATAGGAAAAACTCCGGCTAAAGCTCCCCATTCGGTAGTCATATTTGCAATTGTTAATCTTTGATCAATATTTAAATTCTTAATTGCTTCTCCGGTAAATTCTATAACATGGTTTAAAACTTCATCATTATTGAAAAATCCGCATAAAGCAATAATTACATCTTTTCCTACAACTCCTTTATTAAGATTTCCTTTTAGTTCAACTTTTGCGACAGGAGGTATCTGCCACCAAGTTCTTCCGGTTGCCCAAATTGCCGCTGCGTCTGTTCTTACTATGGGAGTTCCGAGACAACCCAATCCGCCGTACATATTAGAGTGACTATCAGAAGCAACAACTACAGTTCCAGGCCAAGCATATCCTTCTTCACACATAATTTGATGACCGATTCCTCTTCCGGCTGGATAAAAATCGGCTCCCATTGTTCTTGAGAAATCTTCAATCTTTTTATACTTCTCAAGATTTTTTTCAGATGTATCCTGAATGTTATGATCTAAAGTATGTACTACTTGTCTTGGATTCGCAAATTTAGTTGCACCTAAACCTTTAAACTTGGGAATTACTGCACCAGTATTATCGTGCGTCATAACATAAGCCGGTTTAATAGATACATAATCACCGCTTTGAATAATCTGTCCTTCTTCAAGTCCGACAGCAAATTTTTGAACGATTTTTTCAATTAGATTTTGGGGCATATTTTTACCTCATAATTTCTGAGTTTACTTTCATTTTGAAAGATTGTTTATTGTCAAATAGTTTTATTGCTTCATTGTTTTTAACAATTAATCAATATGACAATTTAACCATTATCGAATATCAGTTATAGTCATAATATATTAATAAAAGAACAGTAATAACTTTTTAACGTCTCTACGCAACTACTTCTCCACGTCTCTACGTTTTGACTTCTCAACATTTTAACGTTTTTGCATCTTGAAACGGTTCGAAGCTTACAAAATCAGCATGATGTACAATTATTGATTCAATAGTTCTTTTTCCAAGATCACCTTCTTTAGAGTGATAAGCAATAATGTGCTGAATGTCTGCCGGAAGTCCGAATCTATCTGCAATGGAAACACCGCTGAAAGGATGTCTTAATAATTTTCCATCTCTGCTGGTTGAAAGTTTTCCATCAATAATTTCATATTCGAGTAATTTCCCAGCATCAATTAGAATTGCTCCGGATATTAGATAGTCCCAATTGATTTTAACATCTTTGTCAAAATTCTTTTCCATAATTTTTGCAATTTCAACAGAAAGATGAACAGCAGTTCTTTTGTGATTCATAAATGATATATCACAGTTATTAATCAATAGGGAAAAGGGGATTGTTTCTAAATCTTCAGGCTGTAAGGGACTATTCTCAATTGCATATTCCCAGCACTGATAAGTTTTTTCTTTGATTTCCGAATCTTTAATCCATTCAATTTCGGGCCATATTTTTTAATTTTTTCTCTCATTTTTTTCTCCGAGTAAGAAGTTAGATGTTAGAAGTAAGAAGTTTATTTTTCATATCTCTTTATTAAATTAGTCAACATTGCAAAAACCTCATTTGAGAGTTTAGACAAATTTTCAATCTCTATTTGATTGAGAAATCCAAGTTCTATAGAAATCTCAATTTGTGTATCTAATTCTACTAATGATGATCTTGAAATTTCAAAAAATCGTTTTTTCTCTTGTGAGGAATTTCTAGAAGCACCTTCTGAGAGGTTAGAAATGATAGAAATTGAAGCCCTTCTTAATTGAGAGGTAATTCCATAAACTTCAGATTTTGGAAAGTTTGCAGTTAGTTTATAAACTTCTAAAACTAATTTTTTACTTTTAAGCCAGACCTTTAATTTTTTATGACTAAGCTCTATCACTTCTAACCTCTTACTTCTAGCTTCTTACTTTAGTTTCTCAATTATCGCATCTCCCATTTGCTGGGTTGTTGCGGCTCCTTCATCAATTGCTTTTGCGCTTCCTCTAAGTTTCATCATATCGTATGTTTTGACTTTTCCTTCTCCAATAACTTCTGCAACTGCTTTGCGTATTTTTTCTGCTTTATCATTTTCACCAATATGATCCAACATCATACATGCACTTAAAATCATTGCAATTGGATTTACAATTGAAGGATTTAATTCAGCATATTTTGGGGCTGAACCATGTGTCGGTTCAAAAACTGCAACTTCATCACCAATGTTGGCGCTGCAAGCAAAACCTAATCCACCAACCAGACCGGCAAAGCCGTCACTTATAATATCTCCAAACATATTTTCAGAAACCAATACACCGTAGTTCTCGGGATTCTTTGTCAGCCACATCATTTGTGCATCAATGTTTGTATCCCATAAATCTATTCCAGGAAATTCTTTAGCAATTTGCTTTGCTGTTTTAAGATACATTCCCGATGTCTCTCTTAGTACATTTGGTTTTTCGCAGACTGTAACATTTTTATAACCGAATTTTTTTGCATATTCGAATGCAGCTCTTATAATTCTTTCCGTAGCTTTCTTAGTTACAATTCTTGTTGAGATTGCCATTTCTTCACTTGGTACATGTTTGAATCCTTTCATCTTTGGATGAGTTTCAAATGCATCTCTAACATTCTTTGGTGGATTTGTCCATTCAATTCCGCCATACATTCCTTCTGTATTTTGTCTGAAAATAACAGCATCAACAGCAGGTTCTTCAAATCCCCCTTTTCCATCTTTTCTAATAAAATTAAGTGGATTTCCTTTGAATGCTTTGCAAGGACGAACGCAAATATCCAAATTAAAATGCTGACGTAAACCAACAATCGGAGAAAAATAAACATAACCTTTATCTTGTAGTTCTGGAGCAAGTTCTTTTACTGCATCATCTTTTGGTTTACTTGTTATTGCACCAAACAAACCAATTTTGTGCTCTTCTAATAATTTAATTGTTCTTTCAGGGAGAGCATTTCCTTCTTTACACCAAAATTCCCAGCCGATATCACCATGAACATAATTTGCTTCAAATCCAACTGCATTTAATACTCTAATTGATTCGTCTAATACTACCTTTCCAATTCCATCACCGGGTAGAGCTACTATTGTTCTCATTACGGACTTCCTTGTATTATTATTGAATGTTAGTCATTCAAAATTATAGACAATGATATAAACTAACAAGTAAAAGCTGGATCTTTAATTTTTATTTGTTTACATACTAAAATTGAAGATCAACTTGAAGTGATAAAACACTCTCGGAATTATCTCTTATTTCTTGATTTCCGGAGCTTATTGATTCAACATCTGTGCGGATTGTAGTACTGTATTTTAATGCGATTTCCAACTGATTAAAAATCTGATATTTTATTAATAGATACCATCTAAAACCATCACCGAATAAAGGTTTACTGGAAAATGTGCCGGTTAAATCATTTTCGAATTCATAAATTCTTGTATTGAAACTATCGGTCTTAAACACAATTATTCTACCGTAAAATTTTAAATTTGGAATTGGATTTAAGTTAATATCCTGAAAAACTAAATATCCATTTTCATTAATGCTGGCTTCATCAAGAGAAAAATAATTTAGTTCAAATCTGGTTTTAAGTCTAAGATTTTTTGAGGCAAAATAAATTAGATCAGTTCTTACTTTCTCTCTTTTTGATTTTCCTATTTGAATTGTATTTTCAATAAATTCATCATCTTTTTGTTCTATAAAGATTCTAAAGTTTAGTGAAAAATTTCTACTCAATTTGTTTTGATAAAAAAGACTCAACTCATTTCCGGAAAATTGGAATTTGTTTTCATTTTTGTTTGGGAATTGAAATTGATCATAATAAACATCAAAAATTCCAAAGTCAGTATAAACTTGAAAGCCGGTATAAAAGCCAATCTCATTTTGAGTATTTGATCTTTCACCAAAACCATTTGCAAAAAAGTTATAATAGTTAGAAGGATAATTTCTAAAGGAAGTTATCAGTTTAAATCTTCTGCTAATGTTAATGAAAAGATTATTGATAGAAGCAATACTCAAACCGTTGTAACTGAATTCTCCGCTGAAAAAAAGATCATCAAAATTTATTGAGTAATCAAAAGAGTAAAAACTGAATCTGTTTTTATCTTTTAAGTAAATCGAATAATCTTCTGAGAATGAGTTATTGTAAAATAAATTTTGATAAAGGAAACCGATCTTAAATTTATTAAGCGAATAATTAATTGAACTGCCTAAGGTATTAAGTTTGGTATTATGTTTTTTGCTTATATCCAATTCGGTTCGGAAAATTCCATCTTCTTTTAAGGATGTAATTTTGTTTTCCCCATTTAGATTTGCACTAATTTTATTTGTTGAATAGAAAAGAGTCAAACCAAAATTTGAATAAGTAAAATATCCTGCTGCACCTCTAAAAAATCTGTTTTCGTCGCTGCTGGTATATTCGGAAAGATTTTTTTGATTCTTTAAAACCGATAAAGTTGCAAAGCTTCCTTTTCTTGAACCAAACGGTTTTGCAAGTGTTAATCCTTGACCAAAAGTTAAATTGTAATCTCCCAAAATAATTTTATTAACAAAAGAATAATCTGAAATGCTGAATGAGGCAGAATAAAAATCGGTTAATGATTTTTCTCCGGCATCTTTTTCTTGAGTGATATTAACAAAAAATTTATCTGCAGAAGCTTGAATTCTATTATAAAACTTTAATTTATTTCCTAAGTAATTTCCTTTCGAATATCCTTCTCTAGTTTCAATATCGTTAACAAGTCTATTTCTGGAACCGATGAATTTTAAGAAGGATTTCTTTTCAGTTATTACTAATTCTTGTTCAGAAGTAGTTAAGAGAGGTTTTAAAATATTTACTAACTCCGATGATAATTCATCAATCAAAAACAATTCGTTAATTGAATAGTATTGTTTGTTTGAATCTCTGTAGTCAATAATAAAATTTGCAGAAGAAAAATCTAGAAAAGGAATTTGAAGTAAATCATCAACTTGTGCTTTGTTAATGTTAATTGGATTGCGTAATAATTCTTCTACCGATTCAAAAATTGTTGTCTCTTCTTCTTCATCAATTAAAGAAGATTTTTCCATATAGATTAATACTGCATCAAAGTAATTTGATAATGAATCAATCTGAGCAGTTAAGGATAACGCAGTAAAATTAAATATGAGCAGAAATTTCTTAATCATTTATATAGGATTTTACTTTTTGACTTCGGGGTGTTTCATCACCAAAATGAATTATTAATCCGGCTTGATGAGTTAATCCTAAATATTCGTGAGTAAAAACTGCATAGTCAAGATTGAAAAACAAAAAGTTAATTCCAACTCCGGCAGTGTAAGTTGATGGGTAATTATTAAATCCTATTCTCAAAGAAAGATATTTAATGATGTTATATTCAATACCGGTTCTGAGAGAAAAATCATATTCTAATTCTTTTTCAACTGCAGAATTTAAAGTGAGATTTGAGAGAACATCATAACTTACTCCGGCAGAAAAAATTGTTGGAATCTGGTCTTCTTCATTTCCAAATGTAGCTTGATTAATGTTATGAGCTGAAAAGCCAATTCTAAAAGTATTACTTACGTAAGTTAATCCGCCTAAATTAAGTGAAAATGAATTATCGTTTCCGTACTTTTCTATTTCAATTGTGTTATAAAAAACTGAAATTCCAAAATAAAATTGTTTATAGTTGCTTGCATAACTTAAACTTAGTTTATGTTCTTTGTATAATTCAAAACCATAAAAAGAAAATCCGGCTGCAATTGTACCGAAATTAAAATTATGTGTTACTGCACCATAGCCGTTTGCCAGTTCTTTTATTCCAAATGGAGAAGGAGAATAGTATATTCCGATTTCAGTCCATTTAATTTGTGCTAAACCTGCTGGATTATTAAAAATTGAAAATACATCATTGCTTAATGCAACATCGGAGTTTGCTAAAGCAATTTGACGGGAACCAGGATTAATTTGAGAAAGTATATTAGCAAATATTATAAGAAGACTTAAAACTATGTATCTTACATTTAACATAATTTATTTTAAATAAAAATTTTGTTTAATTCAAATTAATATTTATAAAAACAATAAGGATTATTTTATGAAAAGATTCAGTTTGATGTTTCTGATCTTTATTTCATTGATAAACATACTTAGTTCAAAAGAATTAGCTGCAACCGTAACTGTAAATTATGAACAGTTGGAAACTTCGGGAAAAGAAAGACTTGTTGATTTTTCAAGAAGAGTTGAAGATTATCTTAACAACACTAGCTTTACAGATTTAGTTTGGGAAGGTGAGCCGATCAAATGTTCATTTACTATTTTTTTTATGGGTGCAAGTGACGATTTAACATATACTGCACAAGTTGTTGTTACAAGTCAGAGACCAATTTATAGAAGTCAAAACAGTTCTCTTATGTTAAGAATTCAAGATCAGAAATGGCAGTTTAAATATGAACAAGGACAAGCTTTGTATTTTAATCAAACTGATTTTGATCCTTTAACAAGCTTTTTAGATTTTTATGCATACCTAATTATTGCTTATGATATGGATTCGTTTGAACCTTTGGGCGGGACACAATATTTTCAAAAAGCTTTTGAGATTTCTGTGTTAGGAGGATCAAGCAGATTTTCCGACGGATGGTCCTTATCAAGTGAATCATACAACAAACGAGGATTTATCGAAAATATTACGAATGCAAATTTTCAGCAATTTAGGCAAGATTTTTTTGAATATCATTTTAACGGTTTGGATTTATACTCAACTAATAAAGCTGAAGCACAAAATAAAATGGTTCAGTTAATTAATAATCTTTTTGAAAAAAGAGATAAAATTGAAAGAAGAAGTGTTTTACTAAAAATATTTTTTGATGCTAAAAGTGGTGAGATTGTTGATTACTTAAAAGATTTTCCGAATAAAGAAATATTTGATAAACTAAAACGGATTGATCCGGCACACATTTCAAAGTATGATGAAGCATTGAATAATTAATATTGATAAAAAATTCCGGTGATGAGCCGGAATTTTTTTATGAGTTAATAAAATCTATTTTTACTTCTCAATTAATCTTACTTCAAAAACAACATCATTTTCATCAATAATATCAACTGTTTTTTGTCCCTTTACAAGTCTGCCAAATACTGTATAATTATTATTTAAATGCGGATAATAATTATGCATAACAAACCACTGAGAACCTTCTGTATCTTTACCGGCAGAAGCCATTCCTACATAACCGGTTTCAAAAGGAAGCCAGCTGAATTCTGAAATTATGTCATAACCAGGACCGCCCCAGCCGGTTGAAGTTGAATCCCCGGTTTGTATTACAAAATTTGGAACTACACGATGAAATTTATTTCCATTGAAATATTTTTTTTCGGCTAAATAACAAAAGTTTCCTACAGATATTGGTGCAATTTCATTTAAGAATTCAAATCTGAATTCTCCTTTATTTGTTAATATAACAGCTTCGGAATACTTAAATGAATTTTCGAAAATCTTGCTGAACATTAAATCGTTTTCTCTAATTGAATTTCCCGAAGTAATTTGTTTGATAGATGAAACTTTTGACGTAGAAATAATTTCACTTACTTGATTCTCGAATTGAGGGCTTACTTTTTTTGATAATCTGTATAATGCTTGAATTGACTCAACAAAATTTGCATCATTAATTTTTGTGAACAGGTGATCAATTATTAACTCTTGAAGCAGAGATGAATTTTGAGAAACAAATGACTCACTAATTCCATCAGCAACAATTGAAATAACCGGAGCGTTGCTTTCTCTTAATAACGAAATAATAATTTTTGCAAATTCATCATCTCTTCTAAATTGATCTTCTAATTTTAACAAACTTTGTGAAAGATAAATCCTATCAAAACTATTGCTGCCGGCTAATTCTTTTTTAAGCAGATCAAATCGAGTTTCTGCATCATTAATATTGTCTATTATTTCGAAAATAAATTTGCGAGCAAGTTTTGATTTATATTCTTCAATTAATTCTTCACTTTTACCCGGAAATAATTTACTGTAGGAAATTATGAGTTCTCCAAATGTATTAAGTGGTAAATCCAATTTTAATAAATTTATAATTTTGGATTCATTGATGAATTCCGGCTTTATTTCTCTTAAAGAAATTGCAGCTTGTCTTGATACGTTTGGATTTTCATCCACAATTAAATTTAAGAATGGTTCAAATATATTATCAAAGTTCCTAAAGAAAACTGCTGATCTTGCTAATTCAGTTCTAATCTTCCAATCTTTGTCTGCTAATAAATTTGTGAATAATTCTTTATCAATAGGAAATCTTTTTAATCTTCTTAAACAGCCTAGAGTATAAGTTTTGATTTCTATCTCTCGGTCATCAATTTTTTTTGATAAGAGATTAACAAAAAATTCTTCACTTCCATTAGGAGGAAAAATTCTATACAAAGCATAAAGAGATGAGAAAATTAAATCTTCATTTGTACTTTCTAAATTATTCAGCAGATAACTGTTAATAATTTCTTTATCAATTTTTGATTTTTGATTTACCGAATTAACAACAGCAAAAGGGAGACCGTAATAATCTGATTTTTCATTCAACAGATTTATTAAGTCCTCTTCAGAAATAACATTTCCTAATGCTTCAAAGAAAATTCTTTGTGAGTTAAAATCAGATTCTACATTATTCAAATTCTCAAGAAGAAATTTCTCTGAAAGTGAATCTGCGTCAAGTTTACCAAGGGCAAAAGATTTTTCAACAAGATAATCATTATCAACATTAATAATATTTTCAATAAATTTTGTCTGATTTGAATTTGCGATAGTTAATAAGGCAGCTTTAATTGAATCTTCACTTTCTGAATTAAGATACTTCAATACAATCTTCTCATCAAAAGTTCTTAAGTATGTTGTTTCAATTAAATCTTTAAATTCTTTTTTGTACTGAGCAGAGATGGAAGAAATAAGAATCAGAATTACAATTAAGTTTTTCATTTTATTTTTTTCTCATAAATTCTATAAACTTTGTAAAGATCGCCATCCATAGTTCTGGCGCCTCTATTCATCATTTCATTATCTTCAAGTATCCAGCTTGCTTCTCCGTAATAAATTCCTTTTGAAGCTGCAGTTTCCAAAATATTATAATAAAATGCAGCATCAAGTCCACGTTTCTGATATTCGGGAATAATACCGAGAGTTATAATTCTGGCAAATTTAATTTTAGGATAAATCTTTTTCTTAGGCTGGAGCAGCTTTAAGAAATTAAATGGAAAAAGTCGTCCGTTCATTTCCTTGAAGACAACATTGTAATCGGGCATAGTTAAAGAAAAGCCGATTGTTTCCCCATCAACTTCACCAAAGAGAACAAAGTCGGGATCGACAAGAGGTTTGAGATTTTTAGCAAGAAGATCAATCTCTTCATCCGTCATTGGAATAAATCCCCAATTAGGTGCCCAAGCTTTATTGTAAACGTATTTAACTTTTTCAAGCTCCTGCTTAAAGTTTTTCATATTAAGTGGACGCAAAGTCATGTTGCTTCTTCTCATAGCAATATCGGCAACACGTTTTATCTTTTCCTGCTTTATCATTTTATGATTACTTATCATCCAGGCATTTAAGTCTTTCACTTTTGATAAACCATAATTTTCAATAAGCTCTATGTAATACTTTGGATTGTAAGTCATCATCATTCTGGGAGAATCTTCAAATCCTTCAACCAGCAAACCCCATTCTTCATTACTACTTGGATTAGCAGGACCGCGCATGGCATCCAGACCTTTTGCTTTGATCCATTCTTCTGCTTTACTTAACAAAGCATTTGCAACTTCCTGATCATTTATCGATTCAAAAAAACCGAAGAACCCAATATTTTCATTATGAATTTTATTATGAATATCATTTTTAATAGCAGCAATTCTACCAACAATCTTTCCGTCACGTTCTGCAAAGAACAACTCCATTTCAGCTTCTTTGAAGAAAGGATTTTTTTTACGGTTTAAGATTTGTTTCTTTTCCATAATTAGCGGGGGAACCCAGTAAGGATCATCTTTATATATTTCCCAAGCAAATTTTATAAACTTGGGTATTTCATTTTCTTCTGCAATTCTTACTTTTATATCACTCATTATAATTCCCTCTAAATAAATAAAAAAGCCGTCTCAAATCTATCATTATATTTTCAATTATAGAATGAAACGGCTTTAAATTTAGTAAAAGATTTACTTTGATTTACTGAATTAATCCAACTTCTTTACCAACTTTTTTGAATGTATCAATTATATAATCAAGATGTTCTTTTTCATGAGTTGACATGTAGCTTGTTCTCATCATTTGTCTTCCTTGTGGAACACCCGGAGAAATAAAGACATTTACGAAAACTCCCGAGTCAAAAAGTTTACGCCACATAGCAAAAGCAATTTCGTCATTACCAACAATAACCGGAACAATACCGGTCCTTCCGTCAATTACATTAAATCCGGCTTCTTTAAGATTTGTTCTCACATAATTAGCATTATTTACAAGTTGAGTAACTCTTTCCGGTTCAGCTTCCAAAATATCTAAAGCTGCTAAAGCTGATGCTACTGAAGCAGGAGTAGGAGATGCACTAAAAATTAATGCAGGAGCGTGATGTTTAAGGTAATCTATTATCTTAGCTTCACCAGAAACAAATCCACCTAAAGATGCAAAAGTTTTACTGAAAGTACCCATAGTCATATCAACTTCTTTTTCCAAACCGAATTCGCTTGCAGTACCTCTTCCACCTTTACCAATAACACCAACGCTGTGTGCGTCATCAATCAATAATCTAGCGTTAAATTCTTTAGCCAATTCTACCATTCTGGGTAAATCAACAATTTCTCCCCCGGTACTAAATACACCATCGGATACAATTAACTTTGGAGTATCTTTAGGAATTTTATTTAATACTCTTTCAAGATCATTCATATCGTTATGTTTATAACGAAGGAGTTCAGCGGTTGCACCGCGAGCCATAAGGTTGGCAGCAACTATACAAGCATGATTATCTTTATCAGAAATAACATATTCACCTCTTTGAACTAAAGTAGGGATAATTCCTTGCGCAGATTGATATCCGGTTGAGAATAGAAGAACAGCTTCTTTATTAAAAAACTTAGCCAATCTTTCTTCAAGTTCTATATGCAAATCCAAAGTGCCTGTTAAATAACGTGAGCCCGAACATCCGGTTCCATACTTTTCAATAGCTTTAATTGCGGCTTCTTTAACTTTAGGATGTGCTGTTAATCCCAAATAATTATTTGAGCCTGCCATAACAATTTTTCTTCCTTCAATAGCAACAACAGGTCCTTCGTTTTCTTCTATTGGCCTAAAATAAGGATACACACCCATAGCCTTAATTTCATCAGCCCTGGTAAACTCATAACATTTCTTAAAAAGATCCAAGTTCTTCCTCCCATAAAGTTATATTTCAATAAAACTTTTTATTATTTTTCAGAATAAAATAATAAGTTCGAAATTTATTACATCAAAAATGAAAAATCAATTTTGCTAATTTAATACAAAACACTATGGAAAAAAAGAAAGTTTCGGTTGTTACAGGAGGCTCCGGTTTTGTCGGGAGTCATTTAGTAGATTTATTAATTAACGAAGGGCATGAAGTTAGATGCATCGTAAGGAAAAGCAGCAGCTTAAAATGGCTGCAGAATAAGGATGTTAAAATATTTGACTGCGGTTTGTTTGATCGAGAGAAACTAACAGATCTGCTTAAGGATGCTGATTATCTTTATCATATAGCCGGAGTTGTAAAAGCTAAAACCGAAGAAGGTTACTATAAAGGAAATGTTGAAACAACAAGAACCTTATTAGAAGCTCTCGAAAATTCGGGTAATAAAAATATTCAGCGTGTAGTGATAATGAGTAGTCAGACAGCATGCGGACCATCCTTAAATGGTGAAGTTTGCAACGAAGAAACAATTCCTCATCCAATAACAACCTACGGAAGAAGCAAGCGAGCTCAAGAAGAACTTGCATTAACATATAAAGACAAATTCCCAATAACAATTACCAGAGCTCCGGCAGTTTACGGTGAAAGAGATACTGAGATTTATTTGGTATTTAAAACTTACAAGCAAGGATTACTGACTGTAATCGGATTTGATAAAAAAGAGCTTAGCCTTATTCATGTTGCCGATTTAGTTAGAGGAGTATACGAATCATCACTTTCAGAAAAAGCAATCGGCGAAATTTATTTTGTTTCATCGGAAGAGTTTTATACATGGGAAGTTGTTGGAAACGAACTTGCAAAAGTTTTTGGTAAAAAAGCAATCACCTTAAAACTTCCTCATTTTATTGTCTATACTGTTGCAGCTATTGCCCAATTTTTTGCGATGTTTTCATCTAAACCGGCTACATTTAATTTGGAGAAAGCTAGAGATTTTGTTCAAACCTACTGGACATGCGATGTATCAAAAGCAAAAAGAGATTTTGGTTATTCTCAAAAAGTATCTTTATCCGAAGGCTTGAAAAGAACTATATCTTGGTACAAAGAGATGAAATGGCTGTAAGCTATTTCATCTTTTGAGTATAATAAATGTGACTTACATACTTTGCAGTCTGAATTCCCAAATCCTTCTAAAGGATGATTAATATTTCTCAATTGTTCTAATAATTGAACCGTTCCACATTCTAGATCTTTATTAGAGTTTTCCAACAAATAAATTTTGTTGATCTTTAGAAAAGCATTGGTTGTTAAATGATCAATGTGCCAATGTATAGTTTTGGATTTTTTGAGATGTCTGACTAATCTACTATTATAATTTTTTTGAGCACTTCCGATATAATAGTAAAAACCTGAGTCTAATATTATATCACTGAATTTCTTTATCCTAACTTTAAAATCTTTTTCAGCAAATAATTCTAAAATATAAATCCCGGATTTTGCGTCAGTTATTTTTTGCACCTTCTTCAATCCATTTATATATGCCGTCGATTTCTCTTTTAATTAATGGCTGATAACCTAATGGAGGCATTAAAGATGCACCTGGTCTATTTTGAATCGACCAGATCAATCTGCTGCTTTCTGGTTCAAATGGGAAAACTAAGGTTGGATCATTTGTTACGTTTGTCCAAGTAGTTAAACTTATTCCACCTGCTCTAGAACCGTCATCATGACAGCCGGAATAGTTGCACTTGAGATTTAATAACGGCTGTACATGGTTATTGAAACTTACATTCTCTGTTGGGAATTGAATATCTGCCGGATTTGTATCATCACAAGAATTGAACAAAATTAGTGCTGCTATTAGTATCAGTGCCGGATTTACATATTTATAATTTTTCATTTTGCGGTATATTAGTTATATAATTAATTACTAAATTAATGTAGTTAGTTGAATAATTCAATCCAATGGAGAAGGTATGAGAGTTTTTATTAATGTAATTTTTGTGATCTTTTTTGTTTCTTCAATATATGCACAAAAGGATTTACTTCAGTCGGGACCTATGCTCGGACAATCACAAATGAGAGAAGTATCTATTTGGATTCAGACTAAAGAAAGTGCTAAAGTAAAAATCGGTTATAAAGAAGTTGGATCAAATTCAGAACTAACATTTACCTCTGAAAGAATTACTTCATCCGATAATATGTTTACACTAACATTAATTGCAGATAAAGTTGAACCCGGAAGAAGTTATGAGTATAAAGTTTTTATAAATGATAAAGAATTGAAGTTTGATTACCCATTAGAATTTCAAACACAAAAATTATGGCAATGGAGAGAGGATCCTCCAGCATATAAATTTTTGGTTGGAAGCTGTTTATATATCAATGAAGAAATATATGATAGACCAGGGAAACCTTATGGAGGTAAATATCAAATCTTAACGGATATGTTTAACAAAGATGCCGATTTTATGGTTTGGCTTGGGGATAATACTTATTTGAGAGAAGCTGATTGGTATTCAAAAACCGGAATCTATAATAGATATACTCACACTAGAAGTCTGAATGAACTGCAGCCGATATTAGCAAGTACTCATCATTACGCTACCTGGGATGATCATGAATTCGGACCAAATAACAGCAACAGAAGTTTTGTCGCTAAAGAAACTACATTGCAAGCCTTTAAGGATTTTTGGGCAAATCCATCTTATGGAATAAACGGAAAACCCGGTGTAACTACTTATTTTGAATGGGGAGATGCTGCATTTTTCATGATGGATAATAGATATTATAGAACTCCTGAAAATAGAAAAACCGGTGATAGACAAATTTTAGGTGATGAACAAATTGAATGGCTAATTGATGGATTAACAACTACTGATGCTGAATTCAAGTTTGTTTGTCTGGGAGGACAATTTCTAAATACAACACCAATCGGTGAAAATCATTCAACATTTCCTGAAGAGAGAATTAAGATCCTTAACTTAATAGAAAAAGAGGGAATTGAAGGTGTAATATTTTTAACGGGAGATATTCATAGAACTGAATTAACTAAATTAGATAGATATAGAAATTATCCTTTATATGAGTTTACACTTTCACCTTTAACAGCCGGACCTTCAACTTGGGATAAACCGATTAACAACCACAGAGTAGATAATACTTTAGTTCAGGAAAGAAATTATGGATTGTTTGAAATAACCGGACCAAGAAAAGACCGTAAATTAAAATGTTCCGTTTATAATTCTAATGGCGAGTTAAAATGGACTTATGAAATAAATGCAAATGAATTGAAAAAGAAATAGAAATCTAAACATTGAAATAAATTGCAAGTAATAGTAATGTTGAATAAATTTGTAATCTGAATTTTACATTGTTCATTATACATTATAAATTGAATTGGGGCTATAGCTCAGCTGGGAGAGCGCTTGAATGGCATTCAAGAGGTCAGCGGTTCGATCCCGCTTAGCTCCACAACAATTCTTACTATGCAAAATCGAAATCACACTAAATTAAAAACTGGTTTGTGGTTCTATAGAATACATCTCTATAGTAGTAGTATATTAGTCTGCTATTAATCTTCAAATCAAATCGGTCATTTCTATATTCAAATTATACTTTTTCAAAAGTTTGCCCTAAATTTCTATTTGAAAATTAATTTTAGTTATGCTTTTCGTTGACTAAAGAACCAATCAATAGTGAAAAGATAGAAGTTATTTATGAATCCTTCGATTAAAGAGTTGTTGTTAAATTCAAATAAGAATGAAATGATTGCTGATGTAAATTCCCATCCGGAATATTTTAATGATTTGCTTGAGTTATCCATTTTAGATCATCAGCCTTATTCATGGCGCGCGGCTTGGCTTTTGAATAGTTGTATGCTGGAGAATGATGTTAGAATAAAGAAATCTATCAAAAATATAATTGAGGCAGTCAAAACAAAGAAGGATGGACATCAAAGAGAACTTCTTAAAATTTTGGATAGAATGAAATTGACCGAAAAGTATGATGGCCTTGTTTTTAGTATTTGTATGGATATTTGGGAACAGATAGGAAAGAGTCCCTCTGTAAGAATTATCTCTTTGAAATTCATAATTAAAATTGCTCTTAAATATCCTGATCTTATTAAAGAAATCGAATTCTTAACTCAAGATCATTATTTAGAAAATCTTTCACCCGGAATAAAAAACTCTGCAAAAAGAATTATTGAAGATGTAAATTCCACTAAGTGAATTAATAATTCTAGATTTATAATTTATTTATATCATAAAGTAAGCTGATGTTAATTTCTATAAATATTTAATTCCAGAGATAACTTAATATCAATTAATCCTCAGACAAATTAACTGCATTGAGAAATTTTAATAAGTGCTTTTTGAGAATTTATTTGAGCCAATTATTCCGAATCGGGAAAAATGTTTTACAACCTAAAATGTTTTAATGATAAAATTATTTTACAATTGTTAATCATTAAAAAGATTTTTAATTCAATTCTGTTTTTAATTTTAGATAAAGATGATTAATTTCTGAATCTGAATAAAGATATAATTATCTAATTCTAACTATCAAAAAAACTGTTCTTGAAAAAATTGAGGTTTTATTTATGGCAGATTATAAAATTATTTGGACTAAAATTGACGAAGCTCCAGCTTTAGCTACCTATGCATTGCTTCCTATCGTTAAAGGATTCTCAAAAGGAACCGGGATAGAGTTTGAGACAAAAGATATTTCATTAGCCGGAAGAATAATTGCGAACTTCCCCGATTATTTAACAGAAGATCAAAAGATTCCGGATTATTTATCGGAATTAGGTGAACTTGCAAAAAGACCTGAAGCAAATATTATAAAGCTCCCAAATATCAGTGCTTCAATTCCACAGCTTCAAGCAGCAATTAAAGAATTACAAGAAAAAGGTTATAAAATTCCCGATTATCCTGAAGAACCTAAAACAGAGGAAGATAAAGAACTGCAGAAAAGATTTGCTAAGGTTCTCGGATCGGCTGTAAATCCGGTATTGAGAGAAGGAAATGCTGATCGTCGCCCTGCTGCTTCTGTAAAAGAATTTGCGAAAAAACATCCTCATAAAATGATGAAACCTTGGCCGGAATCCGGTTCAAAAGCTAAAGTTGCTCACATGAATGATAAAGATTTTTATTCATCTGAAAAATCAACAACTATAAATCAACCTTGTGAAGCAAATATTGAGTTTGTAAATAATTCCGGTGAGACTGAAGTATTAAAGAAAAATCTTAAGCTTATCGAAGGGGAAGTGATTGATTCTTCTGTTATGAATGTAAAAGAATTAAGAAAATTTTATGCCGATACAATAGAAGAAGCTAAGAGAGAAAATGTACTTTTATCACTTCACTTAAAAGCTACTATGATGAAAATTTCTGATCCGATAATGTTTGGACACTGCGTTTCTGTCTATTTTAAAGAAGCATTAGAAAAACATTCAGAAACACTAAAATCTATAGGAGCTAATGTTAATAATGGTTTGGGAGATGTTTTAGCAAAATTAAACAAGCTCTCACCGGAAAAGAAAGCTGAAATTGAAAATGATATTAGCAAAGTATATGAATCTCAACCTGAACTTGCAATGGTCGATTCCAGAAAGGGAATAACCAATCTTCATTTTCCTAATGATGTAATTATAGATGCCTCTATGCCGAATGTGGTAAGAGACGGCGGAAAGATGTGGAATAAAAATGATGAGTTAGTAGATACCGTTGCTATGGTTCCGGATAGATGTTATGCAACGATGTACAGTGAAATTATTGAAGATGCTAAAAAGCATGGACAGTTTGATCCTTCAACAATGGGGAATGTAGCTAATGTTGGATTGATGGCTCAGAAAGCAGAGGAATATGGCTCGCATGATAAAAATTTTGAAGCTAAAGATAACGGTGTAATAAAAGTTAAAACACTTGATGGAAATGTTCTGCTGGAACAGAAAGTTGAAAAAGGGGATATCTTTAGAATGTGTCAAACTAAAGATATTGCAATTAGGGACTGGGTTAAACTAGCTGTAAAAAGAGCAAAAGTTTCCGGTTCCCCGGCAGTATTTTGGCTGGATGAGAATAGAGGACATGATGCTGAAATAATTAAAAAAGTTAAGCAGTACTTAAATGATCATGATACTTCAGGATTGGAAATAAAAATTTTAGCTCCGGTTGATGCAATGAAATACTCTTTAAACAGAGTTAGAAAAGGGGTGGATACAATAGCAGTAACCGGAAATGTTCTTCGTGATTATCTTACAGATTTATTCCCGATTTTAGAACTTGGCACTAGTGCAAGAATGCTTTCTATAGTTCCTTTATTAAACGGTGGTGGATTATTTGAAACCGGTGCCGGCGGTTCTGCACCAAAACATGTTCAGCAAATGATAAAAGAAGGGCATTTAAGATGGGATTCGCTAGGGGAATATTGTGCTTTGGTTCCTTCACTTGAACTTGCTGCTGAAAAAACTGGAAATAAAAAAGCTGAGATTCTTGCAGAAACACTTGATAAAGCTGTAGGGAAATATTTGGAAAATGAAAAAGCTCCTTCAAGAAAAGTAAATGAAATTGATAATAGAGGAAGCTCATTTTATTTATCATTGTATTGGGCTGAAGCCTTAGCTGAACAGGATAAAGATTCGGCATTGAAAAACAAATTTGTTTTGGTAGCACAAGAATTAAAAGAGAATGAAGAAATAATTAATAAAGAATTACTTGATGTGCAAGGTTCTGCTTCAGATTTAGGAGGTTATTATTTCCCCGATTTTGAAAAGACTGAAAAGATAATGAGACCGAGTGCTGTATTTAATAAAATTATCGATTCATTATAATTCTAAAATTTCATGAAATAAAAAATCCCGGTTTTAGTGCCGGGATTGTTATTTTAAAGATAATACAAGTCAATCGATCATATCTATTTTACTCAACAAAAAACGAAATTGCTGTTCCTCCGCCGGCTGCTAATTTTAGATTTATTTTATCTTCAGAAGTAACATTTAATTTCTCAATTTTATATTCTGTCGGATTGTCATTCCAATGAGCATTATCTGCATCTTTATAAATTACTGCTGTAAAGTTTTTCCCTTTATCAAGAAAATCCAAATTTATATTTAGCTCTCTTGGATTTTCATCAGTAATACTTCCTAAAAACCAATTATTGCTGTTTCTATCCTTTCTAACAATAGTAACAAAATCTCCAATTTCACCATTTAATACTTTTGTATACTCCCAATTTACCGGTACATCACTTATAAACTGAAATGCATCATTTCCTTCATAATTTTCAAGAAGATCGGCTGCCATTTGAATCGGACTACTGATAACAACATATAATGCAAGTTGATGAGCTAATGTTGTATTAACCTGGTTCTCTTTTTTGTACTTGTCAAATTTTATATCAAAAATTCCGGGAGTATAATCTATTGGTCCTGCTAACATTCTAGTGAAAGCAACAATTGGTAAATGTTCAGGTGGATTCCCGCCGTCGTTGCTCCATGCATTAAATTCTTGTCCTCTTAATCCTTCTCGGGAAATCATATTTGGAAAAGTTCTTCTTTCGCCGGTATCTTTTATCGGTTCATGTGCATTTACCATAATTTGATATTTAGCAGCAGTTTCTAAAACTTTTCTGTAATGGTTAATCATAAATTGACCATGATGATATTCCCCTTTAGGAATAATCTTTCCAACATAACCGGTTTTAACTCCATTAATTCCAAGCTTTTTACATAATGCAAATGCTGTATCCAACTGTTGTTCATAAGTTCTAACTGCGGCTGAAGTTTCATGATGCATTATTATTTCAACACCTTTTGAATCAGCATAATTGATTACTTCATCAAGGTTGTAATCCGGATAAGGAGTTACAAAATCAAATACCCCTTCACGGTCTTCAAATCCAATCCATCTCTCCCAACCGGTATTCCAGCCTTCAACTAAAACAGCATGAATATTATTTTCAGCTGCAAAATCAATATGTTTTTTTGCATTCTCTGTAGTTGCACCATGTCTGCCACTCTGCATATCCCATGTACTTTTACCAAGATGCATTTCCCACCAGATTCCAACATATTTCATTGGTTTAATCCAAGATACATCTTCAAGTTTATTCGGTTCATTAAGATTAATAATCAAATCAGATTCAATTAATCCACCGGAAGTTTCTGAAATTTGAATCGTTCTCCAAGGAGTTACAAAGGAAGATCTTTCAAGTTTGACCTTAGACTCATCAGGAGAACCAACTAATTCACTTGTCAGAAGAAAATTCGTAGTATCAATCTTTAATGTCATTCCGGAATAATTCTTTAAATCAGCTTCATGAAAACTGAGATATATATTATTATCTGTTTTCATTGTTACCGGTGTATTTACTGCATTGTAAGGTATGTATGTCTGTGCAAGATTTTCATGATTCCTAAATTTCAAAGCATCAATTTTGCTTAATCTGGTTGTGTTATAAAGATGTTCATATATGTCCCAATCTCCAGGAGTCCACCAAACTAAATGATCCCCGGTAAGTTTAAACTCAGTTTTCTCATCCATTATTACTAATTGATTTACATTATCGATTTGTTGAAAATCAAATCTGAATCCTAAACCATCATCATAAATTCTAAAAATCATGCTGAATTTTCTGTTGGGAGCTTCTGTCTCTTCAAAATTTATTTTTAGTTGATTGTAAATATTGCTGACAATTTTTCTATCTCCCCAGACTGTCTCCCAATCCTCAACAAATTTGAGTTTTTCGAAATTAACTATGGAAATATTTTTATCAATTGAAGGGATATCTTTAAAATCAAATCCAATGAATGAAGAGTCAATAATTACATCATCTTTATAAAATACTTTGTAACCTGGTTTTTGATAATTATTCGTAAAAACTTCAACTCTAATTTTTCCGTCGGGAGAAGTTTCCTGAACTAAATCAATTTGATTTGAACATGACCAAAAAAATAGGACAAATAATACAACTAAAATTCTAACTAACTGATTCTGCATTTTATCTCCATTACTAAATGATTTCCACACTAGAGAGAGAGTTCTTTAATATTATCATAAATAGTTTTCCATTCATAAAACTGATTTATAAAAGGAACAGCATTCAACACTCCACCGAAACCAAATTTTCTATAGACAATCATTCTAACATCAGTTACTCTAACTTTGTTAAGAGAATCAAAATTGAATTTGATATTATTTTTAACTGCAAGTTTTGCGGTTTTCTCTTCAAGAACATTTTCCATTTCATTAAAGAGGTTCTGCTCTCTTAACAGTTGCGATAGTGAATCACTCTTAATTTCTCTTCTATCCAAAAGTTTTATTATAGAATAACCGCTTGAAACATTAAGCGGACCAATTACTTCACCGATATTCATTTCACTAATTAATTCCTTGTAACTCCCTGTTCTTACAAGCGGAACATATTCATCGCTGTTAAACTGCGGAGTTTTTAAATTTATGTTTAACTCTTTCAATGTAATTTCAAAATCATTACCGGAATCAATTGAAGCTAATATTTTATTTACGCTTTCCAAATCATCAGTTACCGCTTCAATTATTTTCACTTCAGTAACTAAATCATTATTCAGATTTTGATTTTTTTCAAAGTCGGTTTTTACTGAATCTGTAATTTCATTTTTATATAACTGTGCTAAATAATTATCACGCCAAAACTCTAATTCTTTTTGAACTGCGGGAAGTTTATCATAACCTTTTACTTTAGCTTCTAAATAAAGAAACTCGAGTTCAATAAACTTTCTAATGTAATTATTGAGAACAAAAGGAAGATTTGCAAGATTACTTTTTTCTATTTCAAAATTTTTGAATGCCAGATAATGGATAAATTCTTTTAATGAAATTTCTTTTTCACCAACAAATAATAAGGGCTTCTCTAAGATGGAATATTCTATATCCTCATTTATTCTAAGAATATCTTCATAATAAAGAATGATTTTTTCTTCATCAGTTTTATCTTTTTTCTTTTGAATTACTTCGGTTAATTTATTAACCAAAAGCTTAAACTCTTTTTCTTCTGCTCTTCCTTTTTTATCCTTATAGAATTCTTTTATAAAAATTTCATATAAAGCTTTAGTCTTTTTTTCTCGCAGCCGGCTGCTTGATTTCTGATACGCATCATTAAATTCTTGATTTGACAATCCTTTTGATTTCTTATCTCTTAATTGATAAATCACCCAATCATTATCAACTTCTAATGGTTTTGTAAACTCATTGATATTAAGAGAGAACAATTTTTCTTCCATTCCAATATTCAATTGAGAATATTCAACTTGAACCGGTGAAAGCTGCTCTTGAAATTCATCTCTATTTGTTAACAATGAATCAATAGAAACACCTTTGTTCATTTCTGAATAAAGCGAATCAATTTCTGATTTATTATTGGAGTAAAGAAAATTGAAATAGAAAATTGATCTGTAGTATTCCATTTCTTTTTGAATTTCTTCATTAGTTATAACTACTTTATCGGCTATTTGATCTTTAAAGTAAGCATCTCTAACATAAAATCTTTCGATGTTCATTAAGTATTGTTCAAGATTCTCTTTGTTATAATTACCGTTTGCCAATATTTCCGAGACCCATAATTTTTCAGCGGCAAGAGTTAATAGAAAATT
Source organism: Ignavibacteriota bacterium (assembly GCA_002698995.1). GTDB lineage: Bacteria > Bacteroidota > Ignavibacteria > Ignavibacteriales > Melioribacteraceae. The sequence continues at coordinate 142,401 of PAAX01000010.1, read as the reverse complement.
TGTTTTCTCTTCATTTATATCACTGCCGGTTTTAACTTTTGGAGTAAGTTCAAATCTAACTTTAAATTCCTCTTCCGAAATTTCAAAATTATCAGATTTGACTAAAAAATTATCTTGGGCATTAATAAATTGGGTTAGATAAATAAGTATTAGTATTTGCGATATTTTTAAATACATTTTGAACATCAATTAACCTTTTAAGATTTATTTACTTTATCAATTAGTTTAGTGTTTGCAAAAATTAATTTATTTTGTGACATAATTAAATAAAAAATAGAATAGACCACTATTATGGCAAAACTTTCATTAAGAATTTCCCGATATATAAAAGAAACTTATATAGCATGGCTCTTTATTTTTTTATTTTTCATCTTAATATACATATTCCTTACTATTAATAAATTCGATACACAGCAAATAAAATCAAATGAAAAAGTAATTTTTTATGCTGATAATATTACTCCGGCTCATAAAACTCTAATTGATAAATTTAATAAAACCTATGAAGGACAAATAAAAGTTGTTCCAATAGATCTTCCTTTCACAAAGTTTACAACTAATGAAAGAAAAGAGCTTCTTGCCAGATCTTTAAGAAGTAAGAGTGATAAGATTGATCTTTTTTCCATTGATATTATTTGGGGATATAGATTTGCAAAATGGGCTGAAAATCTTGATAAATATATTGAGAAAGACCTTCTTGATAAAATTATTTCTCCAACTAAAATGACCTGTATTTATAAAGATAGTTTGATTGCAGTTCCTTTTGTGGTTGATGTTGGAACACTTTACTACCGTGAGGATGCTTTAAAAAAACTTCCGAATTCAGATAGAATAATTGAAGAAATAAATAATTCAATTACTTGGGATAGACTTCTAGAACTTCAGAGAAAATTAAAAATTGAGGATCGGTTTTATCTTTTTCCGGCTGATGATTATGAAGGACTTGTTTGTACTTACTATGAATTAATTCTTAATCAGAATAGAGACTTTTTTAACAACAGTGAAATTGATTTTACAAGAATTGAAGCAAAAAAAGCTTTACAGCTTTTGTATGATCTGATTTATAAATATAAATCTACAACACAAAAAGTAACATCATTTACCGAACAGCCGGCAAACGAATATTTTGTTAAAAATGACGGATTATTTTTGCGGTCTTGGCCCACATTTATAAAAGAATATGAAAGTAATAATAATGTCAGTAATCTAGATGAATTTTTTAAGAAAGCACCTTTACCAAAATTTGAAGAGACAAAACCGGCTTCTGTATTGGGGGGTTGGAATTTAATGATTGCTAAATCATCCAGAAATAAAAAAGAAACAGCAATATTTCTAAAGTATTTAATTAGTGAAGATTCTCAGAGATATCTTTTTGAACAGAACGGTTCGCTTCCGGTTCATAAAGATGTTTACGAAAATATTCATTTAACAAAAAACAGTGAAGAACTGGAATATTATCAAAAAGCTTTTGAATATTCTGTGCACAGACCTATGCTCACAGACTATACAAGAATTTCAGATATTATTTCATTTTATGTGCACGAAGCATTAAACAATAAAATTGGAATTGAAGAAGCACTTTACTTAGCAACAAAGAAAATAAAATCAAATGAGGTTTTATTTAAATAAACTATGGCATTTAAAAGAATAGCATACAATCTAAAGAAATACAGATTTGAGTTTAGGCATCTCACAATTCTGTTTTTAGTTCTTATAATTTTTCAAATTATTTTATCCTTTGTTCAAAAGGAATCACTGCAGCATTTTATTGAAAATACACAGAAATGGTATCAGCAGGATTCCGCAGAAAAAATTGCTAATCTTGCAACAACCTCATTAGAAATTCTTCTTGAAAATATTAACATTCAAGAGATAAGTTCCGAGTATGATAAAAGACAGATGATACAATCATTTAATATCATATTTAGTCAGCAGCTTCTTCAGCACAGTTTGGAAGATATGTTTTTAATTATTTCAAAAGGGGATAGTCTTTTTGTTCTTGATGACGGTGCCAGCTTATTTGAATTCTTGAAAAATGGAAAGACACCAACTGCAGAAGTACTAGAAAGCAGAAAATTAATTTTAAATCAATATAGAAGTATGGCCGATCAGATTTTCAGCGGTGAGAAAATTGTAACTGTAATTGAAGCTCAGCATATTTTTAATACTTATGTTCCATTTGTTCCTAATGGCGAGTTTCATGGTGTTCTTTTCATGAAAAATACTCCCGATTTTTCAAACATAACAAATGAAATAGTTTCAAGTTATGAAGAGACAACAATTATTTATTCTTCTTTGATATTATTTGGTTTATTGGCAATGTATTATATTTCTACCTATACATTAAGAGAAAGAGATGAGACTCAAAAACTTCTCTATGAAGAAAAAGAGAAGTATTTGAAAGAACAGATAATTCATGAAAAGGAATTATCATTTACAAATAGAATTTACCATACTCATCATAAAGCCGAAAAGGTAATGGGATTTATTAAAGAAGATTTAAGAAGCATTAATGTAGAGGAATCGAAGAATATTATTAACAGAGTTATAAAGTATTCTAATTTTGTATCCAGAGTTATTTATGATATGAAATGGTATGATCCTCCAATTACAACAATAAGAAGCCAGCTTTTTAATACAGATATAAATGAAGTAATTAACTTTATAATCAATAATATATTTTTAAGAGTTTCTTCAAAAACAGATATTTATGAGTTTAGAACTAATTTGGATAATCGACTTCCAAAAGTTCATATTAATGAATTTGTGATTTGGGAGATTATTGAACCGATAATTCAAAACAGTATTGATCACTCGGCAATTGATAAAGTTGTGGTTGATATTTTAACAAAGTATGATGAAGCAGAAGGAGTATCCCAAATAATTATAAGGGATAACGGTATGGGAATAGATACCTCTTTGCTTGAGACTGATAAAAAAGGGACAAAGAAAATATTTTTGGAAAACGAATCGACAAAAGTAACAGTTAACCAAAACAGCGGATACGGCTGCTATATTGCTTATCAAATGGCTGTAAAAAGATGCGGATGGGAAATTGATGCTTTCAATCACCCGGAAGGTGGAGCTGTTTTCGTAATTAAAATTAAAAACGGTAAGGTAAATTAATGCGGAATAAAATTAAAATATTACTGATAGAAGATGAAGAATTTGATGTTAAGAGAGTGAAAAATACTATTAAGCTTTTTGAAAATTCGATTGAAATAGGGGGAATAGTTTCGAGTGGATCCGATGCACTTAACCTGATTAATGAAAGTCCGGAAAAATATGATATTATTGTAATGGATTATCAAATTGCCGGTGCTTTAAGAGGAGAAGAGTTAATCAGAAAAATAAAAGAAATTAATTCTGTTCTTCAAATTATTGTTATCACTAAACTTACAATAAATATTTCGGATTTTGATTTTGCAAAAAACTTGATGCAGGCTGGTGCTTTTTGGTACTGCACAAAATATCCCGGAGATATTGAAGACTATATTTATCAGCCAACCGATTTTATAATGAGCATCTTTAATGCTTATGATAAGAAAAGATTGGAGATGCAAAGTTATCAATCCAATAAAAAACTTAATCAGAATATTGAAGAAATTCTTGAAAAAAGAAAAATTATATCCTCTTCTGTGCCGATGGAAAAATTAAAACAGACGATTAATCGTCTAGCCGAAAGTGAAATGAATATTATGATTATCGGTGCTTCGGGTACAGGGAAAGAATTAGTCGCAAATAATATTCATTATAGAAGTAAAAGAAAATTTGAAAATTTTGTTCCCATAAACTGCGGAAGTATTCCGCACGATTTAATTGAGAGCGAACTCTTTGGTTATGAAAAAGGAGCATTTACCGGAGCAAACACCAGTAAAGCCGGTCTTTTTGAAATTGCCGATAGAGGAACTTTATTTTTAGATGAAATTGCTGAACTTCCATTAAGTGCTCAAGTAAAATTGCTTAGAGTAATTCAAGAAGGGGAAATTGAAAAAATTGGCAGAACCAAAAGAATAAAAGTTGATGTAAGAATTATTGCCGCAACTAATAAAAATTTGGAAAATGAAATTGAAGCGGGAAGATTTAGAGAAGATCTTTATTACCGGCTAAATGTAGTTCCGGTTTTTGTTCTTCCGCTAAAAGAAAGAAGGGAAGACATTCCAACTTTGATAAACCATTTTGTTGAAGTCTATAGTTACGATATGGGCAAACCGATATTAAGTATTGACGATAACGTTATGGAAAAACTTGCAAATTATGATTGGCCCGGAAATGTAAGAGAATTGAAGAATTTGGCTCAAAGATTAGTCTTTAACAGTAATATAAGAATTAACATTACCAATTTGGAAGAAGCACTATTTGGAAAAAGCTTAAATTCTGTGAAATCAGAAAACTCAATCTCGTTTTCAAATTCATCTGATATAAAACAGTTGAAAGTAATTGAGAAAGAATTCAGAGAAAAATATTTTAAGTTCGTTAGAAATAATTCTGAATCCGATGCAGAAGCTGCTCAAAAACTTGGGTTAGCTCCTCCAAATTATCATCGCATGTGCAAAGAACTTGGAATAAAATAAATTATTAATTTGATAACAATATCTTATTAAATTAATAATCATTGTTGCCAATTCATTATAAATAAGCTGGAATAGAAGAAAAAAATCAAACTCTTACCTGGCTTAAATCTTGCCTCTATTTTAATTTCTTTCTATAGGATTATAACATGAAATTATCTCGTATTTTAACTTTAATTTTAATACTCACTACCTCGCTATCAAATTTAAATGCTGAAGGATTTCTAAGAGTATCAGGTACTTCCATAGTTGATGAAACGAATAACAATTTTTATTTAAGAGGAATTGGTTTAGGCGGCTGGTTAGTTCAAGAAGGTTATATGCTTAAGACTTCTGGATTTGCAAATGCCGAACATGAAATAAGAGAGAAAATTCAAGATCTAATTGGTGAACAGAGAACTGAAGAATTCTATAAAAAATATTGGGAAAACTACGTTAGAGAAATTGATATAAAAAATATTGCCGAATGGGGATTCAATTCCATTCGTCTTCCGATGCATTATAATAAACTTACTGATCTTTCTAATTTGGATATTTATTATGAAGTAGGATTTCAACAGATTGATTCTATTCTTGCTTGGTGCGAAAAATATGAATTGTACTTAATTCTTGATTTACACGCTGCGCCGGGGGGACAAAGTGATGAGCCGATTAGCGATTATAATCCCGATTATCCTTCTTTGTGGGAATCTGAAATCAACAAAGAAATTACAGTAAAATTATGGAGAAAATTAGCCGAAAGATATGCGGATAAAGAATGGATTGGCGGTTATGATTTGATTAATGAACCTAAATGGGAGCTTGGCGATGATAATGCACCACTACGAGAATTATATATTGAAATAACTAATGCTATCAGAGAAGTAGATACTAATCATATTGTTTTTATTGAAGGGAATTGGTTTGCAACTGAGTTTACCGGACTTACAACTCCATGGGATGATAACTTGGTTTATAGTTTTCATAAATACTGGAATTCGAATGATATTGGAGCAATTCAGTATTTGCTTTCAATTAGAAACCAAACAAATCGTCCTTTGTGGCTTGGTGAAACCGGTGAAAATTCAAACTCATGGTTTTTGGATTGTATAGAACTTATGAGAGATAATAATATTGGCTGGGCATGGTGGCCCCATAAAAAAATAGATAATATTTCGGGACCACTTTCTGCTGATCTTACTCCACAATATCAACAGCTTCTAGATTATTGGAACGGACAAGCTTCTAAACCTTCTGTAGATTTTGCTAACGCAGCGCTCCTTCTTCAGGCTGAAAAACTTCGCTTTGAAAATTGTAAATTTCAGCCTGATGTTATTGATGCAATGTTCAGACAACCTAATGATGATTCCTCAATTCCTTTTAAAGAGCACAAAGTTCCGGGAAGAATATTTGCAGTAGACTATGATTTAGGAAAAAGAGGTTCGGCTTATAACGATAAGGAATATCAGAACACTAATTCGGATGGAGCCAGAGTTTGGAATAACGGCTGGAGTTACAGAAATGATGGAGTTGATATAGAAGAATGTTCCGATCAAATAACTAATGGTTTTAATGTGGGATGGATTGAATCTGCTGAATATCTAAATTTTACTGTTGATATTGAATCAAGCGGTGTTTATGATTTACTTATTAGATATGCTGCAAATAACAGTCAAGGACAAATATTAGTCGCAGTTGATAATCAAGCTGTAGCTAATTTAACACCAGTAATTTCAACTGGTGGATGGCAGAATTGGAGCTCTATGGTCATTAAAGATATTTCTTTAACTGAAGGGACTCATACTATTACAACTAAGTTTTTTTACGGGGGATTCAATATAAATTATTTCGAGTTTATTCAAACTTCGGTTGATGTTGAAGATGAGATGGAAACTCCCGAAAAATTTGGACTTGAGCAGAATTTTCCCAATCCATTTAATCCATCTACTAAAATAAAATTTTCAATTCCTCGTTCTGATAATAAAGAAACATCAACTGTTAAGCTTGTAGTTTACGATATACTTGGTAATGAGATTTCAACTTTAGTTAACGAACCTAAATTACCCGGAAATTATGAAATTAATTTTGATGGAAAAAATCTTTCTAGCGGAGTATATTATTACAAATTAGCTGCCGGATCTAATACAGAAATTAAAAAGATGATTTTGGTTAAATAATATTCACAATATGCCGAAGAAAGTAAAAGAGAATTAATATTGAAAAAGAATAAAACAAATCCTCTTTGGTTTTATTTGATATTATTTTCTCTGCCGATTATTATTATAATTTCTACCGAATTAATTCTTAGAGGAATTAAATATGGTGATAATTATGATACATTCGTAACAATTTCGGATCAGTTTGATGATCTGCTTTTCTTTAATCCGAAACTTCCTAAAAAATATTTTAGTAATAATTCACATGTTCCATCTGTAATTCCAGATGGATTTGAAAAAAATAAAAGAGAAAACGGATTTAGAATTTTCGTTTTAGGCGGAAGCACAACAGCCGGATTTCCTTATCCAACCAATGCTGCTTTTAGCAGGCAGTTAAAAAGAAAACTTGAAATAACATATAGAGACAAATTTTTTGAAGTTATAAATCTTGGCATCTCGGCTGTAAATTCTAATACAATTAGAGATATTATTGATGATGTGTTGGAAGAAAAACCGGACTTAATAATAATTTATGCTGGACATAATGAATATTATGGAGCAGACGGAGTTGTAAATAGAGGAATACTCAATTATAATCCTGCCATAACTTCAGTTTATAATTCTCTCAGAGAATTCAAGATCTATCAGTTGATAAGTAATTTTATAAAATCAGTAATTCCCAAAGAGAACTCGCAATCTAAAACTCTAATGGCTGAAATGGCTGGGGAAAGTCTGGTTGAACATAACTCCGATCTGTTTTATGACGGACTAAATCAGTTTGAGGAAAATCTTGAAGTAATATTATCTGAATGTAAAAATAAAGGAGTAGAAGTTTTTCTTTGTGAAATTATATCCAATAATATGCAGGAACCTTTGGAAGTAAGCATTAAGAAAAATGGTGAAGCCGAAAAATTATTTTTGGAAGGAATTAACAATAATAATAAAGAACAGAAAGAAAAATTATTATTACTAGCAAAAGAAAAAGATGCATTTAGATTTAGAGCACCAACTGAAATAAATGAAATAATTATTAATAAATCCGATGAATTTGGATTTACATTTATACCGGTAGAAAGTGAATTTAAAGAGAAATCTAAACAGAATATTTCGGGGTTTGATCTTTTTGTAGATCATCTTCATCCTAATATTGACGGCCATAAATTAATAGCTGATCAGATTTATAACTTTATCATCAAAGAAAATTTATTAGGGAATTTAAATACTAATTTAGATTCTACAACTATTGAAAGAACATTAAAATCTACATTCCCATTTACTAGAATTGATACGGTTTTTTCTGAAATGAGAATTGAAATTTTATTGAATTCTCATCCTTTCAAAGAAAAAAAATCATTAAATCAAATATTGGATAACTACAATTCATACAATGACCGTTCTAGTGAATTAGCCTCAAAAGCAGTATTAGGAGAATTAAGCTGGGAAAGTGCACATGTTAAATTAGCTGATGAAGAATATCAAAAAAATAATTTTGAAAGATTTTTTAGAGAATATTGGTGCTTAATTGAAGATAAACCGTTTGTGAAATATAATTACAAATATGTCTCCGAAAAATTAATTGCAAGCAAACAGTATAATTTTGCGGCTTCAATACTTTTTAAATATAATAATAAGTATGAAGACTATTTTTCAACAGCGTTGATCGGAAAAATATATTTGGAAATTGGTAATTATAAATCGGCAATAATGTATCTTACAAAAAGTCTGAATTACAATAAAAACCAGGCTGAAGTATATTACAATTTGAGCCAATCTTATTATAGAATTAATGATATTAGTAATGCGTTGAATTCAATAAATAATTGTATTTCAATAAATCCTAAGTACAAGGATGCTCAAAAAATCAAAGAATTCTTAAGTAAAAAGTCCTTATTATCAAATTAATAATCCACTCTTATTAAAACAATAACAGATAGTTATCGTAATAATAACCAAACCAAAATCATTATTTCAAAAAACCTCAAAAACGACACTTTTCTCTAACTAAAAATGGATTACTTTCTGGCATCAAAAATGCATGAATAACTTAGTTTAATTAACAGGTAGATAGTGATCGGTAATTTAAGTCTTTACGATAATCTTGTACTTCTCTTATACTTCTCTATAGTAATGGTTATTGGAATTTACTCAGCCATTGGTAAAGACAAAACTGCAAAAGATTATTTTTTAGCCGGAAGAGATATGGGCTGGCTTGCAATCGGGATGTCACTTTTTGCTACAAATATTTCTGCAGAACATTTAGTCGGTTTAGCCGGATCAGCTTCAATTCATGGTTTAAGTGTTGGTTATTTTGAGTGGTTTGCAGTTTTAATTTTATTCCTTTTGGGATGGGTATTTGCTCCAATTCTAATAAAATCAAATGTTTATACTATGCCCGAGTTTTTTGGAAAAAGATTTGACGGAAGAACCAGAACATATCTTACAATTTTATCTCTTGCTGTTTATTTCTTCACAAAAATTGGTGTTACACTTCTGGCAGCTGGATTTATTCTTAGTCGTATTATCGGTCTGGATATGTTTTTTGCATCAATTTTAGTTGTACTTTTAACCGGTATTTATACTGTAATAGGTGGATTAAATTCAGTTATAAAAACACAGATTTTTCAGGCAGTTGTTTTAATTCTCGGTGCTTTTTTCCTAACGGTATTTGGCTTAAAGGAAATCGGAGGATTATCCGTTTTAACTTCAACCTTACCGCAAAAATATTTTGCAGTCTTTAAATCTTTCTCCGATCCGGATTTGCCATGGACCGGAATTCTATTAGGTGCACCAATTTTAGGAATTTGGTATTGGTGTACTGATCAATATATAATGCAGAGAATTTTCAGCTCTAGAAGTATTAATGATGCAAAAAAAGGAACTGCTCTTGCAGCTGTATTAAAAACACTCCCCATTTTATTATTTATTATTCCGGGAATGATTGCTGTAGAAATATTCCCGACAGTTAGCGGAGATGAAGTTTATCCTTATCTATTAGGAAGTAATATTTTACCAAGCGGAGTTAAAGGAATTGTATTTGCCGGTCTATTTGCAGCCTTAATGTCTTCTTTATCATCTGCATTTAATAGTGCATCAACTTTAATTGCAAACGATTTATATAAAGTTAGAAACAAAAATTCAACTGATCATGAACTAGTTTTAATTGGAAGACTTTCTACAGTAATGATAGTTTTTCTTACAATAGTACTAATTCCTTTAATAAGAATGATAAACACACAGATATACATTTATCTGCAGCATATACAAGCTTTTATTAGTCCGCCAATTGCAGCAGTATTTTTATTGGGAATATTTTGGAGTAAAGCTACAAGTAAAGGAGCATTTCTAACACTTATAATCGGCGGAATTATAGGATTGGTAAGAGTTATTTTAATATTTGCCGGAGATTTTATTATACCGGAAAGTATAATTCTAAATCTGATTAACCAGTTAAATTACCTTCATTTTGCAGTAATGTTATTCATTATATCAATGGGATTAATGATTGTAATAAGTCTTTACGATACTAAAGATGAAATTGAAATCGGCAAACCAAAAGAAATTATCTATCCCAAAGAAGAAGTAAAATTTTCCTTTAATACAGAAAAAATAGATGATTATGAAATAATTAATCAGAATAAACAAACGCTTAATGCATAAGCAATTATTAACTTTAAGGAGGAGTACTTTATGAAAAAAATGTTAGCTGTTTTATTAATCATGGTTTCTGGTCTCTTTGCACAGGAACAGATTATTAACAGTTTTGATACTGCAGAAGCAGACACCAATTATTGGCTCATATTGAACAATGATGGTGCTGATACTAACAATGCTTATATCGACATAACTTTCCCTACAACTGATATAGTTGAAGGAAGCGGAGCAATGAGATTGGATTATAGTGTTCATAATACTGAAACATGGGGCGGATTTACCAAATTAGAACACTGGAATCAAGACTCTACTGCTTATTATGATTGGTCATTATATGATACAATCGCTTTCCATTATTACATTGAAGCAAAACAAAGTCTTGAAGGAAGAGTTCATTTAAGACTTAATTTACATGATGCTTCTGATTCTCCAAATGGTCCTAATACTTATGATGTAGCAGATGTTGAATATTATTATTCAATGATTTACATACTTGATGGCGAACCAGGCTGGAATGAATGGAGAATGCCATTAGAAAATAATTTAAGCTTTGAGGGACAAGGATTTAACCTAACTGGTTGGTCAGGTGCTCCTGGTAATGGTCAATTAGACCTCGACAAAATTAAAGGTTTCTCACTCGAGTTTTCAATTAGTGGAGCCGGGGAAGGAGATTTCTCTCAAGGTGTTATTATTCTTGATAAACTTTACTTAAGAGGTGCTGCAGAAAATCCGGTTGTTCTTTTTAACGGTGCTGCTGTTCCTGGTGATGTTTCATTAGGTTTAGGCGGATGGAGCGATCATGCAATTGAAATTACAAATGAACAAGCTTCTACTCCTGGTACAAACTCAATCAAATGGACTTTAGGAAGTGATTGGGCTATGTGGGATGGTCCAACTTGGACATTAAATTCATTAAAGAATTTAGGTTATAGATGGACAGTTGACTCATTGAAATTCAAAATTAAAGCTGATGCTGGTTTAGGCGCTTTAAAAGCTGTTATTCTCGATGATGATACAGACGGCGACGGTGAAGACTTAATGTTTGAAGCCGGATATATGATTGAAGAATCAATGGTTAATTATGATGGTACTTGGAAACAAGTTTCTATTCCATTAAGAGATTTTTCAAGATTTGACGGCGGCTGGAATGGAAGCGGAACTACTCCTGGTGAAATGGACTCAACAAGAGTTAAACAAGTTAAAATATTAATGGCAAGTACAGCCGGTGCAAAAAAAGTTGTTTATCTTGATGATGTTTGGACTGGTAATCCTGAATTTGACGTTGTTGCTCCTTTAGCTCCTGAATTAGTAACAGTATCTCCGGGATCATATGTAAATTTAATTACCTGGGCTGATGTTCCTGGTGAATCAAATGAAACTTATGATGTATATTACAGCTTTAATCCTATTACTGATGTAACTGCCGAAGGTGTTGAAGTAGTAAAAATGGGAATAGTTGAGAACGAACAAGCAGCAAACCATGTTCTTAAAGCTCCTATAAATGATCAAACAGTTACATATTATTATGCAGTTGTTTGTAATGATGCAGCAGGAAATGCAAGTCCGATTGGTGTTCCTTCACCAGAATCAATTTCAAATACAGCACAAGGTGTTCCTACAATTCATCCAACAGCACCATCAAATTTTGCTGCTGATGGTAATCTTGGTGAATGGTCATCAGTACCTGAATTTTCAATAAAACTTTCTGAAGGTACAGGATTTATCCCTGCAAATCAGCAAATTGATGGTGATGCAGATTTATCAGTAAAAGCTTGGTTAGCAGTTGATGATGATTATTTATATTATGCTTTCGATATTACAGATGATGTAAATTCAGTAGATACAACACTTGCAACTTATTTAACAGATGGTGCAGATATATTCTTCGGTCTTTATGATTGGAGAGGTCCTTCTCATACTGGTTATAAGAGAGGTTCTGAACCTGATTACCATTTAAGATTCATTTCAAATGGTGTTTATAGTGATAATCCTGGCGGTAAATTTATTAAACGTCCTGGTGAAAGCTATGTATTTGAAGAAAAATTCCCTAGTGGTTATATAATTGAAGGTAAATTATCATTTGCAGAATTAGCAGCTATTCCAGATAATCCGGATGATTTATTCTCACCATTAGTAGGAATGAGAATTCCTTTAGATTACGCTTTTAACGATGCTGACGCAACTGGCGAAAGAGAAGGTATTTTAACTTATTCACCAAATAATGAAGATCAATCTTGGAATAATGTTTCAAGATGGACATACACTTGGATTGGTGATCAAATGGTTGATGTAGATAGTGATGAAGAAACAATAGTTTATACTTTTGATCTTGGTCAAAACTATCCAAACCCATTTAACCCATCAACAGTTATTAAATATTCTATTCCTTCTTCTAATTTAGTTGAATTAAAAGTATTCAACATATTAGGTCAAGAAGTTGCATCATTAGTTAATGAAGTAAAAAATGCCGGTGTTCATACTGTAAGTTTTAATGCTTCATCTTTAGCAAGTGGTGTTTATTTATATAGAATTACAGCAGGAAGTTTTGTTAGTACCAAAAAGATGCTCCTAATTAAGTAGCATAAGTACCTCATTAGAGGCATGTAAAAACTACATGCCTCTTATTTTATTAAAAATTTTGGAAGAATAAAATGTTGACGAGGAAAATGAATTTATTTGTAAAGATTTTAAGTCTTTTTTTGATTATGCCTCTGCTAATCATTAAAGCTGGCGAAACCGGTAAAATTGCCGGTTATATAACAGATAAAGAAACCGGTGAACCTGTTATTGGAGCTAACGTTGTTGTTGTAGGCACATACTTTGGTGCTGCTGCGGATTTAGATGGTTATTATTATATCAATAATGTTCCTCCAGGTACTTATCAAGTTTCTATAAGTTCTGTTGGGTATGCTAAAACAATTGTTAATGATTTAATTGTGAAAATAGATCTTACTACAAAACTTGATCTAGAGTTAATCTCTGAATCAGTTTTGTTAGGGCAGGACGTGGTTGTTACTGCTGAAAGACCTATGATTACAAAAGATTTAACTTCAACAAAAGCTACAGTTTCTTCAAAAGATATTGAACTTCTTCCGGTAGATAATATTCAGCAGGTGATCAACCTACAAGCAGGTGTAATTAACGGTCACTTCAGAGGAGGAAGATCAAACGAAGTTGCATATTTAGTTGATGGTATTCCTGTAACTGATGTTTTCAGCGGGTCTAATTCCGTAAATATCGAAAACAGTTCTGTGCGTGAACTTGAAGTAATTAGCGGTACATTTAATGCGGAGTACGGACAAGCTTTATCAGGTGTTGTAAATATTGTTACTAAAGAAGGATCCAGCAATTATGAAGGAACTGCTGCAGCTTATTTTGGTTCTTTTTATACATCAAATAACGATTTATTCTACAATTTGAATAGCTTTGATCCGTTATCAATAAAAGATTTTCAAGCTTCATTAAGTGGTCCTACACAAATTTTAGATGGATTAAATTTCTTTGCCACTGCAAGATATCTTGAAGAAAAAGGACATTTATACGGTAAAAGAGTTTATAACACTACAGATATTTCTCCATTTTTGCCAACCGGAGACGGTGAATATGTTGCAATGAATACAAATAAGAGAATTTCTGCTAATGCTAAATTAAGTTATTCATTACCGGATTGGAAATTTGCTTATTCTTTCTTTTTTGATGATGCAAAAAATAAATATTATGATCATGGTTACAGATGGGCTCCGGATGGAATCATGAATCATTTTAGTGATGACTTAATTCATAATCTTCAAATTTCCTTCTATCCTTCTCAAAGCACTTTTACATCACTTAAATTTGCTTCCAATTTATACCGGTTCAAAGGATACTTATACGAAGATGAATTTGATGCTAGATATCAAAATCCTCTTAACGGCATTCCAACTTCCGATTATACTTATAGATTCGGCGGAACAAACGGTGAAAGATATAGAAGATACACAAAAACTAATATTGCTCAATGGACTTTTGAATCTCAAGTATCTAAAGAACATAAAATTAAGTTAGGGGCAGAAGCTCAATTGCATGAAATATCTTCTTCTTGGAAAACTATTGTTAATCTTACAGAAGATCAAACAGACGAAAACGATATACCAATATTTACATTGGGATATAGAGAACCTGGTACACCTGGAAACGAATCTTATAAAAAATATCCTTATCAGTTTTCTGCCTATGTTCAAGATAAAATGGAATATGATATAATGATTATTAATGCCGGATTGAGATTGGATTACTTTAATGCCAATACTTCACTTCCGGTTGATTTGAGAAATCCTTCTTTACTTAATCCAAATCCTTTCTTCCCGGGAGCTGGAATTACTGAAAAAGTAAAAGCTAAATATCAGTTAAGTCCTAGGATAGGTGTATCATTCCCAATTTCTGATCAAGGCGCAATTTATTTCTCCTATGGTCACTTTTTCCAGATTCCGAATTTTGAAAACCTATACAGAAATGACAGATATATTATTGAAGGGGGACAGTCCTTATCATCAATTACAGGTAACCCCGATTTAGATGCACAAAAAACAGTTAAGTATGAGTTAGGTTTACAGCAAGTTGTATTTCCTAATATATCACTTGACATAACAACTTATTACTCAGACATAAGAAATCTTCTTGGTATGGAAATTATTAATACCTATGAAGGATTTAAGTATGCTCGTTTTATCAATAAAGATTATGGAAACGTAAAAGGAATTATTCTTACCTTGGAAAGAAGATTTGTTGATTTCTTCAGTGCAAAAATAGATTATACTTATCAAGTTGCTGAAGGTAACTCTTCTGATCCTTTCTCAGTTTATAATGACAATCAAACCAATCCACCTGTTGAATCGGAAAAGAAAGTTGTTCCATTAGATTGGGATCAGAGATCAACTCTTAACTTTACCGCCACAGTTGGTGAAATCGGCAACTGGACTGTTGGATTAATTATGCAGTATGGTTCAGGTACTCCATTTACCGAAGATATTAGAATTTCTAACGGTGTAAGATTTGAAAACGGCGGCAGAAAACCTACCACTCTTAATGTTGATTTGAGAGCCGATAAATTCTTCGATATTTATGGAATTCGATTACATACTTATTTATTGGTATATAATTTATTTGATATAAGAAATGAATACGGTGTATACTCTACAACCGGAAGAGCCGGCGCTGATCTAAATACAAAATTTGCCGGTGAAATAATTGGATTAAATACATTAGAAGAATATGTGATGAATCCATCTATGTATTCCGCACCAAGACAAATTAGATTTGGAGTAAGTTTTGGTTTCTAATGATAAATATTCTCTAACGGAGGAACTTATAATGTTTCGTAAATCATTTATAATTCTTTTATTGCTTTTAGGATTCTCGCAATTATTTGCTCAAGTAAATCCTCAAACTCAAAAATATCGTGATGAACCGCTGGGTGATATCCAGTATAGAAGAGAGGGTTTGATGGATGGCAACCTGGTGAGAACTCTTTTTTATAACAACGGTGAAGTTGGTCAATGGCCCTTTTCACCTTCTGGTGAGTGGCCTAAAGGTAGTGGTCATAATTACCTTGACGGCGTTGCTCTTTTAATAACTACTGAGGTTAAGGTTCCAAATACTTTAACTCCCGATCCTAACGACTCTTTGGTATTCCATCCTCTTCAAACATCATACAGAGAATGGATGGATAAGGATCCGTTAAACGGTACAATTTGGGGATTGGAACCTGTTCCGGGTTATATAAATCCAAGATCAGAAAAACCGGCTTTTAGTAATGATCCTACATCTTGGCCTGAGGAATGGCCTGCTGCTCTTCCAAATATTGATCCTTCATGGAATGGTCAATGGTTTGGTTACTTTGGTAAAGGTGTTGCTAATGCCGATTTTGAAACATTCTTTGTTATGGATGATTCGAAAGATGGTGAATGGTCTAGATCTCCTTATAATTTCCTTCCTATAAATGGTTACCCAGATAGAAAAGGACTAGGATTAAGAGTTGAAGTTAGAGGTTTTCAATGGTCGCATGTTCTTGCCGAAGATATCATTTTCTGGCATTATGACATAGTAAACATATCTGATTTTGATTATAAAAAGACATTCTTTGGATTCTATACCGATACCGGTGTTGGCGGATCGGGTGATAATGCAGATGATAACGCTTCTTATGATGTTTTACTTGACTTGGCTTATGCATATGATAATGATGGTAAAGGAGCTCCGGGCGCCTGGGAAACCGGTTATTACGGTTATGCCTATTTGGAAAGTCCTGGCAATGGTACCAACGGAATTGATGATGACGGGGATGGAATGGTAGATGAAAGAAGAGATGATAATGTTGATAATGATAATGACTGGGTTGGTTATCTCGATATAAATAATAACGGTCAATGGGATGCAGATGAAAATGAACCGTTGAACAATGACGTTGGACAAGATGGTATTGGTCCTTTTGATATTAATTATGTTAGTCCCGACCAAGGTGAAGGTGATGGAATACCAACTGACGGTGAGCCGAACTTTGACAGAACAGACAAAGATGAATCTGATCAAATTGGTTTAACAAGTCTTTCAATTTATAGATTAGGTGACGGCGGTACAGGCGGCGGCTGGCCTAAAGATGATGAAGCGATGTGGTTAAGAATGCAGAAAGCTAACTTTGATACCTCTTTACAGAGAGCTAATATTAGTATGGTTTTTGCATCCGGTACTTTCCCGCTTGATAAAAACTTACGTGAAAGATTTTCAATGGCTTTGGTATTCGGAAGCAATCTTGAAGATTTGGTATTCAATAAAGAAACTGTTCAGCAGATTTACAATGCTAACTATAATTTCTCTAAACCTCCGCTAAAGCCTACAGTTAAAGCTATTCCCGGTGACGGTAAAGTATTCTTATATTGGGATGCAATTGCTGAAGAATCAAGAGATCCTTTCTTGGGTTATGAACAGAATGATCCGACTTTAGGCTATAAGAAAGACTTTGAGGGATATGTAATTTATAGAAGTACAGAACCTGAATTTAATGATATAAAAATTATTACTGACTCTAAAGGGGAACCAAAATTTTATAAACCGATAGCTCAGTTTGACTTAAAGAATGGAATTTCTGGTCCCGATCCTGTTGGAATTAACGGTGCAAGTTTCTGGAGAGGAAACGACACAGGTTTGCAGCACTCTTTTGTAGATGAAGATGTTGAAAACGGTGTGCAGTATTATTATGCAGTTGTATCATATGATCAAGGTGATCCTACTTTTGGAACAAAAGGATTAACACCTTCGGAATGTACAAAAACTATTACAGAAGATTTCAGCGGTAATATTCAGTTTATAGATATTAACTGTGCTGTTGTTACTCCAAATGCACCGGCGGCTGGTTATTTACCTCCTGATATTTTAGGAAGTACTACTGAAGTAAAGGAAGGTGTTGGAACCGGTTCTCTTACAGTTGCAATTCTTAATCCTAGTGAAATAAAAGAAGGTGCCAGCTATAAAGTAGAATTTGTTTCAGACGGGGATTTCCCAAGTTACAAAACAACTCAGTTCAATATTATAAGAACATTCGAATCTTCATTGGATACTTTGGTTACTCAGGATTCATCAAATATTGGTACAGGTAAATTCAGTACACCTTTTGATGGTATGACTGTTTCGATAAATAATTCAACTGAGATAAGTATAATAGATACATCAACAGGTTGGTTGATAGGCGAAAGCAATTTAACTATGAATGTAATACCCGACAGTAGTTCTCCTGCAAGAAATGTTAAATGGCCTTCTGATTATGAAATTAAATTTTATGATTCCGATGTAACAACAACGCCATTCTTTAATATTCCGGTTAATTTCTTAGTATTTAATAAAACTACTAATGATACTACTCAAGCCGAAGTATTTGATACAAATGGTGACGGTAAATTATCTATTGGTGATCATATAACATTGATAGAGTATGTAAATAATGCATTCAGATTAACATGGAAGATTACCTATAATCAACCGGCTGGAATTGGTTATCAACCTAGATATCCTCAGCCTGGTGATATATATCAGATTAAAACTACAAAACCGTTTAAGTCAAATGATTATTTCACATTCTCCACTAAATCTGCTTCTGTAGATAATTCTAAAGCGCAAAATGAGCTGAAGGATATTTCAGTAGTTCCTAATCCATACATTGCAGCAGCAAAGTGGGAAAAGAGAAACTTAAATCAAACAGGCAGAGGTGAAAGAAGAATTGATTTTATAAATCTTCCTGCCGAATGTACTATAAAGATATATACGGTTGCGGGTCAATTGGTAAAAACTCTTTACAAAGATTCATCTCCTAATGACGGTTCGGTTTCATGGAATTTAGTTACTGATGATGGTATGGATGTAGCTTATGGACTCTATATATACCATGTTGATGCACCAAGAGTTGGTACTCACATTGGCAAATTTGCGATAATCAAATAAGGAAATTGACAATGTTCATTGCAAGAATTTCAAAAATAGTAATTTGCTTAATTCTTATAAATCTAGTGTTGTTTGCTCAGCAGACAAATTTCGAATCAAATGTTTCTAAGAGAGGAACAACTGCAGCTCCTTTTATGAATATTAGTCAAGGAGCAAGAGCCACTGCAATGGGAAGTGCATTTGTTGCGGTTGCAGATGATCCCTCTGCTATATTCTGGAATCCTGCCGGATTATCAAGATTAAGTAAAAATGGTTTTATGGTCGATCATACATTATGGATTGCAGATTTAAGATATAATTTTATAGCTGCGTCCGTTAATGTTGGTGAATTCGGTACAATCGGGGTTAGTTTTATTAACTCCGATTACGGTGAAATGAATGTTACTACAATTGAAGAGCCGAATGGTACCGGAGAAACTTTTTCTGTTAAAGATTTAGCATTCAGTATAGCATGGTCTTTTAACATTACCGATAATTTTTCAATCGGTTTTAATCCGAAAGTAATTTATCAAAGTATTTGGAACATGTCTGATTATGCTTTTGCTATTGACATGGGAGTATTATACAATACTCCATTTGATGGAATTACACTCGGAATGGCTATTACCAACTTTGGTGATAAAATGTCATTAACCGGAAATACAGGAGTAGTTTTATACGATCCGGATGAATCTACAACCGGTAATAATGATAGAATTCCAACCGTACTTCAAACAGATAAGTGGGATCTTCCACTAGGATTTAAGGTCGGCTTATCATACAAAGCTGTAGAAAGTGAAAATCATAGTTTAATGTTCGCCGTTGATGCATCACATCCTAACAACGATTATGAAAGTGTTAATATTGGCGGTGAGTACACGTTTAATCAAATATTTTCTATAAGAGGAGGCTACAAATCTTTATTCCTAGCCGATAGCGAAGAATCATTTACTATTGGAGCCGGTCTTTCTCAAAATTTATTTGGTAATGTGAATATTACTTTTAATTACTCATACTCTGAATTCGGATTGTTAAGTGAAGTACAGAAGTTTACTATAGGAATTAATTTCTAATTACTGAATAAAATAACTAAACGATTGAATTGAATGAAATTAAGATATACTGTTATACTTTTATTATCCGTGTGTACACAATTGTATTCACAGTACATAATTTCAGATGAATTTGAAAATAAAATTGATAGTTTAATTGCAATAATGACACTTGAAGAAAAAGTCGGTCAAATGACTCAAGTGTCATTAGAAGCAATAACTGAAGAAGGTAGAAATAGAATTGTTACCGAACCAATTCATCTTGATCTTGCCAAAACCAGAGAACTGATTTTAAAGTATAAAGTTGGTTCTATTCTTAATACCGGCGAAGCTGCAAACTCTATTGATAAATGGCATGAAGTTATAACTCAGCTTCAAGATATTGCTCTTGAAGAGAGCAGACTTAAAATTCCTATAATATATGGAATTGATGCTATTCATGGAGCTAATTACACTTTAAACGCAACTCTCTTTCCACAAAGTATTTCATTAGCTGCTTCTAGAAATAAAGAACTTGTTAGAAAGTCGGCAGAAATAACAGCATTGGAAATGAAAGCATCCGGAATTCCTTGGAACTTCAATCCGGTTTTAGGATTGGGAAGAGAACCTTATTGGCCAAGATTCTGGGAAACTTTTGGTGAAGATTCATATCTCGCTTCTCAATTTGGGTACGAATATGTTTTAGGTATTCAAGGAAATGATCCTTCAGCAAGAACTTCAGGCGCAGCATGCATAAAACATTATATCGGCTACAGCATTCCTAATAACGGACAAGATAGAACCCCGGCTTGGATTCCGGAAAGAAAATTAAGAGATCTGCTTCTTCCGCCCTTTGCTAAAGGTGTTGAAGCCGGAGCTTTAACTGTAATGGTTAATTCGTCAGAAATTAACGGCATTCCTGTTCACTCCGATTATAATCTTTTAACAAAAGTTTTAAAGGATGAATTGGGATTCAAAGGATTTGTTGTATCGGATTGGCTTGATGTTAAAAGACTTCATACTCGTGATGGAATTGCAAGTACTCCCAAAGAAGCAGTAAAGATTGCGGTGATGGCTGGAATTGACATGAGTATGGTTCCACTGGATGTAAGCTTTGCAGTTCTATTAAAAGAACTTGCCGAAGAAGGTGAAGTCCCGATTTCTAGAATAGACGATGCTGTTAGAAGAATATTAAGAGTGAAATACATTGTAGGATTATTTGATAATCCTTATCCCGATAAATCTCTTATTCAAGAATTCTCTTCTGAAGAATCGGCTCAATTCAGCAGAAAAGCTGCTCAAGAATCAATTGTGCTGCTTAAAAACGAAGAATCGATTTTACCTCTTAAGAATAATTTAAAAATATTATTAACAGGACCGACTGCAAATAAACTTATGTATTTAAACGGCGGATGGTCTTATGTTTGGCAGGGGAACAAAGAAGAACTTTATCCTCAAGAAAAAAATACTTTATATGAAGCCTTGCAGCTGCAATACGGAAACGATAATGTTGAATATGTTGAAGGTGTTACAACAAACAGCATTATTGATATTGATGAAGCAGTAAAAGCAGCAGAAAAGGCTGATGTTATTATTGCCTCACTTGGCGAAGAACCATATTGTGAAACTCCGGGTAATATTAAAGATCTAACACTTGATGAAGCTCAATTAAAACTTATTGATGAATTATCCAAAACTGGTAAACCAATTGTTCTTGTTTTATATC
Organism: Ignavibacteriota bacterium; assembly: GCA_002698995.1. Taxonomy (GTDB): domain Bacteria; phylum Bacteroidota; class Ignavibacteria; order Ignavibacteriales; family Melioribacteraceae. Next base: position 120,839 of record PAAX01000010.1, on the reverse strand, counting down.
AAGGAAGACCTCGACTAATAAGTAAAATTGTTGATAAAGTAGATGCCGTTGTTCTAGGTATGCTCCCCGGATTAGAAGGAGCAGATGCAACTGTTGATATTATTTCAGGTAAAGTTAATCCTTCTGCTAAACTTCCTTTTACATATCCTAAATATCCTGCTGGTAATACAACATACGATCATAAACCAATTGAAGCCTATGAAGATGTATGGTCTTTTCCGCAATGGAATTTTGGATATGGATTAAGTTATACTTCTTACAGTTATGAAAATCTTGAAGTCTCAAATGCTGATTCAATTAATGATACAATAAAAGTATCTGTTGAAGTTTCTAATACAGGAGATCGTGAAGGGAAAGAAATAGTTGAATTGTATATAAGAGATGTTTACGGCAGTGTAAGCAGACCTGTAAAACAGTTAAAGGGATTTCAGAAAATTGATCTGAAACCAGGAGAAAAGAAGACTGTTAATTTTATTTTAACCCCGGATCAATTGTCGTTTCATAATAGAGAAAATATCAAAACTATTGAACCCGGTGAATTCTGGATAATGATTGAAAATCTAACTCAAAAAATCATTCTTAATTGAAAATAATATGAAAAATAAAAAGCTAACAATATTACTAACTCTATTCATATTTATGAAAATGACACAAATAAATGCACAGACATCAGATGAAACAAAATTTATTAATAATCTGATTAATCAAATGACTCTTGATGAAAAAATATCAATGATACATGCTAATTCTAAATTTACAAGTGCAGGCGTTGAGAGATTGAATATTCCCGAATGGAAATTATCTGATGGACCGCATGGAGTTAGGGAAGAAATAAATAGAGATGATTGGGATCCTGCAGGATTGGATAATGATTTTGCAACTTATCTTCCGGTTGGAACTGCATTAGCCGCAACTTGGAATCCCGATTTGGCATTGGAATTTGGTCAGGTTTTAGGAAGAGAAGCAAGAGGCAGGGGAAAAGATGTTATTCTTGGACCAGGAATAAATATTCATAGAACTCCACTTTGCGGTAGAAATTTTGAGTATATGTCTGAAGATCCATTACTTATTTCAAAGTTAGCTGTTCCTTACATTCAAGGAGTTCAAAGCCAGGATGTTGCTGCTTGTGTCAAACATTTTGCTTTGAATAATCAAGAGTACGAAAGATTTAGAGTAAATGTAGAAGTTGATGAAAGAACACTTAGAGAAATTTACTTACCCGGATTTGAAGCTGCTTTTATTGAAGGTAAATCATTAACCGTTATGTCAGCTTACAATAAATTCCGTGGTGATTGGTGCAGTGAAAACGAATATCTACTTACAGATATTTTGAAAAATGAATGGGGATTTGAAGGCGTTGTTATTTCTGATTGGGATGGCACTCATTCAACTGTTAAAGCTGCTAAAGCCGGTTTGGATTTGGAAATGGGGACTAATAAAAGTTCTTATAATGACTATTATTTTGCCGATGCCCTTAAGGAAGCAGTTGAAAATGGAGAAGTTGCTGAAGAAATAATCAACGATAAAGTAAGAAGAATATTAACTGTAATGTATCGTACAAACGTCTTTAACAAAGACCGATCAACTGGTGAATTCGTATCTGATAGAAATTTTGAATCTGCAAGAAAAATTGCTGAAGAAGCGGTTGTGTTATTAAAAAATGAAAACTCAATTCTTCCGCTAAATAAAACGCAAATTAAATCAATTGCAGTTATTGGAGAAAATGCAGACCGCAAACATGCTTATGGAGGAGGTAGTTCTGCTATTAAAGCAAAATACGAAATTACACCTCTTGAAGGATTAAAGAATAAATTGGGTGGTTCTGTAAATATCAATTATGCTCAAGGTTATAAATCTACTACTCTATTTAACTGGTCTGATGGTAGAATTGATACCGGTAAATCTGATGCAGATTACGTAAAAAGATTAAGAGATGAAGCAGTTGAAACAGCTAAGAATTCTGACTATGTAATTATGTTTATGGGACTTAATCATGATTTTGATATGGAGAGTGTTGACAGAACTGAAATGACTTTACCTTATGAGCAGGATGCTTTAATAAAAGGTATTCTTGAAGTTAATAAAAACGTGATAGTAGTTTTAATAAGTGGTCAGCCAGTTGAAATGAATGAGTGGATAAACAATACACCTGCTGTAATTCAAGGCTGGTATTCAGGTTCGGAAGCAGGAAATGTTTTCGCAGATATTTTATTCGGTGATGTTAATCCATCTGGCAAACTTCCATTCACATTCCCTAAAAAGCTTGAAGATACCCCGGCTTTTAAGTTTGGTGATATTCCTGGTGATGGATTAGAAGTTGAATACAAGGAAGGTGTATTTGTCGGATACCGTTATTACGACAGTTTCAATGTAGAACCTCTTTTCCCATTTGGACATGGATTATCTTACACTGAATTTGAAATTAGCGATTTAAAACTGAGCAATGATAAATTGCAAATTGATGAAGAAATAGTTTTGGAAGTGAATGTTAAGAATACCGGTAAATCTGCCGGAAAAGAAGTTGTTCAGCTGTATATAAATGATGTTGAATCTTCTGTAGAAAGACCGAATAAAGAACTTAAGGGATTTGAGAAAGTAAGTCTTGCCCCTGGAGAAAGCAAAAAAGTTGAATTCAGAATTAATACAAAACAGCTTTCTTTTTATGATATAGAAACAAGAAAGTTCAAAGCTGAGCATGGAAAGTTTACTGCTTTAATCGGAACATCATCAAAAGATATAAAGCAGAAAAAAGAGTTCATACTTACAGATTAATACTTTAATTACAGGAAAACTCATGGAACAGAAATTATCAATAAAAGAGAAAGTCGGTTACGGTTTAGGGGACTTTGCAGCAAACATAGTATTCCAAACAGTTATGATATTTTTAATGTACTACTACACTGATATATTTGGAATTCCAGCTGCTGCTGTTGGAACATTATTTTTAGTATCAAGAATTTGGGATGCAATTAATGATCCTATGATGGGAGCAGTTGCCGATAGAACTAAATCCAAATACGGTAAGTTTAGACCATGGGTTAAATGGACGGCAATTCCTTTTGGAATTATGGCGGTTCTAATGTTTACAACTCCCGATTTCAGTGTTCAAGGAAAAATCATTTATGCTTATATCACATATATCGGCATGATGATGATTTATACTGCTAATAATATTCCTTATGGTGCTTTATCAGGTGTTATGACAGCTGATTCTGTTGAAAGAACCAGTCTGAATTCATATCGATTTGTTTTAGGGCAAAGTGCTGCATTAATGGTGCAGGCATTAACCCTTCCTTTAATTGCGTTTTTTGGTGCCGGAAATAAAGCCGCCGGTTATCAAATGACTATGGGACTTTTCGCAATTATTGCAATCGGAATGTTTTATGTCACTTTCTATTCTACAAAAGAAAGAATTGAACCGGTACAGACAGAAGCAACTCCTCTTAAAGATGATTTAAAGGATTTATTTAGTAACAAACCATGGGTGATTTTATTTGTAATGGGTCTCGTTACATTTATTTTCTTGTCGCTAAGAATTGCAGTCGGATTATATTATTTCCAATATTATGTAGGTGATGAAAGTTTATTCTCAATGTTTGCAGTACTTGGAACGATTGGTTTAATAATAGGTATTCCTCTTTCAAAACCGCTGACTAAAAAATTCGGTAAAAGAAATACATATATAGCAAGTAATATTCTAAGTGGAATTGGTGTTCTTGCTTTATTTATTCCTTCACCTGATGAATATATTTACGCGTATATCATTTCTGCTTTAGTAGGATTTTTCAATGGTCCCGGTGTTCCAATTCTTTGGGCAATGTATGCTGATACCGCTGATTATTCGGAATGGAAGTTTGGAAGAAGAGCTACCGGAATAGTTTTTTCTGCTGCAACTTTTGGACAGAAGTTCGGCTGGGGTGTAGGTGGTGCAATTACTGGATGGCTGCTGGCTATATTTAATTATGTACCGAATGAAGTTCAATCATCTGACACTATCCTTGGAATTAAATTAATGCTGAGTATAATTCCCGGAATTTTAATGATTCTTTCTGCCGGGCTTTTATTCTTTTATGATCTTACTGAATCAACTATGGAGAAAATCCAAATTGAGTTATCTGCTAGAAGGAAGATTGGTAATGCATAATTTGGAAATAGCAATTCTTCCTTTAATGGTTGGACTAAAAGCTAAACATTTTATGCATGGGATTTATACTGATGTAAAAACCAATATACCAAATTCAGGAAGTTATGAATAAAACTTATATAAAAATGAAAATAACAAATTTAGCACTCTTACTATTTTTAATTATGAACTTCGGATTGAAAGCGCAGAATATGAATGATATTGAATCTAAAATTGATTTGCTAATAACGAAAATGACATTAGAAGAAAAAGCATCACTTTGTTCAGGCAGAGATGACTGGAGCACCCAATCAATTGAAAGATTGGACATTCCATGGATTTGGGTTGCAGATGGACCTCATGGTGTAAGACGCGCGCCAGCTACAAATAAACCTGGATATGGTGATCAGCACCCTGCTACTTGTTTCCCAACTGCTTCAGCTCTTGCTGCTACTTGGGATGTTGACTTGATACATAAAGTTGGTGAAGCATTAGGAGATGAATGTCAAGCTTTAGGTGTAAATGTGCTGCTCGGTCCCGGCGTAAATATTAAAAGATCAGTATTAGGGGGAAGAAATTTTGAATACTTTTCTGAAGATCCGGTTTTAGCCGGTGAAATTGGGGCTGCATTCATTAATGGCGTTCAAAGCAGAGGAGTAGGAACTTCATTAAAGCATTTTACAGCTAATAATGTAGAAACAAGAAGAATGCATGCTAATTCTGATGTCGACTCAAGAACGTTAAATGAGATTTATCTAACTCCATTTGAAATAGCTGTCAAAAAAGCTCAGCCTTGGACAATAATGGCATGTTACAATAGGGTTCAAGAAGAATATGGAACTCAATCATTTGAACTTCTTACCAAAACATTAAAAGAAGAATGGGGTTTTGAAGGTATTGTAATTTCTGACTGGTTTGCGGTTGTTGATCGTGTTAAAGGAATTGAAGCCGGTCTTCATATTGAAATGCCTGGAGTTCATAAATATAATGATAAGCTTATTGTTGAAGCAGTTAAGAACGGAACTCTTGATGAAACTAAATTAGATGCCTTAGTCAAAGAAATTCTTAAAATTGTTTTCAAAGCTAAATCACTGCAAAAAGAAAAAGCAGAATTTGATATTGATGCTCATCATGAATTTGCCGGAAAAGTCTCTGCTGAATCGATAACTCTATTAAAAAATGACACAAAAACTTTACCGATAAATAAAGATAAGTTTCAAAGAATTGCCGTGATTGGTGAATTTGCTGTTAATCCTCGATTTCAAGGCAACGGAAGCTCAGAAGTAAAACCTACAAAACTTGATAATGCTCTTGATCTTATAAAAAATGAGTTTGGTGGTTCTTTTGAAATTGAATATTCTCAAGGATATAATTTAAAAGATGATAATGATTTTTCACTAATTGATGATGCAAAACATTTAGCAGCAAATTCTGATGTTGTTTTAATTTTTGCCGGATTACCACTTCACTATGAATCTGAAGGTATTGATAGAAAACATATAGATATGCCTCAGTCTCATAATAAATTAATTGAAGAATTATCATTGATAAATGAAAGAACGGTTGTAGTTTTAACCAATGGCAGCGCAGTTGCAATGCCTTGGGCAAATAGAGTTCATACAATTTTAGAAACTTGGCTTGGTGGTCAGGCTGGGGCAGCCGGAGTTGTTGATGTTTTATTTGGTAATGTAAATCCTTCCGGAAAACTTGCCGAAACTTTTCCAGTAAGATTAGAAGATACTCCTGCATTCTTGAATTTTCCCGGTGAAGAAGGAAATGTTCTTTACGGTGAAAGATTGTTTGTCGGTTATAGATATTACGACAAAAAAAATATTAAACCTCTCTTTCCATTCGGGCATGGTTTATCTTACACCACTTTTGCTTACTCAGATTTATCAGTTTCAAATTCTCAATTTAATGATAAAGAAGGATTGGAAGTAAAAGTAAAAATTAGAAACAGCGGTGACTATAAAGGAAAAGAAGTAATTCAGTTGTATGTAAAAGATTTTAATAGCTCATTAGTAAGACCGGAAAAAGAGCTCAAAAAATTTGTTAAAGTAGAATTAAATCCGAATGAAACCAGAGAAGTTACTTTCAATCTAAGTTCAAGAGATTTTTCATATTATGATTCAAATAGAGAAACGTGGATAGCAGAAAGTGGCGAGTTTGAAATTTTAGTCGGCTCTTCTTCAAGAGATATCAGACTTTCTGAAAAAGTAACCTTAAAATCTACTCAGCAAATCTCACTTAATTATAATGAATATACATTTATTAGAGAATATTGGGAAAACCCGGATACAAGAGAATTATTGAAAAAGCTGATTCCTAATTGGATAAGCAGTTTTGTACCGGAAGGTAAATCAATGGATGAAGCAGTATTTAATGAATTCTTTATTGATCATCCGGTGATTAAACTTCCTTACATGACTAATGGTGAAGTTGATCATGAAGGAGTTATGAAATTTGTAAAAGCTTGCAGTTCAATAACATATAATCCATAAATAAAAGAAGAAATATGAGTCTACTAAATAGAAAAAAAACGATTATAATTTTTATAATGATATTAATTACATCAATATCAGTTAATTCAACCGTAATGAATAATGAAGGTGATAGATTAAAACAGTCAAAAGATGATTTATTAATCGGAGTTACAAGAGCTATTTGCTATTCCGGTTTTAGAGAAGGACAGCATCCCGATAGAGGTGATGGTGCTGTAAATCCTTCTTACGAAGAAACACTTGAAGATCTTCAAATTTTATCAAAGAATTCTAACTTCAATTTAATAAGAGTTTATGATTCGGGCGAAAATACTCAGACCATCCTAAGAGTAATAAAAGAAAATAATCTGAATATAAAAATGATGCTTGGCATTTGGCTTAAAGCTGAAATCAGTAATCATGAAGGATGCCCTTGGTTAACCGAACCAATTCCACAAGAGATTTTAGATCAAAATATAATTGATAATATGAAAGAAATTGAAAGTGGAATAAGATTGGCAAATGAATATAATGATATCATTGTTGCCGTTGCAGTAGGTAATGAAGCTCTTGTTGAATGGAATGACCATATGGTTACCGTGGAAAAGATTATTGAATACGTAAGAAAAGTTAAAGACGAAGTTGAACAGGAAGTAACTGTTGCAGATAATTTCAAATGGTGGGCTTTGGATGGAAAGGAATTGTCTGCAGAAGTTGATTTCATATCAATTCATGTCTATCCCGTTTGGGAAGGACAGGATATTGAAACCGGACTTTCATATTCTATCGATAATATTCAAGAAGTTAAAGATTCACTTCCTGAAGCAAGAATTGTAATAACGGAAGCCGGATGGGCAACTACAGCATCTGAATTTGGTGAACGAGCAAGTGAGGAAAAACAAGAAAGATACTACAATGAAATTATGAATTGGGCTGATGAAATGAATTATACTCTGTTTTTCTTTGAAGCATTTGATGAGCCATGGAAAGGCGATCCATCAAATCCTATTGGTGCAGAGAAATATTGGGGTTTATTCAAAGTTGACAGAACTCCTAAAAAAGTTATGCAAAAATTATATCCGGAATTAATGAAGTAATTTTTAATCCAATTTTAGAGAAGAGAATGGTGAAAGATATTTTTATAAATAATCAAAAGATAAATTTAAATAAGGAAGAATCATCAGGTACTTATGTAAAAATAGATGGCGAGGATTTCTACAAGATAACAAATTACGATAAGATGAATCCTTTCTTTATGAGCATTGTAAGTAATTCTGATCATTGGATGTTTGTCTCCAGCAGAGGAAGTCTTACTGCCGGCAGAAGAAATCCGGATAATGCACTTTTCCCATATTACACCGATGATAAGATTCATGATTCTGCTGATTATACCGGCTCAAAAACTATTTTTAGAATTAAGTCCGATAAAGGATTCCATTTATGGGAACCCTTTTCTGATAGATATTTGAATGCTTATCAAATCAAACGTAACATTTATAAAAATATTCCCGGCAATAAATTAATCTTTGAAGAGATTAATTTGGATCTCGGTTTAACCTTTTCATACAGTTGGCTTAATAGTGAGAAATACGGGTTTATTAAGAAATCCGTATTAACCAATAATAATAGTTCAATTAAAGAAATAGAAGTACTTGACGGAATTCAAAATATTCTTCCATTTGGAATTGATCAAAAATTTCAAAATGAATATAGTACTCTTGCCGATGGTTATAAAAGGAGTGAACTTATAAAAGAGTTTGGTATTGGAATCTTTTCATTGAGTTCAATTCCTTCTGACAAAGCGGAACCAAGTGAATCATTAAAAGCAGCAACAGTTTGGAGTTATGGACTTAAAGCTGGTAATTATCTTCTTTCTTCTATCCAGTTGGATAACTTCAGAAAAGGATTTGATTTAATAAATGAAGATGATATAAAAGGAAATCGCGGTGCTTACTTTATTAGTTCGGAAATAAAACTAAATTCAGGTGAGAAAAAAGATTGGATTTTTACAGCAGAAATTAATCAAGATTCATCCGACTTAGCTTTTCTTTGTAATGAAATAAAAAGCAATTCATCCTTGAAAGATGATGTTTTGAAGAATGTTCAAGAAGGTACAGAGACTTTAATTAAACTAGTTGGAACAGCGGATGGACTGCAGTTATCAAGTGATAAGTTGGTTACATCAAGACACTTTGCAAATACACTCTTTAATATAATGCGTGGCGGAATTTTTGATAACTCTTATGAAATTGACAGAAATGATTTTTTAGAGTTTATTAAAACAATTAATCGTACTCTTTATGATAAGTACAAAGAAAAAATATATACTCTTGAAGAAAAAGTATTTCTAAATGATTTGTTTTTCTTGGTTAGTGAGATTAATGATAATCAGTTAAACAGAATTACTAATGAATATCTCCCTCTTACATTCAGCAGAAGACATGGAGATCCAAGCAGACCGTGGAATAGATTCTCAATAGAATTAAAAGATAAAAAAAATAATAAGATTCTTAATTACCAAGGAAACTGGAGAGATATTTTCCAGAATTGGGAAGCTCTTGCCGAATCTCATCCTTGCTATATTGAATCAATGATAACTAAATTTCTAAATGGCTCCACAGTTGATGGATATAATCCTTATAGGGTTACTAGAGATGGATTTGAATGGGAAGCTCCTGAACCCGATCAACCTTGGGCAAATATTGGTTATTGGGGTGATCATCAAATTATTTATTTGCTTAAACTGTTAGAGTTTTCAGTCAACCACAACTCTGAAAAGATTTTATCTATACTGAACAAAGAAACTTTTACATATCTAAATGTTCCATATAGAATTAAAAATTATGAAAATCTTTTACATGATCCTCATGATACTATAGATTATGACTTCAAACTGGATCAGCAAATTCAAAATCTATGCGAAAAGCTTGGAGCAGATGGAAAAAATATACTTACTAAAGAAAACATTCCTTATCAAGTTAATCTGCTTGAAAAATTAATCGTTCCGTTGCTTTCAAAGTTAAGTAATTTTATTCCCGGCGGGGGAATATGGATGAACACACAGCGTCCGGAGTGGAATGATGCTAACAACGCACTTGTTGGTTACGGTGTATCGATGGTTACTCTTTATTACATGAGAAGGTATGTTGATTTTATGATAAAGATACTTAACTCTGATGAGGTAAAGGGAACTAAAATATCTGAAGAAGTTAAAGATTTCTTTGATCAGCTAAATAAAGTATTTCAATCAAATGTTGATCTTCTAAAGAATCAATTAAGTGATAAACAAAGAAAATTAATTTTGGATGGACTAGGAAAAGCCGGCTCAGAGTTTAGACAAAAGATTTATTCAGAGGGATTATCATTTAATAAAGAAAATATCTCAATTAATGAATTGATTGATTTTCTTTCAGTTGTTCAAAAATATATTGAACATACAATAGATGCGAATAAAAGAGAAGACGGGTTATATCATTCATATAATTTAATGTCTGTTAAAGATGATGAAATCCAAATTACTTATCTCTATGAAATGCTTGAAGGACAGGTTGCTGTTCTTAGTTCAGGTTACTTAAATTCTGATCAGACTTTGGAACTACTTAAATCCTTGCGCCAAAGTAGTCTCTACAGAGAAGATCAAAATAGCTATATACTCTATCCAAATAGAGTTTTAACCAAGTTTAAGGATAAAAACATAATTCCCGCTTCTGATGTTGAATCTACTAAACTTCTAATGGAATTAATTAATAAAAATAATTCCGATGTTATCAGCAAAGATGTGCTTGGTAATTATCATTTTAATGGCGAGATAAAAAATTCAGCAGTTCTAAAAGAGAAGCTGAAAAAGGCTTTTGATCAAGAAGGCATTAATATTATTGAGAATGAAGTTAAAAAAGTGCTAGATATATATGAAAATATATTCAATCATAAATCATTTACTGGAAGATCGGGTACGTTCTACAAATATGAAGGATTGGGTTCAATATACTGGCACATGGTTTCAAAGCTTGCTTTAGCTGTACAAGAATCATTTATATCATCACTTAATAAAGATGATGAATCTAATCTCAAAAAAATAAACAGTTTTTATTATGAAATTAAAGAGGGAATCGGTGTTCATAAATCACCGGCTGATTATGGTGCTTTTCCAACTGATCCATATTCTCATACTCCAAGTTTTACCGGTGTGCAGCAGCCTGGGATGACCGGTCAGGTAAAGGAAGATGTTATTTCAAGATTTGGAGAACTTGGAATTATTGTAATTAACGGAGAAATTAATTTCCAAAATAATTTATTAAATGAAATAGAATTCACTTCGGTACCGGAAACATTCAATTTCTATAATGTTAACGGAATAAAAGACTCAATTGAATTGCCGATTGGTTCTATTGCCTTTACATACTGCCAGGTGCCGGTTGTTTATCATAAATCTGATAAGAATAAAATTATTATTAATACTAAAGAAGAAACGTTAGAGATAAATAAAATGAAAATATCCAAAGAATTGAGCAGTGACATTTTTTGGAAGAATGACAATGTAAAAAGTATAAAAGTTTATTTTAATTACCATTCTTAAGAACATTGAGGTAACCATGAGGTTTTCAACAATTGATTTAACAATATTTCTGCTTTATATAGTAGGAATTGTTGCATTAGGTTTATTTGTTTCAAGAGATAAGAAAGGACACAAGAAAGATTCAAAAGATTATTTCTTAGCTGGCAACTCTTTAACTTGGTGGGCAATCGGAGCATCTTTAATAGCTGCAAATATTTCAGCCGAGCAGATTATCGGTATGTCAGGTTCAGGCTTTGCAATTGGTTTAGCAATTGCATCTTATGAATGGATGGCTGCTCTTACTCTTATAATTGTTGGTAAGTTTTTCCTTCCAATATTTATTGAAAAAAAACTTTACACAATTCCCGAATTTATAGAACAAAGATATAACACAACTTTAAAGACAATCTTAGCAATATTTTGGATTTTTCTTTTTGTCTTTGTCAATTTGACTTCAGTCTTATTTCTTGGTGCCAAAGCATTAGATACAATAATGGGAGTTGGCGACGGAAGTCTAATTATTTACGGAATTATTGCATTAGCATTTATAGCTGCAGCTTATTCGCTGTATGGAGGATTAGCAGCAGTAGCATGGACTGATATAATACAAGTAATTCTTCTTGTTTTAGGAGGTATTATAACTACCATAATTGCATTGAATAATGTTACCCCGGACGGTGGTATTATAAACGGTTTTTCTCATATCTATAATGCGGCCGGTGAAAAATTTCATATGATACTTGAAAAAGGGCATCCCGAGTTTGACAATCTTCCCGGAATTGCAATTTTAATAGGTGGAATGTGGATTGCAAACCTTTATTACTGGGGATTTAATCAATACATCATTCAAAGAACATTAGCTGCAAAATCTTTGCGTGAAGCTCAAAAAGGAATTGCATTTGCTGCCTTTCTTAAATTAATAATTCCTTTAATTGTAGTTATTCCCGGAATTATTGCTTATGTAATGTACGCTCAACCGGAAGGAACTGCAGTTATAGCAAATGCCCAAGATGCATTTACAAAAGCAGACGGCTCAATTAATTATGATAAGGCTTATCCTTGGTTGATTGGAAATTTTGTACCAGTTGGACTAAAAGGAGTTGTTGTTGCGGCTTTAACTGCTGCTATAGTTTCTTCTCTTGCTTCAATGCTTAATTCAATTTCCACAATATTTACAATGGATATTTATAAACCATACATTAATAAAACTGCTGTTGAAGGTAAACTTGTAAGTACAGGTAGAATTACAGCATTTGTAGCATTAATTGTTGCATGTTTTGTTGCTCCTTTATTAAGCAGCATTCCACAGGCTTTTCAGTATATTCAAGAATATACCGGCATTGTGAGTCCTGGCGTTCTTGCGGTTTCTATGATGGGTCTCTTCTGGAAAAAAGTTACAACTAGAGGAGCAATCTGGGGAGCAGTTTTGTCAATTCCTGTAGCACTTCTCTTAAAGATTGATGCTTTAGGTCTTCCTTTTATGGATCAAATGTTATATACATTTATTATTACAATTGTAATTGCAGGAATGATAAGCTTAGCAACAAACGAAAATGATGATGATCCTAAAGGATTTAAGATAACCAAGAAGTTATTTACAACCGATAAATCATTTAACATAGCATCTTATGTTATAGTATTAATTTTAGCAGTTCTTTATACAATATTTTGGTGAGAAAAATGAGATTACATAAAAAATTAGTATTAATTGTGTTTATGCTTCTATCAATTTCATTATCTGCTTGTTCAAAAGATAAGGGGACTAATCCTTCTGATTCAACAGATAACAATAATGAATTACCCGGATATACTCTTGTTTGGAGTGATGAATTTGATGGTTCTAGTATCGATCAGACTAAATGGGAACATGAAGTTAACGGAAATGGAGGAGGCAATAATGAACTCCAATATTATACCGCAAGAAATGAAAATTCATACGTTAAAGATGGAAATCTGCATATTGCTGCATTAAGGGAAGAATATACAGCAGAAGATGGAACTCGTTATTATACATCAGCTAGATTAAGAAGCGCAAATAAAGGAGATTGGAAATACGGAAGAATAGATGTAAAAGCTATAATTCCGGCTGGACAAGGACTATGGCCGGCAATTTGGATGCTTCCTACAGATTGGGAGTACGGTGGATGGCCAACTTCTGGTGAAATTGATATTATGGAGCATGTAAATGAAGAAATCTATATACATGGTTCTGTACACACTGAATCTTACAACCATAAAATCGGAACTCAGAAAACCGGTAAAATAGCTGTTCAAGATGCATCAGTTAATTTCCATGTTTACTCGGTTACTTGGAATGAAGATAAAATTGACTTTATGGTTGATGATCAAGTTTATTATACTTTTCTAAATGATAAACAAGGTAACTACAAGACATGGCCTTTTGATAAAAGATTTCACTTAATTCTTAATGTTGCTGTTGGCGGCAGCTGGCCTGGAAATCCTACTCCGGATACGGTATTCCCAAGCGAAATGATTATTGATTATGTAAAAGTTTATGAAAAAACTAATTAGATGAAATTTGTCACCTTAAAAATATTTTTATTCTTTCTCTTTATTGTATCATTAAAAGCACAGATATATTTAGATCCAAATGCAACTGTTGAAGAAAGAGTTGATGATTTAATTTCTAGAATGACTCTCGAAGAAAAAGTCGGGCAAATGACTCAAGCAGGACGATCTTTCTTAAATAGTGAAAATGATATTAGAGATTATTTCTTAGGATCATTGTTAAGTGGCGGCGGTTCTTCACCAAATCCAAACACCGCAGAATCTTGGGCTAATATGTATGATTCATATCAGAATCAAGCTTTAAGCACTCGATTAAAAATACCGCTTATTTATGGAATTGATGCTGTGCATGGTCATAATAATGTTAAGGATGCGGTTATCTTTCCACACAATATTGGATTAGGAGCTACTAGAAACCCGGATTTAATTAGGAATGCTGCAGAAGTAACTGCAGTTGAAGTCGCTGCAACAGGAATAGATTGGACTTTTGCACCTTGTATAGCTGTTCCTCGCGATGAAAAATGGGGAAGAACATATGAAGGTTTTGGTGAAACTCCGGAATTAGCCGAACTAGCCGCAGTTGCTGCTATTTATGGATATCAAGGAGACAGCTTAAATGAGCAGAAAACAATTGCCGCATGTGCAAAACATTTTATTGGTGACGGCGGAACAACCGGAGGAATTGACCAAGGAAATACTGAAATAAGCGAAGAAGAATTAAGAGCTATTCATCTACCGGGTTATTTAAAAGCTATTGAAGCGGGCGTTGGAACAGTAATGGCATCTTACAGCAGTTGGAATGGTCAGAAACTGCATGGTCATTATTATTTACTTACAACACTCCTTAAAGAAGAGTTAGGATTTGATGGTTTTATTGTTTCCGATTGGGCTGGTATAGACCAACTTCCAGGTGATTATAAAAACGATATTAAAGAATCAATAAATGCCGGCGTTGATATGGTTATGGTTCCGGATAGATATGTAGAGTTTATTACATTTCTAAAAGAACTTGTTAATGAAAATCAAGTTAGTATTGAAAGAATTGATGATGCTGTTAAAAGAATTTTAAAAATTAAATTCGAGTTAGGTCTATTTGAAAATCCATTAACAGATAGATCGTTACTCAATTTAGTAGGATCTCAAGAACACAGGAATATAGCAAGAGAGTGTGTAAGGGAATCCATTGTTATACTTCAAAAAAAAGATAATGTTTTACCTCTAAGAAAGGAAAATCAAAAGATTGCTTTGATTGGTAAAGGAGCAGATGATATAGGTTTGCAATGCGGCGGCTGGACAATCTATTGGCAAGGTGGACTCGGTGATATAACTGAAGGAACAACTCTTCTTGAAGCGGTAAAAAAGAATACCGATCATTCAAATGTAATTTTTTCAGAAAATGGTGAAGATTTATCTGATACCGATATTGCTGTTATAGTTATTGCAGAAGAACCTTATGCTGAATTCGAAGGTTTTAAAGAAGATTTAACTATTCCGGATTCAGATGTTGAGTTAGTTAAAAAAGCAAAAGAAGCCGGGTTAAAAACAGTTGTAATTTTGTATTCAGGCAGACCAATGATTATCAATCCTATTCTTCAATACAGCGATGCTGTTGTTGCTGCTTGGCTTCCTGGAACTGAAGCTGATGGAATAGCAGATATATTATTTGGTGATTTTCAACCTAAAGGACTTTTACCACATTCATGGCCAAAATATATGGATCAAATTCCACTTAATATTGGTGACGCTGAATATGATCCTCTTTATGAATATGGATTTGGTTTAATTTCTGTTGGTAATTCACAATTTGGTTCATCCCCTTTATTTTATTCCGCTAATGTTGATAAAGAAAAAAATAGAGTTGTGGTTACTTTTAATAAGCAAATTGATTTCAATTCAATTGCAAATTCTTCTTTTACTTTATTAGGTGAAAACAATTTTATTTCTAATTCAACATCTGTTGATGGGAGTTTGGACTCAAATTCAATCTTAATTACTTTTGACGAATATGTGGAAACTGATATAAAACTTTCTCTTGAATACGTTAGTGGTTCTATTAAATCTATTGATGGCGGACTATTAATTCCGTTCGAAAATAAAGTAGTTTATAATTCTTCCTCTAAAGCTGATATTCATACAATTCCGGGTAAGATAGAAGCAGAAGATTATTATGCAATGAGTGGAATCCAAACTGAAAATACTTCTGATGTTGGCGGAGGAACTAATGTCGGTTGGATTGATAATGATGATTGGTTGACTTATAAAATAAACGTTCAAACTCATGGAACCTATCAGTTAAATTATAGAATAGCTTCACAGTCTCAAGCCGGTATAATAGAATTTAGTGAAGGATCAAATGTTTTGTCAACAACTTTGCTCCCTGTTACCGGAGATTGGCAAAGTTGGCGTACCGTATCAACAATAGTTGATTTACAAAAAGGTGAAACAGAATATACCTTAAAGGCAGTTACAGGGGGCTTTAATATAAACTGGTTCTCTTTTGATCTATTAGTTAATGTTGATGAAAATAATGACAACAACATAAGTTTCAAACTCGAACAGAATTTCCCAAATCCTTTTAATCCTTCTACTAGTATTGAGTACACAGTACCGAGTAGTGAGTATGTGAGACTTAAAGTTTATGATATTCTTGGGAATGAAATTGCAGAATTAGTAAATGAACATAAACCTCAAGGAAATTATCATGTTGAATTTAATGCTGAAAGATTTCCAAGCGGGACCTATTTCTACAAGCTGACTGCCGGAAGTTATAGAGAAATCAAAAAGATGATGCTAATCAAATAGAAAGGAAGCAATGAAAAGATTAAGCGTAATATTTGTTTTATTATTATTAACCTCACCATTATTATCTCAAACATATCAATTGCTTTGGTCGGATGAGTTTAATGGAGATGTTTTAGATCCTTCAGTTTGGACGAGAGAAACTGGCGGCGGAGGATGGGGAAATAATGAGCTGCAGTTTTATACCGATAGAGATACCAATGCTTATATTGAAAATGGAAATTTGGTTATTCAAGCACTAAAAGAAAATTTTGGCGGAAGAAGTTATACTTCTGCAAGATTAATAACCAAAGGAAAGAAATCGTTTCTTTATGGCAAAATTGAAGCAAGAATAAAAACTCCATATGGACAAGGGATATGGCCGGCATTTTGGACTTTGGGTGAAAATATTAATTCGGTTGGCTGGCCGGCTTGTGGTGAAATAGATATTTTAGAACTTCTTGGTCATCAGCCAAATGTTGCATATGGTACAGTTCATTGGTCTAATAATGGAACTCATGCTAAATTTGGCGGAAGCTATACTTTAAGCGGTTCAACATTTGATGCAGATTTTCATACCTTTTCAGTTGTATGGACACCAACTAAAATAGAATGGTACGTAGATAATTTGCGATATCATCAAATTGATATTACTCCTGCTGAATTAAGTGAATTGCACAAAGAGCAATTTCTTCTTCTTAATGTTGCAGTTGGTGGAAATTGGCCCGGATTCCCGGATGGAACTACAGTATTTCCTCAAAAAATGTATGTTGATTATGTTAGAGTTTATAAAGATGCTACAGTTATTCCTGATGTTGCAATTACAACTCCAATTAATAACGGAATAGTTACTCCGTATAGTGATATTCCGATTAGTGCTTCAGTCAATTACGATGGTGAAATTGAAAAGGTTGAATTTTACCAAGGTGGAGCTAAAATTGGAATTGCTTATGCCGAGCCTTATGAAATGATTTGGGAAAATGTTAATCCGGGATGCTATAATATTACTGCTAAAGCATATACCGCTGATGGTTATACAGGAACTTCGTTTAATGTTGTTGTTAAAGCAGGTAGTGATTGTGTTGTCTCTCCATATACCGGACATCCATCATATATTCCAGGTGTAATTGAAGCCGAAAATTTTAATCAAGGTGCAAATGGCGAAGCATATTTTGATAATACTTCTATCAATGAGGGAGGAGTATACAGAGTTAATGATGATGTTGGCATTCAACAATGTGAAGATTTTGGAGAAGGTTTTAATATTGGCTGGACTGAAGCCGGAGAATGGCTTGATTATATAATTGATGTAAAAGAAACCGGTATTTACAATTTAGAAGCTAGAGTTGCTTCAGAAGTTACAACCGGTGCTTTCAAGTTAATGCTTGACGGTAATGATCTTTCAACAACCATCAATGTTCCCAATACCGGCGGATGGCAGACTTGGGAAACTGTTACTTCCTCTGATTTCAATCTTTCAGCAGGAGTTCATACTTTAAGACTTTTTATTGAAGCGGGCAATTTTAATCTTAATCGTCTTGATATTTATCATCCTAACTCTCAGCCAAGTATTGCAATAATTTCTCCTAATGGCGGGGAAACAATAACATCAGAAGCTGGATTTAGTATAAAATGGAATTCACAAAAAGTACAATCGGTTAGAATTGGATACAGCACTGACGGCGGCAGTAGCTGGGGTTTTGTTACTCAATCTGCTGAATCTCAATTTGGTGTTTATAGATGGAATACTCCAAATATTGATTCTGATGAATGTTTAATTCTGATTCTTGATGAATCAAACTTTAGTATAAGAGATACCAGCGATGGATTTTTTACTATATCTCCTACTGTTGATGTAGAAGATGATATAACAGTTCATAATTTTAGTCTTGAACAGAATTATCCAAATCCTTTTAATCCGACAACAACAATAAAATATTCAATTCCATCTGTCATTTCGACTGTAGGGAGAAATCTTCAAGATTTCTCATCGACTTCGTCTTCTCGAAATGACGATGTTAATGTTACTTTAAAAGTATATGATATTCTCGGTAACGAAGTTGCTACATTGGTTAATGAACAAAAATCTGCCGGTAATTATGAAGTAACATTTGATGCTTCAGGTCTTTCAACCGGAATGTATATCTATAAAATACAGGCGGGAAGTTTTAGTCAGATTCGTAAGATGATGCTGGTGAAATAGAATTTATTCTTTTGCTGATAATAATTTTTAATATAAATAAATGACATCATCAAATTATGAGAAATCCAATCGGATTCTGTTAGTTGATTCTTTGCGAGGATTTGCCTTACTCGGTTTATTCTTCGTTCATATGCTTGAGTACTTTGAACTATACTGGTTTAATCCTGAGAATAGCATTTACCATGATATTATATTCTTTTTATTTGCCGGTAAAGCCTATGCTCTTTTTGCCCTTCTTTTTGGTTTTAGTTTTTTTATAATAATTAATAATCAATTAAAGAGGGGAATTGATTTTAGACCTAAATTTGTCTGGAGATTAACACTTCTCCTTTTATTTGGTTTTTTACACGGTTTGCTTTACGGCGGTGATATTTTAGTTGTTTTAGCCGCTGCCGGCTTTATTCTAATTCCATTTTTTAATGTTCCTAACAAAATTCTACTAACTCTTTCTTTATTTTTTCTATTTCAAATCCCCTCTATAATCTATCTCAATTTATTTGTCGATTCATCTTCTCTTCAGAATCCGTGGCATTGGGAATTGTTTGGTAATATATTACCTGTATATGCTGAAGGAAGTTTTTTTGAATTAATTCAAACAACTTTATGGAATTCTCAAATTGCTAAATGGGCATTTATGTTTGAAAGTGGAAGACTCTTTACAATTTTGGGAATGTCCTTCTTAGGATTATTTCTCGGTAAGATACAATTTTTTAAGAATCCGAATAAATTTTCTAAAATTATTAACATCTTTCTTCCTTTATCATTCTTATCTGCAGCGCTGATGATGATATTTAAAGAAGCGTTAACATTAGATTTTAACTGGATTCAAAATTCAATTTATAACAGCATCAGTGATTTGCTAATTACGTTTACTCAGTTTCTAATATTCATAAAACTTTATAACTTATCTATAGGGACTAAATTTCTAAACTATCTTGCCCCTTGCGGTAAAATGAGTTTAACAATATACATTTTACAGTCCCTTATTTTCGTTCCATTCTTTTATGGTTTTGGATTGGGAGCTTATCAGTTTATTGGACAAGCAAATAGTTTTTATCTAGGACTTATATTTTGGGCTATTCAAATGTACTATGCAAATATTTGGTTCAGGAAATATCAATTTGGACCAATGGAATGGTTATGGAGATCATTAACATACTTGACATTTAGTATCAAATTCAAAAAGGAAAATAAAGACATCAAGGCAGATACAGTAAAGGCAGTTATTTAATTTAATTATAGAAGGTGAACGTTGAGAAAATATTTTTTTATATCGATTTTTATCATTTCATCCCATCTCATTTTTGGATGCAGCAAGAATGATAATCCGGTTCAAACAACTAACGAACAATCTGAAACAATAGTTGAAAAATATGGAGCACTAAAAGTTAACGGTTCCCAGATTGTAGATAAAAACGGGAACTCTGTTTCACTTAGAGGAATGAGTCTCTTTTGGAGCCAATGGGGAGGAAATTACTATAATGCTGAAACAATTGAATGGCTTAGAGATGACTGGAAATGTGCTATTGTTAGAGCCGCAATGGGAATTGAGAATGGAGGCTATTTAGAAAATCCATCTTATGAGTTGGAAAAAGTAAAAACAGTTATTGATGCTTGCATCGAACTGGGAATTTATGTTATTGTTGATTGGCATGATCATCATGCTGAAGACCATCTTGAAGAAGCAAAGAGTTTCTTTAATTCAATCTCTGCTGAATATGGATCTCATCCGAATATAATTTATGAGATTTATAATGAACCTCTTAATGTTTCATGGAATTCAGTTCTTAAGCCTTATTCGGAAGAAATTATAAATGTGATCCGAGCAAATGATCCAGATAATTTAATAGTTGTTGGTACTTCTAATTGGTCGCAGGATGTTGATTTGGTTATAAACAACAAAATTGATTCAGAAAATATTGCTTACAGTTTTCACTTCTATTCCAGCACTCACAAAAAAGACTTAATGGATAAAGCTGAAAAAGCAATCAATGCCGGTATCCCAATTTTTGTTACCGAATGGGGAATGAGCGAAGCTACCGGAAATGGAATTATTGACATGGTTGCCTTAAACGAATGGTCTGATTTTTTGGAAAATTATAATTTAAGCTGGTGTAATTGGTCAATAACTAATAAAGATGAAACTTCCGCAGCACTTCTTCCTTCAAATCAAAAATTAAGTGAGTGGAATGAAAATGAATTAAGTGAATCGGGAAAGATAATTAGAGATTATTTAATCAGAAAAAATTCACAAATTTTTGACGAGCTTACTAAATGATAAAGAAATTAGCTGCTTTCGTTTTCTTAATAATATTTGTTTCTTTCCAGGTCTATGGTCAAACTAACCATTTTAATAAAGGAATAAATTTATCAGGCTGGTTCCAGGAAAGTTCTCCGACTGAAATTCATTTTAAGAAATACACTAAGAAAGATTTTGAAAATATTAAAAGTCTTGGCGCAGATGTAATTAGACTGCCGATTAATTTACACTCAATGACTGACGGACCTCCAAACTATAAACTTAATGATCTCTTTCTTAATTTTTTGGATGAAGCAGTAAATTGGGCAGAAGAATTAAATATCAGTTTGATATTGGATAACCATACATTTGATCCGGCAAAACCTACAGATCCAAATATTGGGGAAATATTAATTCCTGTCTGGAAAAATATGGCTCAACATTTCAAGAACAGATCAGGATTAATCTATTACGAAATTTTAAATGAACCGCATGGAATTTCCGATTCATTATGGAGATCAATTCAAGGGGAAGTTATAGATGAAATTAGATTGATTGATACTTCTCATACTATAATTGTTGGTGCATCAGGATTTAATAGTTATAACAATCTGCAGTATCTTACTCCTTATGAAGATGAAAATTTAATTTATACATTTCATTTTTATGATCCTTTTTTGTTTACACATCAAGGGGCAAGCTGGACTGATCCATCATTAGTTTCTCTTGGCGGTGTTCCATTTCCATACGATGCTTCAATAATGCCGAGTGTACCGGATGATCTTATGAATACTTGGGTTCAATGGGCTCTTCAAGATTATTCTAATACCGGTTCTATCTCTTATGTAAGAGGAGAAATTGATAAAGCAGTTGATTTCAAGGAAACATATAATGTTAATATTTTCTGCGGTGAATTTGGAGTTTATAAACCTAATTCTCTAAATAATCATAGACTGCTTTGGTATAACATTGTTCGGACCTATTTTGAATATCATGATATTCCTTGGACTTCTTGGGATTATCATGGTGGTTTCGGATTGTTTGAAGATTCTGATTATGGATTATTCGAACATGATTTAGATACTTATCTTCTTGCTGCATTGGGATTTTATATTCTTCCTCAATTTGAGTATGAGTTAACTCCCGATTCTACCGAATTTTCTATTTATGAAGATTTCATAGAAACCGGTATTGTTAAGTCAGGATATTCTGGTGGAACTCTTAATTACTATAATGAAGATTCAAAGAATGGTCTGTTCTCAATTTCATGGGAAAACCCTTCACAGTACAGCTTAATAGGATTCAGGTTTATTTATGAAAAGGATTTGTCTTTCTTAAAATCATCAAACTATCATATTGGCTTCTGGTTTAAGGGAAATAATCCTAATGCTGAATTTCAACTAAGATTTGTAGATACGAAAGAAAATGCAGAAGATCGTCCTTGGCGCATGAGTTATGATATTGATTTTACAACTGCGGTTTTCAATAATGAATGGAATTATGTCTCTATTCCTTTAAGTCAGTTTTTTGAAACCGGTTCTTGGGATAATAATAATTGGTATAACCCTGAAGGGAAGTTTGACTGGAAATTGATTAGCAGTTTCGAAATTGTAAATGAGTTCGATAAGTTAAAAAACACAAAAATATTTTTTGATGATATAAGAATTTTTAATCCTGATTCTTCTACAAATGTTGAAGATGAAATTCTTGCTGATGATTTTTTATTGTATCAAAACTATCCTAATCCCTTTAATCCATCAACAACTATCCAATATTCAATTGGAAACAGTTCTTTCGTAACTCTTCAAGTTTTTGATATTCTTGGAAATGAAGTAGCAAGTCTAGTTAACGAATACAAACAATCCGGAAATTACAGAATTGATTTTAATGCTCAGCATCTCACTTCAGGAATATATTTTTATCGACTTATAAGTAATAACAAAATCCTAACAAAGAAACTGACTTTAATTAAATAAAGGATTATAGAATATGGAATACAGAAAATTTATAAACGATGCACCGGATGTTTCTGTTATTGGTATTGGAGCTTGGCAGCTTGGTGAAAGTAAAGATTGGGAAAGTATGACCGATAAAGAATCCGAAGAACTTATTCAGAAATCTTTACAACTTGGAATAAACTTTTTTGATACTGCTCCTAATTATGGCTATGGAACCAGTGAAACCAGACTTGGCAATGCTCTGAAAAATGTGAAAAGGGAAGAAATTGTTATTAATACTAAATTTGGACACCCAAGTACAGGGGGAGTCAATTTTGAATCTTCTCATATAAGAGAATCCCTTGAAGGGAGTTTGAAAAGATTAGGGACAGATTACGTTGACGCATTGATCATTCATAATCCTCCTACTAAATATTTAGATGGAAGAATAACCGATCATTATGAGATTTTAGAAAGACTTCAAACGGAAGGTAAAATTAAAGAGTACGGCGCATCACTTGATACTTATGATGATATGAAACTCTTTATGGAAACCACTAACGGTAAAGTTATAGAAGCATTTTTTAATATTCTTCATCAAGATTCATCCAGAGCTTTTGAAATGGCTAAGGAAAAAGGAGTTGGGATTATTGTTAAAATTCCTTTGGATTCAGGATGGCTTTCTGGTAAATATAATGCCGAAAGTACTTTCAGTGATATCAGAAAGAGATGGAGCAAAAGTGATATTGAACAAAGAGCAAAATTAGTAGAATCAGTAAAACAAATATTAGGAAGTGATGAAAGAATCATAGAAAAATCTATTTCATTCTGCTTCAGCTTTGATGCTGTAAGTACCGTCATTCCGGGTAATAAAAGTATATCACAGTTATTAAAAAATGTGGCTAGTCTCGATCATCAAGTTACGGAAGAAGAAAAAGCAAAACTTATTGAGTTTTATTTTAACGAGGTTGAGGGATTGAAAATCCCTTGGTAGGCTGATTATTCACTTTAAGATTTAGTTAACAATCAATATTGATTAACAATTATTTTTTATGAAGCGCTGAAGACTTCTGATTTATCAAATCAGAAGTTTCAGCGTTTATTCTAATTAAGCCAATCTTTACAATCACTCCATTGAAATTCTTTTAAAGAAGTCAAAATGTGCCGGAATAGATTTTTTCCAATAGGCATGACTATGATTACCCGGCTGAGATATGAATGTTGCTTTTATTTTTAGATTCAATGTCTTTTCGAAAAATCTAAAATTTGATTGATAAATAAAATCATCAATGCCGCAGTCAAAAATTATCTCTTTGTCGGTTCCGGCAATGGATTCAAGTAAATAGTAGGCTGAATTATTCTTCCATAAATCTTTGTTCTCTGTGTATTCTCCAATTCCTTCCTTAATTGTCCATCTATCCGGATACATAGTCAAATCCAGCACTCCGCTTGTACTTCCTGCACTTTTAAATTTCTCAGGGTATTTCAATAAAAATGTGATTGCTCCATGTCCCCCCATACTTAAACCGCTTATAAAAACATTTTTCTCATCCACATTGTATTTCTTAATTATATAGGGAAGAAAATCATTGATGAAAAAATCTTCATACATCAGATTATTTTTATTTGGATTGTTTATGTACCACGAATCATAAAAACCATCGGGACAAGCAATTATAAAATTATAAACATCTGAAAATTTTTGAAGATCAACATTGCTGCTCCATTGTTTATAATTTCCGGACCAGCCATGCAGCAGAATAACTAAAGGTAATTTCTCATTTGTCACTTCAGAATTAGGTGAAAATACTAAAGTTGTATCAGCGGAAGGTAGAAATTCGCTGTTAATTATTTCTAATGTTTGTGCCGATAAAACTGTTGCTAATAGTATTAATCCCCAAAAGACTTTCATTTTTTTAATCTCCCAATAGTATGCTTTTTCAATTTCAAATTTCTAATTCCAAATCCCAAATTTGCAGGTAACTTATTTATTGAATCTACTAATTAACTTAACTATTTTACTTAATTAAAATTACTAAAAATGATACAGAAGTATGAAGATTGCCCTTTGCCAGATTAATCCAATAATTGGAGATATAAAGGGGAACAAAGATAAAATTATAAATGGATATAAACGAGGAGTTGAGCTAGATGCTGATTTAGTTATATTCCCCGAACTTTCCTTATGCGGCTATCCTCCCTTAGATCTTGTTGAAAAAGAAGAATTTCGAATAGCCTTATCTGAAGCCTCAAATCAAATTGCAGAAATTACAGGTGAAACAGGACTATTATTCGGTTCAATCACTGAAGATTATGAAGATAATATTGGTACCGGAATTTATAACTCCGCAGTCCTATGCTATAAAGGAAGAATTCAATTTATTCAGAATAAAACCCTGTTGCCAAATTATGATGTTTTTGATGAAGTAAGATATTTTGAACCAGCAAAGGATGTTTTTATTCATGAATTCAAAGGTCAAAAGTTAGGAATTTCCATTTGTGAGGATATTTGGAATGATGATGACTACTGGAAAAATAGAAGATACCCAATTGATCCTGTAAAAAAATTAGTTAAAAAGGGAGCTGAGATTTTGATTAATATTTCCGCAAGCCCTTACGCATTCGGCAGAAGAGAAGAAAGATATGAAATGCTTTCTACGTTAACTGCTTCTGAAAGAATTCCTTTGGCTTATGTCTGCTGTGTGGGTGCTCAGACTGATCTTATATTTGACGGTGGAAGTATGTGCTTTAATTCAAATGGAGATTTAGTCAAAATCGGAAAATATTTTGAGGAAGATTTAATCTTATTTGATACAGAAGAAAATTATGAAGAAATAGCATCCGTAGAAAGATCATTTGAAGCTGAGTTATTAGATTCTCTTATTCTTGGAATAAAAGATTATGCCTCTAAAACCGGTTTCACAAAAGCTTTAGTTGGATTAAGCGGTGGAATTGATTCAGCAATTGTAACTTACTTAGCTGTAAAGGCATTTGGTAAAGAAAATGTTTTTGTTGTAATGATGCCCTCCAAATATTCAAGTGAAGGAAGTATTAAAGATTCTGAGAAGCTAATTTCCAATCTCGGCATCTCATCAGAAATGATTTCTATTCAGCCTGTATTTGATGAAGTTCTTAAAATGCTTAATCCGGTTTTTGAAGGAACAAAAGAAAATATTGCCGAAGAAAATATTCAGTCCAGAATCCGTGGATTATACTTAATGGCAATATCAAATAAATTTAATTATATGCTGTTAACTACAGGTAATAAATCTGAAATGGCTGTTGGCTATGCAACTCTATACGGTGATATGTCGGGCGCCCTTGCTGTAATTGGAGATGTTTATAAAACAGATGTTTACAGATTAGCCGAATTCATCAACAGAGAAGAAGAAATCATTCCAAAACAAATAATTGATAAAGAACCTTCAGCTGAATTAAGGCCGAATCAAAAGGATCAGGATTCTCTTCCTCCTTATGATTTATTGGACAAAATTCTCCAAATGTACTTGGAAGAGTATAAAGAATTAAGTGAAATTACAGAGGAACTGAAAGATGAAGCCACTGTAAGAAAGGTTCTAAGATTAGTTGACATGAACGAATTTAAGAGAAAACAAGCTGCCCCGGTTTTGCGTGTTTCAACAAAAGCATTCGGTTACGGCAGAAGATTTCCAATCGTTCAAAAATGGAATAGAAATTTTTAACGGAGTTTTATAATGAAAGTTTTTGCAAAATTATTACTTTTTTTAAGTTTTATTATTTCGATTTCGGCACAACCTAATTTTGATGAAGAATTAGTAGCTGTAAAATCCTATCTCTCTTTCGATAAAGTTCATGCCGGTTCCGAACTTAAGTTTGCATTAAAAGGTAAAGTCTCGGATACATGGCATATAAACTCAAACAAGCCCAATGATGATTTTCTTATCCCTACAACTGTTGAATTACAGCATAATGATTTTAAGCTGGAAAATGTTGTTTATCCTAAAGTAAAAGAATATCAATTTGGTTTTTCAGATAAACCGGTTGCAGTTTATGAAGGAGAAATTACAATAGCCGGCATAATTAAGATTCCGGAAGATGCACAGATAAATTCCTATATCATTCCGATTGTTTTTACTTATCAAGCTTGTAATGATGTAACATGTATGCCGCCGAACAGTATTGTAGATACTCTAGAAATTACCATTGTTGATAATCAAACACAAATTAATGAGATCAATTCCGAAATATTTTCGAATATAGATTTATCATATACCCAAGCAGAAACAGTTGAAGAAAATGATTCAGCTATTGAAGGAATTTTAGAATCGAATGGAATTATACTTGGATTAATTTTTGTCTTTTTAGGGGGCTTAGCTCTTAATCTAACTCCTTGTGTTTATCCTTTAATTCCTATTACTGTAGGATATTTCGGTGGACAAAGTGAAGGTCGTACTAGCAAACTTTTTCTACTTGGATTGCTTTATGTTCTAGGAATGGCTTTAACTTATTCAGTAGTTGGAGTTATTACAGCATTATCCGGAGCTGTTTTTGGAGCACTTCTTCAAAATCCAATAGTGATTTTAGTTATAGCCGGAATCTTTATTGCACTTTCCTTAAGTATGTTTGGTGTTTATGAATTTAAAATGCCCGATTCTTGGGTTCAGAAAGCTGGTGGAGCTAAATCCGGTGCTTTTGGTGCTTTCTTTATGGGCTTAACAATGGGAATTGTTGCAGCTCCTTGTATCGGTCCTTTTGTAATTGGATTGGTTACTTATGTGGCTGCTAAAGGTGATCCTTATTTCGGATTTATGATTTTCTTTGTTATGGCTTTGGGACTTGGAGCTCCTTACTTAGTTTTAGCTTTATTTTCCGGTAAGATTAAAAGTCTTCCTAGAGCAGGAATGTGGATGGAAGCAGTTAAGCACATTTTCGGATTCATTTTACTTGGAATGGCAATCTATTTCTTAAATCCAATTTTGCCTGATGTTCTAAGTACATATTTACTCCCTGCTTTCATGATTATTGCTTCGGTTTATATTATGTTTTTTGATAAATCTGCTGCGGGTGTAAAAGGATTTAAGATATTTAAATCAGTCCTATCAATTTTAATTTTTGCTGCTGCAGTTTATTTCATTTGGCCTTCTGAAAAAATATCTCCAGACTGGCAGGAATATTCTGATGACGCATATCAATCGGCATTAGATAATAATCAAAAAATTATGATAGATTTTTATGCGGATTGGTGTATTCCCTGTAAAGAATTAGATGCATTAACTTTTTCGGATGAAAGAGTAATAGAAAAATCTAAAGAATTTGTATCATTCAAAGTTGATATGACAAAAACAATGTCTGAAAGAACTGAACAAATCAGAAATAAATTTAAAATACTAGGAATGCCGACAGTTTTATTGATTGATTCAAAAGGAAATGAAATAGAAAGGTTAACTGGATTTGTAAATGCAGATGAATTTCTTAAGTTAATGAATGCAGTTAAATAAAATTATTTAGATATTTTTTTTATTTTCAGATGATCACAAACAGATTAGTTATAAATAAATAAACGAGTTAAAAAAAATGGCACAAGTAAACGGAAAAGAAGTAAAATCACTAAGCGAAGTAACTGTTAGATTTGCCGGCGACTCTGGCGATGGTATGCAGCTTACCGGTTCCCAATTTAGTGATACTACAGCTCTTGTTGGAAATGATTTAAGTACACTACCTGATTATCCTGCTGAAATTCGCGCCCCTGCAGGAACTCTTTACGGAGTGAGCGGATTTCAATTACATTTTAGTTCTAACGATATTCATACTCCTGGTGATACTCCAGATGTTTTAGTTGCAATGAATCCTGCAGCATTAAAAATAAATTTGAAAGATCTCAAACAGGGCGGAGTAGTAATAGTTAATGAAGATTCATTCGATTCTAAAAATCTAAAGATGGCTGGTTACAGCGTAAATCCTTTAGATGACGAATCTTTAACCGGTTATAAAGTACATCAAGTTCCAATTACTACTTTAACACAAACTGCTTTAAAAGAAAGTAAACTTGGTACTAAAGAAGTTCAAAGATGTAAAAACTTTTTTGCTTTGGGCATGATGTACTGGATGTTCAGTCGCCCAATAGAACCAACATTGGAATGGATTGAAAGCAAGTTTAAAGGAAATGAAGATTTAATTTGGGCTAACCAAAAAGCTCTTAAGAGCGGTTACTATTTCGGCGAGCAAACAGAAATATTTACAACTAGATTTACAGTAGACCCGGCTAAATTACCAAAAGGTACTTATAGAAACGTATCGGGTAATGAAGCTATTGCATTAGGTTTTGTTGCTGCTGCCGAGTTAAGCAATCTCCCTTTATTTTTAGGTTCATATCCAATTACACCTGCTTCTGATATTTTACATTATTTAAGTAAATATAAAAATTATGGCGTAAAAACCTTTCAAGCGGAAGATGAAATTGCCGGTATAGCATCTGCAATTGGTGCTGCATTCGGCGGTTCGCTTGCTATTACAACTACTTCTGGTCCTGGTGTTGCATTAAAAACTGAGGCAATGGGATTAGCTGTAATGACCGAACTTCCATTAGTTATCATAAATATCCAGCGTGGTGGTCCTAGTACAGGTCTTCCTACAAAAACAGAGCAGGCTGATTTATTCCAAGCTATTTACGGTAGAAATGGTGAGGCTCCAATTCCGGTTATTGCAACTTCAACTCCTAGCGATTGTTTCTATCTTTCAATTGAAGCTGCAAAAATAGCTTTAAAGTATATGACTCCGGTTATGCTTCTAAGTGATGGTTATATTGCTAACGGATCCGAACCTTGGAAATTACCAAACGTTGATGAATTAGAAACATTCCATAAGGAATTCAGAACTGAAGTAGAAAATTTTAATTCTTATGATAGAGATGAAAATCTTGCAAGACCTTGGGCTGTTCCCGGAACTCCAGGACTTGAGCATAGAATAGGCGGATTGGAAAAGCATCATATTACCGGAAACGTTAGCTATGATCCTGATAACCATGATTTTATGGTGAGATTAAGAGCGCAGAAAGTTGCTGAAATTGTTAAGGATGTTCCTGATCTTGAAGTTAGAGGAGATCAAGAAGGTGAACTTTTAGTTTTAGGATGGGGTGGAACTTACGGCGCTATTACTGAAGCTGTAGATAGAATTCTTGCTAATGGCATGAATGTTTCTCAAGCTCATCTTAAATACTTAAATCCATT
This sequence comes from Ignavibacteriota bacterium, assembly GCA_002698995.1. Lineage (GTDB taxonomy): Bacteria > Bacteroidota > Ignavibacteria > Ignavibacteriales > Melioribacteraceae. Next base: position 90,790 of record PAAX01000010.1, on the reverse strand, counting down.
CCCTAAAAATTTAGGTGATGTTTTAAGTAGATTCAAAACTATTCTTATTCCTGAATTAAATTTAGGACAATTAGCAACAGTTATTAGAGCTACATATTTAAGGGAAGTTGTTTCTCTTACCAAGATTAAAGGGTTACCTTTTAAATCAATGGAAGTAGAATCCAAAATAAGTGAAATCCTTGGAGGAAGTAATGGCAAATAATGAAGTAAAAATAGATGTTGCAAAATTAACGGCAAAAGATTTTCAATCAGATCAGGATGTAAGATGGTGTCCGGGCTGTGGTGATTATTCTATTCTTGCCCAAGTTCAAAGAGTTTTTCCTGATATGGGAAAAAAGAAAGAAGATATTGTATGGATTTCCGGAATTGGATGTTCAAGCCGTTTCCCTTATTATATGGATACATACGGATTTCATGGTATTCACGGAAGAGCTCCTGCTATTGCTACAGGTCTAAAAGTTGCTCATCCTAATTTATCCGTTTGGGTTGCAACAGGTGACGGCGATTTAATGAGTATCGGCGGAAATCATTTTATTCATGCATGCAGAAAAAATATCGATCTCAAAATTATTCTTTTTAACAATAGAATTTATGGATTAACAAAAGGTCAATATTCACCTACTTCCGAAAAAGGTAAGGTTACAAAGAGTACTCCTTTTGGCAGTGTTGATTATCCTTTTAACCCTCCTTCACTTGCTTTAGGTGCAGAAGCTACTTTTGTGGCAAGAAGTATCGATAGAGAACCTAAACATATGCAGGAAATGATTAAAAGAGCTGCCGAACATAAAGGAATTGCTTTCCTTGAAGTTTTTCAAAACTGCAACATTTTTAATGATGGAGCTTATGCACCTTTAACCGATAAAGATGTTAAGCTGGATAACGTAATTGTGCTTGAACATGGACAACCAATGGTATTTGGTAAAGAAAAGAACAAGGGAATAAAGTTAGATGGATTTAGTCCTGTAGTTGTTGACTTAAATGATGGTAAACATTCAATCAATGATTTATGGGTTCATGATGAAAAAGATGAAAATCCAATTCGTGCTTTTATTCTTGCTCACTTAACTGATAGTACTGATCTTCCAACCCCGATTGGAGTTTTTAGACAAGTAATAAAAGAAACATACGATGATGGAGTTGAAAATCAGATAAAAGCAGTTACTCAGAAAAAAGGTAAAGGGACATTACATCAGCTTCTTTATAATGCAAATACTTGGGAAGTTGAATAAACAATATTATTTTTAGAATTTAACGGAGAATCATAATCGGTTCTCCGTTTTTTTTTTAAATAAAAATTTAACTGATAAGAATTTCTTTACTATTTACATTCCTAAGTTTTGCTTATTTTCCTCTCTTAAAATTTAAAGACTATGCAGACATTCAATTTTATATACGAAGTTATCAAAAATAATAATTCATTTCTTTTAACCACTCATGTTAATCCCGATGCTGATGCTATTGGCTCCGAGATTGCTCTTTATCAGATTCTAAAAAAACTAAATAAGAAAGTGTTTGTTATAAACCATAGTGAAACTCCGGACAATTTAATTTTTCTTGATGAAGATAAAATTATAGAACAATATAATCCTGATATTCACGATCAAATTATGAATTCTGTGGATGTTGTGTTTATACTGGATTTGAATAGATTGAACAGAACAGTTAGCATGGAAAGAATTTTAAGATCGCTGACTAAACCGATTATTTGCATAGATCATCATCAAGATCCCGAAGATTTTACTCCTCATCATTATGGGGGAATTGATTATTCATCCACAGGTTCTATCATTTTTAAAATGAATAAAGAATTAAACTTGGTTGAACTTGATAAATCAATTGCACTTCCAATTTATGCCGCGGTTTATACAGATACCGGTGGATTTAGATATGAAAGAACAACTCCGGAAACCCATTATATGGCTGCAGAGCTGTTGTCTGCAGATGTTGATCCTAATTATGTTTGCGAAATGATTTATGAAAAATCTAAGATCAGTAAGATTAAACTTCTGGGAGAAATTTTAAATACGCTTACTCTTATTGAAAATGATCAAATCTGTTACATGAAAGTAACAAGAGAAATGTTTGAAAAAACCGGTGCTAAGGATAATGATACTGAAGGATTTATAAATTATACCTTATCGATTGAAGGAGTAAAAATAGGATTGCTGTTTTATGAAGTAAAACATGGAATTAAAATCAGTTTTCGTTCAAGAGATAATAGTTATATAAATAAACTTGCTGCTGAGTTTGGCGGCGGGGGACATATTTATGCCGCAGGTGCTAGGATAATTGATGGAACTCTTGATGATTACATTCCAAAAATATTGTCTGCCGCAAAAAAATATTTGAAGCAGAATTAATTAAAAAGAACCGCAGATTATATCTGCTTCCCAAATAACCGATTGAGCTTTAAATCTCTCCTTAAATCCGTTAATGATAGCTTTTATATTTTCTGATTTATCTTCATTAATATCATAAATGTGAACTATTACTTTTCCCGGTTCTTTTACAATGCCTCCATCCGGTCTTTTCCATTGACCGTATGTATCATGTATTGTCATTCCTTCAGGAAAATTAGGAGTTACAATTTCATCCAAAAAATTACTCCATTCTTCATTAGTAATTATTCCTTCATTGGTTGATGTACCAAAGTAAAGACTTACTTTGCTGAACTTTGTTAATCCATCCGGACAATCATTTATAATTTTACTCTGGCAGGCTGAAATAAATATTAACATACTCATTAATAGGATAAATATTTTTCTCACTTTTATTCCTATTTTAGTTTAGTAAATAAATCAGCTATTACTTTACTTTTGATACTCTTTTTAGTTGAACGAATAATGCTCCAATTCCGGCGATTAGCATTCCAATTCCTTCTTGCAAATTGATAGATTCACCCAGAAACACCCAAGCTAAAATAGCAATTTGTATGAGCATAGTTCCGTTAATAATACTCGATTCCATTGCGGTTAATGTTCTAAGAGTAAGATTCCAAATTGTAAATGCAAATGCTGTATTTACAATTGCAAGCCACAAAAGATAAATTAAAGTTGTATTGCTGATTGTTGGAAAACCATTCAAATAAAGTCCTGATGACAATAGAATTATTGAACCAATTCCCATGCTAATGAATGTAATTACTAAAGGACTAATTTCTTTATTCCTATTGATATCCCTTCCGAGAATTGCAGAAGCAGCATTTGATAAAACTCCAAACAACATTATACTCAATCCAAGTATTTGATTTTCTAACAGGTTAACCGGAAAGAAATAAATTAAAATTCCCACTATAAAAAGTATCGATCCAATCCATTGTAACTTTGTCGGTTTTTCACTTAATATAAAGATTCCCATTACGGCAACAACTATTGGTGTAAAATTAAGCATTAGACTAACAGTAACGGAAGGAAGCAGTGATAATCCTAAAAATTGAGATCCTTGAGTAAATGCGTAAAAGATAATTCCAAGAAGTATTAGTTTCTTCCAATGTACAGCTTTTAGATTCTTTATCTCATTTAGATATTTTTTCTTCATTATAAAAGGGAAGAAGCAGATAAAAGCCAGTAAATATCTAAGTCCTGCATAAGTAATTGGAGGAATTTCAATCAAACCCCATTTAATAATGATAAAGGAAGTTGACCATAGAAACGTTACAAACAGAGCTTGTAGAATTGACCTAAGATGAGATGAATTTTTGCTGATCATTAACCGGCTTAAAAATTTGTTGTCCAATATAAAATGCACAATCCAGTATTGCAATCAGAATTATTGCATCATATTATAAAATTTTATGAAATTATTTCACAACGGAAATTCTGTTATATTTATATAACTATTTTTAACATGTTGTTATAGAAATTATAAAAGGAATAGAAATGCTATTTGATATAAAACTTAATTTGATTCAAGAAATTAATTCACAAAAAGATGAAACATTATTTTACCATTTTCTCCCTTCTAAAATTGAAGATGAAAAAGTAAAATCAATTGCGGCAAAATATAATTTGAAAAACATTTCAGCATTTCAAAAAAAGATAAAAGATAATGATGCTAAAAAAATAAGAATAAATTTAGGTGAATCTTCATCCCTTAATATTATTAAGTATGATGAAAAAATCACAAATGATTTTTTTAGAAATGAATGTTCAGGTTTAATTCAAAATCATGATATAAATTCATACAAGAAAATTTTTATTTCGATTGAATTATCGGAAACAATCGAAAATAAATTTGGCAGTGTGGATTATTTATATCAAACAATATTTGAAGGTTTTCATCTTGGGAACTACAGCTTTAATCAATATAAAGAGAAAAAAAAGCTTAATAAGCTGGAAGTATTTGTTGAAGCAGAAAAATTAAATTCACTGAAAAAGATTCTCTCTAAGACAGAAAAAATAATTGAAGCGGTAAACTTCACTAAAGATTTAGTAAATGAACCTGCTGTTACATTAACACCTAAGGAGTTGGCAAATAGAACTAGAAAGAAATTAAGTCAACTCGGAATTAATGTATCTGTCTGGAATAAAGAACAATTAAAGAAAAATAAAATGGGAGCAATTTTAGCAGTTGGATCAGCAAGTTCTAATGAACCATGTATGATTGTTGCTCATTACAAACCGAAAAGAAAAGCTGCAAAGAACATTGCTTTAGTAGGGAAGGGAGTTACATACGATTCGGGCGGACTTTCGATTAAACCTACAGCAGGAATGCTTCAAATGAATGCTGATATGGCTGGCGGTGCTGCTGCAATTGGGACTATAGCTGCGGCCTCTTTATTAAATTCTGATAAAGAAATATTCTGTATTGTTCCGGCTGTGGAAAATATGCTTGCGGGAAATTCATTTAAGCCGGGTGATATTATAAAAAGTTCTTCAGGAAAAACTATAGAAGTAAAAGACACTGATGCAGAAGGAAGATTAATCTTAGCGGATGCTTTGCATTATGCTTCAAAGTTAAAACCGGATGTAATTATTGATTTTGCTACTTTAACCGGGGCTGTAGCAGTTGCTCTTGGACTATATTCAGCGGGATTAATGAGTAAAAATGATGATCTTGTTAATAATCTAATTAAAAGCTCTGAGAAGACTTTTGAAAAAGTTTGGCGGCTGCCATTCGGTGATGAATATAATAAATTACTTGAAAGTGATGTAGCAGATATAAGTAACTTAGGACCAAGATGGGGTGGTTCAATAACTGCTGGTAAATTTTTAGAGCATTTTGTTGATAAGAAAATTCCTTATGCTCATTTAGATATTGCCGGAACTGCTTTGAGTAATGACTTAACGAATTATACTAAAAAATATCATACCGGATGGGGGGTTAGATTAATGATAGATTATTTAGAAAATAGCTGATCATAATTGGGGATTCTTTATTTCAATTGAAAGAAAGTAATCTTTTAATCAGAATTATATTCTCAATTTCCTAAGCTTGGAACAAGGAATTGCTTAAACCAATTTTCCATCTTTCATTTCAAAGACGGTATCTGCTAATTCAACGAGATCTTTGTTGTGAGTAACAATTAATAAAGTCTGATTAAAATCATTTTTTAATTTCAAGAATGTTTCATGAACTATTGCACTATTTTTTGAATCAAGATTTCCTGTAGGTTCATCCGCAAAAATAATTTTTGGTTTGTTGATTAATGCTCTGGCAATTGCAACTCTTTGCTGCTCTCCTCCTGATAATTCTGCTGGTTTGTGTTCCAGTCTTTCTCCTAATCCTAGTTGACTTAAAAGAATATCTGCTTCTTCTATTGCTTTTATTTTTGACTGACCATTAATCATTGCAGGAATAGCGACATTCTCATTTGCAGTAAATTCGGGCAGCAAATGATGAAATTGAAAAACAAAACCAAGGTTTTTATTTCTAAAATCCGATAGTTTATTGTCGGTTAGTTTATAAAGATTTACTTCTTCAATAATTACTTCACCTTTATCAGGTTTATCTATTCCACCTAAAATATGTAGAAGTGTACTTTTACCGGCACCGGAAGCTCCAACTATTACGGTAATTTTATTTTTTTCTATTTGCAGATCAACATCTTTTACAATTTCTAAAATTACATTTTCGGACTTTCTGAAAGACTTACTGATTCCTTTACATGATAAAATTGAGTTATTCATAAATTGCTATTCCCATTTTATAGCATCAATTGTATTTGTTTTTAATGCTTTGTTTGCCGGATATTTAGAAGAGACAAATGCAAGTAAAAGCGAAACTACAGTTATCATAAACAAATCGAAAAGTTGAATTTTTACCGGCATCGAATCGATAATATATTTTCTTGGATCAAGAGGATAAAAATTGAAATGTATCTGCGTATAACAAACAATCAAACCGATTATTAATCCGGAAATTGTACCTATTAAACCTATAAGCATTCCTTCAAACATAAAAACTTTTTTAATTGAATTATCTTTTAATCCCATTACTTTAAGAATTGCAATATCTTTCTTCTTCTCAATAACCGTCATTGTGATTGAGCCTAAAGTATTGAAAGAAGCGACTGCAATAATTAAACTGAGGAGCAAGAAAGCACCCCATCGTTCAATCTGCATAACTGAATAAAGTTCTTTATGAAGATCAAACCATGATTCAACACTTTCTATTTCCGCTCCAAAATTATCGGCTAAATCTGATTTTAATTTCTCTGCATCATTTATATTTTCCAAAACAACATTAAGAGAAGTGATTTGTTTCTTTTTAATAAGATTCTGAACAGAAGTTAAATCAGCAAACACTAATGAATTATCATAATCTTTATTGTTTGTTTCAAATATTCCATTTACCATCATTTTTTTTGAGGAAGGGAATGAATAATTGAAAACCGAAGAAGCCAAATTATTAAGAGAATTTATAGTTAAAGTATCGCCAACTCTTGCTGAAAGTCTTAATGCCAAAGGAAAACCAATTATAAAAAAATTATCTTCCACATTTAAATAATCTCTACCGGAAATTATTCTGCTTTCAATTCTGCTTAGATTTTTATTCTCAATTCCGATTAGTTTAACTACTTGAACATTTCTTCCATTTGTAACAAAAATTTTTGTCTCTAAAGATTGGCTTATATTTTCCGGTTTATATTTTTTGTTTATATAATCCTCAATCTCAATAATTTTATCATTCGTTATTTGTTCAGTAAGATTAACTTTAACATGTGGATCAAAATTTACAAGGATTGAAGTAACCAATGAACCGAATCCATTAAAAACAGAAATTACAATCACCAATGCTGCTACTCCAATAGTGATGCCAATTGCAGAAATAATTGATATAACCGATATCAAATTAGTCTTGTGTTTACTTTTCAAATATCTTCTTGCAATAAAAAATTCAAGCATTATTCAAACCTTACTGCGTTTATTATATTAAATCTGGAAGCTATAAAACTTGGAATAAAAGATGCGGTAACTGCTGCTGCAAAAGCAGTCAACGAAACTATTAAATAATTTAAAGGATCAATTATTATGGGGACTTTAGAAATAAAATAAATAGTTGACGGAAGAGTTATTAGATCAAAATGTAATTGAATTAGCGATAGAATCAGTGCTAAAAGATTTCCCAATATAATTCCAATTGATGAAAGATAAACTCCATTTAATGTGAATAGTAAAATTAAATCTCTTCGCTTACCTCCGAGTGATCTTATAATTCCAATAAATTTTGTCCTTTCTAGAATTATCATTAAAAGTGTGCCGATTATATTAAAAACTGCCACTAAAGTAATTAATCCAAGTACAATTGGGATTGGTTTTTTTTGAAGTTCAATCCAAGTAAAAATATTTTTATGTTCAGTAAAAATTGATCTTGCATAATACGGATAAGAAAGTTTCTGCTGAAGTTGAGATACAATTTCTTCAATGCCGGCAAGTGAATTTAACCTGATATTAAATCCGGAGATTGAATGTTTATCATTAATTAAATTTTGAACAAAACTAAGATCGGTATAAATAAATACTTCATCATATTGTGCCATCCCGCTTTCAAAAATACCAGCTACCTTTTGTTTATAAATTTGAGGTGGATTTAGAAAACTTAATTTATCCGGCTGATTTGAAAAAATTACAATTATACTATCCCCAATATTAATATTTAGATTATCTGCAATAATTTTACCTAAAATTAAACTTCCATTATGAAAATCAACACTGCCGGCAATTACTAGCTTTTCCAAATTCAGATTATTCTTTTCTTGAATGCCGGTTAAAGTTGCCCCTTTAGTTTTGTTTCCTTTAGAGATTAGTACAAATCGAGATAGAAAAGGGGAGAAGGAAGAAAGATTTGTATCGGCAGCATCATATAAAATATCATCAAAATTACTTTCTAATGGGAGGTCTCTGCCACCAAAACCAGAGACAATAATATGAGAATTAAGATTGGTAACTTTTTCTTCAATAATTCTCTCAAAACCATCAAGAATAGTAAGTGAAATAATAAGAACCGCAACCCCAAGAGCAATTCCGGTAATAGAAATAAGTGAGACAACAGAAAATGCAGCATTTGAAGATTTATCTGCAATTATTTTATTAAGAAGAAATAATATTATTTTCACGACTAATTATAATTATTTGAATAACAATTTTAATAAAAAAATAGCACAAATAATTGACTTTGTAAGTCCTATCCTATATTTTAGTAAGTCATTTTTGAATGGTATTTGTTATTTGAATTAGTGAATTTATCGGGGCGTAGCGTAGTCCGGTTAGCGCGCCTGCTTTGGGAGCAGGAGGTCGCAGGTTCGAATCCTGCCGCCCCGACAAATCGATTTTTAATTTGCATTATGCAAATAGAAAGATGCGCCCGTAGCTCAATTGGATAGAGCATCAGCCTTCTAAGCTGAGGGTTAGTGGTTCGAGTCCACTCGGGCGTACATAATGATTATCTGTAATTTCCTAATCTTTCTTAAAATATATAAATTGATTATGAAATTATAGATGGTGGGCGTAGCTCAGTTGGTTAGAGCGTCTGGTTGTGGCCCAGAAGGTCGTGGGTTCAATTCCCATCGCTCACCCACCAATAAAATAAGTATTTTTTTATTGGCCCCATCGTCTAATGGTTAGGACACCGCCCTTTCACGGCGGCAATAGGGGTTCGAATCCCCTTGGGGTCACAAAATCCCGGTCTAATTCCGGGATTTTTTTGCTCTAGTTTTGATTGTTTTTTATTTATTGGCCCCATCGTCTAATGGTTAGGACACCGCCCTTTCACGGCGGCAATAGGGGTTCGAATCCCCTTGGGGTCACACTTTCTAACCCTACTTCAATTTTCTTCTTGATATTTTTTCATCTCATTCAGTAGTTTGTAAATAATCATTTTACTTTATAATACTTGGGTAAAATTCCTTAATCATATTTAATCTCTTTATATAATAATTCCCTTACACTTCAATTTTCGGAAAAATCATTATATTTGCACACAATTAAAATCAAAGAAATAATGAACTATAAAGATTATCCAGAATATTTAATACATGAAGATTTATACGAAACACCGGCTGATAAATTAGGAAGTCCTTTTCTATCTGGACTAAAGTTTTATGCAAACTGTTTAAGAATAGTTTTATACTCTAATTATCACGCGAAAAGAAAAATATATAACAGATATAACTGGGTTGCATCTTCATTGGATATTTTACATTCGATTGAAAGGGCAGGAGTAAAAGTAAAAGTAGAAGGAATAAAAAATATAAATTCGTTTGAAGGTCCGGCTGTTTTTGCATCAAATCATATGAGTACTTTAGAAACTTTTCTTTTTCCTTCATTTATCCAGCCACAGAAACCGGTTGTTTATGTAATTAAAAAGGAATTGGCAACCTATCCTTTATTCGGTCCAATAGCCAGTGCTAGACATCCGATTATTGTGGGGCGCGAGAACCCGAGAGAAGATTTGCAAATTGTAATGAATGAAGGTTCTCAAAATTTACAAATGGGAAGATCTGTAATTATCTTTCCTCAAAAAACAAGAAGTTACTTTTTCAAACCAAACGAATTTAATTCATTGGGAATTAAGCTTGCTAAAAGAAATAATGTACCGGTAATACCTACTGCAATCTATACAAAAGCGTGGGGAACAGGAAAGTTAATTAAAGATTTTGGTAAAATTGATCCTAAAGAACCGGTTTATTTATCATTTGGAAAACCTATTTCAATTACTGGCAGCGGAACAGAGGAACATCAACAGGTAATAAATTACATTTCCAATAAATTTAAGGAATGGGGAAAAGAAGACTACATCAGGTGATTTTTAATAATCTTAAATCAAACTTAACATTTCCATAACATCTCCATAATATTCAATTAACATTGCTCCTTTAAAATTGTGCATAAAATTTTTTTTCATATGGGAGGAGAGAACCATGCACAACTTAAAAAAGGAGAATTCCTTTTTGATAAAGTATTTTATCAAAATAATTTTAATCGGATTTTTAATTACAAGTCAGATTTCTGCACAGCAAAGCGGTAAAATTTCCGGTAAAGTTGTAGATGCACAAAACGGTGAAGCTTTAATTGGAGCTAACATTCTAGTTGAAGGCACAAATTTTGGTGCAGCTGCAGATATTGATGGGAATTTTATTATAAATTCTATTCCGGTAGGAAAACACACAGTTATATTTTCAATGATTGGTTATGCTAAAAGTTCTGTAACTAATGTTGAAGTTAAACCGGGTGAAGTTACCAAAATTGATATCGCTTTAAATTCAGAATCATTTCAAACAGATGAAGTTGTAATTACTGCTAAAGCTTTAGAAAACAATGATGCCGGTTTATTAATTAAAAGACAAAAATCAAATTCCGTAAGTGATGCAATATCGGCAGAAGCTATTTCACGATCAGGTTCAAGCGATGCAGCTGCAGCGGTTAAGAAAGTTGTTGGTGCTTCAGTTGTTGATGGAAAATATGTTTATATCCGCGGTTTAGGTGATAGATACAGTTCAACTCAATTAAACGGCACAGAACTTCCAAGTTCCGATCCAAATAAAAAAGCTTTTCAATTGGATTTAATTCCTTCTAACCTTTTAGATAATATAGTTACTATTAAAACATTTACTCCTGATAAACCGGGAAATTTCTCGGGTGGAATTGTTGATATTGGTACAAGAACATTTCCTTCTTCATTTAACATGAAAATTTCAGCTTCTTCTTCATACAACTCACAGGTTGACGGAAGCAGTGCATTCTTATCTTATGATGGCGGAAGTAAAGACTGGTTAGGATATGATGATGGTACAAGATCAATACCTTCATTATTAGAAAATTCAGAATTAGACATTCCAATTCCTGTGCAAGCTAGATTTGATAGTGAGAAGGCAGAACAATTAGATGCCTATTCAAAATCTTTCAATGGAGTTATGGATTTCAAAAGAGAAGTTCCGGCGATGAATGGTAATTTTTCAATGTCCTTAGGTGACAATTACAAGTTTGGCGATGTTTCATCTTTAGGATATTTGGCAAGCTTAACATACAGTAGAGAAAATTCATTTTATAATGATGGAAAAATTGGAAGATACATTCTAACAGATCTTAATTCTAATGAACTTAATCCGCAATTATTAATGAATGATTCTAAAGCGACTTCAGAAGCTAATTGGGGTGCTTTATTTACGACAAATTTTAATATAAACTCATTTCATCAAATTGGCGGTAATGTATTTTACTCAAGAAGCGGAATTACAACAACTCGTTTTCAACAAGGAAGATGGCCGCAAGAATTTGGAATTGATGATACAACTTCTACATTTTATAACAGAGTACTAGGATTTAGAGAAAGAGATTTATTAACATATCAAGTGCGTGGTGAACATAATTTAGATTGGCTGTTAGACACTAAAGCAGATTGGAACGCTTCATTTTCGGAAACGTCTCAAAATGAACCTGACTTAAGATTAATTGCTTCTTTCGAAAGATTAATTAATGACGATACCAGCTATACTATTTCCGGTGGAAACTTTGATGATCCGTCAAGATATTTTAGAACACTGAATGACAAATCCTCCTCATTCAATTTGAACTTTGCAGTTCCGATTAATTTCGGGTCTTACTTTGCCGGTAAGTTTAAATTTGGCGGTGCTTATCAAAAGATGGAAAGAGATTTTAATGAAAGAATCTTTTCTTATGCAACAGATAATAGAGTTTACAATAATCTTGATGGTGATATCACAAAGTTTTTCAGTGCAGAGAACAATGGTATTATTGAAGTTGATACATTATCTAATGGAAGAATCAGATATAACTTTGGTAATACTATAAGAGATAACTCTAAACTAAGAAATGTTTACAGCGGAAATCAAGAAATCTCAGCTGCTTACCTTATGCTTGAACTACCACTTTTAAGAAATTTGAAATTTATTGGTGGGGCACGTTACGAGACTACATCAATGAACGTTGTTTCTAAAGATGAAACTATTGCTCCCGGTTCAATTAAGGAAAATGATATTCTACCTTCGTTAAATCTTATATATCAATTGAGTGATGATATGAATATAAGATTTGCTGCTACTCAAACTTTAGCAAGACCCAATTTCAGAGAGATTGCACCATATTCAAGCAAAGAATTTGTTAATGATGTTGAATTACAAGGTAATCCTTCATTAAAAAGAACACTTATTGATAATTATGATTTAAGATGGGAATGGTATTCGCGTCCAGGTGAAATAATTGCGGTAAGCGCATTTTATAAAAACATGAAAAATCCTATTGAGTTGGCATATGCTCCGGGATCTTCTTTATCTAATCAGATTGTAACTTATCAAAATGTTGATGCAGCTAGAATAATAGGAGCTGAATTTGAAGTAAGACTTGGATTAGATCTTCTTTTAGATGGATTAAGTAATTTCTCATTCGGATCTAATTTGTCATTAGTTGATTCAAAAATTGACATACCCGATTTTGAACGTCAACAGAGATTAGCAATTGATTCTACATCAAACTCAACCAGAGAATTACAAGGTCAATCTAATGTTATTCTTAACATGGATTTAAGTTATTATAATGAAATTGGAACAACAGCAAGCCTACAATTAAATACTTTTAGTGAAAGACTATCAAAAGTATCAGCCGGTGTTAGTCCTGATGTTTATGAACAACCGGATATTCAGCTTGATTTTATTTTATCTCAGCAGATTTGGAATAGTTTCACATTCAGCTTTTCCGCAAAAAACATATTGAACTCAAGTTATAAAGAAATTTACAGATATAAAGGAAATGACTACACCTATTATGAATACAAAAAGGGTGTAAGATTTTCGATGGGAATTAGCTATAAAATATAATAACAACAAATAGGAGGATTGATGAAGAAGGTATTCTTCTCATTTATTTTTGCAATACTGATTGCAGGAAGTTTGATTGCGCAGTCAGAAGTTAACGTAACAGAAAACATAACAAGTAATACAACATGGACATCAAACAATGTATATATGTTAGATGGATTAATATTTGTTGATTCACTTGTAACATTGACAATAGAACCTGGAACAGTAATCAAAGGTAAAGAGCAGTCAAATATAACAACCGGAGATGGAGCAAGTGCGTTGATAGTAAGAAGAGGAGCAAAATTAATTGCTTCCGGCACTCTTGAATCACCAATAATTTTTACAAGTGAATTAGATGATGTAACTTTAGCAGATGATTTAACAAGTGAAGATAGAGGATTGTGGGGCGGCGTAATATTGTTGGGAAGAGCAACAACAAATCAGCCAACCACAGCTAATCAAATAGAAGGCATCCCAAACGAACCGGCAACATATGCAAGATATGGCGGAAATGATGATTCGGATAATTCAGGAATCTTAAGATATATCTCAATCAGACATGGTGGATTTTCAATAAGCGGTGTTCCTGGTGATGAGATAAATGGATTAACAATGGGCGCAGTAGGAAGCGGAACTACAATAGAATATGTAGAAGTATTTGCAAACTTTGATGATGGATATGAGTGGTTTGGTGGAACAGTAAACACAAAATATTTAGTAGCAGCATTTTGTGGAGATGATGCATTTGATTATGATCAAGGCTGGAGAGGCAAGAATCAGTTTTGGTTTGTAATCCAAGGAACAGATGAAGCAGGCAGAGGAGGAGAACATGATGGTGGAGATGATAACGAGACAGGTACACCATATGCAATACCAATGATAGCCAATGCGACATATATTGGATCAGGAAAAGATGCAGCAGGAGTAGGTGGAGATGGAAATGATAGAGTATTATACTTCAGAGATAATGCTGGAGGAAAATACTATAATAGTATATTTACAGAATATGTAGCAAGCAGCAGTGGAGTAACAGTAGAAGATATAGATGGAGAAGATAGTAGATCAAGATTAGAGGGTGGTGATTTAGCATTAGAGAATAATTACTGGTGGAATATAGGATCAAGTAATACAATTGGTTCAGTAGCTACTCAAGATTTTGTACAGACATATTTAGCTGCCAATGATAACTTTATTGTTGATCCTATGTTAAGAGCTATTTCTAGAGAGCAAAATTCAAGTCTGGATCCTCGCCCGGAAGTTAGTAGTCCGGCATCAGCAGGAGCAAAAAGTATTGATGATAATTTCTTTGTAACCACATCATATAACGGTGCTTTTGATCCAAATAATGGATTATGGACTGAGGGCTGGTCAGCGTTATCACAAAATGGGTTTACATTAACAACAACAGTTGATGTAAATAATGAAACTGTGAATGTTCTTCCTTCTACTTTTTCATTAGCTCAAAACTATCCTAATCCTTTTAACCCAACTACAAAAATTCAGTTTTCATTACCTCAAGCTTCACAAGTTAAAATAGTTGTTTATAATGTGTTGGGGCAGCAGATTGCAGAGTTGGTTAACGATTTCAGATCTGCTGGAACATACAATGTTAATTGGAATGCTTCAAATCTCTCAAGCGGAATTTACCTATATAGGTTAGAAGCGGGTAATCAAATTATCACAAAAAAAATGACTTTATTGAAATAAAGAAATAATAGTTTCTCTCTTTCCATATCCTGCGGCGCCGAAAGGCGCCTTTTTATTTTAAATAAGAATAATTATGTAAATAAAAATATTCTTTCCAAATTTTGATATAAATTATCTATAAAAATTTTGCAAACGAGTTGGTTTTGTATTATATTAAAAATTGAGGAAAGTAAACATCTGAGGGTAATGAAAGTAGTTAAACCAAAAAAGCTTAATAATAATGATCTTATAGGTGTTTTATCACCTTCATCTTTACCATCCGATCTTTCAAGAATTAATAAGGGAATTGAATATCTTGAAAAATGTGGGTTTAGAGTAAAAGTCGGCAAAAATGTAGGCAAATTTAGAGGTTATTTAGCAGGAACCGATGAAGAAAGATTATCTGATATTCATGATATGTTTTCAGATAAAGAAGTTAAAGCCGTTTTTGCAATACGAGGAGGATACGGCTCCGGTAGATTATTAGAAAAGCTTAACTACAATCTAATCAAAAAAAATCCTAAAATATTTGTTGGTTATAGTGATATAACTGCACTTCAAAATGCAATTTTCAGTAAAACCGGATTAATAACTTTTGCCGGTCCAATGGTAGCAGTTGATTTTGGCGGTGATAAAATTAATGAATTTGCTGAAGCAAATTTTTGGGAAATGCTTACCAATAACAGAAAAGTAGGAAAGTTATTAAATCCTAACAGCGAAAAATTATTTGTTCTAAATAAAGGAAGAGGAGAGGGTAAACTGCTCGGTGGTAATTTAGCAGTTTTAGCTTCTTTATTTGGATCAACTTATGTCCCATCATTTAAAAATTCCATTCTATTTATTGAAGAAATTGGTGAATCTCCTTACAGAGTTGATCGAATGTTAAATCAGTTAAGAATAGCAGGCGTATTTAAAAATTTACAAGGTGTATTATTAGGAAGATTTGTTGATTGTTATGAAACAGACACAGAAAAAAAATCACTTACACTAAATGAAGTAATTGCAGACTATTTTGATGATTTGAAAATTCCGGTAATGTATAATTTTATTCATGGGCATGTTCCTGATACATTAACCGTGCCTATTGGTGCTAATACTAAAATTAATGCATCAAGAGGTTTTGTTGAGATTACAGAAAACGTATTAAGTTAGTTAGTATAATAGCTTAATTAGTTTCACAATCACATACACAATAACTTAACATAAGGAGGTCTTATGAGGAGACTTTTTTCCATTTTGGTAATAGTTGGTTTAATAGCTATTACAACTCAAGCACAACCATATCCGCCAACTAATTTACAGGCAACTTATGGTGGTATAGGTGAAGTAGGACTATCTTGGTCGGCTCCATTAGATCCAAGTGGTTTTAATGAAGGTTTTGAAAGTGGTGCAATTCCAGGTACCTGGCAGAATATTGATAATGACTCTGACGGTCATACTTGGTTTGTTTTAGGTGCACCGGATGCATGGGATTTTGTTACCGGCGGTGATTATGCTGTTGTAAGTTTTTCTTATGATAATGCTACTTTCTCCGCATTAACTCCGGATAACTGGTTAATTACTCCACAATTAAGTCTCGGAGCAAATCCTGACTTTACATTTAATGTGGGTGGTTCCGATGCTGATTGGGCAAAGGAGACTTATAAGGTTATGGTTTCTACTACAGATGCTTCGCCTGCCAGTTTTACAGAAGTTTTTTCTGAAACTTTACCTGCACCAGCTTGGGGTGCGTTTGTCGGAAGATCAGTTGATTTATCTGCTTACGCAAATCAATCTGTTTACATAGCTGTTGTTCACAATGGTTCTACAGATCAATTCAATATTACATTTGATGATTTTGCTGTAACTGGATTAGCAACAGGTTCTGATTGGGTTGTTTCTTTTGACGATCCAAAAGATTTACAAGGATTTAGAGCAGGAAGAACTACTTTACATCCATTAAAAAGAGTTGAAAGCGAATCATCAGATTCATACAAACAAAGAGTAGACAAATATTCTTTTGATGTTTCTGTTGCGAAAGCAGTTGATAGTTATAATGTATACAGAAATGGTTCTTTAATCGGTAATACAGCAGATATGTCATTTGTTGATGATGGTATGTCATATGGTGTTGAACATACTTATACTGTAACATCTGTTGAAGGTTCTAGCGAATCAGATCCTTCAAATGAAGCAACAGGATTGGCTTATGATCCTGCTGCAATTTTAGGTATTTGGGATTTTGAAACTGCTCCAACTGATTTAACAGTTGTTGATGTTAATAATGATGGAGTTACTTGGAATGTTTCTGCAAGTTATCCGTTATCAGGTTCAAATTCGTTAAATATTTCTTATAACGGATCTGCACCAAAAGATGACCATGCAATGTTCGGTCCATTTACATTTAATGCTGGAACAACTTATAACTTTGCTTACAATTATAGAGTTGCATCTGGTACATATCCGGAAGATTTTAGCGTTCATGTATATGATTCAGAAGGAAATCCGATTGCAATGTTATCAGATCATGCAGGAAATACAAATACTGCTTATGAAGCTGCTGATGACGATTTTACTGTTACAGCTACCGGTACATATTATATCGGCTTCTATGCGTATTCTGCAGCTGATATGTGGAGAATTGCAATTGATGATGTTATGTTAACTGCAGGCGAAGTTATTCCAGTTGAGTTAACAAGTTTTGCTGCTACTTCAAATGCAGAAGGTGTATTACTAGATTGGGCAACTGCAACTGAAGTTAACAACTCCGGTTTTGAAATTGAAAGAAGTGCTGATAACAAAACTTTCCAAAGAATAGCTTTTGTTGAAGGTAAAGGTACAACCTCAGAAAAAGCTGAATATTCTTATGTTGATGGAAATGTTGATAATGGAACATATTTCTACAGATTAAAACAAGTAGATTTTGATGGTTCATTTGAATATTCAAATGTAGTTGAAGTTGAAGTTATTACTCCGACAGAATTTGCTTTAGAGCAAAACTATCCAAATCCATTCAACCCATCAACAACAATTAAATTTGCTGTGCCTACTCAAGCTAATGTAACTATTAAATTATATAATACATTAGGTCAGCAGGTCGCTCAAATTTTAAATGCTGCTTTTGATGCAGGAAGACATTCAGTTGAATTTAATGCATCTAATTTAACAAGTGGTGTTTATCTTTATACTGTAGAAGCAAACGGAATTGACGGAAACAATTTTGTTGCAACAAAGAAAATGATGCTTCTAAAGTAATTTCCAATAGTATTTTTAATAGAGCCGGACTGAAAAAGTCCGGCTTTTTTATTTCATACAACCTATCTCATATTGCTTAATACAAAGAATCCAAACTTTAATAATTTCTCTTTTTTAAGAAAAGATTTCGATTTTCGTTAAAATAAAGATAAAAAAGTGCTTGGTATGTTTATTGAAACTAAATCTACAGAAAAGACCAAGGTACTTTTATGGAATTTATTAATGAAGATTATATTTTTAACTTAATAAACGATAATTCTCTAAAAAATAGTGAATATCAATCCGAAGTTTTAGTAAAAGCTAGAAATGCAAAAGGTTTATCATTAAAAGAAAGTGCCGCATTATTAAGTATTTCTGATCCTGAGTTAATTTCCGAATTACATCAAACTGCTAAAGAAGTTAAAGAAAAAATATATGGTAATAGATTAGTTTTATTTGCCCCTCTTTATATTACTAATTTATGTGTAAATAATTGTCTTTACTGTGCCTTCAGAAGAGATAATAAAGATCTAAAGAGAAAATCTCTAACAATTGATGAAATTAAAGCTGAAACTGAGTTTTTAGTCAAACAAGGACAAAAAAGAATTCTTTTGGTTGCCGGAGAACATCCCAAAAAATCTGATATAAACTTTATTGGTGAGGCAATAAATACTATTTACAACGTAAATTTTAATGGAAATAATATCAGAAGATTGAATGTTAATAGTGCGCCAATGACTGTTGACGGCTTTAAAGTTATGAAAAGTTTTGGTATTGGAACTTATCAATGTTTTCAAGAAACTTATCACTACAGCACATATAAAAAAATGCATCCCGATGGACCCAAAAGAGATTATGGCTGGAGACTTTATGCAATGGATAGAGCTTTACAAGCCGGTATTGATGATGTTGGAATTGGAGCATTGTTCGGTTTAACCGATTATAAATTTGAAACACTTGCGCTTTTAAGCCATGCTTTTAATCTGGATGAAAAATATGGAATTGGTCCTCACACTATTTCAGTACCTAGATTAGAACCTGCTTTTAACGCACCTGCGGCAGAAAAACCTCCTTTTGCCGTTAGTGACGAAGAATTTAAAAATATAATTGCTGTTATACGCCTAGCAGTTCCTTATACTGGAATTATTCTCTCTACTAGAGAACGAGCTGAACTAAGAAGAGAATTATTTGAATTAGGAATTTCACAAATTAGTGCTGGCAGCAGAACTTCTCCCGGTGCATACAAAGAATCGCAAGAAAGTCTTCATGAACATGAAATGGAACAGTTTCAATTAGGTGACCACAGAACTTTAGAGGAAGTGGTAAAAGATTGCACAAAATTAGGTTATATGCCAAGTTTTTGTACTGCATGTTATCGTTCCGATAGAACAGGTGATCGATTTATGGAATTAGCAAAAACCGGCAACATCGGAAAAATTTGTGTTCCAAATGCAATTTCTACATTTGAAGAATATCTAAATGATTTTGCTTCAGAAGAGACAAAAAGCATCGGAAAAGATTTTATTTCGAAAGAAATTGACGGATTAAGAAATAAATCAACAAAAAATAAAGTAATTAAAATGCTGGAAAGAGTTGATTCCGGCGATAGAGATGTATTTTTCTAATGATGAAATTAAAAGAAATATTGTATAAGGAAAATCTCTCTCGGGATGATTTAATTTATTTGTTCAACATTTCGGAAATGTATGAACTTGATCAACTTTTTGAAAGAGCTGATGAAGTCAGACGAGAAAACTGTGGTGATGATGTTGTTCTTAGAGGATTAATAGAATTTTCAAATTTCTGCGAAGCTCACTGCAATTACTGTGGTTTAAGAGAAGACAATTTTTCTTTAAAAAGATATAGAATGACGGCAGAAGAAATTATTGAAACGGCAAGAACAATAAATAATGTGGGAATTAAAACAATTGTTCTTAAATCGGGTGATGATACTTATTATGATACCGATATAATTTCTTATATAATTTACACTATTAAGCAAAGTTCGGAAACTGCAGTAACTTTAGCTTTAGGTGAAAGAGGATTTGATGAATACAGAGCCTGGAAAATTTCCGGTGCCGATAGATATCTAATGAAATTCGAAACATCAAATTCAATGCAGTACTCAATTCATCATCCTGATGAAAATTTATCTGATAGGATTAACCACATTAAATATTTAAGGAGATTAGGATACGAAATTGGAACCGGCAATTTAATCGGATTACCTTCTCAAAGTATAGATGATTTGGTTAATGATTTAATTTTAGTGAAAAACTTAGGAACAGATTTAGCCGCCTTTTCACCTTTTGTTCCGGCAGCTTTTACTCCCTATCAAAATAAACAATCAGGTAATGTTATTCTTTCTTTGAAAACAATTGCAATTGCAAGATTATACTTGAAGAAAGTAAACATCCTATCTACTAATGCTCTTGATTCCATTGATCCTTACGGAAGAGAAAAAGGATTAAATGTTGGCGCCAATGTTGTAATGATTAATTTTACTCCTCAGCCATATAGAGAAAATTTTCAAAGTTATAAAAACAAAAGAGGAATAACAGAGCAGCCAATCCATTCTGCAATATCGCTTCAGCAAAGAATAGAAGCCATCAGTAAAAAAGTACTAACTTCTCAAGGGAATTCACTCAACGTCAACAAAGTAAATTACGACGGTCAATAAAAAGTAGTTTGTTATAGAAAATTGTTAATGCTATATTTTCAATTCAATTTTGATTCATTGATTAAATCTCAGGGTAGTAAATGAAAAACAGTTTTTTATTTATGTTGGTAATTTCGGTTATTTTTATTGCAGCTTGTTCAGCAAAAAAAGATGAGACTGAACTTTATAACACGGCAAAAAAATCTCTTGAAAATCAAATGTATTATGAGGCTTTGGTAAATTTTAGAGAATTATTAAATGAGTATCCGGATGGCCAGTATACAGCAGAAGCGATTTTTGAAACCGGCAAATTGTATCATGGAAAAATTGATACTGCATTGACTGACAATGAAGCATTTGAAAAAGCTGTTGAATATTACAATTTGCTTCAAACTGATTTCCCTCAACATGTAAAAGCTCCAGAAGCATTGTTTATGGCTTCCTTTGTGCTTGCTAATGAAATTAAAGATTTCAAAAGAGCCGAAGCGAGTTACAAACTATTTATTGAAAAATATCCGGATAACCAGCTTGCTGAATCAGCAAAAATTGAATTAGAAAACCTTGGAATTCCTCCGGAAGAAATTTTAAAGAAAAAAATTGCGACTGAAAATTAGTGCAGGCACAAGGTCAAGATTATAGAAAGTATTTAGATCCTTCGGTTATTTCAAAACTAAATTCGCTCGAACTAAAAGCCAGAACAGTTGTTGAAGGCTTTATGGTCGGTTATCATAAAAGTCCGTATCATGGATTCAGCGTTGAATTCAGCGAACATCGCCCTTATTTTCAAGGTGATTCTATTAAGAATATTGATTGGAAAGTGTACGGTAGAAAAGAAAAATTCTTCACTAAAAGATATGAAGAAGAAACCAATCTTATCTGCAATATTATTTTAGATACCAGCAAATCAATGATTTATAAAAATGAAGGAAAGCTTTCCAAACTTGAATATGGGAAGATACTGGCTGCTTCACTTTCGTACTTAATGATTAAACAGCAGGATGCTGTTGGCTTAACTTTGTTTGATGATAAAATAGAAAATGAACTTCAGCCTAAAGCATCAAGAATTTATTTAAATCGAATTCTCTCCTCATTAAATGATATTGAATCGATTCATAAAACTAACACGTCAAAATGTTTGGATGTTGTTTCAGAAAGAATAAAAAAAAGAGGATTAGTAATTATTATTTCCGATTTTTTTGATGATCTGGAAATGGTTCTCAATTCAGTAAAGAGATTTAGATACAAAAAAAATGAAGTAATTGTTTTTCAAATTCTCGATCCGGTTGAAAGAAATTTTGCATTTAACAAAGATGCAATTTTTGTTGATTTGGAAACCGGTGAAGAATTAACAACTCAATCGGTACAAATCCAGAAAGAGTACCAAAAAACTTTTTCAGAGTATCTGCAAAAACTTAGTTCAGAATGTTTGAATAACGGAATTGAGTACAATCTAATTGACACATCTCAAAATTTTGATACTGCACTTTTAAGTTACTTTAAGAAACGTGTAAAACTTCACTAAATCATTTCTTCTATAAAATATTTTTAACCGGCATTTTAACCGAATTTTAATTTTAGTAATTTTGTTAGATGTTCAATTATAAAATTAAAATAGCATACGACGGTACAAATTATTCAGGCTGGCAAATTCAGCAGAACAGTATTTCCGTTCAAGAGAAAATTAAAACTGGAATTGAACAGATTACAGGTGAAGAAGTTAATCTTTTAGGATCAGGAAGAACAGATTCAGGTGTACATGCTATTGGTCAGACAGCAAATTTTCATTTAAGTAAAGTAATTGACAAAGGGAAATTTCTGCACTCGCTCAATTCTGTTATTCCACATGATATTTCCATTCTAGATATTGAATCAGTGCACAAAAATTTTAACTCAAGATTTGATGCAGTAAGCAGAAGTTACATTTACATAATTACAACTAGTAAAAACCCGTTTTATTATAAATATTCATGGGAAATAAATTGGTTCAAAAATTATGATCTAAGTAAAATTAATCTACTGTCAAAAATCTTTATCGGGAAAAAAGATTTTACTTCGTTTTGTAGAAAGAACTCCGATGTAGAAAATAAAATTTGTGATTTGAAGGAATTCAGATGGAAAAAATTCGGAGACAAAATATTTATTTATGTTGAAGCAAACAGGTTTTTACATGGTATGGTTAGAACACTTATTGGAACAGTACTATTAGCAGCAAAAAATAATTATGATGAAGAATTAATAAAAAATATAATTGAAAATAAAGATAGAGAAACTGCCGGTGAAGCTGTTCCGGCAAGGGGATTGTTTCTTTATAAAGTGAGGTATTAAATGATCAATCTAAATGGAAAAGTAGTTTTAATAACCGGAGGTTCAAAAGGAATTGGTAAAGCATGCGTTAAACTTTTTTACAGAGCGAATGCAGATGTTGCATTTACTTATTATTCCGGTAAGAAAGAATCCGAACAACTTGAAGAATTACTTAACGGTAAAGGAAAAATAAAAGCCTATAATGCAAATGTTGCAAATGAAAAGGAAGTTGAACAACTAATTGAAAATGTTTTGGAAGACTTTGGTAAAATTGATATTCTTATTAACAATGCCGGTATTTGGGAACCGGGTCCAATTGATGACACTTCATTAGAGAATTGGAATAGAACTATTGAAACAAATCTTACAAGTATGTTTTTAGTTGCAAAAGAAGTTGTTCCTATAATGAAGAAGAATAAATTTGGAAGGATAATTAATATTTCATCAACGGCGGGACAAAGAGGAGAAGCTAATTATTCAAATTATGCCGCATCAAAAGGGGGAATGATTTCATTTACAAAGTCACTTGCAGCAGAATTAGGTGAATATAATATTACTACAAATTCAGTCGCTCCCGGCTGGGTTTATTCAGAAATGACCAAAACGGTTTTTGATGATAAGGATTATGAGAAGAATGAAATTCAAAAAATTCCACTAAAAAGAATTGCCGATGCTGAAGATATTGCTGGTCCATGTTTATTTTTGGCAAGTGATCTTGCAAAACATATCAATGGTGAAATTCTTAATGTAAACGGCGGAAGTGTACTTTGCAGTTAACTGAAAAGTATCTTTTTGAAAAGTCAATTCTTATTGATTGTGAAATTGAGGAATTATTCAATTTTCATTGCGATACTAATAACCTTCCTAAGATTTCTCCTCCGGGAATTAAAGCCGAGATTATTTTTATGTCCGATAAACCATTAAAGTTAAATTCTGAAATTACAATTAGGTTAAGTAAGTTTTTCATTCATAAAGATTGGCAGATAAAAATAAAAAATTATGAATTCCCTCATTTGATTTCGGATTATCAAGTAAAGGGATTATTTAATTATTGGCATCATTATCATATATTTGAATTCGTTGATCAGAAAGTTAAAATGACCGATAAAGTTGAATATATTCCACCATTCGGAATAATTGGACGATTGCTTAATTCATTAATTAAATTACAGTTAAATTCAATGTTCAACTTCAGACATAAAATGACAAAGAAAATTTTTGAGGTAAATTTGTAATGGAATTTTTTGCAAATCTTCATCCAAAGTTTGTTCATTTTAGTATTGCCTTGTTTTCTATCTACATTTTATTGGAATATTTTTATTTCTTTTATTCTAAAGAATGGTTAAATAAAACGGTTCATCTAATTCTTATACTCGGAATATTTTTAACAATTGGAACAGTACTAACTGGAAATCAAGCCGAGAAATCTGTAATAGAGATTATTGAAAATAAAGCAGCTCATGTCAAAGAAGTATTGGAAGAACATGAAGAATACGGTACATTAGTTTTATGGTTATTTGCTGCTATTGCCGTATTTCGGACTTATATTTTACTGAAAAAGAAAATGACGAAAAAAACTCAAGTTATTCTTTTATTGTTAGCCGCAATTGGAGGATATTTGATTTTTGAAGCCGGTGAATACGGTGGAGAATTAGTTTATAGGCATGGTGTTGGTACCGAATTATTTAAGGAAAAATACTTAAATGAATAAGCATCTTTTTACATTCCTATTATTTGTATCTATAATTTCTGCACAGTTTCCGCAGTTTGGTGAAGCAAGAGGATTATTTATGTCCTTTGGTGTTGGTCCACGAATTCCGGTAGGTGATTTTTCGGAAAATCAAAATATCGGAGTTGGATTTAATTTGACTTTTTCTTATACGGACAATAACTACTTGCCGGTATTTTTGTATGTTTCTTCTGAGTTTCAACATTTTCCGGGAAGACAAGATTTTTATAAAAAATCTGACTACTCCAGCTTTTCTAGTAATTCATTGTCTATAAGTCCCGGAATCAGATTTTATCTTCCCCCTTTAATTGAAAATGTTGTATTGTTGATGCCGGTTATTGAAGGTGGCTTAACATTTGCACTTTTTGAAAAATATCATCAATTCAAACTTGATAGAAATAAAAGAAATTTTGTTGAAGAAGTTACAAAGACCGGTTTTCATGGCGGTATTGGTGTTTCAATGTTTTTAATGGATGTTATGATGAATTATCACTATCTCCATAATAATCAATATGTTTCGTTTGATCTTAAGATTAGAATTCCAATCTACGTGATTTTTTAAGGAGGAAAAATGAACTATAATAATTTATTAATAGAAATAAATAACAGAACTGCAGTTGTAACAATTAACCGCCCCGATAAACTAAATGCATTGAATAAAAAAACTTTAGAAGAACTTGACGACTTATTTTCTAAATTAAAATTTAATGATGAAGTGGGAGTTGTAATTCTAACCGGAGCCGGAGAAAAAGCTTTTGTTGCCGGTGCTGATATAAATGAACTTAATCAACTAAATGCAATAACAGGAATTGAATTTGCCGAATTTGGTCAATCAGTTTTTAACAAAATTGAAAATCTTGGCAAACCAGTAATTGCAGCAGTAAACGGATTTGCACTTGGAGGAGGCTGCGAGCTTGCAATGGCTTGTCATTTTAGAGTTGCTTCCGAAAATGCAAAATTTGGTCAACCGGAAGTTAACTTAGGAATTTTACCCGGTTACGGCGGTACACAAAGATTATCAAGAATAGTTGGAATCGGATTAGCCACCGAGCTGATTTTAACCGGTGATATGATAGATTCTTCTGAAGCATATAGAATAAAACTAGTAAATCATGTTTATACTCAAAATGAGTTACTAACGAAAGCAAAAGAAATTGCTGATAAAATAAATTCAAAAGGAGGATTTGCAGTTCAAATGTCTGTAAAGGGAATTACAGCTTCGGATGAACTTTCAGAGAAAGATGGTCTTTCTTATGAAGCTTCTCTTTTTGGATTATGCTGCGGTACTAATGATTTCAAAGAAGGCACTTCTGCATTCCTGGAAAAACGTAAACCAAACTTTACCGGTAAATAAATTAGTACTTCAGAAAATGACAGATATCTTTAAGAAAAAAATTATTTATTTCTTCATTGGTTTTTCAATTCTTCTGATGATAACAAATGTAATTATTGATTTTGTTAATACCGCAGAAGCAGAAGAAAAAAAATATGAAATCCAAATTGTAAAGATAGAAGAGAAATTCTCGGAAACATTGAATGAGTTTGGTTTTGAGAATGATTGGATTTCTGTAAAGAATATAAATAATAAAAATTATGATTCACTTAAGAAAGTCTATAATCTAAAAGTCCCAACTGATTTAAGCATTCCTATTTTTCTAAAAGAATTAGAATCAAAATTTGTTGGCCAACCTGTAGATATAATTTCTGAAGAAAGAAAAGATAATGGAAGCAGTACAATTAGAATTTCTTCAAACGAGCATCTGAAGTTTCAAGCATATCTAAATTATGATAAATCAATTACAAGGGAAAAATTCAAATTTGCTTTTTTGATTGATGACTTTCACGATTTAAGTTCGGCTGAAATTGATCAGCTTTTTCAAAATCAGTTTAATTTTGCTGTCGGATTAATTCCTTCCGATTTTGGACTTGATCTGATTCAGAAGATAAATCAATTTAAGAAAGAGAATTACTTTATAATTAATGATGATGTCTCTGATTCAAAGTATGAACTCGATCCCTCCCTCTCTAAAACAAGATTAAAGTCATCTATCATTTCTATTGTGAGTGATTTCAGCAGTTCAATTTTTTGTATGATTGATAAATCATCGGAACTCTATTCATCTACATCTTATAATTTTATTAGGGATGAACTGCTTAAAAGAAAAATAAGATTACACAGTTATGAAAATTTTATTGATCTGAGAAATAAAGAAGGGAATGATTTAAAGTCTCTCTTTAAATTCTATTGTGAAGATCAAAAGACTAAAACAAAAATATTTTTGGTAAATTCAATTGGATTGGATGAGTTACTACTTTTGATTAAACAGTTCCAGAAAAAGGGAAATAAACTTGTAAATCCATCTGAGTTAATTTTTTCGGAATAAAACTAACTACAATTTAAATGATTCTATTTCATAACCGTAATCATTAAACTGATCTCTAATTGACTTTTCATCCCCAACAAGAATAATAGCACAATTATCTTCAAAAATATTATTTGCTGCCGCTTCTTCAACTTCCTTTCTGGTAACCGAAGATAAATTGGATAAGTAGTTGTTGTAGTATTCAAACGGCAAATCATGAATTACCAAAGTAGAAAGATTTCTGGCGACATTATTGAAAGTCTCAAACATAGCGGGAAATCTTTTTGTCAAATAAGATTTAGCAAATTCAATTTCTTCGTCACTAATAGTAACTTTAATTGCTTTTAATTCTTTCAGAATTTCGTCAACGGAATTTTTTGTGAATTTAGTTTCAACACTTGTAGAAACTATAAAATGACTTGTCACTTTATTGTATGAAAAACCGGAATGAGCTCCGTATGTATAGCCTTTATCTTCACGCAGATTTAAGTTTATTCTACTTGAAAACTGTCCGCCAAGAATTGTATTCATAATTACTTTTGCGTAGTAATCTTTAGTTTTCCTTTTTGTACTTAAATGCCCAATTCTAATCTCGGTTTGAGGTGAATCTTTTTTATCAACAATGTAAACTTTGGTTTTCTCTTTTTGTGGAATTGATATTTCCACATCAAAATTAGAAGTTGAATTCCAATTGGAAAGATGTTTATTTAGATTATATAACAAATCGTTTTCATTAATATTTCCAACCACAATCAAACAACTATTATTAGGCGAATAATATTTATTATAAAATGATTTGACATCATCATTTGAAATAAGTTTTACATCATTTTCTAATCCGGAAGTAGGGAATGAATAAGGATTCTGCTGATAAATAATTTTGTCAAAAGCTTTATTTGCTTGAACTGCCGGCTGGGTTTTGGATTGAATTAATTTAGTAATTAGTTTTGCATGCTCTCTAATAAAATCTTCATCACTAAAGTTAGGTTCTGTAATTATTAACGAAAGTAATTCCAATGATCTTTCAAAATTTTCTTGAAGGGTTAAAAGATTCAGCAGAACATTATCATTATCAAGGGATGTATTAAAAGCCGTTCCAAGAAGATCAAATTCTTCATCCAATTCCAGTGCATTATATTTTCCGGCACCTTCATCAATTAGCTGTGCGGTTAAATAAGCCAAACCCTTTTTACCGGTTGGATCGAATTTACTTCCCGATTCAGTAATTAAATTTAGCTGAAGAATTGGAAGATTATTTTTATGAACAAATAGAACTCTTAAATTGTTTTTTAATCTGAATTCTTTTATCTCCGGGAGTTCAAAATAAATATCTTTTACAGCTTTCGGTTTTTCGCTTCTGTTTATCATAATTATTTCTTCGGTATTATTCTTAATTCAACAAAATTTTTAGATAAGTATTTTTCTGCATTAAATCTTACATCTTCAGTATTAAGCTTGTTATATCTATTCAAATCATATAAAAATGAATTCGGTTCGTTAAGGTTGCAGTTATAGTTGTTTAGATAATCTGCCATCATTGCTTGATCCTGTAAAGAAAAAATATAACCGGACTTATAATTATTTTTCGCTTTTGTTAATTCATGTTCTGTTATGCCATTTGAATACACATTAATTAGTTCAATAAAAATATTCTTCTTTAATTCATCTAAGGAGACATCAGGTTTGGCTGTTGCAACAATAACAAACACACCGTCGTAGTTGCCGCTGTATTGAAATGCTGTTACGTCTTGAGCAATTTGCTTTTCAAAAACCAGTGATTTGTACAATCTCGAATTCTTTGATCCGCTTAAAACAGTTGAAAGAATATCTAAAGCTGCATCTTCTTGATGATATAACTTTGGAGAATGCCAAGCTAAATATATTCGTGAAAGTTCAACATTATCCGGATGCTCAATAAAAATATTTTCCGTTAAATTTACTTCCGGTTTTACAATTTTAGGAATTGTATTTGAGCTTGGAATTTCATCAAAATACTTTTTTACTAAGGATTCAGTTTCATCATAATCAATATCTCCGGCTATAACCATACTAGCATTGGAAGGGGAATAATAAGTTTTAAAAAACTCCTTGATATCATCTAAACGAAAATTACTAATGTCATCCATCCAACCGATAACGGGCCAGTGATAAGGATGATTTTCCTTGAATAAATTTGAAAATATCAATTCCCATGCAAGTCCGTATGGTTGATTATCATATCGCTGTCTTCTTTCATTCATTACAACTTCTTTTTGATTTTTAAGTTTATCATCATTTAATGAAGGAAGAAGAAAACCCATTCTATCGGATTCAAGCCAAAGTACCATTTCTAAAAAATTTGAAGGAACAGTTTCATAATAATTTGTTCTGTCGTTGCTTGTTGATCCGTTTAATGTACCGCCGGCTTCTTGAATATATCTAAAATGCATCTCCTTAGGCACATTCTCAGATCCTTGGAACATCATATGCTCGAACAAATGAGCAAACCCGGTTTTACCTTTTCTTTCATTTGCAGAACCGACTTTGTACCAGATATTTACCGATACAATTGGCAGGGAATTATCTTTGTAAAGAATAAGCTCTAAACCATTGCTTAGTTTAATTTTTTTGTAATCTATGTTTAGTATGTGTTCCATAGTATTTAGTTTTTATTCGTTATTGAGTATGAATCTAATTCTATCAATTTTACCGTCAATATTTGAGCGCGGAGTAATTTTAAACAATTCACAAAGTAAAGGATAAATATCGATATTCCAAATTGTTCCGGTTTTCATTCCCTTATTAAAAGCTGGACCATTTGCGATAAAAATACCATGCATATTAATATGATCCTTTGCATATCCATGAGTAGCAGCAGATAAATCATAATTTCTTTTACTAATTCTGTTGTTTACTAAGTATGCTTCATAATCGGCAATTAAAACTATCGGGGCAATTAAAGGATGCTTCCCAAAATGATAATAATCCGGTAATTCATTTTTTAAATATGCTTTAAAGTGTTTTTCATTCCTTTTTAATTCTGCATAAATATTTTCCTTGTCATTTTCCGAATTAGGAAATATCTGCATCAAGGGACCGCTGTCAACTAAATCATATTTGTATTGTGAGATGAGCTCTTCTACGTTTACAATTTTATTTTTATCAATATTCTGCATTCCATGGTCTGAAACAAACAAAATATTAACACTGTCTTTAATCGGTAGTTCCTGAATCTGTTTAAACAGATAACCGGCAAGAGAATCAACAAGTGCTATCGCTTCATTTATTTCATCTGATTCGGTGCCGAAATCATGTCCTTTTGAATCTGTTTCATGAAAATATAAAGTAATGAATTGAGGTCTCTCTTGAATGGGAAGTTTAAGCCATGAAACGACGGTATCAATTCTGTTAATGAAAGGGAAATTGTGTTCATAAGGTTTTACTTTATTCGGACTTCTTAAAGTATCACTTATTTCCGAACCGGGCCAGAAATAACTTGCTGTTTTAATTCCGTTTCTTTCAGCAGTTTCCCAAAAAAACTCTCCTTGATACCATTCAGGTTCTGTAACACTTTTATTATTTCCAATCCGATATCTTTTTCCGTTAAAAATATTTTTAATGTTGTTTGAAATTATTCCATGATTATCAGGATACATACCTGTTAAAATAGAAATATGATTTGGAAAAGTTTTTGAGGGAAATGAAGGTCTTAATGATAAAGCATGAACTCCGTCATTCAAAATTTCATTTAGATTTGGAGTTATGTTTCTATTCAAGTAGTCCCATCTAAATCCATCAAAAGATACAATAATAACATATGGCTTTGAATGGAGATTCAAGAATGAAATAAAGATAAATACTAATGCGAAATATAATTTTTTGATTTTCATATCGGTAAATATAAACAAAAAAGGCTGTCCAAATGGACAGCCTTAAATAAAAAATAGATTACTGTATTATAATCTAACTGAGAAACCGAAGTTGAAAGATCTTGGTAAACCTAAGAAAACTTCAGCATCATCAGCAGTGTGCATACCGTCTGCATTATTTAATCTACCATCACCGTTTCTATCCGGGTTGTTAGTATAGTAACCGTTGTATTGTGAGTTATCAACAGCATCTTGCACATAAACTTCATCAAGTAAGTTGAAAACATGCGCAAATAATGAAACATCAAAACCAACAACACTAACAGGAATATCATAGCTGAAATGTAAATCAAATAAACTGTAAGCAGGTGTTTTCCAACTTTGTTCTCCAGCAAAGTAAGCTTGAGTTCTGCTGAATGGATCAAAGTTTGCATAATGATTTGTATTATATTTCCAAACTACTTGTGCAGTCATACCTGAGATTGGGAATACAGAACCGGCAACTGCAAATTGAGTTTGAGGAGCATCGCCAACTTTAAGATCTTTTAAGTAGAAGTTAAAGTTAGTAGTAGCACCTGTTGAAAAATCAGATACATAAGAACCGCTTACATTCTCAGTATATTTCCAGTTAGCAAAAGAAGCAGCAGCATCTAATCTAGCATATCTAATTGGTTGGAATGCAACTTCTAATTCAACACCTGAGTGAAGTGAACCAACACCGCTTAAATAAACAAGACCATCAGAACCGTCTGCATTTCTAACACCTTGAGATTCTCCTCTGTCTTTCCAAGTTGTATAGTAGAAGTTAGCTTTTAGATTTAATACCTTGTTTAACAAGCTAGCGTTAACACCACCTTCAAAAGATAATATTTTTTCGTTTTTAGGATCGGCAATTTTAGAACCATTTTGATCGTTGATAACTTGATCGAATATAGGCACTTTAGATACATAACCACCGTTTACAAATACGTCCCATTCTTGATTAATTCTATAACTTGCACCACCTTTAATTTGATAACCACCGATGTTATCAGATTCTTGTTTTAAAGTGCTGCCGTCAGGACCTTTTCTGAAGAAGTTTTCATATTTGTATTTAATAATTGAGTAACCACCCATACCAAAGAATGTCCAGCGATTTGTTGTATATTCACCTTGTACATAACCGCCTAACCAGTTAACTGTATTAGTAAAATCGTAATCAATTTTATCGCCTAATTGTTTGAAATATTGAGAACCGCTTTCAAAAGCGTTTCCATTGAAATGATAATAATCATTTCCTAACATATCTCTAATTTCTCTATAGTGTTCTATTTCAGCAGTTCTCCAGTCAACACCAAAAGAAAGATTTAATTCTTTATTTACTTTTAAGTAAGCTTTAGATATAGCACCAATAGTCCATTGATTATTAACGCTATTTCTTAAAATACCGCCACGTACATAAGTTGGATCACTTCTTCTGTCAGTTGTAACAATAACATTCTCAGTAACTCCGTCACCGTTCACATCATAAGCACCGGCACCGGTTAAGTTATTTGCAATTGTTGCATCCCAATCTACTACTTGCTGCATTAATCCTCTGTTATATTGAATTCCGCCAAAAGTACCGGTTCCACCACCAGTACCACCTGAATAGTAAGCAGTAGTATATAATGATAACTTGCTTGAAAGCTGAGTGTACCAGTTTAAGTTGATGATTGGTTTATGGTAATAGTTTTCTCTTTCCATCATATAAGTTTCATTAAATCTCAAATCAGAAGAACTATTCCAATATTGTTTTCCTTGATATGATGAATTAATTGAATTCCAATTCGAATTGTAAAGTAATCCTTGTTCTCTTAATTTAGGATCTGCTAAAACTGAATTACTATATCCTAATTCTTTTGCATAATCATGAGAAAAAGTTGCAGCGTTCAACATATATGATCTTTGACCATGTCTTTGAGGAGCGCCTGTTGCATAAAGTTCAATTCTATTTTTTTCATTAATTTGGTATGAAGCACCTAAGTAATAAGCCCAAGCATCAGTCCAAGTTCTATCTGCATGACCCAATCCGAATTTTTTAACACCGCCGACAGTCATTGCAAATTTATTGTTTATTAAACCTGTACTAGCAAACAAAGTTTGTTTTTGGAAAGAACCGCTTCCATATTCATTTTTGTATAAAACACCTGCTTTAGCTTGTGCCGGATCTGTAATAATATTCATAGTACCGCCAACAGAAGGAGTAGCTAAGTTAACAGCACTAAGACCTCTTTGAACCTGAATAGAAGAAGTAGCATCACCAACACCATCCCAGTTTGACCAATAAACCCAGCCGTTTTCCATATCGTTAATCGGCACACCATTAATCATAATAGCGATGTTTCTTTGATCAAAACCACGGATGTTAACTCTTGCATCACCTGCACCACCACCTTGAGAGGTAGCATAAACAGAAGGGGTAGTATTTAATACTAAAGGAATATCTCTTGAACCTAGATTTTGTTCAATTTGCTTTTTGTCGATATTTGTAAAAGCAACAGGAGTTTCTCTTTCTTTAGCTCTATCTGCAATTACTGTAACTGAAAGAGAGAATTGGTAATCCTTCAATGAAAAGTTTACTTCCATATTTCCAGTTAAGTTGATTTGTTCTTCAACACTTTCAAAACCAACATAACTAGCAACAACTGTATATTTACCACCAGGAACAGTTATTTTGTAGGAGCCGTCAACGTTAGTTGCAGCACCATAAGTTGTTCCTTTTAGATAAACGTTAGCTCCAATCAAAGCTTCTCCGGTTTCTGCAGATTTTACAACACCTGAGAGTTGATAGCTCTGTGCACTGAGCATAGTTGTAGTTAAAAGCACTAACAATAAACCTGTTAGGGCTTTGTAGATGTTTGACATACGCATACCTCTGATTTGTTTTTGATTATTACTGAATTAGAAAAAATTACAAGTCCAATTTTATATATGGAAAAATTAGAATTCCATATGTTTATAGAACTTAACAATTATTTAAAATGGGATAGTTATTGGATGTTTGGTTATCTTTCACAACTCTTTGATATAAATAAATTTTTCCTAGTGAGATCATTTATCTATTTTAATTGTACGGCTTAAATTACATAATTGATTTATTCCATACAAACAAAATGTTATTAAAGTCTTTATATCATTTTTAAAGTAATTCAAAAGGATGTTCAAAAAATGGAAAATTCGCTTAAAAAGAAATTAGCGCAAATTAAATTATTTATTACTGATGTTGACGGTGTACTTACCGATGGGAGTCTTTATTACACAAATGAAGGACTTGTAATGAAAAAATTTCAAGTCAAAGATGGAATGGGAACTAGACTTCTAAAAGAATCCGGAATTAAAACTGCATTAATTTCTACCGATACTTCCGAATTAATGAAGTTAAGGGGAGAAAGATTAAAAATGGATTTTATTCATATCGGTAGTTGGGATAAAGATCAAATTATGCTTCAGATTTGTGATGAATTGAAAATTAAACCGAAGAATGTTGGTTTTATAGGTGATGATGTGAATGATTTGGAAGTTCTAAAAAAAGTTGGATTTGCTGCTTGCCCAAACGATGCTGTTGAATCGGTTAAAAAAGTATGTCATTATATCTGCAAAAAGAAAGGAGGAGATGGAGCTTATCGTGAAGTTGCCGATCTAATTTTGAAATATAAAAAGGATTAATAAATTGAAAAGGATAATTATAATAATGATCATGTCAATTACTTCAATTTTTGCTCAACAGAAATTTGAACAGTTAATTAGCGAGATTGATAAAGGTAATTTTTCTAATTCAGAAAAAGCTATTGATTCTTTATTAATTAGTAGTGAATTAAGCTTTGAAGAAAAATCATATCTCCGTTTTGAAAAGGAAAGAATGAATCGGATTAGATTAGATTTCCAAAAGTCAAAGCAGGATATCATAAATTTTTCAAAAGAATTTCTTCCTGATGTAAATGATGAAATGATATTAAATTGGGAAAAAGATGGTTCATTAGAGTTCATGATTATTGACGGAGAAAAAAAGTACTTTAATCGTTCTCACACAAATCTCTTTAGAATAAATAAAGAACTTAGGAAAATTAAAGAAAGTAAGTTGGGAACATTAAAAGATTCTCTCGATTTTTATCTTGAAAAAAATATCCCAAATATTTTAGATAAATTAAAAAACAAAGAAAGTATTAATCCTCAAAAGATAAAATTCACTTATACTGTTTCTGTAAAGCCGAATATGGTTCCAAATAACGAAATTATCAGAGCTTGGCTCCCTTTTCCGGTTGAATATAATTCAAGGCAATCAGAAGTAAGATTGATATCAGTAAATAATGATCAATATGTTTTATCAGGCAAAAATCAAAAACATAGTTCTATTTATCTTGAAAAAGCAGCAAAAGAAAATGAACCGACTATTTTTGAATATTCTGTTGAGTACTCAGCAAAACCGCTAAAATACTTTGTTGATGCAAAAGAAATAATCGGCTATAACAAAGAATCAGATCTTTATAAAACTTATGTGAAAGAAAGTGCCCCTCATATTCTTTTTAGTGAGGAAATAAAATTGTTATCAAATGAAATAATTGGCGAAGAAGAAAATCCCTATATAATCGCAAAGAAAATATTCACTTGGATTAATGATAACATACCTTGGGCTGGAGCAAGAGAATATTCTACCTTAAGAAATATTTCGGATTACTGCATTGATAGAATGCATGGCGATTGCGGTATTAAAACTTTGCTCTTCATAACTCTTTGCAGATATAATGGAATACCGGCAAGATGGCAAAGCGGGTGGATGCTTCATCCTGGGAATGTAAATCTGCATGACTGGGGAGAAATATATTTTGAAGGAATTGGATGGATCCCGGTTGATCAATCATTTGGAATAATTGATTCCGAAATTGAAGATGCAAAATATTTCTTTTTCGGCGGTACTGATCAATTTCATATGATTGTTAATGAAGATTATTCTGATCAATTTTATCCGCAAAAAAATTATGAAAGAAGTGAAACTGTTGATTTTCAAAGAGGTGAATTAGAATGGAGAGGCGGAAACTTATATTTTGATAAATGGAACTACAATATGAAAGTTGAATACCTGAATTGAAAATGAAAATAATTATGAGCAGTCAATTTTTGTTGACTGCTCATAAAATTAAAAGAAATATCTAAATCCAATTCCACCGTCAACACTAAAATCTGTAGCAGGGACTAAATTGAGAACCGGAACTACTTCCAAGAAAATATCTACCGGTGCATTAGCGAACATGTAACTTATGCCAATAGGAACCCTTGCACCTATTACAATTTCATCACTTAAAAAAACTCTACCTCCAATTCCAAAATAAACTGGAAGTTTACCTTTATTGACTTTAATTAAGTTATATTCATGAAAAACATAATCCGCTTGCAGTAAAATTGCACCATCTCCCTTAAACGACCAAGCTGCAGCCATATTAATAGAGTTTATAGAAGAAACCCAGTATTTACCGCTAATTCCTGTTGGCTCACCAACAATTATTCCTGCACCAAAACCTTTTGATTGTGCAGAAATTAATATAAAGCTGCTTAAAAAAATAAATAACAAAATAAGTCTACGCATTCGTCCTCCGATAAAGAAAATTGACTATAGTTAAAAAAAATCACTATATTAAATAGTTGAAGGGGAAAAGTCGGGGTGATAGGATTCGAACCTACGGCCTCTTCGTCCCGAACGAAGCGCGCTACCGGACTGCGCTACACCCCGAAAAAAGGAAATGCAAATATATTATTTTTTGTGACAATTGTCATTTTTTATAATGTTAACTTTTTGATTAATACATTTTACTTGATTAAGTAAACATTATTTGTTAATCTAGCAGTTAATGAAAAAAAAGTTTAGTAAAGTTTAATTAATTAACAACCAATAATAGAGGGGCAAATATGAAGAAGCTTCTTACATATTTTTCAGTATTGTTTTTATTCGTCTTTACAGGCAGTTCATTTGCACAGTTGGCACAAGACAGCTGGGGTTTCGGTTTTGGTTTTACTTACCCTAGAACTATAAATGCTAACTATGTAAGAGATGAAGCTAATTTCGGCGGTCATTTATCTATACAAAGAAATTTTTCTGAACATGTTGGCTTAAGACTTAAAGCTAATTATCTTAGCTTGAAAGGAAAAGTTGGTGCAACAGAAGTTACTTCAAGTGCTATTACAGGCTTATTTGATTTAATGTATTATTTTGTTCCATGTGAACCAGTCTCTCCATATTTAACAGTTGGTGCTGGGTTTGGTTATACAATGGTTGATCAAATTGCTGGTATTACCAATTCTACTGCAGATGGAAATTTAGACTATCAAATTCAATTTGGTCTTGGTGCCGAATGGAAAATTGGTCAAGATTGGAGACTTAAGACAGAACTTCAATATAATCAGTACTCAAATTCCTTCTTTGAAGGTGTTAGCGGTGTAAGTGCTCCTAGCGCATTAGGTGCTCCAGAAGATGCTTACATGGTATTTGATCTTGGATTATTATACTACTTTGGTAAAGGTGAAAATTCAAAATACTGCCAATTGTATGATGGTATTAAGTTAGATGAAATGCCGGATCCAGTTGATTATGAAAGAATTGAAAACCTTGTAAAGAAATATATTCCTAGAGAAGTTGTAAAAGAAGTTGTAGTTGAAAAACCAGTTGCTGCAAAGACAACTGATTGGGTTTTAGTTGGTGTTAACTTCGATTTCGGTAGTGCAAGACTAAAACAAGAAGCTTATCCAGTTCTTTTCCATGCTACTCAAGTATTATTACAAAATCCTGATATGAAAGTTGAAGTTGCTGGTTACACAGATAATATTGGTTCTGAAAAAGCTAACCAAGCTTTATCTGAAAAAAGAGCAAAAGCAGTTTATGATTATTTAGTTGCTCGTGGTGTTGCTAAAGATAGATTAACCTTCAAAGGTTACGGCGAAGCTGATCCTATCGGTGACAACAAAACAGCCGATGGCAGAGCAATGAATAGAAGAATCGAATTCAAAAACAGATAAAAAATTTTAATTGAGGTCACTTCGGTGACCTCTTTTTTTGTCCTTTAAATTTATCCTGTGAGATAAAAAAGGTGTAAAAATGAAAAACCTACTATTATACATATCTAAAACAATCCAAGGAGCCTCTGAGACTGCGGTCAATGAGGATTTTTTTTATGAAAATTAAAGCACAAATAATTGATGAAGTGGGATTGAACCGTACAATTACACGTCTAGCCCATGAAATAATTGAAAATAACAAGGGAACCGGAAACCTTGTTCTTATTGGTATGAGAACAAGAGGTGAATTTTTAGCGAAGAGAATTCAAGAAAAGATTAAAGAGATTGATGGAAATGAAATTAATCTTGGAGTTCTTGATATAACTCTTTACAGAGATGATTTCAGAATGCGCTTAAAGCAGCCTGAAGTATCTATCACCAGTATAACATTTGATCTTAACGAGAAAGATATTATTCTAATTGATGATGTTCTTTATACCGGCAGAACAGTTAGAGCAGCTTTGGATGCCTTAATGGATTTGGGCAGACCAAGCACAATTCAATTTTGTGTTCTTGTTGATAGAGGACACCGTGAAATGCCGATAAAAGCTGATTATGTTGGTAAAAATATTCCTACTTCAATTGATGAAGAAGTAAAAGTAAAAATGAAAGAAGTAGACAGTGAAGATGCTGTTTACCTTATTGAAAGTCCTAAACAAAATTTAAGTGAGTGATAAATGGGATTAACAAGCAGACATTTGCTCGGTATGCAAGGGGTGCCGGCAGAAGATATCCAATTAATTTTAGATACAGCTAAAACATTTAGAGAAGTATTAGAAAGACCAATCAAAAAAGTACCTACTCTGCAGGGAAAAACTATTGTAAATCTTTTTTTTGAAAATTCTACCAGGACAAGAATCTCTTTCGAGCTTGCCCAAAAAAGACTTTCTGCGGATACTGTAAACTTTTCCACATCTACCAGTTCTACAAAGAAAGGGGAAACGTTTAAGGATACTGTTAGAAATATTGAAGCTATGAAAGTTGATATGATTATTGTTAGACATGAATCTGCAGGTGTTCCTACATTTCTAACAAAAATTTCGAAAGCAAATATTATTAATGCAGGTGACGGCAGACATGAGCATCCAACTCAAGCTTTGCTGGATATGTATTCAATAAGAGAAAGATTGGGAAAATTAGAAGGCTTGAAAGTTTGTATTGTCGGAGATATAGCTCATAGCAGAGTTGCATTATCAAATATTTATGGTTTAAAAGCAATGGGAGCTGAAGTTTCAGTTTGCGGTCCGGCAACAATGATCCCAAGAGATATTCAAAAACTTGGCATTAGAGTCTATCATGATATTGACAGAGTAATTGCAGAGCACAATGTACTAAATGTATTAAGAATTCAACTTGAAAGAAAAGCGGGAACTTCAATTCCTTCCGTTCGAGAATACCATAAGTATTTTGGAATTACCGCAGAAAGAATTGAAAAGTACAACAACAATATTGTGATACTACATCCCGGCCCAATAAACAGAGGTGTTGAACTTACTTCTGAAGTTGCCGACGGACCTTATCAGGTTATTCTTGATCAGGTTACAAATGGAGTTGCTGTAAGAATGGCAGTTTTATATTTACTTGGAACTATGAATTAAATTTTAGGTGGATAATGAATATTGTTTTGAAAGATGTAATAATTTTACATCCTGAACAAAAGTTAAATGA
This sequence comes from Ignavibacteriota bacterium, assembly GCA_002698995.1. Classification (GTDB taxonomy): domain Bacteria; phylum Bacteroidota; class Ignavibacteria; order Ignavibacteriales; family Melioribacteraceae. Next base: position 51,000 of record PAAX01000010.1, on the reverse strand, counting down.
AAAAACAGATATACTTCTTGAAGATGGAATTATCAAAAAAATTGGAAGTTTATCTGAAAATGAAATTAAAAATTCAGAAGTATATAATTTAGAAGGTAATTATGTTACTCCCGGGTTTTTTGATATGCATGTGCATCTTCGTGAACCTGGAAGAGAAGATAAAGAAACTGTTATAACAGGATGCAATAGCGCAGCCGCCGGAGGTTTTACCGGAATTGCTTGTATGCCAAATACTGATCCAACAATTGATACCGCTGAAGTAGTTACTTCAATTATTATAAAATCTAAAAATCATTTGGTTGATGTTCATCCAATAGGTGCGGTTAGTGTTGGTAGGAAAGGAGAAAGTCTTGCTCCAATTGCAGAATTAGTTGAAGCGGGAGCAGTTGGTTTTTCTGATGACGGAGTTGCTGTAAAATCTGCTTCTCTTTTAAGAAATGCAATTGAATATGCAGGAATGTATAATGCCCCAATTATAGAGCATTGTGAAGATCCCTCAATGGATGACGGCGCAATGAATGAAAGTTTCACTTCTACCCAATTAGGACTTCCCGGAATTCCAACTGCTGCAGAAGATTTAATAGTGATGAGAGATATTTTAATTGCTGAATATACCGGAGGTAGAGTTCACATAGCTCACATTTCTTCTAAGAATTCTGTTGATCTTGTTAGACAAGCAAAAGCAAAAGGAATTAAAGTTACTGCCGAAGTTACACCGCATCACTTTTTACTTAATGATGAATCTGTTAAGACATTTGATACAAATTATAAAATGAATCCTCCTTTAAGATCAAAAGAAGATGTTGAAGCTATGATTGAAGGATTAAAGGATGGAACTATTGATTGTATTGCTAGTGATCACGCTCCGCATACTATTGAAGAAAAAGAGATGGAGTTTATCTATGCTCCAAACGGAATAATCGGATTGGAAACACAGCTTGGCATTTCATTAAGCGAACTTTACCATAAAGGACATTTAACTTTAGAAGATTTAGTTTACAAACTTTCTATAAATCCAAGAAAAATTCTTAATCTGGAAATACCAAAATTTGAAATTGGAAAGGAAGCTAACTTCTCAATTTTTAATCCGGATACCATTTGGACAGTAGATGTTTCTAAATTTAAATCCAAATCACGCAATTCTCCATTTGATAAAAAACTTCTAACCGGAAAACCAACCGGAGTTATCAATAAAAAAAGAATGTTTATTGATGATAAATTTATAAATCTTGCATAGAATAGTGTCCACCTTTTTATACAGAGGTGGACATTTTCTCTAACTTTCAATCTTCATTTATTAGAAATTTGTTAGAATTATGATATTTTTTATGGCATAGAGATTGTCTTATTATGCTAAAAGGAGGTTAATTATGAAAACTATAAAAAGTATATTGATCTTAATTTTAGCATTAGTTTTAATTTCATGTGATGACAGTGATGAACCATATTATGATAATATTCCCCCTTCTCCGCCGACAAACGTACGAACATATTCCGGAGATAATCAAATTGATATAACATGGAGACATGCACCTGAAAATGATGTTGCCGGTTATAATATATATTTTGCATGGGATTATTATGGCGAGTATGAACTTATTGGATCAACATCAAATAATTATTTTATTGATACAGAAGCAAATAACGGCGAAAAATATTATTATGCAGTCACAGCGTATGATTTCAACAACAATGAAAGTGAACTTTCTACAGATGTAATTTATGATATTGCCAGACCGGAAGGTTACAATCAAGCTATTTATGATTATCTAAAATTTCCAAGCACCGCAGGTTATGATTTTAGTAATTACTTAATTGTAGCCTACAACAGTGACGCTGCTGATTTCTTCTTCGAAAATTTTAATGGAACATTCTACTTAGATGTTTGGGAAGATTCTGATATTCAAGATATGGGACCAACTTCCGATTTATATGAAATTGATTATGCGCCGGTTTCAGGATGGGTTCCAATTCAACCTAATGAAAATATTAAATATGTAGAAGCAAAAGTTGGTCATACTTACATAGTTTGGACGTGGGATAATCACTTTGCTAAGATAAGAATAAATAGAATTACAAATGAAAGAGTAGTTTTTGACTGGGTTTATCAACTTGTTGAGGGTGAACCAAAATTAAAAAGAAGAGAAATTTTAAACAGAGAAACTCCCAACGAAGTACAAGTTAAAAGATAACGTGTATCGGAGCTTTTGTTATTAAGAATTTCATTTATTCGATTTTCCTAATAGCAAAAGCTCCTTTGTTTTTTATATATTTGATTATCAACACAATTATAATTATGAAAAAAGTTCTAAATAAATATTTTTTCGTTTCTCTTCTACTTTTTTTAATAAGCTATTTAAATATTTACGGGGAGGATAATAGAGAATCGGCTCAAAGAACTTTTGCGCAAATTGAAACTGCTTTTACCGAAAATAAAATTGAAACTATAGTAGAATTAATTGACAATACAACATTTATAAGTTTATCGAACGGCGTTGTTGGGTACTTCAGCACTGATCAAACAGTTAACATCTTAAAAAAGTTTTTAGAAGAGAATAAACCTGTTCAATTTATTCTTTCAAATAAAAAAACTGAAACAAGAAAACCATTTGCTACAGGTTCGTTTGTTTACATCAATAGTGGAATAAGAAAACAATCAAAAGTATTTGTATCAATGTATCTTTCCGGTGAAAACTGGATTATTGCTCAAATTACTATAAACTAGCATGTTAAAATTTTTCAATAAATATAAGCTGATTTCATTTTTTATTGTGTTACTTATATTATCTGCCTTGTCGGCTCCAATCATAAAAAATTATTATTCTGAAAACTGGTCCGAAGTATTAGCTGATAAAATTAATTATCTAGAAGAAAATATTAAGAACGAATTTGAATATAAGTTTATATCCTTTGAACAAACCAGAAACAAGATTAAATCTGAATTTCAAACCAACAGAAAAATTAATCTAAATTCCAATTACAGTTTTATTTTAATTGATAAATCAGATTCAGTCAAATTTTATTCTGGTAATTATGCTGATAAAATTCCCAAAAATTTTGTCTCTTTAAGTAACAAATTTCATAATGATCTGCTTCATACCTTTTTAATTAATTCGGAAGAAATTCAGTTAAATAATAGTTCATACAGATTTATTTTTTCTGAGCTGATTGAAAAAAAATACTCAATAGAAAATGATTACTTCACTCCGATTTCCTTTAATAATTACTTATCGAAAAAGTATAAAATAGATTTGGCATTAAATTATTCTTCCGATTCTCTTGTGAATATGGATGGAAGAAATCATCATTTTAAATATTTAGATAAAAACAAAGAGGTATTGGCAAATATAACTTTTGCTAAACCCGGTAGAGATGTTTTTTTAAATAATATCGAACTGCAATTCGAATCAATCCAATCGATTTTATTTATTTTGCTGCTGCTTGTTTTTTTGCTGGAGATAGTAAAAGATATTAAAAGAAAGTTTGTTTCCGATAATGTTTTAACATTTACATATATTTTTTTCATTCTGTTTTTTAGAGCGGCATTATATTTCTTCAAGGTTCCGGCGCTATTTATTGAAGGGGATTTTGTAAGTCCAGCCATTTATTCTTCTTCATTCGCTTGGGGAATTGCTTCCAATCCATTGGAATTACTGATTTCATCTGTTACTTTGGTTTTAGTAATAATTATTCTTCATAAAAGAGTTTCAAAGTTTATTGTAAATAAATTAAATGGAAATTTATCTTTTCTAATAAGCTCCATTGCAATCCTAATTTTATTTTTCATGACCGCCAGAGGTTATGCTGCAGCTTTAAAAAGTGTAATTTTTGATTCATCAATTAATTACTTAAATAATGATTCACTCATTTTGTCCTTTGTTCCTTCAACAGTATTATTTTCACTTTTATTAATTACTATTGCAGCCTTAATTATTCTTTATAGTTTTATTGATGGTTTGGTAAAGCTTATACAAAGGAAATTCAGCATAAGTAAATTGTTCACTGTAATTCTTACTTTTTCACTATTACAGTTTTTCGGTTTTGTTTTTGATATTTTTCAAAATGAAGCACTATTCACTCCGTTATTAAGAATTATTCTGGTAACCGGAGTATTTTTAATTTACTACCTAACAGCTAAAGAAAATTATTCTATAGCTGCAATTTTAACTTATTTATCAATCTTTGGTGCCGTAATAAATTCAATTCTGCTAGCGGATTTTAATAATCTGAAAGATGAAAGAGCAGTTAAAGTAACTGCTTTTGAGCTTTCACGGTTTGATAAAGATTTTATTGAAGCAAATGTCAACTTATTTCTGTTTGATGAAATAGAAGATTTGTTGGTTGAAAGTAGTCATTCCAATTATTCCTATAATCAACTGCCGTTCTATTTTTGGGTTAATAGTTCTATCAAAGAAAATATTATAAATAGCTCATTCTATTTGTTCAATTCTGAAAAAGAAAAAGTAGGGAGCTTTATATTTAACCAAAGTGAAGATTATTCTTTCTACTTCAACAGACTATTTTCACAAAGAGATTTTGCTTTTCCTGAAGTTATAAATGAATCCGTTTTTGCTGAGACTAATTCATTAATTGCTGTAACACCAATAATTATAAATCAGCAAAAGTTTTATTTAGGTATTAAGATTAACTATGATTTAAAGTCTCTGCTCAATTCAAGTGAACCTGAAATATTAATCGGCAGAAACAGATATTTGTTAACCAATCAGTTATTAGAAAATTTATTGGTCATACAGATAATAGAAAATCAAGCAGAAGCATTAAATCAAAATATTAAAATTGATGATGAAGAAGTTAGGAATTTAACTTCAATCAATTTTAATGATCATAACGATGCATGGAAAGAAGTTTTTATTGATGAGATCAATTATAAATTCTACTTTCTTAAAAGCAGTGTTAATCCTAACAATTTAATAGCAATTGGACTCCAAGAAAAAGATACGCCTGTAACTCTGTTCCAGTTTTTCAAAATATTTTTGATTTTTGCTTTGTTCATATTGATATATGGCATATTGGTAGTAATTATAAACTTCATTCAAATTAGAAAAATTACAGTCGATTTTAGAACTAAAGTAGCTTTTAGTTTAATTATAGTATCTATTGCTCCTTTACTTTTATTGGCAATTTATTTCAGAACTATAACCAACGAAAAAAATCTTGATACAATTTTTTATAAATTAAACAAGCGCGCAGTTAATATTGAGGATTATATCAACAGTAGAATTCTTTCTACAAGTTCGAATATATTACTTTTAGCTGAAATGGCTGATAAAGATCTGGGCATTGATTTTAATCTTTATGAAGAAAACAAATTAGTCTATTCTTCTAAAAATGATTTTTATAAAGCCGGACTTTTGCCCGCGTGGTTAACTTCAGATATTTATTCAAAATTATTTGTTAATGATCAGAATGACATTTTATCTAAACAGTCGATTGAAAGGTATAATTACAATTCTATCTTTTATAAAACTAAATTAGCGGATACTAATTACGTAATTGAAGTAAATAATCTTTTCAATTCGATTCTAATTCCTTTGGCAATTTCTGATTTTGATATTATACTTTTCGGAACATATTCTTTAGCAGCAATTTTTATAATTATCCTTAGTACAATTCTTGCTAATCAAATTTCATTACCATTAAGACGTTTAACAAACGCTGCCAAATCAGCTTCTTACGGGGATCTCAATTTGAATATTGAATACAAAAGAAATGATGAAATTGGTGATCTTACAAATGCTTTCAATAAAATGTTGAACGAAATAAAGAAAATGCAAACCGATTTATCAGCCGTAGAAAGAGAAACAGCTTGGAAAGAAATGGCAAAGCAGGTTGCGCATGAAATTAAAAATCCTCTTACTCCTATGAAACTTTCTATGCAGCAGTTGACAGCAGCTTATAATGATAAATCACCAAAATTTGATGAGACATTTTTAAAAGTAAGTAAAACTATTTTAGGTCAGATTGAAAATCTTAAAAATATAGCTTCGGAATTTTCTAACTTTGCAAGAATGCCGATTGGAGAAATGAATTCGGTTAATATTAAAGAGGCAATTAATGAAGTATCAGATTTGTTTTCGGATGAAAAAGTAAAGATCAATTTAGTTTCTGTTAACAAATCAATAATTGTTTTAGCTGATGAAAATCATCTTAAGAGAATTTTTATTAACTTAATTCGTAATTCAATTCAAGCGCAGGCAGAAAATATAAATATTTCCATTTCGTTAAGTGATGAATCTGTAATTATTTTAATTTCGGATGACGGTAAAGGAATTCCCGAAAATATTCTTCCTAAAATATTTGAAAAAGGATTTACAACAAAAAAAGATGGTATGGGATTGGGATTAAATCTTGCAAAAAGATATCTAACTAATATTTCCGGAGAAATTGAAATTCAATCTACATCAAAAAATGGAACAGTTTTTATATTAACTCTTCCGCTTCCTAAATAGATATGACTACATTAACTACTTATCAGCAAAAAGCATTAAGATTAGATAAGCATATTGCATTAACTGCAAATGCTGGTTCGGGAAAGACGTTCGTCTTAGCTCAAAGATTTTTAAAAATAATACTAGATGAAAAAATACCAATAAAGAAAATAGTTGCAATAACCTTTACAGATAAGGCTGCCGGAGAACTTTACAATAAAATTAGTAAGCAAATAGAAACTGAATTAATAGGCGAGGTTGATCTTTCCAAAAAATATAGATTGAAAAAAATTAGGGAGCAGTTAGTTTCTGCTAATATTTCTACTATTCATTCTTTTTGCTTAAATGTCTTAAAAGAATTTGCTCCGGAAGCCAATTTAGACGCTTCGTTTCTACCAATCGACAAAGAAAGTTCAAATGAAATTTTGGATTTGGCAGTTGAAGAATCATTTCAAGAAATAATTATTGATTCTGAAAATAGTAGTTCTCTAAAAAACTGTGTCCGTATTATAGGTTCAAAATCTAATTTGATAAAGCAACTGAAACTGCTTGTTAATAAAAGAAGATCTTTTCTTAAAATGAAAAGTGATTTTCTGGAAAAATCCATACAAGAACTGAATGATTATCAAAAAAGTCTATTTGATAAATATTATGATTCTATTTTTCTTCACGATGAAAATACATTAGTAAAAAGAATTTCGGTTTTCAATTATGATGTTGCTTCAAGTAATCCTAAAAATAAATACTCAGATCAGATAAGTGAATTGTTGGAAAGACTTGATCAACAATCTCTTACAAAGATTGGCAGATTGCAGACTTACCAAGAATTATTCAAGGTAATGTTAACCGGTAAATTTCAAATTAGGCAGCAAGGCTATGCCCCAAAAGAACTTATTGAATCACATCTCGAGTTAAATGAAATTCTAAGTGAGCAAGCATCAATAATTTCTAAATTCGATTTGGCAAATCCGGAAGTAGTAATCGAGAATTATTCAAGATTTATTAAAGACATAACAATTGTTTTGGATTCTGTAATTTCAAAATATTCCTTAATGAAAAAGGAAAAGGGATTTATTGATTTTGAAGATATTTTATTATTTACTGAAAAAGTTTTGGAGCACGAAGAAGTAATTCAAAAACTCAAAGAAAAATACAGCTACATAATGATTGATGAATTTCAAGATACAAATGAAATTCAGATAAATATTTTTCTGCCGATATTGGAAAATCTTAATAAAGGAAACCTATTTGTTGTTGGTGATGAAAAGCAGAGCATTTATATGTTTAGAGAAGCTGAAATCGGAATTTTCAATGAAACGAAAAAAATGATTTCTGAAATTGATGGAAAAGAAAATCTTCTTAATCTGCCACATAGTTTTAGATTATCTAAAGAGATAGCATTTTTCTCAAATCAATTATTCTCTAATCTTTTTAGGAATTATGATTCCTCATTTAATGAAGTTCAGTACAATGAATTGGTATTTTTTGACAAAGGAGAAAATCCCAATAGTAAAATTGAAGTACTTGTTTCAAATCAAACTGAAGAAGAATTTTATACTCAACCCGAATTAATCTGCAGTAAAATTGCCGAACTTATTAATGAGAAAAAAGTTGAACTGAATCAGATTGCAATTCTTTGCAGAAAAAGAATTGATTTTACTGAACTCGAAAAGGAATTAATTAAAGAACAGATTCCTTATACAATTATTGGTGGAAGAGGATTCTATCAGAGGCAGTTGGTTTTGGATTTGTATAATTACCTTGCTTTCTTAATTAATCAAAATAATGATGCTGCTTTACTTGCTGTTTTAAGATCACCATTTTATTCTATTGATGATTCTCAGATATTTTTGTTATCCTTTCAAAAGGGAAATAATCTTTTTGAAAAATTAAAAGCTTCCGCATCAATAAATTCTGATATGGAAAAAGTTATTGCAATTCTTCAAGATCATATTGATTTTGTTAGTCAAAATAGATTATCAGAACTCTTAAGAAAAATTTTTAACGATACTGCTTATACTTCTGTAATTATAAATCGAATAAACTCAAAACAAGAATTAGCAAATATTGATAAGTTATTTGAAGTAGCTCAAAGCTATATAAATCAAGGCTTTCGCAGTCTTTACGATTTTGTTAATTATCTAAATGAATCTATTCAACTATCCGAAGATGAAGGGCAGGCTGAAGTATCCGCTTCAGAAAATTCAATAAAGATAATGACAATTCACCAGTCAAAAGGATTGGAATTTGATGCGGTCTTTTTATACAATCTTCAAACAAAATTTAATCTTACCAATGTAAAAGCTAAGGATATTGATTTTGATAAGGAATTTGGATTTATATCTAAAATTCCTTTGGATAACTATTTTGAAGAATACAAATCTCCGATAAATATTTCGGTTTATGGAAATATTATTAAACGAAAAGAAGTTGCAGAACAAAAAAGACTTCTATACGTAGCAGTAACTAGAGCAGCAAAATATCTTTTTCTCTGTTATGATGATAATGGTAAGATTAGTGAGGATTCATTTGCTGGAATGTTAAAATCTGTTTTTCCAAGTTTGTCTTCTTTTAGTCACATAAAACTTGACGGATCTTTAAAGAAAATGTTTAAGAAGAATGAATCTTTTGAGGAAGTTGATATTCCAATTTCTATTGATTTAGAAACATATACAAAAGCAGAAGATCAAAAATTAATTCTATCCGGTGAAAAAAGTTTAGAAAATAAATTTGAAATAAATACTGAGAAGTTAATAGATAAATCCAAAGGTGAAGTTATAACTGCAAGTCAATATGCAGTTTATAGAAATTGTCCGGTAAAGTATCAATTGATTTATGAATTAGGAATTAATGAAATTTCTGAAATGCTCCCTTCAAAAGTAAATTATGAATATTATGATAATGATACTCCGCAAACCGGTTCGGAGAGAGGAACAATAGTTCATCATTTATTAGCTTATGAAACGCTTAAAGAAAATCTTAAGCAGACTGCTGAGAGCAAATTTAAATCTTCTGACTTCGTTATTGAAGAAAGTGTTAGATTGGTAGAAAATTATTATTCTTCTGAAATTTATAATTCATTGTTAAAATCTGGTAATCACTATAATGAATATGAAATTTATTCAGAGTTTGAGGATATTTATCTTCATGGCTATATCGATAAATTAATTATTGATAATTCTCGCGGAATATTAGTCGATTATAAAACAGACAACATAAATGAATCAAATATTATAAGTAAGATTGAGCTTTATAAAAATCAATTAATGTTCTATGCTAAAATGATTTTTGATAGATTCCCAAAAATTAATGATGTCGAAATTAAATTAATTTTCTTAAATGATTTAACTAAATCATATTCAGAAGTAGTAAAAAGAGATTCGAACGCATTAAACGAATTAGAAAATAATCTTAAAAAATTAATTCATTCAGTTAGGGAAAGGAAATATAATTTCAATAAATTGAATTGTGGAAACTGTCAGTTTTTTATCAATAAAAAATGTATAAAGGAAAATCAAATAAATGAAAAATATTCTACTGTTTAGTTTTTTAATAATACTTTTTACTGCATGTTCAACCTCCGAAAAAATTGTTACAAAATATGTTAGTGACTGCATTTATTATGAAATTCCAACCGATCTTAGAGACGAAACTCAAACTGAAAAATCAATTGAATATTATAAACCAGGTTTAACCGGGAAAAAAATCTTTATCGATCCCGGACACGGTGGTTCGGATAGAAGAAATAAAAGTGAAAACGGTGTTGTTGTTGAGGCTGATGTAAATTTAAGAGTATCTCTTTATTTAAGAGATTTCTTAACAAGAGCTGGTGCAGTAGTTATTATGTCAAGAGATAAAGATGAAACAGTTGATTTGAAATATAGATCGGAATTGGCAAATGAAAGCGGTGCAGATTTGTTTATAAGTGTACATCATAATTCACCCGGAAAAGTAGGGGATAATTGGACAAATTATACTTCAACTTTTTACCATGCAAAAGAAGGTTATTATCAATATGAACCGGGAGAACATGATATTGCTAAATTTGTTCAAAGAGATTTAGCTTATGCAATGAGAAATCCGGGTGGTTTAGGTTCATTTGACGGGACTTATTCTGATTTTTGGATTTATCCCGGAGACGGATTTTCGGTTTTAAGAAAAACAGAAATTCCGGCAATTTTAATTGAGTGTGGTTTTCATTCAAATAGAGTTGAAGAAATTAGACTTGCAGATGAACAATTTAATAAAATTCAAGCTTGGGGAATATTTAAAGGTTTGGGTAAATATTTCAGATTAGGTTCACCAACAATTACTTTGCTTCAGGAAAAAAGTAAGTTCGTAAATAGAAATTTAGAACTAAATTTTTTACTTGAAGATAAAAATGGAATCGATCCGTTATCAATTTCAGCATATTTTGATTCTGTATTAGTCTCAAACACATTTATCGAAGATCAAAATTTAGTGAAACTAAATATCGAAAATGTTAATTCTGGTGAACACGAAGTTAGAATTATTGCCGCAAATAAGCAGAACATACATTCATTGCCTTATAAAAGAAAAATTATTTTGAAATAAAAATTTTGAAACCGATTTCTTGAATAATTTTGATTTCTAGATCAAAACTTCGATTCAAAACTCACAAAAATTGAGAAAAAAAATCTATAATCATATCTTCATATAGACATGTGAATTATTTTTTTTATCTTTGCTCAACCAATAATAATCTTCAGATAACATTCTTATGGCATTCAAAAAGAAAGTAAAATATGTATTTGTTACCGGTGGAGTTGTTTCATCATTGGGTAAAGGAATTACTGCATCATCTTTGGGATTATTGCTGAAATCTCGAGGTTACAGTGTAACAATTCAAAAATTTGATCCTTATATAAATGTTGATCCAGGTACAATGAGTCCTTTTCAGCATGGTGAAGTTTATGTAACTGATGATGGCGCTGAAACAGATTTGGATTTAGGTCATTACGAAAGATTTTTAGATGTGAATATGTCTAAAAACAATAATACAACTACCGGACAAGTTTATTATGACGTGATTTCTAAGGAAAGAAGAGGAGATTATTTAGGTGCAACTGTTCAAGTAATTCCTCATATAACCGATGAAATTAAGAGAAGAATGAAATTTCTTGGGGATACTGGCAAGTATGATATTGTAATTACCGAAATCGGTGGAACGGTTGGTGATATTGAAAGTCTTCCTTTTATTGAAGCAATGCGCCAGTTAATGATAGAAGTAGGAAGAAAGAATGCAATTAATATTCATGTAACTCTGGTTCCGTATATCAGTTCAGCTCATGAAATGAAAACCAAACCTACACAGCACAGTGTTAAAAATCTTTTGGAACTCGGAATCCAGCCTAATATTTTGGTCTGTCGTTCAGAAGAAAAATTAACAAAAGATATAAGAGATAAAATTGCTCTTTTTTGTAATGTGAAATCAGATGCAGTAATTTCTGCACATGATGCATCAACAATTTATGAAGTTCCGATCAATCTTTTAGAACAGAATTTAGATAGATTAGTTTTAGAAAGATTGAAAATGCCCGACATCAACATAAATTTTGATGATTGGAAAGAATTTGTTAGCAGAGTTAAAAATCCCGAAGGAATAGTAAAAATTGCTGTCTGTGGAAAATACACAGATTATCTTGATGCATATAAAAGTATTTCAGAAGCATTTGTTCATGCCGGAGCAGAAAATAATGTTGAAGTAGTTGCTCACTATATTAAAGCAGAAGAACTTGAAGAGGGAGATGTTGATGAATTTTTAATGAATTACGACGGAATTCTTGTTCCCGGTGGATTTGGTGAAAGAGGAATTGAAGGAAAAATTGCAGCAATTAAGTTTGCTAGAGAAAGTAAAATTCCATTCTTTGGAATCTGCTTAGGAATGCAGTGTGCCGTCATTGAGTTCGCAAGAAATATTGCCGGATTAAAATCCGCGCATAGTTCTGAATTTAAGAAAAATCAATATAGTGTTATTGATATACTTCCGGAGCAGAAAAAAATTAAGAACAAGGGGGGCACAATGCGTTTAGGTGCTTATCCTTGTGTTATTAAAAAAGGAACTAAAGCAAAAGAAGCTTATAAAAAGGAAAAAATTTCCGAAAGACATCGCCATAGATTTGAAGTCAATAATAAATTTAGACCAATTTTAGAGGAAAAAGGATTAATTATTAGTGGAACCTCACCAGATGAAAAATTGGTTGAAATGATTGAAATTAAAGATCATCCATGGTTTGTTGGATGTCAATTCCATCCTGAATTAAAATCAAGAGCTGTTAAAGCTCATCCGTTATTTAGAGAATTTATAGCCGCAGCACTAAAATATTCAAAGGGAAAATCTGAATCTTGAAAAAATTATTTATAACCATTTTAGTATTTTTTCTGATAGCCGATGTAAATTTTTCATCTGAAAATATTCTGAAAAATCTTATCAAACAAGGAATTCAAGAAACTTATTCACTTAACATCGATAAAGCAGAAGAAATATTTAACAAAGCCATTAATCAATACCCCAGCAATCCGCAAGGTTATCTTTATCTTTCCCAAATTTATTTATGGTCTTATTTGGGAAGTAAGGAGGAAGCAGATCTAAAACTTTTTAATACTTATAATAATCTTGCCGTTGAGCGCATAGATAGTCTATTACAAGAGAATTCCAAAAATGTAAATACAATTTATCTAAATGGATTGGCTTATCAATTAAAAGCAATGGCTTATACAACTCAAGGTTCTTCGCTTGATGCATTTTGGGCAGCTAAAAAATCTGTTAGTAATTATGAAAAAACTTTAGAGATTGATTCAACATTTTATGATTCATATTTGGGACTTGGTCTTTTTGATTATGCTCTAAGCTTTGTACCGTCATTTTTTAAGTGGGCATTAACAATTTCGGGCCTTTCTTATGATAAAGATAGAGCTCTAAAATATCTTACGATTGCTTATAATAAATCATCAAAAAGCAAATCCGAGTCAGCATTCCATTTAAGTAAAATTTATTTGGAATATTTAGCAGATTATAAAAAAGCATCTTCTTACTTGGATTTCTTAATCGAAAAGTATCCTAACAATTCATTATTCTTATATCAAAATGCAGTTTTACATATCAACTCTAAGCAGTTTGATAAAGCAAAAAAATCATTAGAAAAGGTTATCAAAATTGATAACAAGTATTTCAAACAAACCACTGCTTTTTCATATTTTCTATTAGGAGAAATTGCTTTTAGAAAAAATGATTTTGAAACTGCTTTAAGAAATTATGAAGAGTTTATTAGACTTACAAAAATTATTGATTATACCGGTTTAGCTAATTACAGAATGGCTGTTTGCTACGCAGTTCAAAATAAATCCGAGTTTGCTGCAAAATCACTGCAACTTGCCAAATTGGGAAATCCAGATATAAGCGATGATAGTTTTGCAAAATCAAGAGCAGAAGCATATTACACCAGAATTCTTGATGATAAGTTTTTACAAGTTCAGCAGATTGAAAATTTAGCTTATACTAAAAAGTATAATGAAGTTATTAGCATGTCTTATAAGATAGACAGCTTATCTCAGGATGATAGTTCTAGAGTAATAATCAGTTTAATTGAAGCTAATCTTAATCTTAAAAATTGGGATAAGTTTTTAGAATATTCTGAAAAAATTGAAAACTTAAAGCCGAAATATGAAAAGTGGGTTGATCCTTTTCACTACTATTTCTTAGCTGAATATTATTTCATTAAAAAAGATTTTGAAAATGTGAAAAAGTTTTTAGCCAAAGCCAGAGATTATGATGATTACATTTTCAAAAATGAACTTGTTGCAAAATTAAATAACATAGAAAGACGATTAAAAAAGCAAAAATGATTTTATTTTAAACGCTTATACCAATTTCTAAATTGAAATTTCTTCTTAATTAAGGTATTTTTGATAGTTATTTGTTTGAGAAATGTATAAAATAGCATGTTTTGTTTCCGGTAATGGATCAAACCTAAAAGCAATTTTTGAGGAAATAGCAAAAGGTAATTTACTAACTGAAATTTCTTTGGTAGTAAGTAATAAATCTGATTGTAATGCGGTAAAATTTGCGGAAGTTAATGCAATAGAAACTTTTATAATTGCCAAAGATTCTTCAAATTATTCAGAACTGATTAACATCCTTTTAAATAAAAAAATTGATCTGATTGTATTAGCCGGATTCTTAAAAAAAATTCCCGACTTTTTTGTTGATGCATTTCCAAATAAAATTATAAATATACACCCGGCACTTTTACCATCTTTTGGCGGTAAAGGTATGTATGGAATGAATGTTCATAATGCAGTTTTTAATAGTTCAGTTAAAGTGTCTGGTCCAACTATTCATTTTGTAAATAATAATTATGATGAAGGATTAATTATCTCGCAAAGAGCAATTGATATTAATGATGTTAAATCTCCGGAAGAAATTGCGGTAAAAGTATTAAATGAAGAACATAAAATTCTGCCTTTTGTTATTAGAAAATTTTCGGAAAATAAAGTAAGAGTAATTGGCAGCAGAGTTTTAATAGATTAGAGGAAAATTTGAAAAAATTAGCATTATTAAGTGTATCGGATAAAACTGGAATTGTTGAGTTAGGTGAAAAACTACTTGCTTTTGGATATGAAATATTAGCCACCGGAAACACTGCAAAATTATTATCGGAAAATAAAATTGATTGTACGAAAATAGAGAATTACACATCATTTCCCGAAGTATTTGGAGGAAGAGTTAAAACTCTTCAGCCTCAAATTTTCGGCGGAATATTAATGAGACGGGATAATCCTTCCGATATTCAAGAAGCAGAGAATAACAATGTATATCCAATAGATATTGTTTGTGTTAATCTATATCCCTTTCCTAAAGTTGTAAATCGAAATGATATTTCAGTAGATGAAAAAATTGAAAATATTGATATCGGCGGACCAAGTTTAATAAGAGCTTCGGCAAAAAATTATAAGTTCGTTTCTGTTCTTACTAATCCCGAACAGTATAATGAATTTATTAAAGAAATTTCTAATGGCAAAATTTCTGAAGAAACGAATAAAAAGCTTGCTGCCGCTGCTTTTGCTCATACAGCTTATTATGATAATTTGATAGCAAATTACTTTGAAGATACATTTATAGGTGAAAGAACAGCAATAAGATTAAATTACAAATTAAGCAAAGAACTTCGTTACGGAGAGAATCCGCACCAAAAAGCATTTTTATACGGTGATTTTGAAAACCATTTTGAGATTCTTCACGGTAAGGAAATTTCATATAATAACATTGTTGATCTGATTGCTGCGGTTGATTTAGTTTATGAATTACCTATTAACTCATGTGCAATTATTAAGCATACAAATCCATGTGGAGCAGCTTCTGCTTCTAATATTTATGATGCTTATATTAAAGCACTTTCATGTGATCCTGTTTCTGCTTTTGGTGGAATAGTGGCATTCAATAATGAAGTTGATCTTAAAACTGCAGAAAAATTAAATGAAATATTTTTAGAAATTGTTACAGCCCCTTCTTTTACTGCTGAAGCAATAGAACTTCTTCAAAAGAAAAAAAATAGAAGAATTGTTAAAGTTAATGATCACAAAGATTTAGAGAAATTTGTTTTAAAAAATATTCCGGGAGGAATTCTTGCTCAAGAAAAGGATAATTCTGTTTTATCCGAAACGAATTTAAATGTAGTTACAAATAGAAGATATACTGATGAAGAGTTAGAAGACCTTAAATTTGCATGGGTTATTTGTAAGCATACAAAATCTAATGCAATAGTTTTTGTAAAAGATAAAAAAGCAATCGGAGTTGGTGCTGGACAAATGTCACGAATTGATTCTACCAAAATAGCTGCTTCAAAAGCTATGGAACATGGACATAATTTGGAAGGAGCAGTTGCTGCATCAGATGCATTTTTTCCTTTTCCGGATGGACTTTTAGAAATTGCTTCGCATGGAATTAAAGCAGTTATTCAACCCGGAGGCTCGGTTAGAGATCAAGAAGTTATTGATGCAGCTAATGAAAAAAATATATCGATGATTTTTACCGGTATAAGAAACTTTAAACATTAAGAGGGAATATGGGAATTTTTGATTTATTTTCAACAGATGTAGCTATTGATTTGGGAACTGCAAATACCTTAATGTATATTAAAGGAAAAGGAATTGTTCTCAATGAACCCTCTATTGTTGCTTATGATAGAAATACCAAAAAGATAATTGCTCTCGGTAATAAAGCAAAAGAAATGCAGGGAAGAGAACATAGAGAAATTAGAGTCAGCAGACCAATGCGCGACGGAGTAATTGCAGATTTTGAAATTGCCGAAGGTATGATTAGAGCATTTATAAAAAGAGTTAATTCAAGTGGATTCTCAAGCAGAAGAATTGTTATTGCAGTACCAAGTGGTGTTACTGAAGTTGAAAAAAGAGCTGTAAGAGACAGTGCAGAACATGCCGGTGCAAAAGAAGTTCATTTAATTGCTGAACCTATGGCGGCTGCAATTGGTATTGGAATTGAAGTTGAAGATGCTGTTGGAAGTATGATTATAGATATTGGCGGCGGTACTACTGAAATTGCAGTTATTGCTTTATCGGGAATTGTAAACGAAGAATCATTACGTATTGCCGGTGATGAAATGAATAATGCAATTATGCAATTCTTCAAAAAGAATTATAATCTTTTAATTGGAGAAAGAACTGCAGAGGCTATTAAATGTGAAGTTGGTTCTGCTGTGCCATTAAAAGAAGAAGTTACAATTCAAGTTAAAGGTAGAGATTTGGTTGGCGGTATTCCTAAAACTGCTGAAGTAAGTTCTGTTGAAATAAGAGAAGCATTAAACGAGAATATTACTCAAATTGTTGAAGGTGTTAAACAAACTTTGGAAAGAACACCTCCTGAACTTTCTGCTGATATTCTTGATAGAGGAGTAATGCTTACAGGCGGCGGTGCTTTACTTAAAGGATTGGATGAAAGAATAAGAATGGAAACAAATCTTCCTGTGCATGTTGCTGATGATCCTTTAACTGCTGTAGTTAGAGGTGCCGGGAAAGTTTTAGATAATATGAATAAATATTCCAAAGTTTTTATTCGTAAAAGAAATTACTAATGATAGATTTTGTAAAGAGAATTATATACAGTATTAGAGAGTATTTAATTCTTATAATACTTCTTTTAGTTAGTCTTTCCTTAATATCGCAAAATGAAACCCCATCATTGCAAAAAATAAAATCTTTTGCCTTCGTTAATATTGCTGTTATCAATAATATTTTTCACAATATATTTATTAGCAATAATGATTCTGATGAAATCATTATGCTTAAAAGAAGAAATGCGGAACTAATGCTTACCGTTAATAAATTGAGAGAATATGCAATTGAGAACAGTGAAATTAAAGGTATGCTCAATTTTACTAATGAAAGTGAATCCGACTTATTAAGTGCAAATATAATAGCCAAAAATTTCGGTAATATTATTGGTAATATAATCATTAATAGAGGTGAAAAAGATAGTATTAAAGTTGGAATGCCGGTAATTAATCATCTTGGATTAATAGGAATTGTTTATCAAACTTCCAATGATTTTTCTCTAATTAGAACTCTTAGAAATTCTAAATTGAAAATTGCCGTAGAAGCTCAGAGAAGCGGAGTGCAAGGCATTTTAAGCTGGGAAGTTGAAAAGCTTACCTTAAAAAATATACCCGCTACTTATGATATTAATATAGGGGACAGAATAATTACATCAGATTTTAGTACATTATTTCCTCCTAAAATTCCAATTGGCGTTGTTGTTAAAAAAGAAAATAATATATCAGGTTTGGTAAGCGATATAGTTATTCAGCCTTACGTTGATTTTAATAAAATTAATAATCTCTTTGTTAAGAAGTTAGTTATTAGCAAAGAACTAAATGAATTTGAACTCAATTTGCTAAAGAATATTAAACCGAATGAATAAATATCTAATACCAATATTGATTTTTATACCTATACTTTTTTCCCAAATTTTTGCCGTCCCATTTATTTCATTTGATAATATTGGTCCAAATTTGATTTTAATTCTGCTCGTTTTTTATACTTTGTTGAATGGTCAAATTTATGGAAGTATTTTAGGGTTTATATTCGGTTTATTTTTTGATTTATTATCAGGTGGAATTATTGGCAGTGCAATGTTTTCTTTAACTTCTGCCGGATTTATTGCAGGATATTTTTTTAATCCAAATAAAATTGAAACTAATTTCTCATTACTTAATTTTTTCTTTATTGTTTTTCTTTCTGCAACTATTGAATCATTTTTATTTACAATTTTAGGACCGGATGAATTTAATTTCGACTTGCTGAAATTAATTTTTGAAAGAAGTGTTGTCCCGGGATTTTATACTTCTATAATTGCATTAATTGTTATAGTACTTTTACCAAAAAGAAATTACCAAAATGACTGAAACATTTTTTGGATCTGTTGTAAGACAAAGAATAATCTTATTTGTTATAATAGGATTTAGTTTTGTTGTCTCTATAAATTTATTCAAAATGCAGATTTTGGAAAATCCTACATATGAAAAAAAGTCAGAAGAAAATAGTATAAAAAAAATTGTTAGATATGCACCGCGTGGTGTTTTCTATGACAGAAATGGAGAGGTATTAGTAAGTAATAAACCATCATTTACTCTTCAAATAACACCGTCTCAATACAAACCTAATTTAACTTCTATGCTCGAAAATGTTATGCAAGAAGACAGTGGTTATATTGCTGATGTATTAAATAAATATAAAGGATTCGCAAGTAACCGTCCTATTAGAATAAAAAGGGATATTGATTTTCAAACTTTGGCTTGGTATGAAGAAAATAGTGAAAATCTATCCGGTGTTGATTATGTAATTGAGACACAAAGAGATTACTCTTACGGTGTTATTGGAGCGCATATTTTTGGTTATACAAAAGAAATCACTTCCAAAGAATTGGCTCAGAAAAAGGAGTTTTATGATTTAGGTGATTATATCGGTTCAAAAGGATTAGAAAAAACATATGAAGAATATTTAAGAGGTTCTAAAGGTTACAATTTGGTTCTAGTTGATTCGAGACAGAGAATTATTTCCAGATATTTAAGCGGTAAAGAAGATATAAGTCCAATAAAAGGAAAAGACTTAGTCCTAACCTTAGATTTACCTACACAGCAAAAAGCTGAGGAATTATTTTTAGGAAAGAAAGGAGCTGTTGTTGCCATAGAACCATCTACCGGTGAAATAATAGCATTTACAAGCTCTCCTTCGTTCGATCTTAATTCGTTTGCGTCTGTAACCTCAGGCTCAACATGGAATGATTTGGTTAATGATCCGGATAAACCTTTGTTTAACAGAGCTACAATGTCAATTTATCCTCCGGGTTCAACAATTAAAATGCTGGAAGCTTTAATCGGGTTAGAAGAAAATATTATTGATAAAGATTATTCTGTTAACTGCCAAGGGGGATACAGATTTGGTGACAGATTCTTTAAATGTACTCATGTGCATGGTACAGTAGATATGGAAAGATCAATTGAGAAATCTTGTAATACTTATTACTATAAGTTGATGTTAGAAATTGGTCTTGAAAAGTGGGCTGAGTATATGAGAAAATTTGGATTCGGCAGTAAAACGGAAGTTGATATTAGTGAAGAATCTGCCGGATTGGTTCCTGATACAGAATATTACAATAGAGTTTACGGACCAAGAGGCTGGACTAGAGGATTTCTAGTAAGCTTAGGAATTGGTCAAGGTGAGTTAAGCGCAACTCCAATTCAACTAGCTCAGTATGTTTCACTTCTTGCTAATTCAGGTGAAACTTATAAGCCTCATTTTGTAAAAGGATATATAAACGATGATGGAGAATTGGTAAAATTTCCTTTTGAAAAAATTAAAGTAGATATCAAAAAAGAAAACTTTGAAATTGTAAGAAAGGGAATGTACGATGTTGTAAATGAAAGTGGAACTGCAACATGGATTAAACAGCAGGATGTTGTTATAGCGGGTAAAACCGGAACTTCCCAAAACCCTCATGGAAAAGATCATGCTTTGTTTGTTGGATTCGCTCCTTATGATAATCCGAAAATTGCTGTTGCTGTTTTTGTTGAGAATGTTGGGTTTGGTAGTACTCATGCTGCTCCAATTGCACGCGATTTAATTCGTTCTTATCTTCGTTTAGATAAACAGAAAGAAGATAAAATAGAAACAAATATTGCCGGGATTAATAATTGAAAGTAGAATATAAATTACAAGATAAATTTGATTTTTGGATTTTTGGTGCTCTAATTTTACTTATCACAATTGGATTAATTTCTATATACAGCGCTACGGTTAATCATCCAACTGCATACGGAAATTTTCAAAAACAATTCTTTTGGGTAATCACTTCCTTAACTGTTTTTATAATTGTTTATTATCTCCCTCAAAATTTATTTAGATTAATTGCTATACCAAGTTATGCACTTTCAATTATTCTATTGATAATTGTTTTGTTTGCCGGCAAAACAGTCTATGGTGCAAAAAGCTGGCTGGATTTTGGAGGAATTGGATTTCAACCTTCAGAGTTTGCAAAAATTGGGACAATGCTTGCGCTTTCTTATTGGCTTACTTATAAAAAACGGGATATAAATAATTTCAAAGATATATTAATTGCATTGGTAATTGGATTTGTACCAATATTTTTGATTTTGTTGGAACCTGATATGGGAACTGCAATTGTATTTATGGCAATTACAATTGTAATGATTTTTTGGTCAGGTATTAGTCTGTTCAGTTTATTTGTAGTTCTTTCTCCTAGTATAGTTATTTTTGCTTCATTATTTGGAATTGCGCCATTAATATTTGTTCTTATTATAATTATTTTATCTCTATTTTATTTTAAGAAAGATATTTTCACAAGCATTACTGTATTTATTCTCAATCTAGCATCTGCTTTCTTTTTTGATTTTGTTTTTAATTTATTGAAACCACATCAGCAGAAAAGAATTGAATCATTTCTTGATCCAATGGCTGATCCTCTTGGCTCCGGTTATAATGCCCTTCAAGCTAAAGTTGCAATTGGTTCGGGTGGATTTTTAGGGAAGGGTTTTCTGCAAGGCAATCAAACTCAATTGCGGTTTATTCCCGAACAATGGACTGATTTTATTTACTGTGTTGTTGGTGAAGAATTCGGATTTATTGGAAGTATTTTGGTTATTATTTTATTTGTAGTAATTTTTATTAGACTTTTAGGTTTGGCTAATTCTTCCAAGGATGAGTTTTCAAGTCTTACTACAATAGGAATTCTTGCAATTTTATTTGCTCACTTTATGATTAATATCGGAATGAATGTTGGTATTACACCAGTTATCGGTCTTCCGCTTCCTTATGTTAGTTACGGAGGAAGTTCTCTTTTTGTTAATATGATTTTAATAGGAATTGCTTTTAATACCTACAGAAACAGAAGACAACACATATAAGGAAATTTTATGATTTTATCTGATAAAGAAATTCTAAACGAGATTGAAAAGAAAACTATTTTAATTGAGCCGTTCAGATTAGAAAATTTAGGAACAAATAGTTATGATGTTCATTTAGGAAAGTATTTGTCAATATATGAAAATGATATTCTTGATGCTAAAACACATAATAAAATAAAAACTTTTGAAATACCTGAGGAAGGTTATACTCTTCTTCCTTCAAAACTTTATTTAGGTGTAACTGAAGAATACACAGAAACATTTCATCATGTCCCTTTTCTTGAAGGAAAATCAAGTGTTGGCAGATTAGGGATTGATATTCATGCAACTGCTGGTAAAGGTGATGCCGGTTTTTGTAATACTTGGACTTTAGAAATTTCCGTGAAGCAGCCTGTTAGAGTTTATGCCGGTATGCCCATAGGACAGTTAATTTACTTCGAAATAAAAGGGGAAATACTTAATCCATATAATAAAAAGAAAAATGCTAAATATAATGAAAGAACATATAAACCCGTTGAATCCATGATGTTTAAAAATTTTGGAAAGTAAATGACAAGTCAAGATAAATTAAATTATAGAATTGCCAAAGGTCTGCATGTTTGTGTAGGTTTAGACAGCGATATAAATAAAATCCCAAAATTTTTGTTAAATGAAAATGATCCAGTGTATGAGTTTAATAAAAGAATTTTTGAATCAACTTACGACGTTGCTTGTGCTTATAAAATCAATTTAGCTTTTTATGAAAGAGATGGTAAGAAGGGAATTGAATCACTTCAAAAAACCTTAGAAATATTTCCGGATGATGTTTTGATAATCGGCGATGCCAAAAGAGGTGATATAGGAAATACATCTCAGATGTATGCAGAAGCTTTGTTTGATCATCTAAAGTTTGATGCATCAACACTTCATCCTTATATGGGATTTGATTCTGTTGAGCCATTTCTTAATTATAAAAATAAGCTTAACTTTATACTCGCATTAACATCAAATCCTGGTAACTCCGATTTTGAAAAACTAAAACTAGAAGATGGGACTTATCTTTATAAGAGAATTATTACCAAAGTACATGAATGGAATAAATTTTCTAATTGTGGAATTGTTTTTGGAGCAACAAATTCAGATGAACTAAAAGAGAATATAAATTTAATTAACAATCTTCCTGTTTTATTACCCGGAGTAGGAGCGCAAGGAGGATCGTTTGAAGACATTGTTTCTGTTTTTCAATCTGCTAATCAAAATAATTTTATAATTAACATAAGTCGTGCTCTAATATTTGCAGATAATTCAACAAAATTTGATGTTGAATGTCGAAAAAAATTAATTGCTTATAATAATTTGATATAATAAAAAGACAAAATTATTTGTTTTTCATCATAAATATACTATTTTAATAAACGCAGTTAATTATCTTATTTATACTTCTATTCTTTAATTTTATTTGAATAGAAAGTAAATTCATGAGGTTTACTATGGAAGATGTTGCTAAAGTTTATGAATCAGAATTGTACTCAATCTGGAGCAGACAAGATTTTACAGCTAAGTTAAAGACCATCACAGGTGATGAAATTGAAATTCTGGATTCAGGCAGTTTGGATGAAGAATCTGCTGGACCTGATTTTAAGCAGGCCAGAATAAGGATTGGCAATTTTACTTTTGTTGGTGATATCGAAATTGATAAAGATTATTCCGATTGGAAAAAGCATGGTCATAATATTGATAATAAATACAACAGTGTTGTACTTCATGCTTCTCTTTTCAACAAAAATCTGCAGCCCTATGTTTATACAAAAGACGGCAGGAAAGTACCTACCATAGTTCTTACTGATTTTCTTCACGAAAGTATTTTAAAAAAAATAAAATCAAGTCAAAGAGAAATTGCAGAAGATAATGATTCGAAACTTAGATGTTCTCACTTGAATAGAGATATAAATTTTTCCATTAAAAATGATTTAATACTTCATTTTGGTGTAGATAGATTTAAAAAGAAATGCGAAAGAGTTTATGAAAGATTAAAAGAATTAGCATTTTTAAAACAGAATAAAATTAATGAACCTGTTATCAGGTATGAGTTGACGCCTGAATTTAAAGATAGAATTTTTACTCCGGATGACTTTAAAGATAAAATTTTATGGCAGCAGTTATTTCATGAAATGGTTTTTGAAGCTCTCGGTTATTCTAAGAATAAAAGTATTATGCAGAAACTTGCTCAATCAGTTGATATAGAATTAATAACCAGATTAGGACATGATAGCAATTTTATTGTTAGAATTGAAAGCCTGTTTTTCCATGTAGCCGGATTAATGCCAGAAATAAAATTGAATTCAGACACCTCGGATTATGTTAAAAAGCTGGCAGAAGAATGGGAAATTTTACAAAGAGTGTATGACGGTGAAAAGTATGATGAAACGCAATGGCATTTCTTTAAACTCCGTCCGCAAAACTTTCCAACAGTAAGAATTGCCGGTGGAGCTAGATTTATTGAATCTCTATTATACGGTGGATTAATTGAGAATATAATTAAAAAGATTGATGAAATAAGAAATCCAAAAGTACTGATAAATTCATTGAGATCACTATTTGTAATTCCTTCAGACGGATATTGGCAAAAGCATTTTGTTTTTGAAGAAAAAAGTGAAAGTGAAGTTAAGTATTTTGTAGGTGCTTCCAGAGCAGATGAAATTTTAGTAAATGTTATACTTCCTTTCTTCTCGGTTTATTTTGATGTTTTCGGCAAAACAGAATTATCAAAAAAAATATTAAAGATTTATAATATCTATCAGCAGAAATCAGATAATAAAATTGTACGAGACGTAGCTGAAGGTTTAGGAATGAGTGAATATATAAAGCATACAGTTTATTCCCAAGGAATGATTGAACTTTTCAGATCATACTGTTCTAAAAATAAATGTCTTGAATGCGAAATTGGAAAAATAGTTTTTAATTAATTAACTGCAGAGATTCGATAAAGAATCTCTGCACAAATTAATTATTAGTACCCTGCAGTTTCGAAATTTCATCTCTTAAAATAGCAGCTCTTTCGTAATCTTCTTTTTCTATAGCTTCTCTCAACTTTTCTTGAAGTACTGCAATCTTGGATTCTAAAGATGATTTACCCGAAGTTGGTTTTTGAGGTTCTTCATATTCTTCTTTTTCTTCCTCATCTTCCGAAAAAGAATCATCGAATAAACTTTCACTTTCCTTATCAGTATCAGATTCACCCGAAGGAATAAATGAAGCAGTTTTCATTACTTCCTCCGAAACAAAAATTGGAGCACCGGTTCTAACTGCTACGGCAATTGCATCACTAGGACGAGCATCAATTTCATTAGTCAGAGAAGAAATTTCCAAAACAATTTTTGCATAGAAAGTATTTTCTCTTAAAGAATCAATTAATACTTCTACAACAGTACCGCCAAGATTATAGATTACATTTTTTAACAAATCATGCGTTAAAGGTCTCGGCGGTTTAATTCCTTCAATTTCCAATGCTATTGCTTGAGCTTCAAAAGCTCCAATAATGATTGGTAATCTTCTTAATCCAAATGATTCTTTAAGCAGAAGTGCATAGGCCCCTCCTGCAGAAGGACTTGAAGATAATCCTAATATTTCAACTTGTACTTTGTTCACGATTTTATGCTTTTACTTTCTTTAATTCTTCAATTAATGCAGGAACAATTTCAAATGCGTCTCCGGCAATTCCATAATCAGCAATTTGAAAAATTGGAGCATCTGCATCTTTATTTATTGCAACTATGTATTTAGATGATCTCATTCCGGCTAAATGTTGAATAGCTCCCGAAATTCCTACAGCAACATATAGAGTCGGAGAAACAGTTTTTCCTGTTTGTCCAACTTGTTCACCATGAGGTCTCCAACCGGCATCAACAACAGCTCTAGAAGCGCCAACTGCACCACCTAAAACTTCTGCAAGATCTTCAATAAGTTTAAAATTACCCGCTTCCTTTAAACCTCTTCCGCCGGATACAATTATATCAGCTTCTGCAACATCTAGTTTACCACCGGCTTTCTTATATTCAACAACCTTACAAGCTAAATTAGGTGATGATACTTCTTTAATCTCAACTTGCGCTGAACCGGATTCTTCATCACTTAAACTAAATACATTTGGTCTTACTGTAAATACTTTCTTTTTAGTATTAACTTTAACATTAGTTAACGCTTTTCCGGCATAAACAGGACGAGAAGCAATAATGTTTCCGTCGTTAATATTAAATTCAACAACATCCATTATTATTCCGGCTTCCAATTTAACTGAAACTCTAGGCGCAAGATCTTTACCCAAAGCAGTATTACCAAAAAACAAAATCTCTGCATCTGATTCTTTAGCAAATTCCGCAACTAAATCTGAATAAGCTGAAGTTGAATAATTTTCCAATTCATTATTTTTATAATGAACAACTTTTTGAACATTTATTTTATCTAAATCTGAAACTTCATTACCGACAGAAACTGCAGTAACTTCATAAGATAATTTTTCAGCTAAATTATTGGCAGCTTTAACCGCTTCAAGCGAAGCTCTTTTAATTTGTCCGTTTCTCTGTTCAATAAAAACTAAAATTTTATTTGCCATAGTCAAATCCCCTTAAATTACTTTTGCTTCTTCTCTTAATAATTTAACCAGTTCAGAAACAGCAGATGAATCCGAACCAAGTATTTTACCGGCTTGTTTAGGAGCAGGTTTTTTCATTTCAACAACTTCAACAAAAAGATTAGCTGCAACGGCTTCTTTCTCTTCAATAGTTTTTTTCTTGGCAGCCATAATTCCTTTAAGAGAAGCATAACGGGGTTCATTAAGCCCTTTTTGTGCTGTAATTACTACAGGTAAGGAAGTTTCAACTACTTCTTTTCCACCTTCAATTTCTCTTTCGGCAGTAATTTTATTCCCGTCAATATTAAGATTTACAACTACAGAAACAGAATTATAATTAAGTAATTCTGCGGTTAACTGTCCGGTTATTGAATTGTCATAATCAACAGATTGTTTTCCAAAAAACACTAGTTCGGCATTTTGTAATTTAATTTCTTCTGCAAGTGCTTTAGCAATTCCAAATGAATCTCTTTGATTTTCGTCTTTAAGCAGAACTGCTGAGTCGGCTCCCATAGCCAGAGCTTTTCTTAAAGTCTCTTTATTAGCATCATTTCCAACACTAATAACTACAACTTCGCCCCCTAACTTTTCTTTGGTTTTTAATGCTTCTTCAATTGCAAATTCATCATAAGGATTTACAATATAAGTAACACCATTAGGATCTATGGTTTTGCCGTCACTTCCAATATTTATTTTTGTAGCCGTATCCGGAACATGACTTACACAAACTGCAATTTTCATTTTTCCTCCTGATCAAAATTCTTCTGAAAAAAGGATTTGTTATTTATTATATTATGTTTTCTAATATAATCAAATTTTTTTTTAAACCCTTATTTGATGCAATTGTAATGAATTAAAGTTAGTTCCAAATGAAGTTACAAGAAAAACCGACTAATATATACGAATCTCAGTCAGACGAAACTACATCAATTGAATTCCCTTTTTTGGTCATTTTATATAATGATGATTATCATTCTTTTGATGAAGTAATTAGTCAATTAATAAAAGCAATAAAATGCAGCTTTGAAAAGGCACGTTCACTAACTTTTGAAGTTCACGTAAAAGGGAAGGCTATTGTTTTTCACGGTTCATTAAATGATTGCTTAAAAGTATCATCCATTCTGGAAGAAATAGAACTTCACACTCAAGTAGTCTCCGAAAGCCAGTAATAATAAATGAATTTGTATTTACAATTCTTTTATTCGATAAAGAAATTGAACTTTGATTAAAATATTTTTAATGATAGAGAACATTTGAGTTCAATTTTATTACCGAAAATGTTAAACAATTCTTCTGTTTCTTCGATAACTTATTGTTAAATTAATCATCAAAGAGAGAGAAAATTTATTTTGTTTAATAAAACCAAACTGACAGCAGTATATGTATTTCTGTTTCCAATTTTAATTTTTTCCAACTCAGATAAGTTTTTTGAATTATCGGAAAGTGAAAAAACTTATTTGGATAGTTTGGGCAAAATTACAATGTGTGTTGATCCGGATTGGATGCCGTATGAATTTATTGATGAAGATGGTAATTATGTAGGAATTGGTGCAGATTTAATAAGACTTGCAGCAAGTAAACTTAATGTTCAGCTTCAACTTATTCCAACAAAAAATTGGGGTGAATCACTCAAGTATTCTAAGCAAAATAAATGTATCATTCTTCCTCTCCTTAATCAAACTGAAGATAGAGACGAGTGGCTTCTATTTACAGAACCAATATTTATTGATCCTTTTGTGTTTATATCTCGTGAGGAACATCCGTTTATAACCGATCCAAACGAACTTGGTGAAAAAATTGTTGCGCTTCCAAGAGGAACTTCAACCGAAGAATTAATTAGAAGAAATTTTCGAAATTTGAAAATACTTCTTGTAGAAAATGAAATTGAAGCTTTCCGTAAAGTATCCGATAAAGAGGCTGATTTTACTGTACGTTCATTAATTGTTGCTGCGTATACAATAAAAAATGAAGGATTATTTAATCTAAAAATCGCCGGAGATTTCCCGGATTTTAATTATAATCTCAGAGTAGGAGTAATTAAAAGTGAAGCGCGATTAGTAAATATTCTTAATAAAGCAATTAATGCAATCACTTTTGAAGAAAGAGAACAGATTGTTAATAAACATGTTAATCTTAAAATTGAAAGACCATTTGACTATTCCCGCGTTTTAATGGTTGGACTAATTCTCCTTCTTCTGATATTTATTGGTTTTTACAGAAATTATAAACTGCGTAAACTTAATGAAGAAAGAAGTCTGCTTCTGGATAATATCCAAGTACAAGTATGGTATATGACGGATATAGATAAATTTGGAGTTGTAAATAAGGCTCATGCTCAATTTATTGGGAAAAAAATCTCCGAAATTTCATTTAAGAAATTAAAGGATGTTATGCCTGAAGAATCTGTAAAAATTCACGTATCAAAAAATTTGGAAGTATTTCAATCAAAAAGAGAATTAATTTTTGAAGATTGGTTTCCAAATGCTTCCGGCGAAAAAAGATTATTAAAAATTCATAAGACACCAAAATTAACTCAAAGTGGTAATGTTGAATATGTAATTTGTTCGGCAGAAGATATTACTGAAAGAAGAGAACATGAATTAAAAATTAATACATACACTGAGGTTTTAGAAAAACTGAATAAAGCATTGAGCATTTCTCAAAATGAAATGGAAAACAGTTTGGTTGAAAAAAGTAAGTTAGTTGAAGAATTAAAAAAAATAAATTCTGAGAAGGATAAATTTCTTGCAATTATTTCTCATGATTTAAGAAGTCCTTTTCAATCTTTTCTTGGTCTAACTGAAATAATGGTTAATGATATTAATGATTTGTCATCGGAAGAATTGTTTGAATTCAGTAAGGAAATAAATTCTAAAGCTAATAAACTCTATAAGCTTCTTAGGAATTTACTTGACTGGGCAAGAATGCAGGAAGGGAATGTTCCATTTGAACAGAAGCCTTTTCTTTTAGATAAACTAGTAGCTAATGCTTACGAAGTTGTAAAATTAAGTGCCGTTAATAAAGAAATTGAAGTAATAAATAAAATCAACAGCAGAATTATTGTAAACGTTGATGCAAATATGATTACTTCAGTAATTCAGAATCTTCTTACAAATGCAATTAAGTTTACTCATCAAAAAGGAAATGTTGAAATTTCTGCAGAGCGAGAAAATGAAAACTTTGTAAGTGTTTCAATTAAAGATAACGGAATTGGAATGGATGAAAAGATGTTAGACAATCTTTTTAAAATAGATCAGAAAATAAATAGATTGGGTACAAACGGTGAGGAAAGCACCGGATTAGGATTATTGCTTTGTAAAGAGTTCATAACTAAACATAATGGTGAAATCTCTGTAATCAGTAAACCCAATAATGGAAGCACATTTAGTTTTACTCTTCCAACAGTTTAATTAGTTTGTCTTTTGGCCAAGTTCCATTCGTAATTAAAGCAATTTAATTTACACTTTTGATAAAGCCCTTCAATTCTTCTATATTTAATAATTGTAAAATAATAATTAAGTAAAGGTACAAAATGCAGATAGGTCTTGTTGGATTGCAGTATTCCGGAAAAACTACACTCTTTAATACTTTAGCAAATATAGAATTAGATTTAAGCGGTTCTTTAAAAGAAGAAGCTTCAATTGAAGTTGTAAAAGTACCCGATGAAAGATTAGAAAAACTTACTTCAATATTTAATCCCAAAAAGGAAGTACATGCAACAATTGAAGTATTTGATGTCCCGGGTTTAAGAATGCAGGATGATGGTAAAGTAAAAATCACAAATGCTTTTCTAAATGATGTAAAAAACAATGATGCGTTATTCTATGTAATTAGAAATTTTGAAGAAGATTCTGTTCCTCATCCAATGAATAGTATTGATGCATTACGAGATATACAATTTTTAGAAACTGAATTTCTTTTTTATGATATGGCTTTTCTTGAAAACAGAATTGAAAAGCTTAAGAAAGAAATTATGAAATCAAAAGATGAACGACCAAAATTGGAAATGCCTCTAATTGAAAAATGTTTTAAACATGTAACCGAAGAGAAACCTTTAAGAGAATTAGAACTGGATTCAAATGAAAGAAAATTGTTATCCGGATATCAGCTTTTAACTCTAAAACCATTAGGCATTGCTGTCAATTTTGATGAGAACAGCATAAATAAAACAGAAGAAATTGTTGATAAAATAAAAACAGAATTGAATAGTGATAAAGTTGATGTTATACCATTTTTTGCAAAAGTGGAATATGAACTTTCGGAGATGGAAGAAGAAGATAGAGAAGTTTTTATGAGTGATTATGGAATTAAGGAATCTGCACTTTCCAAAATTTTAAGAACATCATATCATTTATTAGGACTTCAATCATTCTTTACTGTGGGTGAAGATGAATGCAGAGCTTGGACAATTAAAAAAGGAGCTACAGCGCAGGAATCTGCAGGTGTTATTCATACCGATTTTTACCAACGTTTTATTAGAGCTGAAGTTGTAGGTTATAATGATTTTATTACTCATGGTACTTTTGCAAAATGTAAAGAAGCCGGAGTTTGGAGACTTGAAGGGAAAGAATATATTGTTAATGACGGTGATATTTTAAACATTAGACATAATTAATTTTGAAAAGGAGAATTGTATGTCAAAAAAAGTTATTGAAGGACTAAATCCAAAAATTTTGTGGGAATCTTTTTATGGTTTAACTCAGGTTCCCAGGCCATCAAAAAAAGAAGAAAAAATTAGAACCCATGTTAAAAACTGGGCTGATCAAAACAATTTTAAGTGGAAAGAAGATAAGACCGGTAATATCGTTATTAAAGTTCCTGCAACTCCCGGATATGAAAATGCTCCGATAGTTGTTTTACAAGGACATTTAGATATGGTTTGTGAAAAGAATAAAGGAACAGAACATGACTTTGAGAATGATCCCATTAAATTAATTAAAGATGGTGATTGGATTAAAGCAGATGGAACAACATTAGGTGCAGATAACGGAATTGGTGTTTCAGCGGGTATGGCAGCCGCATTGGATAATGATGTTGTTCACGGTCCCTTGGAATTACTCTGTACAGTTGATGAAGAAACCGGTATGACGGGAGTTAATGGTTTGGAATCAGGTTTTATTGAAGGTAAACATTTATTCAATATGGATTCTGAAGAAGATGGTGTTTTTTATGTTGGATGTGCCGGTGGACAAGATACAGTTGGATTTTTAGAAATTTCTTATGCTGATCCTAAAGATGATTTGGAACCTTATGAACTTATGATTACCGGACTAAAAGGCGGTCACTCAGGAATGGATATTGTTATTGGAAGAGCTAATGCCATAAAATTATTAGGCAGATTACTCTTAAAGTTAGAAGATGTAAAATATAGAATATCTGATATTGCTGGGGGCTCTCTAAGAAATGCTATTCCAAGAGAAGCCGAAGTTACTCTGTTGATTAATCCTAAGGATGAATCAAAAGTTCAGGAAATTGTTGATCAATTTATTGCTGATGCATTACAAGAATACAAAGTTAATGACGGTGGATTGAAAGTAGTTTTTAAGAAGAAAAATGAAAAAGTGAAAAAAGTTTTCAGAAAGAAGTTTGTAAGAAATTTAACTAATCTTTTGCTGGCAATGCCGCATGGTGTTATTGCTATGAGTCCAGATATTCCGGGATTGGTTGAAACTTCTACAAATTTGGCAACTATACAAAGAGAAGGGGACGTATTAAGAATAGGTACTAGTCAAAGAAGTTCTGTTGAACCGGCAAAAAATAATATTGCAAATACAGTAGCTGCTGTTTTTGAATTAGCCGGTGCAGATGTAAAAGTTGGTGACGGATATCCCGGATGGCAGCCAAATATGAATTCCGAACTTTTAAAAACTGCAAAAGAAGTTTATAAAAAAATGTTTGGTAAAGAACCAGAGATTAAAGCTATTCATGCGGGATTAGAAACCGGATTGCTAGGAGCAAAATATCCCGGTTTGGATATGATCTCTTTTGGTCCAACTATTACAGGTGCTCATTCTCCGGATGAAAGAGTTAATATTCCTGATGTAGAAAAATTCTATAATCTACTTAAAGAAATGTTGAAAGTATTAGCTGACAGAAAATAATTCATTCAATGACCGGAGAAATAAAACTCCGGTCATTCCTTTACAATTCGAATCAATCTTACATTTTTTAGAAATACTAATTCTCTTTTTCTTTTACTTAAAAAACAATTATCACTATTTTTGAAGATATATAAGTCTAATTAAGGAAATCAGATGAAAGAAATTAAACTTAACAAGATTAAGAAAATTGCTTCTGTTCAAGAAATGGTTTTGTATAGTGCAGAAAGATTCAGTGATAAACTTGCATTGGAAGATCTAAACATAACACCTATTAATAGAGTTACTTATGAAGAGTTACTAAATAATATTAAAAGATTCGGAAACTCATTAAAGAAACTAGGTATTAACGAAAGAACACACATCGCAATTATAGGAGAAAATAGAGTTCAATGGTCAATCTCATTTTTAACTACAATGTGTTTCAATTATGTTGCAGTTCCAATTGATAAAAATCTCAATCAGAATGAAATATTCAATATTATCCATGAATCAGATGCTGAAGTAATTATTTTTTCAGAATCATATAAAGAACTTTTTGAAACAACTCACATTAGTTTAAAACGCTTAAAGCATTTTATTTGCATGGATGAAGTATCAACTGATTCAAACTTTTTAGAGATGAAAAAGTTAATAAAAGAAAGTGAACTTATAGTTAATAAAGAACTTCCAAAAATTAATCCGGAAGATTTAGCAGAAATAATATTTACATCCGGTTCACTTGGCAGAGCTAAAGGAGTAATGTTAAGTCAGAAAAATTTAGCTGCTAATCTACATGATATGCTGAGTATGTTAATGATGTATCCTGAAGATAGATTTTTATCAGTGCTTCCAATACATCACACATATGAATGTACATGCGGAATGATGTGTCCTCTTTTTGCCGGCTCTTCAATTCACTATGCTAGATCATTGAAAACAGTTGTTGATGATATTCAAAAAGTGAAAGCCACAATTTTACTTGGTGTTCCTCTTCTGTATGATAAAATGTTTAAAAGAATTTCAAAAGCAATTTCCGATGATAAAGTTAAATCAAAAGTAGTTCCGGTTTTGGTTAAAGCTACTAACTTTATTCAATCAGTTGGAATTAAGGATATCAAGAAAAAATTATTCGCGGAAATTCATAATAAATTTGGTGGACATATACGAGTATTTATTGCCGGAGGTGCTGCTCCGGATCCTTTGGTTGCAAAGGGTTTGCGTGAATTTGGATTCAGTTTTTTACAAGGTTACGGATTAACTGAAACATCTCCCATTCTTGCATTAAATCAATTAGATAATTTTAAGGATGATGCCGCTGGAATTCCTTTACCTTCGGTTGAATTGAAAATTGTAAATAAAGATCAAGACGGAATTGGTGAAGTATATGCCAAAGGTGATAATGTTATGCTTGGTTATTATAAAAATGATTTCATTACCAAAGAAGCATTTGAAGACGGCTGGTTTAAAACCGGTGATTTAGGATACTTAGATAAAGACGGCTTTCTTCACATCTCAGGAAGAAAGAAAAATGTAATTATTTCGAAATCGGGTAAAAATGTTTTTCCAGAAGAGATTGAAGATATATTAAATAGAAGTCCATTTGTTTTGGAATCATTAGTCTATGGTGAACATGATGATAAGCAAGGAGAAACAATTGCAGTACAGATAGTTGTTGATGCAGAAGCTTTTATTCAAATTTCAGAATCTCAAAATATTGCAATAGATGATAGTTTAATTAAGAAAACAATTGCTAATGTAATTGATGAAACAAATAAGCAGCTTACTTCTTACAAGCGAATTCAAAAATTCTATATCAGAGAAAATGAATTTGAGAAAACAACCACTCAAAAAATAAAGCGCTACTTGGTTAAAACGTAATAACATCCTTACAAAGCTTATAAATTAAGGGTTTCATTGGAAACCCTTTTTTATTTTTAGTATATTCTTTTTAACTCAAGTTAAAAGGGCAGAATAATGATAAACAACTTAGACGAATTTGCAAAAATTATAAAAGTAAGGAATATAGAATTAGATGATTATGAAGCCATAAAAAAGCTTCAATTAAAATGCTTCCCGGGTATGCAGCCGTGGGATAAAGAGCAAGTAGAAAGTCAAATTAATATTTTCAAAGAAGGACAATTTTGTGTTGAGTATGAAGGAGAAATTATCGCTTCGGCAACTTCACTTATAATTGATTTTAATATTTACAGCGATTTTCATTCTTGGGCTGCAATTTCTGATTCTGGTTACATTAGAAACCATAACGAAGAAGGAGATACTTTGTATGGAATCGAAATTATGGTTGATCCGGATTTTAGAGGAATGAAACTAGCCAGAAGACTTTATGAAGCCAGAAAGAAATTGGTTAGAGATAAAAATCTAATGAGAATTGTTATTGGCGGAAGACTTCCTAACTATCATAAATATCAAGATGAATTATCAATAGAAGAGTATGTAGAAAAAGTTACCAACAAAGCGGTTTATGATCCAGTGCTAACTGCACAACTTGCTAATGGTTTTGTTATTAAGAGAATCATAAAGGATTATTTAAAGTCTGATAAAGAATCAGTTGGTTTTGCAACTTTTATGGAATGGACTAATATTCATTACAATCCTCATCCAAATAAAAAATATGAAATATCAAGACCTGTTAGAATTACTACAGTTCAATATAGAATGCGTCCCATAACAAACTTTGAAGAATTTATTCAGCAATGTGAATACTTTGTAGATGTAGCTTCAGGTTATAAAAGTGATTTTGTTCTTTTTCCGGAATTATTAACTACTCAACTTCTTTCATTCATTGAAAATAAAAGACCCGGTATTGCTGCCAGAGAACTAGCTACTTATACTCCTCAATATTTAGAAGCGTTTACTAATCTTGCAATAAAATATAATATAAACATTATTGGAGGATCACACTTTATTAATGAAGACGATCATCTTTATAATGTTTCTTTTTTGTTTAAGAGAAATGGTGAAATTGGGAAGCAGTATAAAATCCATATCACTCCAAATGAAAGGAAATGGTGGGGAGTTGAGCCCGGTGATAACGTAGAAGTATTTGATACAGATGTTGGTAAAATAAATATTCAGATTTGTTATGATGTTGAATTTCCGGAATTGAGCAGAATAGCTGTTGAAAAAGGAGCTCAAATTATTTTTGTTCCTTTTTGTACGGATGAGAGAAAAGGATACTTAAGAGTTAGATATTGCGCTCAAGCTAGATGTATTGAAAATCAAGTTTATGTTGCAGCTGCCGGTACAGTTGGGAATTTACCGCAAGTAGAAAATATGGATATTCAATATGCACAGTCCGGAATTTTTACTCCTTCAGACTTTGCCTTTGCAAGAGACGGAATAGCAGCCGAATGTACACCAAATGTTGAGACTGTTGTTGTGCACGATGTAGATTTGGAAATTCTTAAAAAACATAGAACAAGCGGAACTACACTAAATTGGAAAGATAGAAGACTGGATCTTTACGAAGTTACTTTAAAGAAATAATTATAAGTAAAGCTGGGTGAATTCCTCATAGTTCATTATTCTTATGATTGAACCTTCAATTTCAATCATCCCTTTTTTTGAAAAAGTGCCAAGAACTCTGTTAACTGTTTCTCTTGAAGTACCGGCCATTTTTGCAATGTCTTGCTGGGTCGGTGCTTTATCAATCTCTACTACACCGTTTTTAATTTTTCCATAATCAAACGCATATTGATTTAGAACAACGGCAACTTTTCCTTCGGCATCATTTAATGAAAGAGATTTAATCATTAAATCTGCAAAACGTAATCTCTTTGAAATTTCTTGAAGTAATGAAATCGAAATTTCGGGATATGTTTTTAATAAGTTAAGAAAATCATCCCGTTTTATTATAAATAATTCTGTAGGTTCACATGCAACAATTGTAGCAGCTCTATTTGTGCCGTCAATTAAAGCCATCTCTCCAAAAAAATCATTCTCTTTAAGTAAAGAAAGAATTACTTCCTTTCCTTCTTTACTTTGAAGTGTAACTTTAACTTTTCCTTTGATTATAAAAAAAAGTGCAGTACCTTCTTCTGATTCAACAAGAATGGTAGAATCCTTTTTAAACATTATTTTATTTCCATATGATACAATCTTGTTTAATGTTTCTTCGGATATATCTTCAAACAAAGGAATATTATTAAGTAAGTTTTCGGAATTCATTTAAACCTCAGAATTATACTGTAATCTAAGAAATTAAAATGATTAGTGAAAGTTAAGGGAGGGAAGGCAGTAAACTTAGAGGGTGATAAGCTTACTGCCGTAAAACCTTCCACTTTTTGAGGGTGCGTTATTAAAGGTACAAATGACGTACCAATTTTTAAGAAATAAAAAGTGAGTTTTTGATCGAAAATCAAGCATAATTTTACAACCTTTTTTTTTTACTGGAAAATATTACATGTAATATTTACAAATATGAGAAAATATTTCATTTGACCCGTTTGGGTTATCTTCTTGTTAGGAAAAATATCTTATATTATAAAAAAAAGATTTAGGAAATATGAAAACACTTGTTGTAATTATTTTTGCTTCACTTTCTCTTATTAAGGCAGAATCATTAAGCAATCAGATTTCAAGAATGAAGGCTGAACAGATTTCATTTGAAGAGGGGATTACTCATAATTCTGTATTTCGAATTTACCAAGACAGCAAAGGATTTATTTGGTTTGGCTCTATGTTTGGTTTAGTAAAATATGACGGAGTTCGTTATAAAACCTTTCGTTATAACCCAAACGACATTAATTCACTTTCTAATGATGATATAACTGCAGTTTTTGAAGATTCAGAAGGGAATTTTTGGATAGGAACTTATGGTGGTGGATTAAACAAATATATTCCTTCTCAAAATAAATTTATAAGATTTTCAAACAGCGATCTAAATGTTAATGAAACATTTGACGGAATTATTTGGAGTATTACTCAGGATAAAAAGAAAAACATCTGGGTAGTTACAAATAATGCCGGGGTTATAAAAATTTCTAAAACCAAAATTAACACGTATAGTATCAACGAATTAAGACTCAACAAAATATTTGTAAGCAGAGCTAATGAAATTCTTGTGGGAACATCGAGAGGAGGTGTTTATAGTTTTAATGAATCCAAAGATGAATTTACTAAAGTTGATCTAGGTGATGAATTAAATAACAGTTCTATCTTATCTTTTGTTGAGGATAAAACAAATAAAATATGGATTGGGACCAATAAAAATCTCTATTCATTTGATTCAAATGAAAATAAAATAGTTGATGAAAAAATATTTGAATCCGATTTACAAGTAAACGATATGATCATTTCTGATGAGGAAATATTAATCGGTTCCACAAACAATCTTTTCATTTTTGATATAAGAAAAAAAATTATAAAAAGCCTAAGTGAGATAAATACTTCAGCAGATAAAATAAATTTATCGAATATAATTTCGATTTGTAGAGATAACTCAGGAGTAATTTGGCTTGGAAGTTATAATAATGGTGTTCAAAAGCTTTACAAAGATTATCGAATATTTACTCCCGCACAAATTAATTTTGATAAAACTGTACGAGTAAATCAAATAGTTGAAAAGGAGGTAAATCAATTAATACTTGCAACTAATGCTGGATTATATTCTGCTGATTCAGAAAACACTCTTTCTAAAATTGAATTAATATCTAACGAAGAGATAGCGATCAATTCGATTTTTACAAATGGTGAGCAATATTTTATCGGGACTGATAAAGGGCTTTTAATAACTGATAAAGTTTTTAACATAATTAAACGATTTAGTAAATCTAATTCTAGTCTAACAGATGATCATATTCTTAAAGTACTTTTAGATAGCAAGGAAAGGTTGTGGATTGGTAATTATTATGGAGTCTTTCTTTTTGATAAATCTAAAAATGATTTTGTAAATATTAATGAGAAATATAAAAATAAAATTCTTGGAGATTATGTTCTTTCATTATTTGAAGACAGCGAAGGGACTATCTGGATTGGTTCTTATGAAGGTATTACCAAAATTAATAGTGATGATAAAATTACTTATCTAAAAAAAACTATTACTGACAGTAATTCTATTTCTAATAATTATATGTTTTCATTTTATGAAGATGAAGATAATTTTTGGTTAGGAACCGGTGGCGGATTAAATAAGATTGACAAAAAAACCGGGGAAATCATTCTTTATGATGAAAGCAGCGGGCTTAGTAATACAGTTATAAATGGAATTTTACAAAGTAATAATAAACTCTTTTTAAGTACTTCAAAAGGAATAAGCTCTTTGGATTTAGGGACAAACATAATAACAAATTATGATGTTAATAGCGGATTGCACAGCAATATGTTTGTTCCAGGTTCTTACTTTAGGAGAAGTGAAGGGAGCCTGATATTTGGGGGGATTGACGGTTATACTTCCTTCTCCGTTACTAATTTTAAAGGAATAACTTCTCCGATTGAAATTTCAAATGTGGAGAAATACTCAAACGGCAGGTTTATTCAAGCTGAAGAAAATAATAATTCTTACTATGCTGATTATCACGATTCCCAAATTAGAATCAGCTTTGCACTTCTAGATTATAATTATCCTCAAGCAATAAAGTATAGATATAAAATTCCGGAAATTGACACTAATTGGATTTATTTAGGATTCAACAGCCAAATTGACTTAATTGACCTTTCGCCCGGTGAATACAATATAATAATGAGTTCTACTGATTATAATGGAATGTGGAACGATAGAGAAAAAGCAGTGAAGTTGATTATTAGTCCACCGTTTTGGGAAACAATTTGGTTTCTAATTTTAATATCATTATTGGCAGTTATCTTACTAATTCTATCATTTATTCTTTATCATAAAAGAAAAATTAAAAGACTATTACTTATACAAAAAATTAGAGAAGAAGAGGAAAAAAAGTTAAGAAAAAAAGCTGCTGATGATTTTCATGATGAACTTGGTCATAGAATAACAAAAATTTCTCTTTATAGTGAATTATTAAAAAGAGCCTCAATTGAACAGGAATCCGGAACAAAGGATTATTTAAAGAAGATTTCCGAATTATCGTCGTCATTAAGTTTTGGAGTAAAAGATTTTATATGGACATTAGATCCAAACAAAGATTCTTATTACGATGTGGCACTAAGAATAAAGGATTTTGGAGAGGAGTTTTTTAGTAAAACCGGCATTAATTTTCGAGTAAATGGAATTAACCAAAATTTTGAAAAAATACATATACCTATGGACTACAAAAGAAATATGATTTTTATTTTCAAAGAGGCAATGAACAATTCGCTAAAATATTCCGGCTCACAGAATGTCAGCTTGAAATTTAATTTTGTAGAGAATCGAATTTCTATTGAGCTTGAAGACGATGGGATTGGAATTGAAGAGAATAAATTTAATTTTGGCAGAGGATTAAAGAGCATGAATAATAGAGCAAATATAATAAACGGAAAATTAGTTGTTGATTCATCGCTTAAAAAAGGGACTAAAATTTATTTCGAGGCAAGCTTAAATTAGAATTTTTACTTTTATTGTTTGTTTATTAACTTCATGCAATCAATAAAAATTCGGTCAGCAATTTATGATTTCAGTTGCGATTGTAGAAGATGATGATGAAATAAGAGAAAATTTAAGTTTATTAATTAACGGAACTCCCGGTTTTTCCTGTATTGCTACCTTCCCAAATTGTAAAGAATCATTAAAATATTTTGATAATGAAATTCCGGATATTGTATTGATGGATATTGGTCTGCCTGAAGTAAATGGTATAGA
This sequence comes from Ignavibacteriota bacterium, assembly GCA_002698995.1. Classification (GTDB taxonomy): domain Bacteria; phylum Bacteroidota; class Ignavibacteria; order Ignavibacteriales; family Melioribacteraceae. Next base: position 10,633 of record PAAX01000010.1, on the reverse strand, counting down.
ATGTATAAAACTTATCAAAAAAAAATACTCTTCGTTAGATATTCTTGTTTTATCAATTCATGAGAATGATCAATATGTTTTTGATGCACTCTGCGCGGGTGCGACAGGTTATCTTACAAAGGATTCATCACCAACAAGAATTTTAGATGCAATTAAAGAAGCTTATGACGGCGGTGCTCCAATGAGCTCTCAAATAGCAAGAATGGTTGTTGGTTCATTTAAAATTCAACCTCCACCTGAGCTTACTCCGCGAGAATTTGAAGTATTAAACGAATTAGTTAAAGGTTCCAGTTACAAAGTAATTGCAGAAGCATTATTTATTAGTGAAGAAACTGTAAGAAGACATATCAAAAGCATTTATCGAAAACTTGAAGTCCATTCAAAATCAGAAGCAGTTGCAAAAGCTATAAAAGAAAGATTAGTTTAATAATTGACCCTTTTGGGTTATGGTTCTCCCTTTATTTTATAAGTACTATTGCAGTGTTCATTAACAAAAGGGGGAAATAATGAAACATCTCAATAAAGCTCTATTATTTGTTTTTACATTAACACTTTACTCACAAAATTTTGTGAAGGATTTAAGCAATGTTGTAAATCAAGCAAATCTTCCAACAAATTATTCCGGATCAGCATTTGTAGATATTGACGGTGACGGTGATCAGGATATTTATTCATCACTAAGATTCTTTTTTATAAATGATGGAAACGGGAATTTCACTTTAGAGGAAAAAGATATTGATCAGCAGTCCGGTGGAATATCAAATGGTGTTAGCTTTGCCGATATAGATAATGATGGAGATATGGATTTAGCATTAGCCGGTTCACCATCAGCAATTTATTATAATGAAAATAATGCTTTGTCTTTATCTGCAGATTCGCCGGTTTCTTTAGATAACAAAAATTATGGTTGGGCAGCTGCATGGGGAGATTACGATAATGACGGTTTTGTTGATTTAATTATAACTAATCCCAAAGGATTTTTGACACTTGCTCAGCCTTGCTTTCTGTTCAAAAATAATGGAGACGGAAGATTTACAAAAATTGAAGACTATGAATTCAATAAAGAATTAGCCGCTTATACTATTCCAACTTGGACGGATTATGATTTAGATGGTGATTTGGATCTGTTTATTGGAAGCGGTCCCGCCGGTACTGCTGCCCGCGACTATAATTACAGAAATATGCTTGTTGAATCTGGTTCTGTTGATTTTATTCGTATTGATGATGATCCAATTGGTTCTGATTTACAGGATGGTCAGACTTATAATTTTATTGATTTTGACAACGATATGGATTTCGATATTTTCTTAACTAACTATGGTGGGGCGCCGGATAGGTTTTATGTGAATAATAATGGAACTTATGAAAGCGTCCAGAACTCTCTAACAATTGATGGAAATAATTTAGCAAATACTTGGGGTGATTTTGATAACGATAGTTATATTGATGTAATAGTAACATCAGAAAATAAAACGTATTATTATCAAAATAACGGTGACGGAAGCTTTTCTCAAAAAAGCAATTCTATAACTTCTAATGGAGCCGGAAGAGGAGCAATATCAGCAGATATTGATAATGATGGCGATTTAGATGTTTTTATTGCCGGGGCAAGTTCAGTAAGAGGACTTTATAGAAATGACCTTGATAATAATAATTCGTGGGTAAAATTTAATTTAGAAGGAACAATTTCTAATAAATCTGCAATAGGTTCAAAAGTAAAAATAAAAGCAGTTATAAACGGAAAGGAAACCTGGCAGATAAGAGAAATTAATTCTCAAAATAGTTTCAATAGTCATAATAGTTATGAAGTTCATTTTGGTTTGGCAGATGCATCAGTTATTTCTCAAGCGGTTATTGAATTTCCATCAGGTCAGAAAGAAACTCTCGAGAACATTTCAGTCAATAAGACTTATGATATTGTTGAAGAAATTCCGAACGATTTTTTAAAATCAAATTTCAAGGGAGATGTAATTGAAGGATTCGGTTCAGTTGAAGTTCAGTTTACAGATCTTTCAATCGTAGGCATAAATAATCAAATTACTAAATGGGAATGGGATTTTAATAATGATGGAATTACTGATTCCGAAGAACAAAATCCGAAATGGACTTTCAATCAAGTCGGAAAGCATACTGTTACTCTTACTTTGTTTAGTAATTCTATATCTGATAAACTTGTTAGAGAAGATTATGTTGAAGTTAAAATTCAGCCTGGTATTCCTGTTGTAATTGAAAAGTATCCTATGAACCAAGATACAACTATAAGCAAAAGTGGTTCAGTAGATTTTAGAGTTGATGCAAAAGATACTACAGGCTATAATATTTCATACACTTGGTTTAAGAATAATATACAAGTTAGCACTGATTCGACATATAACTATAAATCATTTATTTTATTTCCTGCACCTCGGGTTGATACAGTTTTAGTTAAAATATCAAATTCGGTTAATACCAAAGAAGAGATATGGTATGTTCATGTTGAAACGACTACTGGTCTTGAAGATCAAGTTAAACCGATTAATTTTGGACTACAACAGAATTATCCTAATCCTTTTAATCCCAGTACAATTATAGAATATTCAGTGCCTAATAATGAGTATGTAACGTTAAAAGTATTTGACATTCTTGGTAACGAAGTTGCTTCATTAGTGAACGAGCAAAAATCAGCAGGAACATATAAAGTTGCATTTAATGCATCCAATCTTTCCAAGGGCAAGGCTGATCTTGCATCGGGATTGTACATCTATAAAATTCAAGCGGGAAGTTTTAATCAGGTTCGTAAAATGATGCTTATTAAGTAAAATGATTATATATCATTTCATTTTCTAAAAGTATTAAAATTAATATAATCCCAAATTCTGTATAAATCAAAAAGTGACATTCATAATTTATTTGGATTAAGAAAATCAAATAAATCGGAATGTCACTTATTAATATAATTTTTGTTCAGTTTATTATATCAGCTTTACTTTTTTGCATCCATTTTATTTGTAACATATCTAAAAATAAAAAGTGCCACAGCAGAAACAAATCCAACTGCCATAAAATAATACCATATAACATGAGCATCTGCATAAACTGCAGCTCTCTCTATTTCTGTTAGCCCAACCGGCAAAGTTTTAGGATCAGGGCAATATGCATCTAATAGAAAACCTGAAGATATAAAACCTAACAAAGCTGAGAAAAAAGAATGTAGATGAGAAAAACCTAGGTATAAACCTTCTTCTCCTTTAGGAGCTTGTACTGAAAAATACTCTAAAAATCTTGGTGAGATAAAACATTCCGCCAAACCTTGAATGGCAATACCAATAATCATCATTACGGTTAGTGGATACATTTCAACTAATCCGAATACGTCAATTGTGCTGCCGGTAATAAGTTTTAATTCTTGACTCATAGCCATTGCCAATGCGGAGAAGGGCATTAATATCATTCCAATAAGCATAGATGAAACAGCAGATTTCTTTTTGAATAATTGAGTAACACCAACAACAAAGATTACTACAACTAATGGATTAACATTAGCAAGCCATTCCGGTTTAGCTTCTTCACCTAAAAGTCTGATTACGTACTTAGGCATAGTTGCATAAAGCTGGTGTTGAATTATCCAAAATCCGGTAACAATTAGAGTAAGAGTAATTAGTCTGCCGGTTGTAAAAACTTTTATTAATGACTGCCAAACTTCCGAAATTGTTTTTGAATCTTTTCTTTTTCCATCAAGCGGCTTAAAGAAGAACAAAGCAAAGAGCAATGCTAAAAGTGACATCCCGGCTGAAAAGAAATTTACATATTCTAAACCAACTCCTTGTCTAATATAAGGGACGAAAGTTTTTCCACTGAAAGCACCAATATTTACAACCCAATAAAACAAAGAAAAACCTCTTGCACGATTTGCTTCGGATGTTGTTTTTGCAACCGTACCTGTTATTAACGGTTTAATAAAAGATCCGCCAATTAAAACTACTGTTAAAAATATTATCACTAATACTTTTGAATGAAAAACACCAAGAAAAAAATATCCGATTGTAAGTAATCCAAAAGCGATAATTAACCCATTCTTAAAACCTATTTTATCACCTATTGCGCCAACAAAAGGGGGTAAAAAATAAAGCATCGCAAAAAAGATACCTGCAACAATGCCTGTTTCTTGATCAGTAAATCCAACTATGTCTGTTAAGTATAATGTTAAAACAATAAAGAAGCCATAATATGCAGCTCTCTCACAAAGCTCCATTAAATTTGCAAGCCAGAATTCTTTTGGGAATTTCCAAGTTTCCATTTTTTCTGTAGTTTCGTTTGTCATAGTTTTCCAAAATTTTGTTTGAAGACCTTGCAAATATAAAGGTAAATAAGATATACTTGTATAAATATTTTTGTAACTTTAATTATCGATAAGAAATTCGGTTAAAATGACTTTTTTGATTAAGTATTTACTTTCACTTCTAATCTTAGCATCAATATTAAATGCTCAGGAATATAATAATATTATAAAAGGAATTGATATTTCTTCTCTACAGCAAATTGAAGATAATAACGGAAAATTTTATCAGAATGGAATCGAAAAAGATCCGCTTAAAATTTTTAAGGAAAATGGAATTAATACTGTTCGATTAAGACTTTGGCACAATCCTCAATCAGGCTATAACAATTTTAGCAAGACTTTAATATTTGCACAAAGAATTAAAAATATGGGACTAAACTTTATTTTGGATTTTCACTATTCTGATTCTTGGGCTGATCCTTCTCAGCAAGTAAAACCAAATAAATGGAAAGAATTGACTTTTAATGAACTGAAGGATTCTGTTTACTTATACACAAAGTTTGTTGTCGGCTCACTTAAACAGCAAAATACAATACCGGAAATAATACAGATTGGAAACGAAATTACATGCGGATTTTTATGGGATGATGGAAAGATTTGCGATACATTTAATAATGAGGAACAATGGAATAAATTTTCTGATTTAATTAAAGAAGGAATAAGAGGAGTTAACGAGAGTTTAACAAATGAAGATTCTGTCAAGATAATGCTTCACATTGATAATGGGGGAAATAATGAAATCTGCCGCTGGTTTTTAGATAATCTTAATAAAACTGAAATTAGTTATGATATTATTGGGTTATCATACTATCCTTGGTGGCACGGTTCTCTTGATGATTTAAAGTACAATATAAATGATTTATCACTTCGCTATGATAAGGAAATTATTATAGCTGAAACTGCTTATCCATGGACGTTAAACTGGAATGATAACACACAAAATATTATAGGAAATAGTGATCAACTTTTAAATGGTTATCCGGCATCGGTTGAAGGACAGAAAAGATTTATTGCGGAATTATTAAAAATTACTACTAACCAAAATAATAAGCTGCTTGGTTTAGTTTATTGGGAGCCCGCATGGATTTCAACACAGTCATTTGGTTCTTCTTGGGAAAACTTAGCTTTATTTGATTTTAAGGGAGAAGTTCTTAATTCCATAAAAGCATTCAATAACAACACAGTAAAAGTAAATAAAGAAAATCGATTTGTTTTTGAACTTAATCAGAATTATCCCAATCCTTTCAATCCTTACACAAATATTAAATATTCTCTTCCAGTATCTAAGTTTGTAATTCTAAAGGTTTACGACATACTGGGTAATGAAATATCAATTTTAGTGAATGAAACTAAAGAACCTGGTTCTTACGAAATAAAATTTGATGCTTCCGATTTACCAAGCGGAATTTATTTTTATTCAATAAATACAGACGGTTATTATCAAGTTAAAAAAATGATACTTGCAAAATAATTCCTTCTATTGTGCTAAAGAATAAATTATTATTAAACTTCAGGTTCGTCTATTAAAATAACTTTCTTATTTTTGTTTAGTAGAAATGCAATTTATGTGAAAGGGGAAAAAATGATTTAACGTTGTTATAAATAAATTTGTCTAACGACATAAGGAAAAACAAAATGTCATTTCAATTAATTAAAAAAAATGTAAAGAGGTTATTGGTTATTATGATGTTATTAAATTTTGGTTTAGGTGTTAACTTAATTGCTCAAGATGAATCCGGCGGTTTATTAAAACGCTCTGAGATTGATGATAAATATAAATGGAATCTAAACGATATTTATCAAACAGAAGAAGCTTGGGAAAATGATTTTAACTGGTTAAATGAAAATGTAGCTAATTATAAAAATTACGAAGGTACACTTGGTAACTCGGCGCAAGATTTATTGAAAGCTTTGAAATTTGATGAACAGATTGGAATTAAATTCGGCAGACTTCATTTATATGCTTTCCTATCAAAGGATCTAGATTTAGCCGATACAAAATATCAAGGGATTTATGACAGAACAATGGGATTAGCTTCAAAACTCTCTGCAGCCGGTTCATTTATGCGACCGGAAATTTTAGCAATACCCGAATCTAAATTATGGGATTTTGTAGCCAACGAACCCGAATTAAAAGTATATGAACAGCAGTTCAAAGAAATGCTAAGGAGAAAGGCTCATACACTTTCAAAAAATGAAGAGGAAATTTTAGCTCTTTCATCTCAATTGCAGCAAGTACCATACGATATTTTTTCGCTATTCAAGAATGCTGATATTCAATTTCCGAAAGTAAAAGATGAGCAGGGAAAAGAAATTCGAATTTCCGATGGTAGATATTATGCAGCTTTATACTCAAATGACAGAGAATACAGAGAAAGAGTTTATAGAGGTTATTATGTTCCTTTCATGGAATATAAAAATGCAATTGGTGCAATGTTCAATGGAAACTTGAAATCAATTCAGTTCAATTCCAAAGCAAGAAAATATAATTCTACTAGAGAAGCAGCGCTTGATGCAAACAATATCCCGATTTCTGTGTATGATAATTTAGTTAATACTTGCAGAGAGAATGCACAAGTATTACATAGATGGGCACAGTTAAAACAAAGGGTTCTTAAGTTAAATGATTTTCATGCATATGATACTTACGTAACTTTATTTCCATCAGTGCAAAAAGAATATTCTTATGATGAAGGTGCAGCTTTAACCATTGAAGCATTAAAGCCGCTTGGTGAAGATTATATAAATAGTTTAAACAAAGCATTTAATAATAGATGGATTGATGTTTACGAAACAAAAGGAAAGAGAAGCGGAGCTTATTCTTCGGGAACAACCTTTGGTATGCATCCGTATGTATTATTGAATTGGAATGATCAGCTTAATGATGTGTTTACTTTAGCTCATGAAATGGGTCATAATATGCATTCGTATTACACAGGCTTAAATCAGCCTTATCCTTATGCTGATTATTCAATATTTGTTGCCGAGGTTGCATCTACAATGAATGAAGCATTATTGTTAGATTATCTTATAGAAAATGCTGAAACAAAAGAAGAAAAATTAGCTTTGATCGAAAAAAATCTTAATAACATTACTACAACTTTCTTTAGACAAACTAGATTTGCAGAATTTGAACATTTAGTTCATGAAAAAACAGAAAAAGGAGAAGCTTTAACTCCGGATAAATTAAGCGAAATTTACGGCGAATTATATCAAGCATATTGGGGTCCAAGTATGACTGTGGATGAAGAAGAAAAATTTACTTGGGCAAGAATTCCACATTTCTATTATAATTTTTATGTTTATCAATACGCTACAAGTTTTGCTGCATCTCAAGCACTTGCAGAAAAAATTAAGACCGAAGGTCAACCGGCAATTGATAAATTCCTTACATTCCTAAAAGCTGGAAGTTCTGTATCTCCAATAGAAGTTCTAAAAATGGCCGGAGTTGATATGACTTCACCTGAACCGATTTTAGCTGTTGTGAAAAAAATGGATCAGCTTTTAGATCAAATGGAAGAATTATTAAATGAATAAATTAGTTTGAAATATTTATTTTACGAGGCGAGTTTTGGCTCGCCTTCTTTTTGAATAATAAAAAGGATTAACAATATGAAAATATACAGCAAAGCGGAATTGAATGATTATAGTCTCTCTCTGACTTACGATGATATAAGTCTTATTCCGACTGAGGTTTCTGAAATTAGAACCAGAACTGAAGTTACAACTCGTTCATCTTTTCTTGGTGATGATGTAAATCTGCCGGTTCTTTCTTCTCCAATGGATACCGTTACTGGTATTGATATGGCTGCAGCATTAACTGAAATGGGGTGTATCGGGATACTTAATAGATTCGACAGTTCATTAAAAGAATTAAGAAATGAATCCGAAGAAACTAAAAATATTAAAGCTGTTTCGGTGGCATTAACTGCAGATGATGAAATTCTTTCGATGCTTGCTGAAAAAAATTATATGGTTTGTATCGATACTGCAAATGCTAATAATAAAGCAGTTTTAAAGAAATGCGAAGAGTTAAAAACTAAATACAATTTAAGAGTAATAGTTGGAAACGTAGCGCATGGAGGAACTCTTAGAGATTTAGTTAATTCTGGAGCAGATGCGGTTAGAATTGGAATTGGAGGAGGGAGTGTATGTACAACTTCAGTTCAAACCGGAATTGGTATCGGACAAGTATCAAGTCTGCTTGATGTTTATTTTGCACGCAAAGAACAGAAATTAAATATTGCTCTAATAGCTGACGGCGGAATAAAAAGTCCGGGAGACGTTTCAAAAGCATTAGCTCTTGGTGCAGATGCGGTTATGCTGGGCAGAATGCTTGCCGGAACCAGAGAAACACCGGGTGAAGTAATTAAATACAATGATCAATTATGGAAGAAATATAGAGGTTCTGCATCTTTTGGTGTTAAAATGAAAAATGAATTTATTGAAGGTGAAGAAACTATGGTTCCCTATAAAGGAACAGTAAAAAACGTAATTAATGCTATCTCAGATGGATTAAGATCATCACTAAGCTATTTGAATTGTAAATCAATACAAGAATTAAATAAGATTGACCATTTTGCAATTCTTAGCAACAGCTCATACATAGAAAGACTTCCTAAAAAATAATTTGAAAGAGGTGTTGTTTTATTAAACAGCACCTCTATTCTATTTTCAATTCGATAAAGTTGTTAATTAATTTAACCTTTCAAATTTTTTTTCGATAATACTCATTATAACTTATGGAAGGGGATGAGTTTATTTTCTAAAATATTTTCGAACAATGATTCTCATAAAATTTTAACTGAAGTTGAAAAGTTAATTGATAATAAGAATTATGATGAAGCCGTTGTTAAGTTAAGTGATATTCTTACTAAAGATAATTTAAATAAGAAAGCAAATTATTTACTCGGCATAGCTTATTACAAAACTGAGAAGTATGATAAATGTGAAGATTATTTCAAATTTGCCTCCGATGAATTCCCAAATTCAAATTATTATTTAGGTACAATCTTTAGTAAAAATAAAGATTATAAAAGAGCCATCAGTTATCTAGAAAATTTTACCAAAAATAATAACGATACTACCGTTCTGGAAGAACTTGGATGGAACTACCTTAAGAATAATGACTTGCAGAAGGTACTAATTTTATCGGATAAATTAAAAAGTATAAGAGGTGATATCTCTTCTGCTTATTTGTTGGCAGCAGAAGCTTATATTGCTGAAAAAAACTATAAAAAGGCAGTAATAGAAATAAATAAACTGTTAGAGTATGATTTAGAAAATGACCATGCATATTTATTAAGAGGGAAAGCAAAAACATTTTTAAAAGAAATTGAAAAAGCAATTGAAGATTTTAAGTCGGCAATAACAATTAACAAAGAAAATGTTGAGGCAAATTTTTATTTGGGATTCTGTTACTCCTCACTAAAAGATTATTACAAATCAATTAAACATTTGGATGAAGCCTTATCAAAAGAAAAATATAAACCGGCATTGGAATTGCGATCTGAAATTAAATTAGCAATTGATGACCCGGATGCAGCACTCTCCGATATTGAAACATTAGTAAAACTAAATCCCAACTCTACAAAATACTTAATAAGATCATCCGAATTAAAATTAAGATTATACGATTTAGCCGGTTCAAAAGAAGACTTAGAAAAAGTACTTAAAGTTGATTCGGAAAATATTAATGCTCTTTATATGATTTCCAAACTTGAATTCAATGAAAAGAAATTCAAGAATGTAATAAAATATTTAACACGTGCAACCGCAATAAAGTTAGATGCAGATATTCTGCAGCTAAGAGGAAGAGCATTTTATCACTTAAAGGATTTTCAAAGTGCTTCCAAGGATTTATCAAAAGCAATTGATATTAATCCTGAATTATATTCTGCATTCTATTTTAGAGCAAAAGTAAAAGAAGAGTTGAAGGATAATTACGGAGCAATAACAGATTATACAAAAGCATTAAACGATCCAAAATTTATTGATGCCTATTACAGCAGAGGTAAATTGCGGCTGGCATTAAAAGAGTATAATGCGGCATCAAAAGATTTTTCAAAAGCAATTCTGCTTAAGAATAACGAAGCTGTTTATTACTATTTACGTGCGCAATGTTACAACGGAATGGAAAAAACTTTTGAAGCTGTTGAGGATTTGGATAAAGCAATTTCAATAAATAATAAGTTTGTGCAAGCATATTTATTAAGAGGAATTATTTGTACTAGTCATTACTTAATCTGACAACTTCAATTGTAAGTTACATATTAAGTGTAAGATTATAACCAATCATTTTATTCTTAGCCATGT
>PAAX01000009.1 GCA_002698995.1 Ignavibacteriota bacterium | reverse complement strand
TAACGAATCGCCTAATTTATTAATACTGTTCTTAATCTTTGCATGCTGACCTTTATATTCACCGTGAACTCTTACGGTTAAATCTCCCGTAGCCATTACTTCTAATACTTGTGTCCCGTCTTGTACAGGTTTAATTACTGCATCTAATAATTCATTTACTCCGCCTACTATATCTTTATAAGCCCCTTCAAATTTGGATGCATTACCGCGGTTGTCTAATAATCCGTTCTGTGCATCAGCTATTAGTTTTGTCGCTTCTTTTGAAAGATCACTAATTTTATCGCGAACCTTTTCATATTCGTTTATACCACCATGGGCAGAATTTATCATTAGATCTATTGTATTTGCAAGTTCACCTATTTCATCTTTTTGAGTCATATTTATGTGTTTTGTAGCTTTTTCTACTTTAACAGATAAATCCCCCTTTGCCATTGCTACAAGTCCATTGCTTAAATTGGTTAAACAAACTGTTTGAAGCTGCTTTACTCTTTCAACAACAATGCTTATTGGATTATTTATTGCATTTATAATCATTTTTGTTAATAGAAGAACTATCAAAACAATTAAGCTGCCAAGAATTATAATAGTCATATTAGTTGATTCATTCACTTCTTCAAGTTCGTTAGTATATTTCTCAGCATTTTGTACCATAGTTTGCGAAATATAACTGATTTCACTATTTACATTATCAACTAGATTACTAACATTTTCGTTATAGTAAAGCAACACTTCTGGAACTTCGATGTTTTCTTTAATCATACTGTTTACTTTTTTTGCTTCATTATGAAATTGATCATGAAGCTTACCCATTTCGTTCCATCTTGCAATACTAACTCCTTCAGGTGCACTTGTCGAATGATACCAACTCCCAAATCCACATTTAGTTGGATCTAGCTGACCAGAAAATTCTTTATTGTTTATAATAGCTTCAAGCAATTGTTTATTCCAAAGATTTTGACTGGCAATTGAGCTTTCAAGAAAACGAACTTGAGTATGTTCACCTATTGCAACTTCAGTTTTCTCATGGACTTCTGTGTTATTGAAGTAAACAACGAAACAATTTACGGCAAAAAATATTATTACTATACCATATGCTAAAGTAATCTTATTTTTGATCTTAAGATTTGAAAACCAATACATCATTGCTCCATTAATTATTAAAAAAATGTTTAAAAGGACTATTAATTATCGAAACTCTAAACATAATTATTTAATAAAAAGAAGTAAGTGAGAATATTTTGAAGTAAGCGCGTAAAATCTGCAGTAAATAAAACTATATTTTCAAATTGAACTCGTATTACTTGTAATATTTAGTAAGAAAAGAGGGAAACTTGATGAGTCATTTTCAATTATATAAGTAATATTGATTGAATTTTCTAATTGTCAATTAGTATTTCAACCAACAATTTCAAGCAAAATTCAATATTGATAGGAATTAACTCAAACAAACTTTTTACTAAAATATTATTATTGAAAGTTTAGATTTTAATGAGTAATTAAGCGCATTAAATTGAGTTCTCTAAATAATAATTATAAATCACATTATTTAATAAAGTGATTATTTATTAATATGATTAGAGAATGCAAAATATAGATCATTTAAGAAGCAAATTTCCGCTTTAATTTTTTAAAAAAAGGATATCATATATAATCTGGTAGTTATGTTAAAGCAAAAAGTGGGGGAATGTACAAACTACATTCATTCATTTAGTCAACTTTAAAATTGAGTTTACAAACCCAGTAAAATTACACAATTCAAGAAAATCAATTCATTACCTCTTTCCGTTTTTCGTCTAAACGTTTTTACGTGACTACTTAAGAAGGATAAGTTTCTTTGTTTGAATAATTGAACCGGCTTGTAACTGATAGAAATAGATTCCGCTTGATAAAGCAGAAGCATCAAAATTGATTTTATATTTTCCGGCATCTTTTCTCTCATTAACTAATTCAGCAACTTCTTTCCCAAGAATATCATAAACTCTCAGTGTAACATGTACGGACAACTCATGAGTCGACACAACTTTTGGTACTGAGTACTCAATACTGGTAGAAGGATTAAAAGGATTCGGATAGTTTTGTTCTAAAATAAAATTGAAATTATTCTCAATATTATTAATTCCGCCGACAGTCAAATTTTCTAGTTCATCCAGACAAGCATTAAAAATTTCTTCCTCAATATTATACCAACCGGAATAATCGCCATATCCCCATTCGCCTCCATTTGTAATGAAAATTATGCCATAATCTTTTTCTTTAGAAAAGTATAAATCACTTATCAATCCATAAGCTTCTCCGGGATGACCAAATAATTCTTCATCAGGTAATAAATCTGAAGTTCTATTATTTCCAATACCGTAAGCATTAAAAATTCCGTAATAATTATTTCCATTGCTCCCGTTAAATATCCAGCGTGGTTTGTGCATTAATTGTGCGACAGAATCACTAATAATTCTTGTTCCTTTATATATACCGTTATTCATGTGCATTATCATAAATTTAGCAAGATCATAGCTGCTGCATCTTAGTCCCCCTTGAGGTGCAAAGATTAATCCGTTATTTCCTACTTCATAATTATTCAAATTTCTTGGAGGAGGTTTTACTCCCAAATAATTTTCTGCTTGAGGAATCCAGTTTGAACCTTGTCTGCGATACAATACTGCAGAATTATTAATGTTGGGTAAATCAGTTACATTAAAACTTGCACTCATATTTAAAGGAATAAAAATTCTATCTCTGCAAAACTGATCGAACCTTTGGCCAGATAGTTTTTCAACTAAGGTACCTACAATACCATAATTGATATTTGCATAATTGAAATAATCTGCTGCTGGTCTTTTTGTGCTGCTGAAGAGAGATGAATTATAATAATCTCCGCCGGGAGTTAATAATTCTATTATGTTTGGCGGATTATAATTATTGTAAGTTGCACTTAGAAAATTATCATAAGCACTTCCATCTCGCAGACTTGATGTATGATTAAGTATATCTTCAACTGTAATTACATCATTAGGAAAATTCGGATTCCGTAATGTAAAACCCAAGTGTTCACTAACATCATCATCTAATTTAAATAAACCTTCATCATGTAAAATCATTAAAGCAGTTGCAGTCACCATTTTTGAAACAGATGCAATTCTATAAAAGGTGCTGTCGTCAATATTCAGATTTCTGTTAACATCTCTTTTGCCGAAACCTTCATTAAAAATAACAGAGTCATTTATAACGACTGCTATGGACATTCCTACTGCATTGTACTTACTTTTAATCTCTTCTAATTTTTGTGTTAAGTTCTGTGCAGTTAAGTTGAATAAAAGACAAAGAAAAATAGTACTCGTAATAGTTTTCATAAATTCCAATTAATGTTTATTAAAAACTATTAAAGTTCTTCTATAATTAACACTGCATGATATGGGAGTCTTTATGAATTATTTAGATGATCTGCAAATAAAAGAAATAAAAGAAATAAAAGAAATTCCGGTTTCGCAGTGAATTGGAAACCGGAATAGGAAAAAATAAATTTATGCTTTTTCTTCCCAAACTTGGGCAATTGTAACAATATTTTGAACGGAAGCCTGCATATCTTGAATTGCAACATATTCGGTAATAGCGTGGAAATTGTGTCCCCCCGCAAAAAGATTTGGAGTTGGAAGCCCCATATAACTTAATCTTGATCCATCTGTTCCACCTCTAATAGCGGATTGGATAGGAGTAATATTTAAGCGTTTTAATGATTCCAAAGCATATTCTTCAACTTGCGGATGTTCATTGAGAACATTTTTCATATTTCTGTATTGTTCAATAACTTCAAATTCATATTTAGCACCGGGGAATTCTTCAACCGCTTTTTTAACAAGATTTTCAAGCATGGTTTCAAACTCTTTAAGTTTGGTATCAACAAAATCTCTAATGATAAATTTAAGTGTAGTCAATTCTTCATTACCATTCATAGATACAGGATGAACATAACCTTCTCTTCCGGCTGTAGTTTCGGGAGAAAGATTATCTTTTGGAAGTGATTCTATAAATCTTGCAGCAACTTTCTGAGAGTTTACCATTTTTCCCTTAGCATAACCTGGATGAACATTAATTCCATGAATTTTAATAACAACTGCATCTGCACTAAATGTTTCTGTTTCTACTTCACCTCTTGTTGAGCCGTCAATTGTGTAGGCATATTTAGCGCCGAACTTTGCTACATCAAATTTTTCGGTACCACGCCCAACTTCTTCATCAGGTGTAAAGCAGATTTTAACAGTACCATGTTTAACTTCAGGATGAGTAACCAAATAATTTAATGCATCCATAATTTCTGCGATACCGGCTTTATCATCTGCTCCTAATAGAGTTGTTCCGTCGGTTGTTATAATATCATAACCTACCAAATCTTTTAACTCGGGATTAAATGCGGCTTCAATTTTTTTACCGTTAGGAAGTTCAATATCACCTCCTTGGTAATTTCTAACAATTTGAGGATTTACATCTTTACCGGAAACCGCTGGTGATGTATCAACGTGAGCAATAAAACCGATTGTTGTTACATCTTTTTCTGAATTTGATGGAAGTGTTGCAATAACATATCCGTTTTCATCCATATGCGCATCTTTCAAACCGAGTTCCAATAATTCAGTAACCAAATCTTTTGATAATTCTAACTGTTTCGGATCACTAGGAAATGTTGTTGATTCTTCATCTGATTGAGTATCATACTTTACATATTTTAAAAATCTGTCAACTACAGTGTACTTATAATTAGGATCGAACATACAAACCTCATTTAATTTTTCTTTTTATAAGATTATCAATTATATAGAAATTGAGAAAATTAAACAAACAATCTATTTAGCATTCATCCTTCTTTAATAAACTAAATAAGCAACATAACCGGCATAAACTGCAAGAAGTAATGCTCCTTCCCATCTTTGAAGTACAAATTTTGTTCTGCTTAATGGTAGTATTAAAACTGCAAATAAAATGAAAACTCCTAAATCGGCATAAGTAATTGAATTAAGATTTATTTCCTTTACCATTCCGGTAATTCCAAGTATTCCCAAAAGGTTGAAAATGTTGGAGCCCACAATATTTCCGATTGCTATATCGGTCTCTTTTTTAATTGCAGCAATTACCGATGTAACAAGTTCGGGCAGACTTGTACCTACAGCAACAATTGTTAATCCGATTACTAAATCACTAATGCCAAATATTTTAGCAACTTCAACAGCCCCTTTAACAAAAAGATCGGAACCGAAAATCAATCCGGCTAATCCGGCAATTATAAAAACAATAGATAAACCTGCATTTAATTTTTGTGGAGTGTATTCTTCAATTATTTCTTCAGTAATTACTTCCTTTTTAGAATTTTTTATTGCAAAGAAAAGGTAAGTAATCAGCATCAAGAAAAATATCAATCCATGCACAAATGAAAATGAATCAACCGTTAGAATTAAAGCCGCAATCAAAACCGAGATTAAAATCATAAATGGAATTTCTTTTCTTATGATTTGCACTTGAACTTTAAGTGGCATTATCAGAGCAGATATCCCAAGTATCAAACCAATATTGCCTATGTTGGAGCCGATGATGTTTCCAAGACTTATATCGGAGTTTCCTTTTAATGCTGCTTGAAGAGAAACAACAAGCTCCGGACTACTGGTACCGAATGCTACAATTGTTAATCCAATTAAAAGTGGAGTTACACCAAATCTTGCGGCTAAAGCAGAACTTCCTCTAACTAAACCTTCACCTCCTAAAACCAATAAAATTAAACCGAATACTAAGTACAAAATTATTTCTATAATACTCATATAACTCCTAATTAATTTGCATCATTAAATAAAATAAAGAAATCAAAAGTTCCTAATTCCCCTTTTTCTAAAATATCTTTCATTTTTTGATTAATTTGAAAACAAAATAAAACAGGATAATTAATGAATACTGTAGAACTAATTAAAAAGAAGAGAGAAAAACAACAATTAACAGATGAGGAAATTGATTTTTTAGTACAGAATTATTCCAAAGGGAAAATTCCGGATTACCAATTTTCAGCTTTCTTAATGGCTTCATTCTTAAACGGATTGAATAAAAAAGAGACAGCGGCATTAACAAAATCTATGCTGTACAGCGGTAAGGTTATTGATCTATCAAAAATTGAAGGAGTAAAAGTTGATAAACATTCAACCGGCGGAGTTGGTGACAAAACTTCATTAATTCTTGCACCTATTGTCGCAGCAGCGGGAGTTAAAGTTCCAATGATTTCGGGAAGAGGATTAGGACATACCGGAGGAACATTAGATAAATTAGAATCTATAACCGGTTTTGATGTAAATCTCAATTTAACTCAATATAAATCAGTATTAAAAAAATGCGGAGCTGTTTTAATCGGGCAGACAAAAGATATTGCTCCAGCTGATAAATTAATTTACGGTTTAAGAGATGTTACCGCTACTGTCGAATCAATTCCATTAATAACTGCAAGTATTATGAGCAAAAAATTGGCTGAAGGAATTGACGGACTTGTTCTTGATGTTAAAACCGGAAGCGGTGCGTTTATGAAAAATTTATCTGATTCTAAAGCATTAGCAAATTCTTTAATAAATACTGCAAAATCGTTTAATAAAAAAGTTATTGCTTTTATTACAGATATGAACCAGCCTTTAGGAAATTACATTGGGAACTGGTTTGAAGTTTATGAATCGATAAAAGTTTTACAAGGTGAATATGTTGAAGATTTATGCGAAGTAACTTTTAATCTTTCCGGGGCTATGATTTATCTCGGCGGAAAAGCTAAATCAATTAATGAAGGAATAGAGATATCTAAAGAAATGATTGCCAGCGGAAAAGCATTTGACAAATTTGTTGAGATAACAAAACTGCAGAATGGTGATGTATCTTTGTTGAAAAATCCTGACAAATACAAAAAATCAAAATATTCCGAAAAGATTTACGCTGATAAATCTGGCAGCCTTAAAGCAATTGACAATTACCAAATTGGTATGGCTTCATTGGAATTAGGAGCAGGCAGACTAACAAAAGAGGATAAGATTGATCCGAAAGCTGGAATTATTTTTAATTCTAAAATCGGAAACAAAATTAATAAAGGGGATGTAATTGCTGAAATCTATACTGATAATAAATCATCAATAGATAAAGTGAAGGAAAGAATTTTATCTGCTGTTGAATTCAGCAAAGAAAAAGTAAAAGCACCTAAACTGATAAAAGCAGTTTTAAGATAAGTTTATTTAATAATAGGAGGGAAAATGTTATTCATTTTTGCAATAGTGTTCGCAATTGCTGCATTTGTTGTAGCAAGTAATTTTAGAAAAGTAGGAAGAAAACAAGAATCTGTTTTTGCTTCATTGGGAGTATTAGCCGGAGCCGTAGTAGCTATTCTCCAAGCAATAACCGTTGTTCCTGCTGGTTCCGTTGGTGTTGTCGATTTCTTTGGTAACGTAAGTGAAAATACTTTGAAAGCGGGAATCAACTTTGTTAACCCAATGGCTAAAGTTCAGTTGTTCAGTATCAAGACGCAGGAATTCAAAGAAACAATGGCGGTTCCTTCTAAAGAAGGGTTAAGCGTTCAATTAGAGCTAAGTTTATTGTTTTCTCTCGATCCAGAAAATGCATCAAAAATTTATAAAACTGTCGGACCAAATTATCAAGAAATAATTCTTACTCCTCAGTTCAGATCGGTAGTTAGAGGAGTTACAGCTAAGTACGAAGCTAAAGCTCTATATACTGCATCAAGAGAAGAGCTGCAGACATCTATAAGAGATGAATTACAAACTCTTGTTGAACCAAGAGGAATTTTAGTTGAAAATGCCCCTATGAGGCAAATTATTCTTCCTCCCGGATTAACAGCATCAATAGAAGAAAAATTGAAAGCCGAGCAGGAATCGCAAAGAATGCAGTTTGTTCTTAGGAAAGAAGAACAGGAAGCCGACAGAAAAAGAATTGAAGCAAAAGGTATTTCGGATTTCCAAGAAATAGTTTCTAAAGGAATTAGCGAGCAGCTTTTGAAATGGAAAGGAATTGAAGCTACGGAAAAATTAGCAAGTTCAAATAATTCTAAAATTGTAGTAATTGGTTCCGGTAAAGATGGTTTACCGATTATTCTTGGCGGTGATAAATAATTAATTAGTCATTGGTCAATTGTTATTAGTAACTTTAATTAGGAGTATTGCTCTGCTGCAATACTCCTTCAAATAAATGTTCACTTAATAAATCAGTTAACATAAATTACTTCACTTTTTGAAAAACCAATGAAGTTGGTCCATGTAAAATTAATTCAATCACCTTTCCATCTTCTTCAGTAAATTCTACTTTTAATCTGAAAGCTTTCAAATCGCAGATGAACTTTTTATTATCACTTGGAATTAAATCGCCGTTTAAGTTGCCGAATTTTAAATGCAGATTTTCATTTATAACTACCTGTCCAAAATCTTCACTGTAATATTCACCTACTAATAATTCTGAGTTCCAATCAGATTTAATTTTCGACTTCTCTTCTTTTTCTACTGAATTAGCTTCTTCTTGATTATTTAGAATTATCTTCAATTCTTCTTCTGCAATTTGATCAGCATCTTTCCCAGTAAATAGATTATAAACGTAATCTGCTGCAATCTCAGTTAAATAGTAACCGTCTCCTTCATCGTTAGTTAAAGCAACAATTCCAATTTTATATTCCGGCATAAATGAAATATGACTTTTTGCACCGGTATAACCGCCAAAATGATGAATTAAAGTTTCTCCGTTATAATCAGATAAATACCAGCCAAGTCCGTAAGAATACCTGTTATATTTCCAGAATGTTTTTTCACAGTTTACCTGAGCTGAATGAATTTCATCTAAATCTGATTTTGGTAAAATCTTTTTTGAGTTAAATTCTTCATTTCCCAAATTGAAAATCAACCAATTAGAAAGATCTTCTGCGGTAGAAATAATTCCACCTGCGGCATGCATTGTTTTATCTTCTTTAAGAAAAGGAAGTTCTCTAATTTCACCGTTAATTGTGCTGTAAGCTTTGGGCAGTACAAGAGAAGTGTAGTCTGAAACTTTACTACTTGTATTATTCATTTCCAACGGAATAAATATTTTTTCTTCAAGAAGATTCTGCCAAGTTTTTCCCGTTACTTTTTCGAGAATCAATGAATTAAAAACGTAGCCGTCATTTGAGTATTTAAAATTTACTCCGGTAAATTCTGCATTCTGATAAAGTTCAAAAAGCTTTTCTTTGGTATAATCTCCGGTAAATGCTGTTCGCAAAACTGCCGGCAGACTCACAATTCCATGTTTATGAGTAAGCAAATCTCTAATAGAAATTGTTTCTGTATCAAGCGGTTTTGTTTGGAATTTGAAATCCGGTAAATAAGTAGAAATTGGTTCGTCAATATCTATAACTTTTTCATTCATTAAGATTTTATTCAAAGCAGCTACAAATGATTTAGTTGCCGATGCAATATAAAATGGAGTTTCAGATGTTGTATTAGTTTTATTATCTATATCAATATACCCGTAACCTTTTTTGTAAATTATCGAATCCTTTACTACAACACTTATTGAAAAACCGGTTTGCAGATTTAGTCTTTCTCTTGTTTTATTAATGAATGAATCTATTTTGTTAGTATCTATTATTTGTGCGATATATGTTGAGGCAAATAAAAACAGCAATAAAAAATATCTCATTTATTCTCCTTTATGTTTATATCAGTTGTGACTTTTAATTTTTCGCATAGGTTACAAATAAACATTTCAAAAAGATTAATGATATTTTTCTATATTGTTTTGCAAAAAATTTTAACTCCAAATTCCAAATTATAAGGAGTAAATGAATGATAAAAAGAAGAGATTTCTTAAAGAAAGCTTCTGTAGCAGCAATTGGTTCATCGGCTTTAATTACAGCTTGTGCAAATGAAAAAGACAATCAAGGTCCAGCAGTAATTTCAGATAAAAAATATGAATGGAAAATGGTAACTGCTTGGCCTCCTCACTTTCCAATTTTGGGTGAAGGAGCAGATAAGCTTGCCAAAATAATTGAATCGATGAGCGGCGGAAGATTGAAAATACAGGTCTACGGCGGCGGAGAACTTGTTCCTCCTTTGGAAGCTTTTGATGCAGTAGGTTCGGGAGTTGCAGAAATGTGTCATTCTGCTTCTTATTACTGGGCCGGCAAAACTCCTGCATCTCAATTCTTTACAAGTGTTCCCTTTGGAATGAATACTCAGCAGACAAACGCTTGGTTTTACTTTGGAGACGGATTGAAATTGTGGGAAAAAGTTTATGATAGTTTCAATCTCCTTCCTATGCCGGCTGGTAATACTGGTGGACAAATGGGAGGATGGTATAACAGAAAAATAAATTCATTAGCAGATTATAAAGGATTGAAAATGCGTCAACCCGGTATTGGCGGAAATGTAATTACCAAAGCTGGTGCAGCTGCAATTCTTTCCCCCGGAGGAGAACTCTATACTAATCTTGAAAGAGGTGTTATTGATGCTGCTGATTGGGTTGGTCCTTATCATGATTATTTAATGGGATTTCATAAAATTGCTAAATATTACTATTACCCGGGATGGCAGGAGCCAACCGGTGTTGTAGAATTAATTGTGAATAAATCTGCTTTTAATAATCTGCCAAAAGATTTACAAGAAATTATTAGATATGCTGCAAAGTCTTATCAATCAGAAATGATTTCTGAATTTGAAAATAAGAATCAAGAATATTTGGCAAAAATGAATGAAGAAAAGGTTAATATTCTGCCGCTGCCTGATGATGTTCTTACAGCTTTCAGAAAGTTTTCTAAAGAAGTAATTCAAGAAATTACCGATGCAGATAATCTAAGCAAAGAAGTGTATGAATCTTACTTAAAGTTTCAGAAAAACATTTCTACATGGACAAAGATTGCCGAATATAATTACTTAGGCTCCTAATAAACTTGGGAGCCATGTGGCTAATTCCGGGAAAAAGATTACAAGAAGCAATCCCGTTAACTGAATAATTACGTAAGGTAAAATTCCTTTATAAATATGATTTGTTGTAACAGAAGGAGGCGCAACTCCTTTAAGATAGAATAGAGCAAATCCGAATGGAGGAGTTAAAAATGAAGTCTGTAGATTAATTGCAATTAAAATTCCAACCCAAAGTAAATCAATTCCTAAATGAACAAAAATTGGAGCTACAACCGGAACAATGATGAATATTATTTCAATAAAATCTATAAAAAATCCGGCAACAAATATTATAGCCATAACAATTAATAAGAAGTGATGTGATTCTAAATTTGATTGAGCTATTAATTCGGTTAAATATCTATCACCACCTAAACCTCTAAAAACCAAACCAAACGCAGATGCACCAACCAAAATAATAAAAGCCATACTTGTAAGCATCATTGTACTTTTCATTACTTCAGTTAAAGTTTCTTTGTTAAATCTTCCTTTAAGAATTGTTAAGATAGTAGCTCCAAATGCACCTATTGCGGCTGCTTCTGTTGGTGAAGCTATTCCAGCAAATATTGAGCCCAATACGGCAACAATAAGAAAGAAAGGAATTACAAAAGCAAAAAGAATTCTCTTAAATTTTATTGCTCCTTTAAATTCTGCTAAGTCTTCTTTTGGCATAGCAGGAGCAGATTTTGGTTTGAAGATTGCAAGTAAAATAAGCCAAGATAAATATAAACCGACAAGCATAAATCCCGGAATAATTGCACCGATAAATAACTGTCCGACAGAAATATTTAAAACACTTCCAAGTAAAACCAATACAATACTAGGGGGAATTATTTGTCCCAATGTACCAGAAGCAGAAATTATACCGGTTGCAGCAGCAGGACTGTATCCTTTTTTTAGCATAACCGGAAGACTCAAAACTCCCATTGTAACAACAGTTGCACCAACAATTCCAGTGGCGGCAGCTAAAAGAGTACCAACAACAAGGACGGAAATTGCAAGTCCGCCTCTAAGTTTTCCAAATAGAAGAGCCATTGTTTCAAGAAGATCTTCAGCCAAACCCGATTTTTCAAACATTACTCCCATGTATATGAATAAAGGAACCGCAATCAAAATATAATTATTCATTATTCCCCAGATTCTTAGCGGGAGTAGATTGAAGAAATCGAAGCCAAAAGTTGCTAAACCAAAAAGAATTGATGCGCCGCCCAAAGTAAATGCAACTGGAAATCCGAAAAGCAATAACAGCAGAACAACAATAAAGAATACTATTGAGATTGCTTCCAAATCAAGTCCTTCTGATTTTATTTATTGAATTGATCATTAAAGAAAAACTTTGGAGAAGTAAAAAAACAAAGCTTAACGGAAGAACTGCTTTAATTAAAAATCTAAAACCTAATCCCCCTGGATCCGGTGAAACTTCATTCATCATAAATGAATTGATAGTCCAATTAATTGAGGTAATTATTACAACTAAAGCGAACGGAACAATAAATATTAAAGTACCTATAAGATTAACTACTGCTTTAGTTTTTTCGCTGTATTTCTGATAAAACAAATCAACCCTAACATGTCCCTCTTCTTTTAAAGTATAAGAAGCCCCTAAAAGGAATATAATCGAAAAGATATGCCAAGTAAGTTCTTGAACTGCCGTACTGCTGATTCCAAAAAAATATCTAGAAATAACATCGTAAACAACCACAAGAACAAGAATGGAAGTAAACCAAGAGACAATTTTACCTAAAAAATTGCTGATTTTATTTATGCTGCTTTCAATTTTGTTCATATTTAGTCTTATTAATTACTTAAAGTTAGTATAAAGAGAAATATTTCACAAAATTTTTTAACAAATAAAGAAAAAAATAGCAATTAGTCTTCTTTTTAGCTAAGTTTGAAAAAAGATATTAGCGTTCATTGTTCTGATTAATTTTGGGAAAATGGCTTAATAACTTATAAATGGGTTCAGAATGATAGAATTAAACCACAACACAATTGCTCTTTTAGATAGAGCATTAGAAAAGTACGAAACCCATTTCGGAGAATCGATCAGTGCATCTTTAATCCTCTCACCTGCTTCAATTCTTCTAATTGGAGATCACACACAAAATAACGACGGCATTTTAATTACTGCTGCTATTGACTCATTTGCCGCTGCTATTTTAGAAAAACGAAAAGACAGAAATTTTGCTCTGATTATTGATGGTGTTTCATTTACAGAACAAATTCAAAATTTTGAAAACGCAGACATATCACCCGATCCTTTTGAAAGAATTATTATTAATCTTATCCGAATAATTAAAACGGAAAATCTCATTCCAAACGGTTTTAATTGCTGTATTGAAACTAATATTCCGCATTCAGTAGGACATGGAAAAATATCTGCTATTCTTGTTTCCATTCTTAAAGGAATTAACAAAGAATTCCATATCAGTTTAACCGATGAACAAATCAAAAAGTATGCTTATAAGTCGGAAGAAATTGCCATTGGTAAATTGGCAAACATCGGTTTTATTGATGCTTCATTAAATGCTAAAAGCGGAAAAATAATTGCAAATGATCTTCGTTTATCCCCATCAAAAAATTATACTGTAAAAAACGAAAATATTATTGCTGCAATATGTGATACCGAAATTCCGATTTCAAAATTCAGCACTTTGTGCGAAGAAAGAGTAACTGAATGCGAAATAGGCATTAAGGGACTAAGGCTTTATATTTGGGGAATTAAAAATTTAAGAGATGTTGAAATTTCTTTCTTAAACAGACATTCGTACACTGTTCCAAAAAAAGTTTTCGGTAAATGTAAATTTACAATAGAAGAAATTCAAAGAGCAGAAGAAAGTCTGAAAGGATTACGCAAAGGAGAAATTGATAAGCTTGGTAATTCAATGTTTGAATCTCACGTAGGATTAAGGGAAGAATATCAAATTAATTCCGATGAGACCGATCTTTTAGTTTCAACAGCTAAAAAAATACCCGGTGTTTACGGATCAAAAATTGTTTCATGTTCTACAATTAAAACTACGGTAACTTTATTAGATGAAAATTCTCAACCTGATTTTGAGAAAATAATTAAAGAAGAATATTTAAATAAGTTCGGCAAAGAAGTTACACTCTATTTTTACAAACTTACCGACGGTGCAAAAAGAATTTTAAAGAAAGAGTTAAATGAGGCACAGCTTTAGTGCCTCATTTTTTGTAAAATTTCTGACCATAAAATCAACTTGATTTTAACTTCACTTAGTAATACATTTTCGATGAATTAATTGAGGAGTTAATGAGTCTTTCTGAAGACTTTTTTGATGATAGACAAGACTCGTTTTTTTCAAACGATCAAATAAAATTAAAGATTAAAACCGCTTCAGAATTTATTGAGAACGGAGAGACATTTCTTCAGCTCGATTATATTGAAGAGGTAATTTTATTGTGTTTAGAAAACGAATTAACAGAAGACGGTATTTATTTAACCGATGCAGTGCTGGAGGTGGCTCCTTATAATTCCGAGTTTTGGCAGTATAAAGGAGTTCTTCTTAATAACCTTTTTGAATTTGGTGAAGCTTATAAAGCTTTCAATAAAGCACTTTCATTAAATCCATCTGATGTTGAAACTATTATTAATAAATCTATTGCGGAAGATAATTTAGGTTTCTTTGAAGATGCTGTCAGTTCCCTTGAAACTGCATTACGTCTTGAACCGCAAAACGAAGAAGTTTTGTTCAGTTTGGGCGTTTTATATGAAAGACAAGAAAGATATTTGGAAGCTATAAATTTCTTCGAAGAATCGGTTGCCGTTGATCCGGTTTATTCCGAAGCATGGTACGAACTCGGTTATTGCTACGAAAATATAGATGAACTTGATAAATCATTAATTGCTTATGATAAATTTCTAGAACTTGAACCATATAGTTCCGGCGGATGGTACAATAAAGGAATTGTTGAAATAAGAAAAAATGATTATCAAAAAGCAATTAACAGTTTTGAAGTTTCAATAGCAGTAAAGGATGACTTTGCAAGTGCATGGTTTAACTGCGGTGTTGCTTATGCAAATATCGGATTTTTAGGAAAAGCTGCCGAATGTTTTGAGAAAGCTGCCGATCTTGATCCATTTGACGATACAATTTGGTTTAATTTGGGACAGGCTTACGAAGATTTAAACGAGTACGAAAAAGCAATTGAGGCTTATTCAAAAACTATTGAATTATCTGATGATTTTTACGAAGCTTATATTTCAAGAGGTTATTGTTTTGAAGAAATAGGTGATAATCTAAAAGCGCTAAAAGATTTTAATAAAGCAACTAAAATTGATGATCAAGCCGAGGAAGCTTGGTTTGCTAAAGCAGAGATTGAGTATCATCTTAATAAGCCCGAAAAAGCAATTAAAAGCTTTATTAAGGTTACAAAGCTGAACAGAAATAATAGTGATGCGTGGTTTAAATTAGCCGAAATTTATCTTGAAAGCGGAAAATTAGACGAAGGATTTAAAGCCTTCAATCAATGTATAAAAATTGATCCTAAACATGCCAACGCTTATTACGGTAAAGCTAAACTAAGTTTTTTGATGAGCAGAACACAAGAAGCAATTGACTCGCTTAAATCAGCCTTCAAATTAGATCCGAATATAAAAAACAGATTTGCACGCGATTATCCCGATGCAAATTCTTCCAAATTAATTGAAAAACTTTTGAACGAAAATTAATATTCCTCTATTGGATTAACTTTTATGAATTTTGAAAATAAAATCAATCATAATTCTAATATAGTTGCAGTTATCGGGCATCCTATAAAGCATTCATTTTCTCCGTTAATGCATAATATTTCTTTCGATATACTGCAGCTCGATTATTTATATCTTTCTTTTGATGTCCCTTCAGAAAGCCTGAAAGATGCTTTAAAAGGAATGATTGCACTTGGAATTAAAGGATTTAATGTTACTATTCCGCATAAAGAAAAAATTGTTGATTTCTTAAATGATGTTTCCGAAGAGGCAAGCGTAATTGGTGCAGTAAACACTGTTGTAAATGAAAACGGAATTTTACATGGTTACAATACAGACGTTGCCGGAATTGTTGAAACACTTCTTCCATTTAAAGATGAATTAGCCGGAAGTGAAGTAACAATAATAGGTGCCGGAGGAGCTGCACGGGCAGCATTATATTCTTTGATAAGACATTTCAAAATTGAAAAAATAAATATTGTTAATCGCACTGAAGAAAAAGCTGAAAGACTGAAAGAGTACTTTTCTGCAAAGATGCTTTACAACGGAATTAAAGCATACGATTTAACTCCGCCCGATCTTATTGATGTTTTTAACAGATCAAAATTAATTATAAATACTACGTCAATCGGAATGTCTCCCGAAGAAGATGATTCACCTACAACAATTCCAGGATCATTCAATAAAGATCAAATAATTTTTGATGTGGTTTATAATCCTTTGGAAACAAAATTTCTTCAGCTTGCTAAATCGCAAGGGGCTGTTACTTTAAACGGATTAAGAATGTTTGTAGAACAAGGGGCAAAAGCATTTGAACTTTGGACAGGGCATGAAATGCCCAAAGATAAGATTTACAAAACGCTGCAGTCTTATCTTGGAGCTTAGTTCAATTTAGATAAAGCTTTGTTTAATCTATTTACGGCATCTTCTAAAATTTCTAAAGAAGTAGCATAAGAAAATCTTAAGTATCCTTCGGCTCCAAAAGCACTTCCCGGTACTACCGCTATTTGTGCTTCATTCAGCAAGTACAATGCTAAATCAGTTGAATTTTCAATCTTAACAGAATCATAAGATTTACCGAAAATACCTTCAACATTAGGGAATAAATAAAAAGCACCTTCCGCAAGATTACAAGAAATTCCGTCAATCTTATTTAATTCGGTATGTAAATAATTTCTTCTTTTCGCAAACTCAACTTTCATACTAGCAATTGCTTCCTGTGGTCCCGTTAAAGCTTCTAACGCTGCGTACTGAGAAATAGAAGCTGCATTTGATGTGCTGTGACTTTGGATTTTGTTAATTCCATTTATAACATCAGAAGGACCGGCAGTAAATCCAATTCTCCATCCCGTCATTGCATAAGTTTTAGAAACACCATTAACAGTAATAGTTTTAGCTTTTATTTCATCATCAAAAGATGCAAAGCTTACAAGTTCAAATCCGTCATAAACTAACTGTTCGTATATTTCATCTGAAATCACATACATATCATATTTTCTAACAACATCTGCAATTGATTTTAATTCTTCTGGAGTGTAAGCTGCTCCAGTAGGATTTGAAGGATTGCACATTATTAAAACTTTTGTCTTAGGTGTAATTGCCTTTTCTAACTGTTCTGCGGTTATCTTAAAATTATTTTCTTGAGTTGTTGGAATTACAATCGATTCCCCTTGAGCCATAGAAACCATGTGTGGATAAGAAACCCAGTAAGGAGCAGGAATTATGACTTCATCTCCAGGATCAACAACAGAAAGAATTGTATTGTAAATACTCTGCTTAGCACCACTCGATACAATAATATCATTCGGTGAATAATCTAACTTGCAGCTTTTCTTTAAATAATCAGATATAGCTTGGCGTAATTGAGGAATGCCGGAATTGATTGTGTATCTGGTATGATTAGCATCAATTGCTTTTTTAGCCGCCTCTTTAATGTTATCCGGAGTTGGAAAATCCGGTTCACCAACACTAAGATCAATAACATTCAACCCTTGTGCTTTTAATTCTTTTGCTTTAGCAGCAACTTTCATTGTTGGTGAAACACCGATATTATTTACTCTTTTGGAAACCGCCAATTTATATCCTCTTTCTGTTATTTTAATTTTATAAAATAAATTAGGCGAAATATAGCAGATGATTACATCAATTAAAAGTTAGTTATGTAGGAATTCTAAAATTTCCTTAACTAAATTCGAATTTTTATTCTATAATTTTAATTCCTAATCTATTTATTTTTATTAACAAATTAGTTGAGAAGACATAAATGGAAATTTGTAAAAAAGTAGAAGAAATTTTAAGAACGAATAACTTTACCGAGTTTAAAAATCTAGTAAATTTCTTAAAATATACTAACTGCAAAAGTGAAATAGAAGTAAGAGCAATTTTATCTTCATGCGGAATGCCTCCCGAAAAATTTGATGAGTTGAAAAGAATGGCTTCACAAAAATAAAATGCTAACGCAGCAGCAATATTTACTTTAAAATATTATTTAATTCAGCTCAAGTCTTTTCAATCGATTTTCATCATCCGGTTCAACATGAACAAGAACATTTGCAATTTCGGGGATTGATTTAGTTAATTGATCTTTCACCCTATGAGCAATTTTATGTCCTGTTCTCACCGAAATTTCCCCATCAACAATAATGTCAAGATCAACATAATAATCAAAACCCATCTTTCTAATTCTGCATTTATCCAATGCAATAACTCCATCAACTAATAATGCATTTGTTCTTATTTTATTTTCAATTTCCGGTGAAGGAGAGGAATCCATTAATTCTTTAACTGCCGGCTGGAATAACCTGTATGCGTTAAAAATTATAATAAATGAAGCAATTAAAGCAGACCAATCATCTGCACTTTCATATCCATCACCACCAACTAATGCAATTGAAATACCAACAAAAACTGCCGCAGAAGTTATTGCATCACTTCTATGATGCCAAGCATCCGATTTAACTGCGCCGCTTTCAATATTTTCACCAACTTTGAAAACAAATCTGAATAAACCTTCTTTTATAAAAATTACTCCGGCTAAAACATAAAGAGTAAAAGTGGCGGGAGCTTTATGCGGAGTAATAATTTCGTTTATAGATTGAATAATTATAACCGCAGCAGCTATAAACAGAGCTATTGATACTACTGCCGCAGTCATCGGTTCAGCTTTTCCATGTCCGTATGGATGATTATCATCCGGAGGTTTTGCGGCTATCCGTAATCCGCTGTATACAACAATTGAAGTTATTACATCAGAAAGTGATTCTATAGCATCTGCAATTAAAGCATAAGAATTACCAACAGCACCGGTAATCCCCTTTATTAATGCGAGTATAAGATTTGTGAAAATCCCAATTAAAGTTGAACGAATTCCCTTTTTTGCTTTTGATTGAGATATGGTTTCAGTTTTCTTCATATTGATTCTTAAATAATTTTGATGCTTCTTTTACTGCTTCATGTTTAGCTAAAACAAAAACAATATTTTTAGTCAGCAATTTTGATTGAGCAGTTGGATTCGAATTCGTTTCACTTTCATTTCTAATTGCAAGAAGAGTTAATCCATAATTATTTCTTAAATTAAGTTCTGCTAAAGTTTTTCCTGCTGCAAATGAGTTTTCCTCTACAACAAAAGAACAAACTTCCAAATCGGGGAAATGAAGTTTTATGCCGGGAAAACTATTTGTTTCCGGAGATAAACTTCTAAACATATGATAACCGCTTGTTCTTATTCTGTCAACAAATTCGGTTATCTGATTCTGTGATACCAAATATTTACTTAGAACTCTGGTAAAAATTTCAACCGATGTCTCAAACTCTTCCGGAATTACTTCCGAAGCTCCAAGCTTATAAAGCATTTCCATTTCATTTACATGACGGGTTCTTATTATTGAATGAATTGCAGGATTTAATGCTTTAATATTGCTTGTAATTCTTCTTACTGCGGTTATATCATTTATTGCAACTACTATTATTCTGGCTGATTTAATTCCGGCAAAAATTAAGACTTCTTCATTAGAAGCATCGCCAAAAAATATCGGCTCCCCTAATGCTTTTTCTCTTTTAACAGTATCAACATTCATTTCAAGAATTATATATGGAATGTTTGCAGCTTTAGCCGACAATGCCAAGTTTTTTCCATTAACTCCGTAACCAACAATAATTAAATGATCCGTAAGATTCGGTTTATGTCTTTCTTCCCTTTGATGAAAAGCTTCTCTTTTAATTTTTCTTGGAATAGGGAGTTTTAAAATCATATTGGCGCCAGTTTGAGAGAAATTAATTAGGAATGGTGTAAGCGCCATTGTAATTATAGAAATTGAGAGGAAACTTTGATAAGCACTTCCGCTTAAAAATCCAAAATCTAATCCGGTTTTTGCAAGAATAAAAGAAAACTCACCAACTTGACTAAGTGCAAGTCCAGTTAATATAGCTGTTCTTAAAGGCATTCCCGTAAGCCAAACTGAGAAAGAAGTAACTTTGAACTTTACTATAATTATTATTAGACTAATTAGAAGCACGAATAAAAGATTATCCAATAAAAATCTAAAATCCAAAAGCATTCCGATAGAAACAAAAAAGAGGCTTGTAAAAATATCTCTAAACGGGAGAACATTACCCAAAGCTTGATGAGAATAATCAGATTCCGAGATAATTAATCCGGCTAAAAAAGCACCAAGGGCAAGTGAAAGTCCAATTAAAGAAGTCAATCCAACTATACCAAAGCAAATAACAAATATTGATAGGAGAAATAGTTCACGTGATTTAGTCTTTGCAATATTGAATAATAAAAAAGGAACAATATACTTAGTACTTACAAATACAAACAAAATTACAAGTGCTGCTTTTCCAACCAATAATAAAATTTCGTTTGTAAGATTTCCGCTTGTTCCTGCCAAAATTGGAATCACAAGCATCATAGGAACAACAATAATATCCTGGTAAATTAAAATTGCTAAAGCATTTCTGCCATGAGGCGAATCAATCTGTCCTTTATCATTCAAAATTCTCAATACTATTGCGGTACTTGAAAGAGTAATCAAAAAGCCTATAAATACTGCTTCATTTAAAGGAACATTAAACTGAGCTACTCCAAAAACAACTGCAATAGTTAAAAGAACCTGTAAACTACCGCCAAGCAAAACCGGTTTTTTTAATTGAAGAATTTCTTTGAAAGAAAATTCAATACCAATAGTAAAAAGGAGAAGAAGAATTCCAATTTCAGCTAGATATTCAACATCATGAACATCAGACACAAATTCGAATCCGTAGGGACCGGCAATTAATCCTGTTAATAAAAAGCCAATAATAGCCGGTAGTTTTATTTTATGAAATAAAAAAACTACTATAATGGATAAACTGAAAATTACTACAATCTCAAAAAGAAGTTTTAATTCCACTCTAAACTCAACTTATTCTTTTGGTGATTTTGTAGGAATATTTAATTCTTCCATTTTTCTGTATAAGGATGAAAGTCCAATTGAAAGAGCCTTTGCTGCTTCATCTTTATTATAATCAAACTTTTTAATTGTTTTAAGAATATGTTCTCTTTCAAACTTTTTAAGTGCATCTTTAAGTCCATCAGGATAACCGTGAGAACCTGATGATCCTCTCACATAATCGCTTAAATCTTCTACAGTAATTTTATCTCCGCCGGCAAAAATTACGGCACGTTCAATAATGTTTTCTAATTCTCTAACACCGCCTCGCCAGTCGTATGAAATAAGCTTTTTCATAGTTTCATTATCAACACCTAAAATCTTTTTACCCATTTCATTGCAGTATTTTTCGATAAAATGATTTACTAAAAGTGGAATATCATCTTTTCTATCATTAAGTGAAGGAAGTTTTATTTCAACCACATTTAATCGGTAAAATAAATCTTCTCTAAACTCACCTACTTTAGTTTTCTCATATAAATTTTGATTTGTTGCAGCAATAATTCTTACATCTGTGCTAATTGATTTAGTACCACCAACAGGAAGAAATTCTTTATCTTCAATTGCGCGTAATAGTTTAACCTGCATATTCAAAGGGAGATCACCAATTTCATCTAAGAATAATGTTCCCCCGTCAGCAACTTTAAAGAGTCCTTGTTTATCTTCGGTAGCTCCGGTAAAAGCACCTTTTTTATGTCCGAACAATTCACTTTCAATTAGATTTTCAGAAATAGCGCCGCAATTTATGGGAAGAAAAACATTATCTTTTCTTTTACTGTTATAATGAATAGCTTTAGCTGCAAGCTCTTTACCGGTGCCGCTTTTTCCTGAGATTAAAACATTGCTGTTAGTTGGAGCAACCTGCTGAATTAGTTTGAAAACTTTCATCATAGGTTCGCTTTTTCCAACTAGGTTATCAAATTTTTCTTCCGAAGAAATTCTTTGACGGAGAAATTTATTTTCAGAAGATAATTTTTTGTAACTGATAAGCCTTTTAATTCTGATAAGAAGATCATCAAACTCAACAGGTTTTATTAGATAATCAAATGCTCCTTTTCTTAATGCATCAATTGCGGTGTTTACTGATGCAAAAGCAGTCATTATTATAAAAAAGGTATCTGGAGAAAGCTTTGAAACCTGATCTAAAAGCTGCATTCCGTCAAGCTTAGGCATTTTTATGTCTGAAATCACAATATCGAAATTCTGCTCTTTAATTTTTTGAAGCGCTTCTTCGCCGTCACCGGCTGTATCAGCAAAGTATCCTTCATCTTCTAAAATAATTTTTAGAGAATCGCGGATTGCTTTTTCATCATCTACTACTAATACTTTATATGTCATTTTTACTCCGTTTTAATCTTCTGATATAGGAAGTTTTACAATAAATTTACTTCCCTTTCCTTTTTCACTTTCTACAATTATATCGCCATGAAACTTTTTAATTATACCGTAACTTACTGAAAGTCCAAGTCCAGTTCCTTTACCGACTTCTTTAGTTGTATAGAACGGATCGAAAATTTTTGTTACCGTATCTTTATCCATTCCGCATCCGTCATCAATAATTTCTACATAAATAAATTCATTGTTGGAATATGAATTTACTCTGATAACACCATTTCCTTCAATTGCATCTAAAGCATTTATAAGAATGTTTACAAAAACTTGTAAAAGCTGATCGGGAACCACACTAATTTTTGGAAGATCATCATCCAAATCAGTTAAGAACTTTACATTTTTAACACGCTTATCATATTTAACAATACCAAGTGCAGTTTTAATAATATCAGTAATTTGGATAATAACTTTTTCATAACTTGGCGGTCTTGAAAAATCAACAAGTTCTCTCACAATTCTTGTTATTCTATCTATATTCTCTTTTATTATTGAGAGATTCTCAACAACAAAAGTATCTTTTGATTTTCTTTGAAGAATTTGCACTAGTGAAGAAATGGAAGCTAAAGGATTTCCAATTTCATGGGCAACTCCTGCAGCTAATTGACCAATTACAGCAAGCTTTTCGGATTGATCAACTTGCTCTTTTAATCTTTTTAGTTCTGTTATATCTTTAATAATTACAGTTCTCCCGCTCGATTCGCCATTACTGCCGGGAAGATTTGTAATATTCAACTGTACATTTAGTATTTCATTATTCTTTGATTTTCTTTCGGTCTCGCTAATTTTAATTGAACCAAACTTTATTACATCTTCTTTAATCCGTTCAAGCTCATCCAAATACTTTTTATTATTTGGAAGAAGAAGCGATGACTCTTTACCTAAAACTTCCTCTTCAGAATAGCCGAAAATTCTCTCGGCTCCTTCATTCCATGATACAATCTTTTCATTTTTATCGATTACCATTATTGCCGAATCGGAAGAATCCAATACATTGGAAAGATACTGCTGATTAGTCTCAAGCTTTGCAGCAATTCTATCTCTATCAACAGCTAATTCTTTCATTTGTACTTCTTGATGAAGGACTCCGTACCGTGCATATATCTGCTCAATTATTTCATCAATAAAACCAATTAGAATAATTGGATCTATTGAAGAAGATTCATCATTATCTATGTATGTAATTATCGCATATCTTCCGTAGCTGAAAACCTGACTTACTTCGAGAAGAGATAAATTTATTTTTGTAAAAAGATTATAATTGTCAATAAGGTATTGATCTGCAACAGTATAATCGCTTGTATCAATAACTTCTAGAATAGTATGAAGAGAACTTTCCACAAAAGTTGTAATTTGACTTTTAGAAAACTTATTACCGAATGATAATAAGATTTTATCAACCCAAATATCGAGAATGGCTTTGTAATACTTTTTTATTAATAGGATTAATAATTTTTTCATTTTACTAAAAATACCTTTGCTACATCAACTAATAAAGAGGGATTGTTAAACAAGGCTGTCTTAAATAGATTACCTAAGCCTCTTTTGTCATAAGGAACTTTATTGAACGAGTGAGCAATGTTATTAAATTTTTCATCAGAGAAATTGTAGATACCATTCTTTATTCTATCAAAAATTTCGTGACGCTTTCCTAATCTATCATGCCAAGCTTTATCATAAGTTAAAATATGATCGAGCTTATTCATTTTAACGGCTTCGCCAACAATTGTTCCTCCAATCTTTCCCCCAATCATTCCGCTTGCAATACCACCGCCGGAAAGTGGATTAACTTGACGTGCAGCATCCCCGACAAGAATAATTCCGGGTGCGGATATTTTTTCTAAAGTTGTAACACAGGGAACACCCCCGGCAATCTGTGTTAATACTGATGCATTTGGATAATTCTTTTCCATAAAATCATTTAAGAAAGAGAGAGCAGAACGCTTTCTCCCCGTCATACCGCTCACGCCCAGACCAATATTTGCCGAAGTATCCCCTTTAGGAAAAATCCAGAAATATCCTTCCGGAGCATAATCTTTTCCAAAATAAAAGTAACATGTACTTTGATCTATTGGAATACCGGAAGCAGTAATTTGGGTTGCACATTCCATATCTCGGAAATCAATATAAGTTTTAATTCCTGCCCATCTTCCAACTCTGGATTCTACTCCATCTGCACCGATTACTACTTTCGATCTAACTTCATGCTGTTCTCCGCGAAATTCATATTTAACGCCGCAGACTTTATTATTCTCAATTATCAATCCATTTACATAAGCTCTTGTTAAAATCTCTGCCCCAGCATTAGAAGCAAGTTTAGCAAGTTCATAATCAAAAATTCTTCTTTCAAGAATATATCCAATATCTTCAAGCGGAATTACGACTTCGGTTCCATCGGGAGAAACCATTGCAAATTTATCTATTACAGCATTTATCCACTTATTATCAGGCTCAATAAACTCGGCAACACCGGCTCTGCTTATTGCTTCACCGCATCTAACCGGATAACCAACATCACGGTCTTTTTCCAGCATTAAAACAGAAATCCCATGTTCTGCTGCAAATCTAGCAGCAGTAGAACCAGCCGGACCGGCACCTACAACAATAACATCATATTCTTTTTTCATCGTTTCCTTTTCCAACACCGTTTCTGTTAAACTTGATTACTTCGATAGGACAAGCCCAAATACATTTTGAGCAGTTTGTACATAGTTCTTCTATTATATTAATTTCTGCTTCTTTTAGTTCTATTGCATCTTCCGGACAAACACCGACACAACATCCGCAGAAATCACATTTATCCGGTAAAATTTCTATCATTAACAAATTATGCGCCCTTTCTTGAAAATGAGAATGTAAAAATAATGGATTTTATTGAGTAATATAAAGTTATTAATTAATAAATGGAGAAAATTATATCAATAAACTAACAACATACTTTACCCAAAAGGAGATTAAGACTGCTCCAAATAAATTCATGGCAAATCCAACACCTAACATCTTTTTAAAAGATACCCCTTTAACTCCACCAAATGCAAGTCCGTTTACCCCGGTTGCAATTGGACTCATAAAAGCACATGTTGATGAAAGAGTTGCAATAAGTAATGTTTCAATTAAAGGAATTGCATTGCTTAAGGAGTAGGATTCTAAAATAACAAATATACTTAACTGAACTACAGTATTGCTTAGAATTTCAGTACTGAAAGAGGCAATTAAAGCAATCATTAAAAAGAATAAAAAGGGATGATATTGAATTGAGACAAATGTGCTCATCCACTCATTCAGAAATTGTTGTACATCAAGAAAGTATAGAACACCGCCGATAATTATAGCTGCAAATAAAAATAAAAATCCTTTAACCGGAAGATCAGTATAAAGATCACTTATATTTAGTAATTTTTCTTTGCTGCCGCCGAAATTAAATGTAATTAAAAACGAATAGACAAAAATAAATATTGTGATAAAAATACTAGTGCCCAAAAGCTGATATACCAAATCCTCGTACATTAAAGAAAGAATGGAAATAACAAATGAAGAAATAAAGTAAAGAGCTGTTAAAAAGAGAGCATGTTTCAAATGTTTATCTTTTTCGAAACTTATATGAGTACTTATGTTGGCGGCAATTGATTTATATTTCCAGCTTTTAAAGAAGAAATTCAGCAATAACGAAGCTCCCGCAGAAAAAATAATTACAAGTGGAATTCCCCACAAAAGCCATTGAGCAAAAGAAATAAAATTTGATGAAGTAATATCATTTGCTTCGATAAAAGTAATTAAAATTCCATTTGCCGGAGTTGCAGTTACAGAACCCATTCCGCCAATATTTGCTCCATAAATAACGGACAATGCCAAAATTGTCGGAAGTCCCTTTTCAACTCCTGTTGTTTCTTGATAAGTTTTTCTAATTATTTCAAGAACAGGAAGAAGAGTTAAAACGGTAATTGCATTAGGAATAAAAAAAGAAAGAATTGCAGCAAGAAATACCAAATAAAAGATTAATCGGCTTAACGGAACATGTTTTTTATCAATAAGCTGAGTAACAATTAACTGAGGTACTTTGGCTTTGATTAAAATTCTTGAGACTAAAAATCCCGATATGAAAAAGAATGCAATCTGTATTTTATCCATGTGGACAAATATAAATGATGATTGCTTATTTTATAAAATAATTTAACAAAGGGATCAAGTTTTTTGAGAAGCACTTATAATGTAGATTTTATAAGTGCTTCTATAATTTTTTAGGAATTTAACTTGGTAATTATCAATTTACTTTCACAAAGTTCAGATCATTAAAGTGAAAATCTGGATTTGGGAGATCAATTTTGAATCCTGTAACTTCTCCTTTAGAATTAAAACTGAACGTGACGAATCCTTCAGGAAGAAAATCATCTTTAAATTTAATTTTGAATGTATCGAAATGCCAATGTTCCATTTCACTTGTAAAAACATCCTTTGCCGGAAGCTGAAGAGTAAGTTTTTCGTTATTAAAAATTACTTCTGCTTCGCCGTATGAATTGTCATTATATTTCCCTTCATATTTTGGTAATTCCAAAGATGGTTTTGTGTTTTCAACTCTTGATGAATTTATCTTAGCTTTATTTTCTTCATCTCTTTTTTTATAGTTATCAATTCTTTCTTTATAATCTTTTACCCAGTCGGCATCATCATTCCCAAAGTATAAATCTACAATCTGCTGACTTAAAGCAGAAGTAAGAGGATTTAATCCATTTGTTAAAATTACAACACCTAAATTTTCATCTGGGACTAATAACACCCTTGAAAGATAACCGGGCATTCCTCCGTCATGAAATACAATTTCTCTTCCTTTATAATCGTACAAAAACCAGCCTAAACCGTAGTTGTTAAAATTTACTCCCATTTTTTTCATTGATCTGCCGACATAGACATTAATTCTAGGAGTAAACATTTCATTAATTACATTTTCTGATAAAACCTGTTCACCGTTAAATTTACCATTATTCAACAACATTTTAATCCAATTAGACATTTCCTCAACGTTAGAAAATATTGAACCGGCTGCATTTGGAACTTCATCAGTTAAAGGATACCTTTTCTTTTCAACGTGAGGGTAGGCTATATCATCATTATCATTTAAGTACATAGAAGCACTTTTGGAAGTATTCATATCAAGTTTATCAAATAATTCATTGTCAAGATACTCATACCAATTTTTACCGGCTTTTTGTGTTATAATTTCGGAAGCAATCATAAACATATTATTCTGATAACCAAATTCACTTCTAAATTCATTTTCAATTGGAAGATATTTCATCCTTTCAATAATTTCTTTATTGGTATAATCTGTATGATACCATAGGAGATCACCGGCAAATGTTTTTAATCCGCTTCTATGACTTAATATATCCACAATATTTAACTGGGAAGTGATCCATAAATCACTTAATTCAAAATATGGTATGTGATCTTTCACTTTATCCTGGAAACTTAGTTTTCCTTCATCAACCAATTTTGCTGCAAGTGCCGCAGTAAATGCTTTAGAACAAGAAGCAATATTAAAGAGACTTTTTGTAGTAAGTGGAATTTTCTTATCAGCATCAGCAAAACCATAAGCCTTTGAGAAAACTACTTGTGAATCTTTAACGATTGCAATAGAAAGTCCTTCTGCTTCAAAAAGTGAAACTCCGTTTTCTATGTACTGATCTAATTTTTTGTAATCGATTTGTGCTTGTAAAGTCGATACAAAAATAATTATTAATAAAAAGGGAGTAATTCTTTTCATTTTTATTTTCCTTCTATTTTGAAATCAGTTTACTTAATTAAATTCATTTTTCTGGTTAAAGTTTTATTATCAATTGTTAGTTGATAAAAATAAATTCCACTCGGAAAATTTCTGCCGTTAAATTCCACTTCATAATTTCCCGGAAATTTAGTTTCGTTTACTAAAACCGTTATTTCATTACCAAGTATATCATAAATTATTAATGTAACATTATACTGATCAGTTTTTGCATCGGTCTTCTCTGCTTTCGGTATTGTGTATCCTATTTTTGTTGCTGGATTAAACGGATTAGGATAATTTTGTTCAAGATTTATTTCATTTGGAATAATATCATCTTCAACCGGAACTGTAGAAAGATCGTAAAAGTAAATCCCGTCTAATGTAGCTGCTAAAATTCTTTTATTCGCAATTTCAAAATCATAGCAAAAGTTAGTATTAAACTGAGTTATTAATTCCCATTTTTCAGCATTATAATCGGATAAGTAAAAGTTAACAAATCCTGCTTTGGAAAGCATAACAATTAATTTGTTATTGAATTCTACAATATCAGCTCTTTCATAATTGCCAAAAATTCCTTCATATATTGACCAAGTTTTACCAGAATCAAGGCTGTAAACAATCCCTTGAGAATATGCACCAATCAGTTTATTGTTAAATTTTTTTGCAGCAAGTAATGATGTTCCATTAGGATTAAATGGAACAAAATCAATCTGCTCCCATAAATCAGAATCATTTCTGTTTAATTGTAAAGAAGCGCTGCTTCCTCCACCGGCTATTAAAGTCCCGTTATTATTGTACAAAGAGTTTATAGTATATGTCGAATTCCAAGATAAACCATTATTAAACTGCTTCCATGTATCAAGATTATTTAACTCTTGATAAAAAACTCCAGCTCCGTGCGTGCCGACGTAAATTTTATTTTCTCTAACCGCAAAAGAACCAATAGATTTAGCAGGTGTAGAACTTAATCCTTGTTGCAGATGAATCCAATTGACACCATTATCTTTAGAATAGTAAACTCCGTGAGTGTAAGTTCCTACAAACAAAAGATTTCCATACTTGTATGCAGAAGGAATAAAAGTTATTTCATCGCTAATTGGATTTGAAGCAATCCAGTTATTACCGGCATTAGTACTTATAAATATACGATTTTCATTTCCGGCAAGAATTGTATCGTTTACGGAGAATAAAATTCCAGTTTCTCCATAGTTATAATTTGAAAGCTTTTCCCATTGAGCAAACCCGGTTTGAAAAAGTACTAGAATGAAAATAAAATATTTATTCATAAAATAGAATTCCAATTTTTAGAGATGTAAGACGATTTTGAATCCGATTTGTTTCTTATTACTTTGAAATTTATTTTAGCAGTTTTTTTAGAAGGAGAAAGTTTAGATGAGAACTCCAAAATCTGTTTTATATATAGCAATGAGTCTTGATGGCTTTATTGCAAAACCTAATGATGACTTAAGTTTTCTTTCAATTGTTGCAAAATTGGGTGAAGATTACGGGTATTCCGAATTTATTAAAGCAGTTGAAACAATAATTCTCGGCAGAAAAACCTATGACTGGGTTATTAAAGAAGCTGGTGAATTAAGTTATCCTGATCAAAAAGTATATGTAATTTCTAATTCAATTAAGAAAAATAAAGACAACGTAAATTTTTATTCCGGCAATCTTAATGAATTAATAACTAAACTTAAATCAGAAAATCAAAAGGATATTTTTATTGACGGCGGTGCTGAACTTGTTAACAATCTTATGAAAGATAATTTAATAGATGAGTTTATAATTTCAGTAATTCCTATTTTTTTAGGAAACGGAGTTAGATTATTCAATGAGGGAATTCCGGAAAAGAGGCTTAAATTAATTTACGTAAAAAATTTTGATACCGGACTAGTACAACTAAAATATGAGCTTGCTTAATAAATTCAAGCCGGTTTCAATTTTAATTTATGAAACCGGCTTGAATTTTTTATCTGTTTATGTAAAACAAAACCCCAATGTGAATATTCCACATATTAGTTTTTGATTTTTTTACATCATAAAGAGCCTGTCCGTTTACAATTTTTACCGAACCTTCTTTAAGATATTCAGCAGTTCCTCCCCAGATGTATCTAGTTTTAATGTCTATATAAATATCATTCTCATTATCTTTACCAACTTTAATCAAGAAGCCGCCACCAATTCCGGCACTCCATGTTAGGTCATCTTTATTTACATCTTCAAAAACAGAATTATTATTATAGTTGCTGCTTACTTCACTGCTGGTATACAAATAAGAACCACCGGCAAGACCTTCTAAATAAGGGCGCCATGTTCCTTGAAAAGGTGAAATCATTAATAGCAAATGAAGATTTGCCATATTATTGCTTCTTTTAACATCAACAGTTACATCGGGAATAGTAGTGCTTAACGGACGACGCGAAGTTTCTTCGCCATAAGTAATGAATCCCCCGCTTAACCCTAATGTAACCGGTCTAAGTTTGTTTGGAGACCAGATTGTTCCCTGTAATTGAAATCCATACGCAACTCTATCCACATTTTCTTTGAACTCTCCATGAGGATAACCCAACTGAAGACCACCCCCAAACGTCTGTGCATTAACAGTAACAAAAGAAAACAAAAAGAGCAGTAACACAAATTTTAACACTTTCATAAAATCTCCCTAGAAAAAAACATTTTTTGTATAAGATAAAATTAACAGCTTTTGATATTCTTCTAAAGCTATTTCAACTGCACCAAACATCTTTAAATGATCGGTAATGAATTGAATATCTAAAAGTACAAATCCTTTTTCATTAAGATGTTCAATTAGCTTAACTAAAGCGGATTTAGAAGCCTGTGAAACTTTACTGAACATCGATTCTCCGAAAAATGCTCCACGATGCGTAATCCCATATAAGCCTCCAACTAATTCATTCTCTTTGTAAACTTCAACAGAATGAAGAAATCCGAGTTTATAAAGACGCTTATAAGCATCAATTAGTTCTTCCGATATCCAAGTATTTTCTCTATCAGCACAATTTCTGATTACATTTATGGGATCAACATCAAATCTAAATTCGAAATCGCTTTTCTCTATAAATTTTCTTAATGATCTGGGATAATTAAAATTATCTAAAGGAATTATCGTTCTAATTTCAGGGTAGTACCATTCAATGGAACCATCTTCATCCGCCATAGGAAAAGCACCTTGCGCATAAAGTCTTATCATTGTATTCGGTTCTAAAAATGAATAATCTGTCATAGCCCCTTAATTAAAATTTTTATAACTGAATCGTCTATAGAATTATTCGAATACTATTTCGATGAAATCATCTGTGAATTATAAGATTTCTCCCTTCGGTGGAAATGTCATAATTCTTCCAGTCTCTATTAATTACCGAAGTACTTTTTATTTCATAATAAAGAATCATCATATTACTTTTGAATGATGAAAAAACTAACAACCAAATTACTAAATGAATCTTTCTAAAAACAGCAAATCAAATATTTATGCATTATCGGCTGTAATCTTATGGTCGACTGTTGCCACTGCTTTTAAGTTTACTTTAGAGGGATTAAATTTTGTTCAGCTTCTATTTTTTTCATCACTTTCAAGTGTTCTGATTTTATTTCTTTTTGCATTCAGAAAAAATAAGAGAGCGGTTTTTAATTTTTTTGATAAAAGATATATTAAAATCAATCTCCTCTTAGGTTTTGTAAATCCTTTTTTATATTACCTCGTTTTATTCAAAGCTTATTCACTACTTCCGGCTCAAGAGGCGCAGCCCCTTAATTATACTTGGCCGATAGCTATTTCACTTTTTTCAGTTTTGTTTTTAGGTGATAAACTAACCTTAAAAACTATAATCGGATTAATTCTTGCTTTCTTTGGAGTGTTTATAATTGCCTCAAGAGGTGATTTATTTGCACTTAAGTTCGAAAGTATTTTTGGTGTTATTCTGGCGGCTGGAAGTTCAATTATATGGGCTTCATTTTGGATTTTAAATCTAAAAGACAACCGAGATTCTTCATTAAAATTATTCATTGCTTTTTTATTCGGAACAATCTATTCATTTGTTTATCTCATATTATTTGATTCATTTGAAATTCAAAACCCGAAATACCTACTTGGAGCAGTTTATATTGGATTATTTGAAATGGGAATAACATTTTTTCTTTGGATGAACGGATTGGCATTAAGCAGCAATAAAGCTAAAACATCAACACTGGCTTATCTCTCCCCATTTATTTCAATGTTTTTTATCGCATTGATTTTAAAGGAGAAAATTCTTCCTTCATCAATAATCGGATTAATTTTTATTGTAAGTGGAATTATTTACCAAAATCTAAACAAGTTAAAGCGATCAAATAGAATAAAAGAATAATAATAATTACTCAGAAAATTCTGAACAGTCGTCTGATGGAGTATAAACACCGGCTGCCTGCTGATAAACTAACTCTGCTCCTAAATGTCCAGCATAAGATAAAAATCCACTTCCGGTTAACATCAGTACAAGAATTAAAATTCGATTGTAACTTTTAAATTTTACCAAAACATTTTTATAATCGGCAATTGCCAAAACTGATGCGACAGAAAAAAGCCATGCAACTGTATAAGCGGCATTTTCATGATTTTCAAAAACGGTTGGATCACACAGAGTTCTGCCTACTACACCATCAGCTAAGTTTCCAGTATAAACAGAAACCCAAGCTCCAACTGTTCCAATTAAGAGCAGAATGTAGCTGAATTCATACCATTTTTCTTTTTTTGTAAAAAATGCTGTTAATCCGAATAGTGCAGCAACTAAAAGAAGTGCAATAGGAAGATGGACAGAGAGCGGATGCCATATCTCTGTCCTCCAAAATTCTGGTAATTGATTCATTTTATTCCAATATTTTTACTTTCAGCGGATCTAATCTTTTTCCGACTTTCTTAACTTCTACTTCTACTTTTTGTCCGACTTGCAAAGCAGAGAAATCAACAACTTCACCATTCTGTGTTAATTCCGTTTCATCAATAAAATATAATTCAATAGTTTTTCCATCTTGTAAATCAACATAAATTTCAGATTTCTCCGCTTCAATCTTTTTGATTGATCCTTGATAAGTTCCGGAATCAACAACATCAGTTGCATCGCCGCATGATGTTAAAGAAATTAACAAAAGTGATGTAAACAAAAATACCATAATACGTTTCATAAATTTTCCTTTATTTTTTGAATAATCATAAAGTAACAACTACAAAAATTTATTTAAAGTTGCATTCATGATATTTTGCGGAGTAAAAAAAAGGGACACTAAATTACCGTGTCCCTTCATCAACAAATCAAACAATTTTTTTATTCTAAATATGTATAACCGTACAAACCTGATCTGTAATTTGACAAGAATTCTTTTCCTTCTTCCTGAGAAATTTTTCCGGCTTTAACTGAAGATGTAACCCAAGTCTCTACAATTCGAACTAATTTTTTTGAATTGTATAAAACATAATCAAGAACTTCAGCAACTGTTTCTCCATCAATTATCTGATCGATTGAATAGCCTTTTTCATCAACAGAAATATGAACA
Organism: Ignavibacteriota bacterium; assembly: GCA_002698995.1. Lineage (GTDB taxonomy): Bacteria > Bacteroidota > Ignavibacteria > Ignavibacteriales > Melioribacteraceae. The sequence goes on along the minus strand of PAAX01000009.1, from coordinate 9,013 downwards.
ACATTTGTATCTCCAAAAAGATTATGAAGATCACCTAAAATTTCTTGATAAGCACCGACTAAAAATACACCAATATAATAAGGCTCTTTGCTGTTTAATGAATGAACAGGCAGATAATATGAAAAGTTTTTAGTAGCAATAAAGTTATCAATCTTACCATCGGAATCGCACGTAATATCCTGCAGTGTTGCTGTTCTCTCCGGTTTCTCGTCTAATCTTTGAATTGGAATAATCGGGAAAATCTGATCGATAGCCCAGGAATCGGGTAAAGATTGAAACAATGAAAAATTACAGAAATATTTATCTGATAATAATTTTCTTAAATAGAGAAGTTCATCAGGCACATGTTTAAGTTCGCTTGTCATTTGATGAATATCTTTTGCAATTGACCAGAACAATCGTTCAACTTGTGCTCTGGTTTTAAGATCAAGAATTCCGAAACTGAATTTATCTAACGCCTCTTCTCTTATCTGCAGAGCATCATGCCATGTTTCAAGCATTTTGGGTTGATTAAGATTATTCCACAAATTATAAAGTTCTTGAACAAGATCATCATCTTCTTCGGAAACTTCCTCTTCTTCATTCCATTCCGGCAAAGAAGATGATTCCAAAACTTCAAAAACCAATACCGAATGATGAGCGGTTAATGATCTTCCCGATTCAGTTATAATATTAGGATGAGGTAACCCATTCTCATCACTTACATCAACCATTGTAGAAATTGCATCATTCAAATATTCTTGAATACTATAATTAACACTGCTTTCGCTGTTTGAAGAACGAGTCCCGTCATAATCAACTCCAAGTCCTCCCCCAATATCAACAAACTCAATACTGAAACCAAGTTTGTGGAGCTGAACATAAAATTGTGATGCTTCACGCAGCGCTACTTTAAATCTTCTAATTTTATTAATCTGACTGCCGATATGAAAATGAACTAGTTTAAGACAGTCTTTCATTTTGTTTTTTTCAAGAAAATCCAACGCTTCTAAAAGTTCGGATGAAGTTAAACCAAACTTACTTACATCACCGCCGGAATCTTCCCATTTACCGCTTCCGGAACTGGCAAGTTTAATTCTAATTCCAATATTAGGTTTTATTTTATGCTGCTTGGCTATTTTTGTAATGAGTTTTAATTCATTTAATTTTTCAACAACAAGGAAAATTCTTCTTCCCATCTTTTGAGCAAGAATAGCAAGTTCAATATAATCTTCATCTTTATAACCGTTGCAAATTATAAGCGAATCATTATCGGTATTAATTGCAATAACGGCATGAAGTTCAGGTTTAGAGCCGGCTTCAAGTCCAATATTAAATCTTTTTCCATGCGCTACAATTTCTTCAACAACCGGGCGCATCTGGTTTACTTTAATTGGATAGATAATAAAATTTTGTGCTTTGAAATTATATTCTTCTGCAGCAAGTTTAAAACTGCTAGCCATCTTTTCAATTCTGCTGTCTAAAATATCAGTAAATCTTAACAACACCGGAGTGGAAACGTCTCTTAACTGCAGTTCATCAATTAATTCTTTAAGGTCAACTTGAGCACCATCTTTTTTGGGGGTTACATAAACATGTCCTTTATCATTAATGGAAAAAAAGTTAATTCCCCATCCATTAATATTATAAAGTTCAGCCGAATCTTCTGTACGCCATTTTCTCAATTTATATTTTCTTTCCTCGTTTTAAGTGATTGTTTAATTAAGTAATTATCATTTAAAATGCAAAACTAATTTTCTTTTACCGCCATATAAACATTTTTTTGTGAATCAAATTTTCATTTTTAGAACAAAGCGGAAAAAACAAACAATAAATATACTAAATCTTATTTCCAATCAATTTAAAATTAGTTTTATTTTTTTTTAGCTTGTTTTGGACTGAAGAATTAATCAGTCTTATTTTATTATGTGATTTGTTTAATAATTTCTGATGATACTTTATCGATTTCGGATAATGAAGAAATATCAATCCACTTAATTCGTTCATCTTTTCTGAACCAAGTTAATTGCCGTTTTGCATATCTTCTCGTATTTCTTTTTATTAATTCTACAGCTCTTTCTTTACTGATTTTATTTTCAAGAAATTCGATTATCTCCTTATATCCCACAGTATTAAGGGAATTGAGCGACTTATCATATTTATTAATTAGTTTTGAAACTTCATCTATCAATCCGTCTTCAATCATTTTATCAACACGGGTTTCGATATTCTTATATAAAATCTCTCTTTCCCAATTCAATCCATACTGCAGAAAATTAACATTTACTTCTCTTTGATGACTACTTTGTAATTTCCAAATCGGTTCGCCCGAAATTTTATAGACTTCTAATGCTCTAATAACTCTTTTCCAATTTTGAGGAAGCATTTTTTCTGCACTAACCGGATCTATTTTTTTTAATTCTTCATATAAATATTCATTACCGAACTTATTCTTAAATTCAAGCAGTTCTATTCTATAATCATCATCGGAATCAATTGAATCAAAAATTCCATCTATCAATGCCTTCACATATAAGCCGGAACCACCCGCAATTATTGGAATTTTATTTTGTGAATGCAGCTCTGTAATAATTTTAAGCGCCTCAATTTCAAACATACTTGCATTAAATTCAGCGGAAGGATCTAGAATATCAATAAAATGATGTTTAATAGAATTTAGTTCTTCAAGTGTTGGTTTTGCTGTCCCAATATCAAGATATTTATAAATCTGTCTGCTGTCTGCCGAAATTATTTCTGAATTTAATTTTTTGGCAAGATTAAGAGCAAGTGAAGTTTTTCCCGAACAAGTTGGACCAATTATTACGAGAGCTAATTTTTCCAACCTTCCCTCCCAATAAGAGGAACAAAAGCAAAATTTGGAACTTCTTTTATCTTAAAAGTCTCTTCATCAATTTTTGTAATTATGTTAAGAGTCTGATTTTTTCTATCACCAACCGGAATTACAAGTTTCCCCTCAACAGCAAGCTGCTTTAATAATTTTTTTGGAATAGATGGACCTCCAGCAGTAACAATAATTCCGTTGTAAGGAGCAAATTCATCCCAGCCAATTGTTCCATCACTGCATCTGGATGCAATTCTTAATTTCAATACATCAAAAAGTTTTAAAGCCGTATTATAAATTTCATTATTTCGTTCAATAGTGTAAACTTTAACTCCCATCTGACTCAAAACAGCAGCTTGATAACCGGAGCCGGTTCCAATTTCAAGAATTTTATCATTCTTTTGAGGATTTAGAGCTTGAGTCATTACAGCAACAGTATATGGTTGAGAAATTGTCTGCCCGTGTCCAATTGGCAAAGCTGTATCAGCATATGCATGATGTTTTACTACATCGGGAACAAATAAATGCCTTTCTACATTAAGCATTGCATTAAGAACGAGTTCATTTGTAATTCCCTTTTTTCGTAGTGAATCTATTAATTCTTTTCTTTCGGTTTCGTACATTGATTATAAATAATTAATTTTGTTCTTATAAAATACTATTTCTTTATTTAACTTTTGTGTTTGCAATTAAATAAGTTTTGTTATGATTGATATAATATTAGGCGCTTTACTAATAACATTAATGCGTATGTGCGATGTTACTATCGGCACATTTAGAACTATTCTGGTAGTTCAAGGTAAAAAATATCTTGCCGGTGTAGCCGGATTTGCAGAAGTGTTAATCTGGATTTTTGCGATGCGGTTTATAGTTAATAATATGGATGAAACAATAAATCTTTTTGCTTACGCACTTGGTTTCGGAATCGGAAATATTTTGGGTATAAGTCTGGAAGAAAAAATTGCATTGGGTTATGTTCAGATAAACATAATATCAAGAAGATTTACAGATAAAATTGCTGATGCACTCAGATCATCAAAATACGGCGTTACTTTAATTCCGGCTGAAGGAAGCACAGGAGGAATGACTATTTTGATTATAATTATCAGAAGAAAAGACCTTAAAATGGTTAGAAATATAATAGATCAAATAGATTCAAGCGCATTTATAACTATTCAGCATTCAAGACCATACCGCGGATTTATTCACGGATCTAGGAAATAAAAAAGATATTTGCAAGATTGTTTGAATCATGTTATATTTTGTACTCTAATTTTTGTTCTTAATAAAATTTAATGCGGGAATAGCTCAGTTGGTAGAGCGCAACCTTGCCAAGGTTGATGTCGCGAGTTCGAGTCTCGTTTCCCGCTCTCTAATCCACTCAATGTGGATTTTTTTTTATGATACGGTGAAGTAGCCAAGTGGCTTAAGGCGAAGGTCTGCAACCCGCCTTCGGCGGGCGAATCCACTTTCAGTTATTTGAAAATTTGTTTTTGGTGAAGTAGCCAAGTGGCTTAAGGCGAAGGTCTGCAAAACCTTTATTCGTGGGTTCGAATCCCACCTTCACCTCAAATATTTTAGGTCTGTTGATTTTTTCTTCAGACCTTTCTTATTATGACCTACTTTGTTTACATATTGACTTCTCTTAAAGATTCCAAAAGATATATTGGAATGACTTCCGATCTAAGCAGAAGATTGAATGAGCATAATTCCGGAAAAGTTAAATCAACAAAAAATCGCAGACCTCTTGAATTAATTTATACCGAAGAGTTTACTTCCAAACAAGATGCATTAAATAGAGAAACTTTCTTTAAGTCAGGTATTGGAAGAGAATTTCTTAAATCAATTGGATGCAGCATCCTGACAATTGTTGACTTTTATTATCATTTTTGAGTCAACCTATTTCAGGACTATATGGGTCCGAAATCCAAATGTCGAGAGGGCTTGGCTCTGCAAGCCTTGTTCCTTATTTTAATTACATCGTATTACGAACTTATGAAAAACTCTACCGGTTTGAATTTTATAAATATATAATCCCCACCAAAAAGAGGGATAGTTTTCTTTATTTCAAGAGTATTAATTTCTTTGTTGATACAAATCCGGTTGATGTTTGTATTCTATAGAAATAGACGCCACTTGCTAAATTAATTGCATTAAATTCAACTTCATATCTTCCAGCATCTTTTTGTTCATTAACTAAAGTTGCTATTTCATTTCCAAGTATATCATAAATCTTTAACGTAACATACTCACTACTAGGTACTGAATACTCAATACTGGTTGTAGGGTTAAAGGGATTTGGGTAATTTTGATAAAGCTCATAGTGGAAAAAAGTATTTTTAGTATCATTTATAATAGTAAGAATATCTAATTCAAATATTCCAGTTTCATAAGTACTGAAATAAAGTTGGTTATTATTGCCTCTTTTAATGTCTGTTATATTATTATCTCTATCAAATGGAACTTTGATCCCAACTAAGTTATCTCCTAAGTCATCCGAGTACCATATAGTATCTCTTGCTCCACCCAGCAATAACCCATTATCTTCCGCATAAATAGTCCATACTCCTCGACCACCAGTGAGAAGTTGCTGCCAAGTTTCACCATTATCTGTTGATCTATATGTCCCATCATATGGATCAGTCACAAATACACTTTCATTTGATAAAGCAGAAATGCAATTATTTTCTGCCCAACCATAACTATATGAGAACATTAACTCAAAGTTACTATAATCAGTTGATTTGTATATATAATCCATTGAGCCGGTTCCAGTTACCCAAATCTGATTATTATTAATAGACATTCCTCTTGAAAAAAAACTCGTTTTTACCGGAAGAATTGTCCAATTCTCTCCTCCATCAGTACTTTTCCTTAAATTGAATTCTGTTGCCGCTAATATTGTATCTTCATTTTTTGCAACTACATTATAGACAGACATTATACTATCTTTTGTTAGATTGGTTAAAATCCAATTCGCGCCAAAATCCTCTGTCTTAAATAATCCATCAGCAAATGTTGCAGCATAAATAGTTCCATTTTCTGTTATATCTATACCAAACACATTGTGCAATCCTATATTTGTCCATTTCTTTGTCTCAATATTATATTTCTGTACACCTGATGGAGTTGAAGAAAACAACAAACTGTCTCCATAAAATTTTATGTCTTTTGAATTGGACAATGGTAATCCAACCTGTTCAAATTCTTCTCCTCCATTTATTGACCTAAAAACCCCCTCTTCTTCTGAACCAATAAAAATATCGTCTTCCTTATTTAACTTTAACCTAAATAGTTGTTTTTTATATAACCCCTTTTGATATTGTGTCCAATTTTCTCCATTATTTGTTGTTTTGAAAAGACCATCTTCTGCTGTTCCGGCTAATAGGTTCTTTTCAGAATCAAATGCTAAGGATAATACTATTTTTCCTTCTAATCCTATTTGAGTCCATGTAACACCTCCATCCGTCGAATAATATACTCCATTTCCATTATCATAATATCCGGTTCCACAGTAAATATTATTATTTTCATCTATCACTATTGTTGATACAGGTATATTTTTTAGAAAATTATTTTGTCCCCATGTTATTCCATTATCACTTGTGCCAAATAATCCATCATGTGTTCCAGCATAAACTATATTATTAGAATCTGTTGCAAAGACAAAAGGACGAAGATTTGCCGATAATTCCCAGTTTTCGCCGTAATCCAGCGAGCGGGATAAATTATAGTATTGACCATCACCGGCAAATAAAACCCCGTCTTTACTTTCTCCAAATGCCCAGCATTCTCCTGTATTATATCCGTTTCGTTTGTTTTCCCATGTTTTGCCATTATCTGTTGAGCGATAAATTCTCCCTTGAAAATTTGTTCCAACCCATATATGGTCTTCGTTTGTTATGTAAATGGAATAAACTTCAAAGTCGTCAAATTGTGATTCTATTTTCACCCAGCTATTACCATTATCCTCAGATTTGTAAAGACCAGAATAGCCTATAAAAGCTGAATAAGCGCCGGCAAATATTTCACCTTTGGAGTTAATACCTATATCGCCGACTATACCTCCCATTGGTCCATTTATTGACTTCAATGTTATATCTTGTGCAATTATTATCATCGTAAAATGTATCATCATAATGGTTAAATATTTTCTCATTATCCTAACCCTTAAATTTTTCTATATTCTCAAATCTATAGAATTAACAGACCTTTTTACAAGGTCTGTTTTATTATTAATTACACATGTTCTAATTATTTTGATAAAATCATCATTTTAGTATGTGAATAATTTTTTGCCCTCAATGTATAAAAATATATTCCACTTGCTAGATTAGCAGCAGTAAACTTGGCGGAATGATTACCAGGTTCTTTCGATTCACTTACTAACTCTTCAATTTCATTTCCCAAAACATCATAAACTTTTAATGAAATAAAAGAAGGTTCTGAAACTGTATAATTTATGTAAGTTGAAGGATTGAACGGATTAGGATAATTTTGAAACAAATTATAATTTCGAATTTTTTCTGATTCCTCTGTAATACCCTCTTTGTAAAAATATCCTCGTTTTTCACCTATATTTGATGGGCTTGAATAAGAACCATTATAGGCTTTTACAAAATAATAAACATAATCCCCGTATGTTGAAAGAGTAATATCAGTATCTTTATATTCGTAAGTACTACTGCTTACAGTTGCTATAAGTCCTGCATTTAATTCTGGATTATTTAATGGTGTTGTTGAAACAGCTCGGTATACCTTATAGTTTGTTGCCTGAAATGTTGGGTGAGGTCCCCACACAATTCGAGGATTACTTTGATCCGTAAGTACTACTAAAACATTGTTCCAATAGTTTTGTAATTCAGATGTGTTTGGTGATTCATCGTGAATATCCCAAACTCTAACTACTTCCCCTTGTGAGATTTCATTTCCTCCTCTATGATAATAAGCATCTTCATCATTATCAAAATATATATAAAAATCAGGGTTATAAACAGCACCTCCAAAGTCACTATCTCTTGCGTCTAAGTAAAAATATTTATCTGTTTGTTTGGAATTTGTTACTTTGTATAATCCAAGCGACCAATAAGGTGGCCCATATAACCAATTGAAATTAAATCCAGGCCAATCATAACTGCTAAAGTTCGCATTACCTACAGTTGTAAGTGAATTTGTATAAACGCCACCGGTTACAAAAGAACCGCTACTATACTGCCAGACTTCGCCCTCAGCATTAATATAGTGTGTAACTTGTTCAGTAGTTCCAACACTAGTACAACCTAGCATAAATTGTTTGTCGGCAATTCTTTGATCTTGTCCGATCAAGTTTAATGAGAAAATTAACGTAAGAAAAAGGAAAGTTAAATACTTCATTTGAACCTCCTGTTCATTTTGTTGATTTTAGTTTTTTTGAACCTTATAGCTATTTTACTAAATATTAAATTTCAGCGATACAGTTAATGAAAGTTGGTAGATTTACATATTCTTCCAAAATACTAGCTCTTACGATTTTTTCATATTTTTTAAACTGACCTTGTTTCATTTACTTTTACATATGTCTATTTTGAATTGGTTTATCCCTATTATTATTTCTATTAAAAAAACAATAGCCAAACTCATTTTGCTAAATGAATATATGGTATGCTTTACAAATTAACATCAGTACTTATACTGATTCTTGTTTTAAAGTTATTTTTAGTTTTGAAGCTGGAAAGAGGCTTTTTGTTATTGGCCAAAATAAGCATATCAGTACTTATACTGATAAAAGCTGCCAAACCAATCGATTTGGCAGCTAGAGTCCTTACTATTTTTTATGACATGCAGATGAGCATATTTTACATCCATCTACTTCTGCATTTTTAATAATCTCTTTTGCTTTTTTTACAGCATCCTCACATTTAAAGAAATAACCTAAATGTATTCTGTTTTCATAATGTGGCAACTTTGAACAACTTTCTTCATGAACTTCATGTTCACCTGTTGATTGTGCATTTTTATTTACATAATAGTTTGGCATTTCATTCTCCAATTTCGTTTTAATAAGTTTTATTTTACTATTTCAATAACATCATCTTCTTACTTGTTACAAAATCATTTACTTGAAGTCTGTAGATATAAACTCCGCTTGCTAAATCTCTTGCATTAAACTTAACTTCGTATCTTCCTTGATTTTGTGTCTGGTTTACCAATGTT
>PAAX01000008.1 GCA_002698995.1 Ignavibacteriota bacterium | reverse complement strand
GAATAAACTATTTTAAGTGGTATTTTTACTTGAAACCTAAGTAATTTTATTTGTAAACAGCAACACAAAATGACTATTATACCCATTTCGATGGAGCGAAGCTACTGAGAAATCTTAATCATTTAAAGATTATCCAAAAAATAATTTGTGATCTTAGTAAACAATCCCAATAAATCTTTTCCATAAACATGATGTCCATAACCAGGATAAGGATAATAATCGACCGGTTTATTTAGATTAGTTGCTTTTTCTGTAAATAGTAATGTATGCTGCCAAACTACAACCGGATCAACAGTTCCGTGAACTAATAATAATTTTTTCCCCTCTAAGTTCTCAACGTAATTCAATAAATTGCTTTCTTTGTATCCATCAGGATTAGTTTCAGGAGTATCCATATATCTTTCAGTGTACATTACTTCATAATAACTCCAGTCAATAACTGCTCCACCCGCAACACCTACCTTAAAGACATCATCTGTTCTTAACATTAATGAAGTTGTCATAAATCCGCCGTAACTCCATCCGAAGACTCCAAATCTAGTAGTATCAACATAGGGGAGAGACTTAAGATAATTTATTCCTGTCATTTGATCTTTTACTTCAACACTACCTAAATTTCTGAAAGTCTTCTGTTCAAAATCAATTCCTCTGTTTGCTGTCCCTCTGTTATCCAACTCAAATACTATAAATCCATTTTGCGCCATATATTGATACCAGAAATCATATCTTCCGCTGATAAAACTATTAGTAACTCCTTGATAATGCGGTCCGCCATAGACATAAAGAATTACCGGATATTTTTTTGTTTCGTCAAAATCTGTTGGATAGATAATTCTAGTTTGTAATTCAGTTCCATCTTCAGCTTTTAATGTTCCGAATTCTGTTTTACCCAATGAATATTCAGTCAAAGGATTTACAAACTCTTTTATAATTCTTATTTCATTCCCTTTTGTATCGTTTAATGTATATTTGTTTGGAGTATCAATTGAATTAAATCTGTTTATAAAAAATGATTTATCATCACTTAACACAGCATTGTTTGTTCCATCTTGATTAGTTAGTCTTACAATTTTACTTGAACTCAATTCAACCTTATATAAATATTTGTTAATTACATTCTCTTTGTTGGAAGTAAAAAATGCATTCTCTCCTTTACTGTCAAATCCAATAAAATCAATAATAGGGAAGTCTCCTTTAGTAACCTGTTTAATCAATTCACCATCAGAAGAATATCTATATAAATGATTGTATCCATCCCTTTCTGAAAGCCAGAGAAAATCATTGCTGTATGGTAAAAAGAATAATGGATTTTCAGGTTCAACAAATTCATTATCTTTTTCTTCAAATAAAATTTTAATCTCATTACCGGAAACAGCATCATATTTTTTCATTTGTAAATGATTTTGATCTCTGTTTAGAATTCCCACATAAAAATATTTTTCACTTGGATCCCAGGTTAAAGAGGTTAAATATTGATCCTTAGGCTCTCCTGTTTTCAGCCAGATAGTCTCTTTTGTTTCTAAATTATAAATACCAATAGTAATTTCATGCGATGTCATTCCAGCCATTGGGTATTTAATCAAATCTACTTTAGCAGGTCTCTCATCAATTTTTACAAGGGGATAATCGGTTACCATCGATTCATCCATTCTATAAAACGCAATTGATTTTGAACTTGGCGACCAGAAGATTCCCTTCTCAATTCCAAATTCATTTCTATGTACGGCGTGACCATTTAATATGTTTTTGTTTTCCTCTTTTGTTATTTGAATTTCCTCGCCGTTCAATTGAATAAATAGATTATTCTCTTTTGTGTAGGAAAATAAATTATTATCGGGTGAGATTTGAATATTTGCAGCGTCATCCGGTAAGACAATTTGTTTAATTATTTCAAAGAATTTTACATTTATATAATAAAATGCTTTCCCTTTTTGAAGTCTTATTAAATCATTATCAATCCATTCGTATTTTGGAAATGAATTACCTAGATTTATTTCCTTTTCCTTTAATCTTCTGTTAAGTTCATTTAAGGAAACTACTGTAGATTTCATTTTATTTTTTACATGCTCTTTTACCAAAAGAAAATCATCTTGATGACTTTCCAAATAACTGAATTCATAATTATTAGGCAGCCATTTTAACTGATCTAATTTTCCTGAAGTTAAAACCGTTCCTGAGCGGAATACAACATCTTCAATTGTAAATGTTTTGTTTTGTGCATAGGAAAGTGGGAGAATTAAAAGAATAAATAAGTTGTAGAAAAATAGTTTTGATTTTTTCATAATTCACTCTAGATATTTTTAAGAAGTAATAGTAAGAAAAATTATAAAAATAAAAATGAATTTGAAAATATTATCGATCAAAGAAAATTTTAATTTTCGGCAAGATCTAATTCAATACCACTCTTCAAAATATCTATTGCTAATATTGAATCAGAAAATGATTGAGGTGTAAATCCAATTGGTTCAATTCTAGTATTTATTCCCCAAGTTAATTTTCCTAAAAAAACATTGTCATTAAAACTATCTCCGGAAAGAGAGGATGAAATTATTGCTAAATCAATATCACTTTCGTTATTGTTTTTTCCTGTTGCATAAGAACCAAACAAATATATTTTCTCGATATTAATATACTTGCGCACTAATTTAATATATTCTTGCAACGAGTCATAAAAATCTAAAGTTTTGATTTCAACCATTCATAAACTTCCTTAAGCTTTTCAATTCTGACTTTAGTAAACTCATAATCAGCTTTCTTATAAAGATTAAATTTTTCGTCTGGATATCTTGTCTGCAGCTGAAATTGATTTAGCTCCTCGAAAAACTCTAAATATTCTTCATTCAACGATAAATTTGAAATTTCAGCTAGTCTTAACAGATTATGCGTCTTTGGGGGAATTTGTTCTAATTCCTTTGTAGCAAATGCTTTTAATAATTTTTCAATACACAAATGGGCAATAAAAAGAGAATAATGAAAGTTTTTTCCAGAATTAAAAATCTCCGTAGAAGATATAAAATCTAATTCTGAGGCTTTAATCCAATAATCTATTTGCTCTTTAGTTCCCATATCATAATCATATGTTAAAAGTATTCTTACAATAAATTAACTGTTTAAAAATAAAAAAGCCACCGGTGAAAAGTTTCAAGGTGGCTTTCTTTATTAAGAAAAATTAATCCTTCTTCTTATCTCCGGGTAATTTTCTTTTTTCTAGTACATTATCAATCAGCTTATATTCTTTCGCTTCATCGGCATTTAAGTAGTAATCTCTGTCGCAGTCTTTTGTTATCTGCTCAATACTTTTCCCGGTATGATTAGCAAGAATCTTATATAAGTTATCTCTAGTTTTAATCATTTCTTTAGCATGAATTTCAATATCTGAAGTCTGTCCTTGCAAGCCGCCAATCCAAGGTTGATGAATCATAATTTTGGAATGGGGAAGTGCTGAACGTTTTTTATCTGCTCCACCGGCTAATAATACAGCTCCCATACTTGCGGCTAATCCAACACAGATAGTAGCTACATCAGGCTTTATGTATTTCATTGTATCATAAATAGCTAATCCCGCTGATACACTTCCGCCCGGAGAATTGATATATAAATAAATATCTTTTTCCGCATCTTCCGATTCTAAAAATAATAATTGAGCAATGGTTAAACTGGCTACATGATCATCAACTGCTGTACCGAGGAATATTATTCTATCTCTCAATAATCTTGAATAAATATCCATTCCGCGTTCGCCGCGTCCGGTCTGTTCAATTACATAAGGAATTAATTGGTTATAAATTTCTGGTTTCATTACTTATCCTTTTTTTCTTTAAGTTTTTCTTCAGGATCAACTTCTATAATATTATTATTTTCCTTCAAAAACTTAACAACTTTTTCTTCAAGCAAAGTTTCGGTTTTATTGGATTCTTTGAAATACTTCATCAATTTTTCAACATCAATTCCTATTCTTTCAGATTCTGCTTTTGCCATTTCTTCAATATCTGCATCTTCAACTTTTATTTCTTCAATTCTTGCTAAGTTTTCGAGAATAATCTGCCATTTGGCATTCCATTCAGCTCTGGCTTGTAAATTTTGTCTTACTTCTCTTTCATTAAAATTAGGAACTTTATATCTCTTTGCATTCTCTTTTTCATTCTCAACCATTCTGTTAAGAAGCATTTCTACATAACCTTTAGGAACCGCAAATTCGTTATTCTTAATTACTTTATCTAATAACTGATTTGTAAATATGTTTTCTGTCTGCGAATTATAGTAATCTTCAAAATTTTTCTTGGTCTGTTCTTTTAATTCATCAAGAGTTGCAGCTTTATTTCTTGATATTTCTTTTACCAATTCTTCTGTAACTTGAGGAAGAACAATTTTTTCGATCTTTACAATTTCAGCTGAATAATTAAATTCTTCTTTATGTAATTCTTCACCATGATAATGCTCATCAACAAATGTGAAATCAAAAGTATCGCCAACTTTTTTTCCTTTTGCATTTTGTGGAATTTGGGGATTTACTTTCGGATCATCCAATTCTACTTTTATATTTTCACTTCTTTGTCCTTCAACCGGATTTCCATCTTTATCCAATCTCTGTAAATTTAATGTCAATCTTTCCGAATTGCCTTCAACAATTTCAGTATCTTCAAAAGCTGCCTTGGCTTTAAGCATGTGGTTTATTTCTTTATCAATATCTTCATCTTTTATCTTGAAAATCGGTTTTTCAATATCTTGTCCTTTGTAATCTTTTAACTCAATTTGAGGCATAACTTCATATTTGATTTTGAAAGAAAGCTTTTTCCCAAAATCATAATCAATATCAACTAACTGTGGAGTAGAAATAGGTTTTAATCCCATTTCATCTACTATATTCCAAAACTTACTGTTTGCAATTTTTTCACTTGCTTTATATTCAATTGCTTCACCATACATTTTTTTAAGCATTGAAGTAGGAACTTTCCCTTTTCTGAATCCCGGCATCGAAATATTTTTTCTTTCTTCTTTATATGCTTCTTCAATTTCCGGTAAAATCTCATCGTAACTTAAAGATACTTCTAATTCGTTTTCAGCTTCCGAAATAACATTAATTTTTGTTTCCAATTTGTAAACCTCATTTTAATGGATTAATTAACGAAGATAAAGAGGAGTGCGAGAGGGGGGACTCGAACCCCCACACCTTGCGGCACTAGATCCTAAGTCTAGCGCGTCTGCCAATTTCGCCACTCTCGCAATGAATAAGACTACAAAAATATTTTAATTTGATCTTAAAATCAAGTAATATCATATCTGAAAATTAAATTCATTTTGTATATCGGCACCAAATAACTAATAGCAGAAAAATTGTTATATTCACCTTTAATATTCATAAACTTGTGGAACTGATGAGCGAACTTATTGGGAAGATCATTGAAAACTACAAATTCATTTCTCTCCTTGGTAAAGGGGGAATGGGAGTTGTTTATAAAGCACAAGATATTAAACTGGAAAGATTTGTTGCTATTAAAATTCTTAGTTCTCACCTTATTGATTCTCCCAGATTGATTGAACGCTTTAAAATTGAAGCTAAAAATCAAGCTAAACTTTCTCATCCTAATATTGTTACTGTTTACGGATTTATAGAATACAAAAATCTCCTTGGTATTGTTATGGAATATGTTGAAGGAGAAAGCCTTGATAAAATTGTTTATAAGAATAAAAGATTAAACCTTGGCGATTCTGTTTACATTCTCAAGCAAGTCCTTTCCGGCATTGGTTATGCACATTCACGCGGATTTATACACAGAGATATCAAACCTTCAAACATCATTTTAAATACCGAAGGTGTTGCAAAAATTATGGATTTTGGTATTTCTAAATCGCTGTTTCAAACCAGCTTTACTAAAACGGGTGCAAAAATCGGTACTATATATTATATGAGTCCCGAACAAATCCGCGGGCAGCAGGTAACTCATCATTCAGATATATATTCACTAGGATGTACTTTATTTGAAATGCTCAATGGAAATCCCCCTTTTGATTCCGACTCTGAATATGAGGTGATGGAAGGACATCTAAAAAAAGATGTTCCTAAATTGAGCAAATTGTATCCGGAGCTTCCCGAAATTATTGATGACGTAATTAAAACTTCGCTTCAAAAAAATCCAAATGAAAGATTCCAAAGCTGTGAAGAATTTATTGAATCGCTTCGTAAAATTGATAAGCTGATTGCTCTTTCTCAAACTACCGTTCTTAAACGAAAGAAGAAAAATCCTAAATATGTTAGGATGTACTCAATTGCCGCATTTATTGGTTTTATTGGAGTGCTTCTCGCACTTTCTTATTTTGCTTTCTACCAAGTTGACGGACTCTTCAAGAGCGGTAAAATTAATGAGTTTAAGCGTTACAGCATTCAATCAATTTTTACTAATGAAGGGGAAATTAATTTTTCGAAATTCCAAAAGCTTGAAACTAATATTACCCATTCAATTAATTCACTCTATTTTATCAACGAAAATAGAGGAGCGGCAGTTGGTGATTCATCTCTCTTCTTAGAAACTTTTGACGGCGGTAATACATGGCAGCAGAAAAAATTTGAATCAAGCAGTAACTTTAATGATATTGTTATGTTTGATAACGGAACAGCTTTTCTGCTTACGGATAGTTCTACTTTTTTAACATCAAACAATTTTTTTGAAACTTTTGAGAGATTTGAAGTAACAGGAAATTATTCTTTGATGAGGGTTTATTTCAAAGATCCGTTAACCGGATTTATAATCGGTTCTCGTGGATTAGTCCTAAAAACTGACAATATGGGGAAAAATTGGTATAAAATTGATACTCCTACTGATAAAATTCTTTTCGATATTTCTTTTAATGATGATGAAGAGGGAATTATTGTCGGCTGGGATGGATTAATTTTGAAATCTACTGACAATGGAGTTAATTGGAATTCATCTGAATCAATTACCCGCAAATATCTTAAATCGATTGATTTTATTAATAATGATCTAGGACTTGTAAGCGGAGGCGGGGGAGAAATATTTAGGACTTTTGATGCAGGTTCCAGTTGGATTCCGGTTGCAAAAGATATTCTAGTTCCTATTCAAAGAATAAAATTTCTCGATGAGGAAAAAGCAATTGCCGTTGGTAACAGAGGACTATTTATCTATTCAGGTGATGCCGGTTTAACTTGGCAGGTTGTAGATACTAGGAGTTTTGCTAACTTAACAAATATTTTTATAACTGAAGCTGGAAAGATTTTTATCACAGGGGTAAATGGTACTATCTTAAGAGCAGAATAATTTTGGAGTTTTTAATTGGATAAATTTGTAATTAACGGTGGAAAAAAATTATCAGGTAAGGTATCAATTAGCGGAGCAAAAAATTCTGCTTTAGCTTTAATGCCGGCAACTTTATTAAATTCAGGTAAAAATATATTAACTAATGCTCCCGAAGTAAATGATATTTTTACTATGACCAAATTATTAACTCACTTGGGAGCACAGTGCTCTTTTGAAAATGGGACTGTTTCTATTGATAATTCAAATATTATCTCTCAAGATGCTCCGTATGAACATGTAAAGAAAATGAGAGCTTCGGTTTATGTTTTAGGGCCTTTACTTGCAAAATATGGTTATGCTAAAGTTTCTTTACCGGGAGGTTGTGCTTGGGGTCCCAGACCAATTAATCTCCACCTCGAAGCAATGAAAAAACTGGGAGCAGAGATTCAGCTTGAAGATGGTTATATTGTAGCAAAATCCAAAAAATTAAAGGGAGCACGCATAAATTTTGATGTTTCTTCTGTTGGAGCAACTGGAAATGCTTTAATGGCTGCTGTTTTAGCAGAGGGAACAACTCATATCACAAATGCTGCAATGGAGCCTGAAATCACGCAATTGGGTGATTATTTAATTCAAATGGGAGCACAGATTCAAGGTCTTGGTACTTCAGAAATTACAATTCATGGCGTCGAGGAATTAAATTCGGCAGATACTAAAATAATTGGTGATAGAATTGAAGCCGGTACTATTTTAATTGCCGGAGCAATTACCCACAGCCAAATCTCAATTGAATATGATAATGTTCATCACATAAGTTCAATTATATCAAAACTAGAAGATGCCGGAGTTAAAGTATTGGAAGGAAATAATTTAGTAACTATCGATTCAACTAATTCCGATTTAAAACCTATTGATGTAACTACTTCTATTTATCCTGGATTCCCGACAGATATGCAGGCTCAATGGACTGCTTTAATGATGCTTGCTAATGGAACTTCAACCATTACCGACACTATTTATTTCGACAGATTTAAACATGTTCCCGAATTGATAAGATTGGGAGCAGACATCGAGGTAATTAAAAACAGTGCAGTTGTTAGAGGAGTAAAATCATTAAAAGGGGCTAAGGTGATGTCAACTGATCTAAGAGCCAGTGCTTCTTTGGTTTTAGCCGGATTAGCAGCTGAAGGAACTACTGAAGTCCTTAGAATTTACCATTTGGATAGAGGATATCAAAAGATTGAAGATAAACTTACTGCCTTGGGAGCAGATATTCAACGCGTAAAAACCGATGAATTTTAAGAAATATTCCCAAGAGATTATCTCTTGGGAGCTTATTTTATTACTTACCGCAAATCTCTTTTTTCCATTTACATTTTATCTGGATGCTCCTAATTATGAATTTACTCTTATTAATTCATTACTTTTATTCTTTCTATTTGGCTCTGTATCCATAAGAAAAGAGAAAATTTCAATTCTACTTTTCTTAATATTTCTGCTTGCTCCCATTTTAATCAGCATTATTTCCAACATTATTCAAAAAAACTGCCCGTTTGATCAGAGCATTATCTTCTATTTTCTTAACATTATTCCACTTCTCGTTTTATCATATTCATTGGCTTCTACTTCTTTTATTCTAGCTGAACTTTTTAAGAAAAAGAATCATAAAAATATTAAGATTATTTCTTATCTAATATTTCTTATCATCTTTGTTTTAATGGCTTTAGAAAGTTTACTTGAATTTTATTTTTATCCTCAAGTCTATTTCTTTAATCCTATTATTGGTTATTTCTCCGGTACAATTTACGACGATAAAATTGATATATCTTCAGCACTCATTTTATACCGGTTTATAATTCTCTTTTTCTCTTTATTTTTAATTGCTGCTAAGCGGAGCACTAAGAAATATATTTATTTTGGACTAATTTTGGTGTTTTACATGATTTTTATCTTGTTGAAACCTTCATTGGGATTTTCTACTAATGAAGAAAGAATTGTCCAAAAGCAAGGGAGTGTAATTCACACGGATCACTTCAATATAGTTCTTCCAAAGGAGGTCGATTCAAGCTTTGTTGATTTTGCTGTTAGGGAGCATGAATATTATTTTAGTAAATACTTTTCTATATTTCAGTTAAATACTGAAAATAAAATAACTTCCTTTGTTTTTAGAAACACACACGAAAAAAGAGAATTATTTGGAGCTGGAAATGCAGATGTTGCTAAACCTTGGTTAAATCAAATATATACTGATGTTAACAGCTTAGATAAAACTCTGGAGCATGAGCTTCTCCACATATTTTCTGCTGAATTTGGAGTTACCCCCTTCAAAATCAGTCATAATTTTAATCCTTATTTATTAGAGGGACTTCCGACAGCATACGTTGGTGAAATTAACAATCGGTCAATACATTATTTTGCCAGATTATTAGATCAAAATAACGTTCCACTTACTTTAGAAAATTTCAATTCATTATTCAGCTTTTTTAGCGTAAATAGTTCTATTAGCTATATTTATGCCGGTTCTTTTATAAAGTTTTTAGCTGATAATTATTCTGAAGAAAAAGTATTGGAATTATATTCATCCGGAGATTTTCAAACTGTTTATGGTAAATCATTGGATAAATTATTAGCTGAATACAAATCATTCTTAAATTCTTTGAAATATCAATATGCTCCAAAAGAATTTGAGTTTTATTTTGGTCGTGCTCCAATTTATTCTAGAGTGTGTCCAAGAGAACTTGCTGTTAAAAAAGAATTGGCAGAGAAATTTTACCTCGAGGAAAATTACGAAGCAAGTCTGGAAATTTATCAAGAAATATTTTCTATCAGCCGTGATCCCGGAGCATTAACTGGAATTATAAATAACTATAAAAAACTGAGAGAATATTCTTCTGCAGTAAAATTAATTGGCGAAAATATGGAATCATTCAAAAATTCTAATTATTTCCTTTATCTTAATTTGATGCAGCTTGATTTAACTTATTTGGATTATACTTCTAAACATACATTTGTAAATGATAAATTAGACTACTCAGATACTATTCAGAGACTATCTAACTATAATGATTCATTAAAAACGAATTATGCCGAACTTAAATCAAATACACCAAATTTTAGTTATAATATTAGTCTCATTATTAGGGAAGAATTATCCGATTATCCCGATATTTTATTAAAATATTTGGAAAACGGAGTTGATTCCGCTTTCATATCAGAAATAGAGAAAATTTCATCTAACACGGCAATTAATATGATTAAGGATTACTTTAGAATTATATCACCAAAAAGTAATCTTGAATTCAAAGATTATAATTGGGAGCAGTTTATCGATATTCCATATTTCGAAGAATTCTTTTTATCAGTCTCTAAAAGGCATATAAAAAATAAAAAATATTCTGAGGCAGATTCTTTACTCACATTCACTAAAAATAATCTTATTAAAGATGAATTTGGTTATTCGATTAATGAAAATTTGAAAAAGATTGAATGGCTGACTAACTTTGGTAATCAAATAAAATACATAGAAAACATACCCAATTGAAAAATTTAACTGAAGAAATAAACAAAATATCCTTTCTTAAAACTGCATCAGCTGTTGCCAGTGAATTAAATTTCAAGGTTTACATAGTTGGTGGTTTTGTACGCGATTTAATTCTAGAAAGAAACACTAAGGAAATCGATTTTCTTGTAATTGGAGATGGAATTGAATATGCAAATGTTTTATCACAAAAACTTGGTATAACAAACTTAAGTGTGTACAAGAATTTTGGTACTGCACATTTTAGATATCAAAATGTTGATCTGGAATTTGTCGGCGCGAGAAAAGAATCGTACAGCAAAGAGAGCAGAAATCCCGATGTTCTTCCCGGCACGTTTGAAGATGATATTTATAGAAGAGATTTTACCATAAATACTTTGGCTTTATCTATTAATGAAGAAAATTTCGGTGAATTAATAGACACATTTAACGGTTTATCCGATCTTGAAAATAAAATAATCAGAACTCCTATTGATCCTCAGATTACTTTTAATGATGATCCATTAAGAATAATGCGCGCATTCAGATTTGCCTCTCAACTCAATTTTGGTGTGGTTGAAGAAATAAAAACTGCCGCTGAAAATTTGAAAGATAGATTGAAAATCATTTCACAAGAGAGAATTACTGATGAATTTCTGAAAATTCTTGCTTCTCCTAAACCTTCAATCGGACTCCATCTTTTATATTATTCTAAAGTTATGGAAGTAATATTCCCCGAAGTTGCTAATCTCGGCGGTGTTGATCAGCGACAGGATTATCATCACAAAGATGTTTTTCTCCATACATGTAAAGTTGTAGATAATATCTCAGAGTCGACTGATAATGTATGGCTCAGATTTGCAGCACTTGTTCATGATATTGCAAAACCGCAGACCAAAAAGTTTGTTGATGGAATCGGCTGGACTTTCCACGGACATGAAGAAATCGGTGCTAGAATGATGAAAGGAATATTTAGAAGATTGAAACTTCCAATGCATCATTTGGCTTATGTTGAAAAATTAGTAAGACTCCATCTCCGCCCAATTGCCCTTGTTGATGATGAAGTTACAGATTCCGCAATCCGCAGATTAATTGTCTCTGCCGGAGAAGATTTGGACGATTTAATAACTCTCTGCCGTTCCGATATTACAAGTAAAAATCCGGTTAAAGTAACCAAATACTTATCTAATTATGAAAAAGTAATGGCAAGAGTAAAAGAAGTTGAAGAAAAAGATCAGCTGAGAGCATTTCAATCTCCGGTAAGGGGAGAGGAGATTATGAAAGTCTGCAATCTTCAGCCCGGTAAAAAAGTTGGACTGATAAAAACCGCAATAGAAGAAGCAATCCTAGAAGGGGAAATCCCAAATGAATACAATGCCGCTTACGAATATATGCTGAAAATAAAAGATAGTATAGTAAACAAATAATCTCCGTCAGTTCGAGCCTGCCAACCTTTGGTTGGTAAGTGAGCTAGCGAGCGTATCGAGAATTAAATCAAGCCACATTCCGTCAGTTCGAGTAAGCGAAGCGCATCGAGAACTAAAAATTCCCGCAATCTCAATTTGTATTGACAAAATCCCAGATTGCGGGAATTTCCGTATCCAAGTGAAATCTAAACAGCTTCTACTTGTCCAACATTCCAAACCAGTCCAACAGAATTTTTAGATATATGTACAAAGTAGAAGGATTCTTAATTCCTAATTCTTAATTCTTAATTCCAAATTGCTTCACCCCGTCAGTTCGAGCCTGCCAACCTTTGGTTGGTAAGCGAACTAGTGAGCGCATCGAGAACGATTAACCTGACAAATTTCGCCAGTTCAATCCTGCCAACCTTTGGTTGGTAAGCGAGCTTGCGAGCGTATCGAGAATTAAATCAAGCCACAATCCGTCAGTTCGAGTAAGCGAAGCGCATCG
>PAAX01000007.1 GCA_002698995.1 Ignavibacteriota bacterium | reverse complement strand
TTATCTTTCTTTGTTATCTCCACTAAATAAATTAATCAATTCAAATTTTCATTATATTTTTTATTTTATTAGCATTTATAAGTTTCTTGTTATAAAAAAAATAAGGAATTTGTTATGAGTTGGATTAGAATATGGGTTCATCTTGTCTTTTCAACAAAGAATAGAGAACCTTTTCTCTTAAAGTCTGTTAAAGCCTCAATTATTGATCATATCAAAGAAAATGCAAAATCAAAGAATATTTGGATTGATGAAATCAATGGCTGGAATGATCATATCCATATTTTAATTTCTTTAGGAAAAGATCAATCAATTAGCAAAATTGCACAACTCATAAAAGGAGAATCTTCAAATTGGATTAACAAAAATAAGTTGACAAAAACTCACTTTGCTTGGCAGGATGATTACTGGGCAGTGAGTTTAAGTGAATCTCATTTAGCAGATTTAAGGAACTATATTTTAAATCAAGAAATACATCATAAGAAAATTACTTTTAATGAAGAAGTTGAAAATTTTATGAAGAAATATGGATGGAAATATTTAGAAAGCAATTAACATTCTCCCGTCCGATTAATCGGACGGCAATGAAAATGTTTTTGTAAATCGAATTAATCTGTTATTCATTAATATTGCCGTCGGCTTCAGCCGAGGGATGAGATTACAATTTAAAGCTATTCTTTAACAGTAATAAATTAAATACCTCTGCTATTTCTATCTTAGTCTAGTCTTTAATTTTCAATAAAACTATTTTATCACCATTTTTTGGCTGGTAATTATTTGTAAAAACAAAATTTGATTTCTTCCCTTTTACAACTAATGGCAGTGTGTTGTCATCAAACATTAGTTGATTATTTTGTAATTCTATCTCTTCAATTTCAAACTCGTTATTGATTACTCTTTGATTCCAGTTATATAAATCTACCGGTTTACCGAATAGAATATTTGCATTCATCTTTTCTATTTGTTTGGTAAGCCCTTTATTATTAGACAACATCAACACATTAAGATTTGGAATAAGATAATCTTCCTGTACTTTTTTAGTAACTAAAACATTCACTTCGGGATTTAATGTAAAACTGATAACATTACCAGCATCCTCAATTCCGGCATCCTTCAAATCCACATCTTCAATTGCATCACCATTAAATGCATTTATACCTAATTCTTTTGCAGATTTACAATTACTTTCGTTTGTATCTATCATTCTCACTTTATGTCTTTCTGCTATTATTTTTGCTGCTATTCTTGCAACCGGACCGGCACCAACAAATAGATAACCTTCTTTGCCAATTGTAGATCTAACAAGTTCATTTCTTTTATTCAACCATTCAACTCCCCATTTTAGAAATATCGGAACAGTAGCAGTTGTTATAATTGCCATAAAAACAAGAATAGAGAATATTTGCTGATCTATAATTCCGGCTTGCAGACCGATTCCCGCAATTACAATTTCAACAGCACCTCTGCCGTTCATTCCAGCACCGATTGTAATACCTTCACGCCAGCCATTACGGCTTGGAGCATAAAACAATGCTGTACCAATAATTTTACCAACAGTTGCTAAAAGAATAACAGAAATCAACAGAACTAAATCTGTTTGAAATACTTCAAAGGAAACTTGAAATCCGGCAGTAACAAAAAAGATAGGAGCTAAAAATCCAAGTGAAACATCTTTAACCAGACCTGTTAATTCATGGGAAAGTTTTCTTTCGGCAATAGCTTCTCTTAAAAATAGTCCAGCAATAAAAGCGCCCAAAATTCCATGAAGTCCGGCAACATGAGCTAACTCAGCAAATAAAAGAGCAATAAGAAGCACAAGTGTGATATTAAAAGTTCTTCCTGTTAATTCTTTTTTCTTTAACCATTTATAAAAAGGAGGAAATACTTTTAATCCCAAAAACCAAGCAACCGCAAAGTATAATAAAACTTCACCGGCAATAATTAAAATTCCTACAATATCTAAGGAACCAGCAGCGGCAAAACTTATAATTCCGGCAAAAATGATTAAAGAAATAGTATCTGCAATTAAAGCTCCAGCCATCATTACATGAGCAATTCTTGTATCAAGAATTTTAAGATCAACTAGAATTCTAGATTTAGTAGCAAGAGAAGTCACACCCATTGCCATTCCCACAAAAACACCGGCAATTCCGGTTCCACCAAAATAAGTTACAACCCAGTAACCCAAAAAGAAAGGAACTACAAATCCGCCTATTGCTGCTAAAAATCCTCCTAATGAAGCTTTACGGAGTTCCTTCGGATCGATCTCCATTCCTATATAAAGCATCATAAGTAAAACACCGACTTCAGCTAAAATTGCTAATGCTTCGCTTCCCTGTAATAATCCAAGTAAAGGAGGACCGAGAATAATTCCAGCCATCAATTCGCCAAGTACAGATGGATATCCCATTTTATTAAATAATTGACCAGAGAGCCAAGCAGCTAGTAATACTAGTAAGAGATTAAGAATACTTAATTCCATATGATTCCTTTCAATTATTATTGGGATAAAAGCATTTGAATGTTAATGGGATGCAAGATATAATTTTTTTTGAAATAAAAAATTAAATTCGGCGATTGCTTACCCGTTATAAATATTAACTGAATTACAAATTGTGTATCTGATTTCATAAAAAATGCCGATTTGATTTCAATTATCAAATCGGCATTTACCTTATATTATACCTTAATCGGTTTATCTAACTATTTAACCAGCAGTAATTTTATTGAACTTCTAATTTCTCCTCCTATTTCCAGACTTGCAATGTAAACTCCAGCAGATAAATCCTCACCATAATAGTTCTTTCCGTAAACTGTAATTTCATGCCATCCTTCATTCATACTGCTAATATCTATAACATTTATCAATTGACCAAGAATGTTAAATATCTTAATGAATTTAATCTTTCCGATTGATTCGGCAGACAAATAAAA
Source organism: Ignavibacteriota bacterium (assembly GCA_002698995.1). Taxonomy (GTDB): domain Bacteria; phylum Bacteroidota; class Ignavibacteria; order Ignavibacteriales; family Melioribacteraceae. Next base: position 62,574 of record PAAX01000007.1, on the reverse strand, counting down.
TTTAATTTTTGTAGAAGGATTAAATGGATTTGGATAGTTCCCTTGAATATATGAATCCGGAAGAAGTATTTCATCTTCAATAATTTCGACGGAAGTAGGAAGAGTTTCATAATCGGCTATATAAGCTGTGTATTTACATCTGATGTTGTAAGTAAGACTTAAATCAATCAAGCTGTCTTTCCAGATTTGATTTTCACCAAATACAGCAACTTTTCTTTCAAGCATATCAATCATTTCTTTAGCCCAAATCTTATCAGAAAAGTTTTTTGCATATTTATCTTCAGTAAATTCAACTTGGTAATTATTCGTTTGTGTTCCGTTAATATTAATGCCATTTAAAACAATTTCAGAAAAACCGCTGTTTTGGTATCTACCCGCTACAAAAGAATATGATCCGGCAAAACCGGTTGGTGTTACAAAAGGCATTAAAGAATAAACACCTACTTCATCATCAAAATCCAAATTAATATTCTTTAAAACCGGCTTTGATATTTTCTCAAACATTTCTGCCACTTCCCTTTTATCATATTTATCATGTTTGAAATATTTTACAAATCCGTTGTTCAACATTGAAATCATTTCAAGTTTAGCTCTATCAACATCATCACCAATAGCAATTGAAAAAATACCTACACTATGTGTATTGTTTTCTTGAATTTCATAAGGATCGATTACAGATCTTCCGTCGGCAAAAGCAATTATTGCATTATTTTTAGTGGGATCGGAAAAGTATTCAAATGATTGATTCAATGCATATTCCAAATTGTTGCCGAATGCCGGGGTAAGTCCATCTAAAAAGCTGAATGCACTTTCTATATTTGATTCGGTTGCTTCAATTAATGTAGTGCTGAATTTATTTATGATTGAGTTATAGGCAATGATTGAAAATTTATCATTCTCTTTGAGTAAATTAATTGCATCTTTAACTGCTTCAACCGACTGCTGCATAGTAACACCGGCAACACGTGATGTTGTATTAATTAAATAAACAAAATTGTTTTCAAAAGTTAGATTTGAATCAACTTCATTCGGCTGTTTAATAAATAATGCGAAGTGTCCGTCAAGTGAATCATTTGCAATAGAATAGAAATCGGTATCAGTAATATTATTATCAATTTTGTATTTCAATTCAATATCTTGATCCAAATAAGCTTTTGATTTAGATAAAGATAAGTCTACTTTATTTACTGATTCAGCCGAAGATGTATAACCACTATGTGATGTTATTGCATAATCAGTTATCGGCTGTTTGGAATTTATTGTTACCTTGAAAGATAAATAATCAATAGGATAATCAACGAATTCTTTAGTGAATAAAGGATAATTATAAAGAGCTTCACCTTTATGAAAATCCAATAGACTAACATAATGAAGTTCAACTTTTTGCAGTGTATTAGGTAAAATATTCTTGAAGTAAACTTTAAGACCGTTTCTACCGATATAACTATTAACAAGTGCTGCAACTCCCCCTTCACCGGTTCCGGGATTTGGTGCCTGTTCTTGTACTTTCAAAACTGCTTGGTATAAAGTATCACGATACCAATAGAGAACATTAACTGCTCTTGCATCAGGCGGAAGTGGAAAAGAATAAACTGCATCTGTCTTTAGATTTGATTCATTTAAAAATTCTTGATAGACAATTGTTTTCGCCAAAAATCCATCTATTGTTACATTAATATCTGTAATCTTATTTCTCAAAAAATCTTTTGGATAGTTTTCGTTTGTCGGCATCATTAATCCATCTGCAAAGAGTGAATTAAATCCAGCCAAAACTAAAATTATTATCAATAGCTTTTTCATTTATTCATTCTCCTTATTTCAAATACAATAATTTTTGGGATTGATTAAGAGACAAATTCCCTTCCTCGTCATATAATCTTACATTAACAATATAAAATCCGGTTGATATAGGCATGTTATAATCATTTGAAGCATTCCAAGAAAGATTAAGTTTTTCGCTGCCTACTGCTACATCAAAGGTTTTAATTTTCTCCCCGAGTATATTGTATATTGTAACATTTCCGAATGAATTAATTGGTTTATTTACTTGAATATTAGTTACCGGATTAAATGGATTTGGATAACAGCTAAGTGCAAGTTCATTATTTAGTATTGGTGATGAATTAGATTTATTTTCATTAAGAATAAAATCTGCACTTCCTCCCAATCCGGCATAATGAATTTCTAGTTTTCCCGAAGCATCATTATTTAACTGCGAGATACTGTTATAAGTTAATAAGAATTGCGAACTGCTCTCCAATCTAGATATTTCTAATAGTATATCTCTGAAGTTACCGTAAATATCAAAATAACTTCCTCCGGTCGGATCAACAATTGGATTGTAAAATGAAGTTTGCTCAGTAGGATTGCCGATACAATGAACTGTTACTCCGAGCGAAAGCATACTATTTACAACATCCTGAATAGTTAAATTAGTATAATACCCATCATTAATATGATAAGAGGCATCGGTAATCCAGATTACAATTCGATTTGAAGATTCTCTAAAATTAAATTGAGCAGCGCGGTCTAATGCAAGCAGAGAATTTTCAGCATAATCGCCGCCGCCATGTGCATATTGAGCAGAAACAAAACCTTTAAACTGTTCGGGATCTGAAGTAAAGTCATATACATTTTCGATTTCATCTAAAAAAGTTACCATTCCTAATTGGTAATCAACTCCTCTAAATTCAAGTGAATCAGTAAATTCAATTATATTATCAACAACTTCACCAATTTCATCCCCCATACTTCCGGTAACATCAAGTACAAAAATTATATCAGCTTCGTTAGTACCGGCTAGTGTATCCTTTGCAAGCTGAAAATCTAAGATTCTATTTCCTTCTTCATATAAGAAAATATTTTCTTTGTAAAGTTTGCCCACAAATCCACCGGTTTCTGAAATCTTTACATTAAAACTCATCTGTACCTTTGGAAATTCTCCTAACAATAATGAATCAATGTTTACTTCCAATCCTTCATTAGAGAAAGGAGAACCCGGGATAAACATGTACTTGTTAATTTCATCAATAACACTTCCATTCTGCTTTAGCTTCATATTAACCGGAATTACCATATCTTGATAAATAGTTCTTGCATTCATATTAATCTGAATAAAACCAGTTTCCTGTGGTGACAAGTAAAAGTTATTATTAATTATGTTAGTCAACAGAATTGATTCGGTTTGAACTTCCAATTGTAGTTCATTTGAATAACTATCAATTGATGATTGCGGTAATGCAAAGGACTTAAAATTTTCCGGGAATACTAAATTATTACTCAAAAGTAAAAATGGCTGAAGATCCCATCTTAACATAGCAGTTTCAGGGAATGACGGTTCTGCCAATTCAATGCTGAAATTAAATTCGGATATTTCTGCAGGCTGCAGAGTTTGTTCCTTTGATGCCAATTTAATAGCCAAATCAAACATAGGAAATGAATCATCAATTTCTAATTCAGCTTCACCTGAAAGTGTGAACCAGTTATTAAATTCAATTGAATTTGTTAAATCGGTATTAAGAATTATTTTGTTAGCAATTCCCTTTTGAGCTATATTTTTTTCATGTAAGAATAATTCAAATGGAATTTCTCCTTCATTTAATTTGGTTGGATTCAATAAGTAATCTGAATTTAAGTAAACAAATCCATCTCCATATTTTCCTAAAGCTGCGTCATAAATTATTTGATGAGAATAAGTATGAGCTGCATTATCCAGATTTTTAACTTCCGAATTCACATCAATCATTACTTCATTTTCGACTGCGAAAATCAATGAATATTCAATTTGTGATTCAATCCTATAAGTAATTTTTAATGTATCAATCGATTGATAAAACTGGGGTTGAACACCGGCAAATAATTCTTCTACTTTTTTTGCTTCCCCGTCAATTAACAAAATTGGATAAGATGTTAAAGCAAATGGATGACCATAAGTTAATTCGCAGTTATCATCAAATATTGAAGATGATAAACCTTTGTTGGTTCCAAATGTAAAAAATCCCCCCTCCAACAGAGATATTTCAATTTTATTATTTGATAATGTTTTGTAATCAATAAAACTGCTTTTTGCTAAAGTGCCTTCTTTACTGTTGTCGGAAAAGTCCAAATCATAAATCTTTTTTGTTTGACCTAAGACCAGTAAGGGAATGAAAACCATGATTAAAAGAAGTGAACTTATTTTCATAAATACCCCGTTAATTTATAATGCAAATTAATACAGTCATTAATCATACCAAAATAACTGATTAATATTTTTTTAATTTATTTACATTTTAGATGGATTTTCTACTGCAGCGGTGGTTAAAAAAGTAATTCTCAAATTGAAGTGTGTAAATAATTAACTAACTATGAAATTTTTTCATAGTGATTATTTACTTTCGATAAGAATTGCTAATCCTAATGAAAAATAATTTATAGAATATGGTTTGAATAAAGATTTTTGATATATACCGGTTATAGAAAAATTATTATTAACGAGATAGTCAATTTGTAATTTATAATTTCCGGTTTGTGTGTCATCTTGATTAAATATAGTAAATGTATTTGGATCAAAATAGTAAGCTCTTTCTCCAACAAATAAATTAGCAGATAATCTTAAACTGGTAATAAATTGATAAGAACCAAATACTTCTGCTCCAATTAAATTTCTGTTATCTGTTTGATTTGTATTTAATAGAGAAGCTCCAAAATAAGATTTAATATTCGGCTGGAAAGTTATAATCGCTTCCGACTGATAACTCTTCAAATTTTTGAATCCTCTTATATTTAAATATGAGAATGAACCGCTTATAAAAAAAAGATTGTAGTTATATGTAGCTTTTGCATTATAAATATTTATGTCGTCATTATATTTAAAAGAAAACGGTTTATAAGAATACTCACCATTTAAGTAACCATAATTGGCTGAAATATAAAACGGATAGATATTTTTTGTATATCCTATTACATAAAGAGATTGATCATAATTCCATTCTTTGTTATTGATTTTCAATTTGTCGAATCCAAGAGATAAATAATCATATGAAAAAAGATTTAATGAAGAATAAACTGAAAACGAAGTTGAGTTTGTTTTATTGCTGTAATCTCCAATATTTACAAAGGGAAGCAGCTTTACTGAATTAATTGCTTGAGCATAAATAGGAAAAGAAATAATTATAAATAAACTTATCAGTTTTTTCATTTCGTTAAATTCCATCCTTCTTTAGCGCTTGAACTTGTTGGGTCTGCAATTAATGCAGTTGCAAATAAATTATTTGCCTTACTTTTATTTCCTAAATAGTAATAAGTCCAGCCCAAATACAAATTAACAGCACTGTCACTAGGATACTGTTCAATTAATTTCTCCAAATTTATTTTTGCATTTAGATTATCTCCGTCTTTTAAGTAAATCTGGGCAAGATTTAATCTTGCGGTATAATTTAACGGGTCTGTATCCAATATATTAGCATATACATTTTTTATTTCATCCCAATTATTTTTTGCAGATAAAGGATATGTTATACCAAGCTGCGCTTCAATACTATTATTACTTATTGAAACAGCTTTTTTATAATACTTAATAGATTCATCATATTTTTTATCAAGATAATTCAACCAGCCTAATCTTAAGTTAACCAGATAATCATTTGAAAATTTCGAATAAATATTTTCTATTTCCTTTACAGCATCTTTATAATTTCCTATTTCTTCAAAATCAACCGATTTATTAAATGCAATTATTTTCTGATCATTCTGAGCAGTTAAAAAAATCAGATTAATGAAAAACAGAACAATGATTAAATGTTTCATAAATTTTCCTCACTATTAATAAACTCTGAATTAAATTCTGTATTTGCTGACATATAATTAAGGTTTTTTAATTTTCCTTCATTAGAAATCAATAATTCTCCTTTAGCAGAATCATTATAGAAATTTAATATTCCTTTGCCGGAACTGGATATTTCGGCTTTTATCGTAAAATTATTTTCTTCATCTTTCTGAAAATTATATAATCCTTCCGTTTTTAATAAAGGAGTGATCATTAAAAAAAATTCAGATAAATATCTAATCAATTTGTTGATTGTTAATGAAATCTGAAATGTATCATTCCATCTTAAGTTTTGGTTATATCCAAGAGGTACTTTTGATGCTAATAAGTAAAAATAATAGAGAGCTGATTTTTTATTTCCGATAAAGTCAGTTAAATACAAAACCTTTTCCTTTGGGAATAAATATACTTTTGATTCTAAATTTGATTCTATATACATATTATTGTTTATATCTACATTCACTTTCCAATTTTCATAAGATTCTTTCCCGTTCAATTTCCATTTTAATTTATACTCATAACCGATTTGAAAATCAAAAGCCGATTTTAATGTTTTGTGAGTATCAATATTCATTACAATATCATCTTTGTCCGGATAATCAAAAGATTTTAATATTGTTTCATTCTTGTCATTTCTAACATAATAAGAGAAAGGAAATTTATAAGTTTTTTCACCGACTTTATCTGTAAGCTGGAATTGAAAATGTAAATGCGGATAAGGAGAACGCCCGCTGTTGCCAACATTTGCCAAAACTTGTCCTTTTCTAATTTGATCCCCTTTTTTAACTTTAATTGTACCCATTTTTAGATGAGATAAAGAAGAATATAATTCCTTATCATGTTTAATTATAATAGTGTTTCCCCAGTTATATTTTAGGTTTGTATCACCGATTTTATTATCCGGAACATTATCAATAACTCTAACAATTTCCCCTTCCAAAGGAGCAGTAACGGGAATATTATAGCAGTAGTAATCTTCCTTTAAATCTCCCGAATTTTGATACTGGTTATCATCTTTATCAACAATTATAAAATCCCAAGCATACTTCCAATCATCTTTATGCGTATAATCACCGTTAAAAGCTTGAGATATTTTCCATTCTCCATTAACAGGAAGCTCAGGGAAAAGATATTTGAATTCTTCAAATCTGCTTTTTCTGTTTTGATGATAGTAAAAATTCTCCTCGGGAGAACCGGGTTTAAAATAAAGAAGTACAAAATCAGACTGCTCTTGTCTGAATTTAAGACTATAAATTATTGATAGAACAACAACATTAAAAGGAAGAACTAAAACCGGAAGAGAAAAATTGACTAAAAACTTTAGGAAAAATCCGGTAAAAATAATTACCATAATATTTGAAATAATTAGTAGGAAAACTGTTTTTCTGGAAAGAATAATTAATGATCCTCCCAAAGCATAAGCAGTTACAACAGCATTAAAAGATGAGAGAATTAAAATATCATTTCCGGAATCGGGCAACAGTAGTTGCATTAAATAATAATTTGCTATTAAAGCAATTATTGTATTGATAAAATGAATTCTGGATAAGAAAAGTAATGCTGTAAGTATTATTCCACCGGTAATAATATTTGGCTGCAGAATTATCAATCCAACTGACTTTAATGCAGTTTGAATGTAGGTTGGTATAAAATCAAAACCGAACGAACCATTTTCCAAAAAAGTATTGAAACTGTAATTATGATAGTTGGTTAAAAATATAAAGAGTATGAAAAGAGTTATGATAAACGGGAGACTTAATCCGGGTAAATTAAAAAGTGATGCAAGTAAGTTTTCTAATCCAGATGAGATAAAAAATGCTAAAATTATAAAGAAGAAGATTATTAATATCATAAATGGAGTAAGTTCAAAAAAGTATGCTGCAGCAGCAGAAAATAAAATCCCGTTAAAACCGTAAAACCCGCTTCTAATTTTTTCTTTATCATATTTTAAAATTATAGCTGCAAGATTAGAGATAAATCCCCCGGCAAATCCCATTAATCCAACAACCGGATTTACCATTGAACTTAGTAACAAAACAACTCCAAACCATTTTCTATTTGAGAAAAAGATTTGTGAATAACTATAAAATATTGATTCAATGATTAATTTCATTTCTTAAATCGAAAATTCTTTTAGTTTCTCGGGAAGAATTTCCTGCTCCATAATGTAATCTAGATTTTCTGATTTTCTTAATTGTTCAATTTTTCCTTCTTCGGTTATCATAACAATATTTGGACGAAGAGTAATGAACTGCATCCATTGAGTAACACTATATGCGCCAACATACATTATCACAAGATATTCCCCTTTTTTTAATGTGGGAAGGACAACATCATCTCTAATTATATCTATATTCATGCATAAGGGACCATATAAAGTTGCGCTCTCTGTATATGTTGAACTTACTTGTGCTGGACGAACCTTATGCTTAAACCAAAAACTTGTAAATAATAAGTTAACTCCGGCATCTATAACTGTTGATCTTCTTCCATCGGATAATCTTTTATTTGCAAGAACTTTACTAACTAAAAATCCGGCATCATCAATTAACACTCTTCCATTTTCTAAAAAGAGAGTTGGAAACTCAGAGGGACTTAAATTTAGATCATACAAAGGTGATGTAATTGCATCTGCATACTGTTCTAATGTAGGAAGCAATTGCTCAGCTTCAAGATATTGTCCCTTTAAGGTATTGTGACTCGGCAAACCACCTCCCAAATCGATATAATCCAATTTTATATCATATTGATCAATAAGCATGTTTGCCAACACAACTAATTTCTGAGCCGCAATTTTATAAGGTTCAGTACTCATAATATAAGTTCCGATATGAGTATGAAGTCCAACTAAATTCAATCTCTCATTTGATATAATTCGCTTTAAGGCTTGAACAGCTTCACCATTTTCATAATTAAATCCGAACCTGTCCCATTTAGGATAAATTCCTGTATCCATATTTACTCTAATACCAACATCTGCTTTGAGGTTATATTTTTCAGTAATATTAATTATGTCATAAAGTTCATCAAAATGATCTATGTGAATTTTTGCTTTTTCTTCAATTGCTTTTTTAATTCCTTCAATCGTTTTATCCGGTCCGTTAAAAATTATGTTTTCCCCTTTAACACCAAGTTTTCTGGCTCTTTCATACTCAAATTCAGATACAACTTCTGCCCACGCTCCCTCTTGATGAAACAAAGAACAAACTGCATTTAAATAATTTGTTTTGTAAGACCAGGCAAACTGTACTTTTGGATAACGGGTTTTAAATATTCTATTCAGATTTCTATAATTCTGTCTAATCTTCTTTTCTGAAAAAACAAAAAGAGGTGAGCCGTATTTTTCAGCCATTTCTACAACTGAAACATTATCAATATGAGTTAAAGGCTGATTTGCTGGAGCGCTTCCGAACTTATTCATAAAACCCATCTGCTGTTTAATTATTACCGGTCTTTCATAAATTTTCTTATCCATTAATCAATTCTCCTTTAACAGTAATTTCTTCTAATTTTCTGATATCTGTTATTAAGTCCCAAGAGTACCTTATAAAAATTTTACCAATTTCATAAGAAGTAAACTTCTGCTGATCTTTACTAATTGCAAGATTTAATAAAGCTGCCGGAAGATTTTGCCCTGCTGCAACAGCTAAATATACCCAAGCAGGAAATCTGGGATTAATTTCCAAAAGATAATATTCGTTTGATTTTTCATCTTTTACAAATTCAAGTTCACAGCCGCTTTTCCAGTTTAGTGCTTTTATTATATCATCTGACAGCTTAATTAGAATGGGATCATTAATTGTAATTCCTGCCCAGGCTTTACCTTTATCTGTAATGTACAACTTCTTCATTGCCACAGCACCAACAGTATCGCCGTTACCATCTCCTAAAGCAGCAACATTATATTCTTGTCCCTTTACAAATTCTTGAATAATTATTGGAAGTCCCCATTTAGAAGATATTTTATGAAAAGCTCCTACTGCTTCTTCAAAATTATGAGCTATATAAGCATCATAAAAAATTCCTTTAATTACTGTAGGAAATGTTATTTCATCGGATAATTTATATAAATCACTTATAGATGTTGCTAATAAGTTTTTCGGAACTTTGAAATTATGCTTTACAGCAAAATCGAAAAGTTTATCTTTTGCTCTAAAGTTTAACTGATCAAAAGTGGGAAGGAAAGTTTTAATTCCCATCTCTTCTAGTTTAGAGGAGAGTTTTGCAAAACCATAAAGTTCTGAATCTAAAGTGGGAATAATTACATCAATTTTTTCTTTATCATTAATAAATTTCAATCTTTCCAGTAAATTGTCCAAACCGGCTGAAGGATAAGGAATTAGGTAATTTATATCACTTACATCTTTCATGTAAGCTCCGGGTTCTAACGAATCATAAATTAATCCTATAATCTTCCCGGTAAATTCTTTTGATTCTCTTATTCCTCTAATTACCGGAACCCCGGGACCCGGACTATCAACATTGTTTAATCCTGTTATAGCTATGTTCATTTTTCTTCTACAATTTTGTAATTAATTAATTGATTTATGAAATCATCCAAATCCTTTTCTAATGAGGATTCATCAATATCATATTCACTTAGAATTTTTTCTTTGATCTGATTAATGGTTTCACCTTGTTTTAGCAAGTGAAGAATTTGATTTGCAATTGGATTTAGTGTGAAAGATTCTCCAGTTGAAGGACTAAATAAAAATCCGCTTTCACTCACTGCAAGATTATCGAATACTTTATAGTTAGACATTTTACCCCCTACTTTAGGAATATCATTTTCTTAACATCAGAAAATTTTTCATTGCTCATTTTATAAAAATATGCTCCAGAAGAAACTATATTTCCATACTCGTCAGTGCCGTTCCACTCAACTTTATAATTGCCGGCTTGATGAAAATCTTGAATCAATGTTCTGATTTTTGATCCGGTTATATCAAATACTTCAATTTTTATTTGTGAAGGTGAAGGAACTTCATAATCAATAATTGTTGATGGATTAAAAGGATTCGGATAGTTATTATTCAGCCTAAATCCTTTATTTACGCTTTCCGGTTTGCTAGTTATTGCTGTAATTATTCCGGTATTTAAAACATTATATCGATAAGAAGAATAGTTTGGATAATCATATTCAATAAACGAACACTCTAAAACTCCGTCATTGTCTAAATCCCATAAAACTGGATAAGAATAATAGAATGATGAATTGTTCTTTTCCAAAATTACATTGTTGTTTGTAATATCTAATATTTTGAAGGACTGCCTGTAATTATCGGAATTTTCATGATATGCTAAAACATAAAACTCAGTTATATCATCACCTGTCAAATCTATCCCTAAAGAATAGATTTGATAATTTGCAGTAATTTCTTCTTGAGTAAAATTATAAGAATATTTAACTGCTGTTGGATAAACATTATCCATAATATTAAATGAAGTTTCATTTAAAGTATAGAATGCTTTTTCCCAAATTGAAGTTGAAGTCTGCTTGAAGGAAATCCAGCCGGATAAAGTATTATAATCAATTGAAGATGAATTCCATTCAGAATTCCATTGCGCTTTAATGCTTACCGCTAAAACTAGAAGTAAAATTGCTTTTTTCATTTTTAACTCACTCAAACTTTTTATACTGTAAAACAATTATAATGCCACAGCTAAAATGTTCTAAAATGTGCAATTTTACAAATATTAAATGCCTGAAAAAGGTGTAGTTTCGCCTGATATAAAAATATCAGTCGGATTTATAAAAAAATTGCCATCTAAACTGATGGCAATCTTTGGAAAGTTTAATTGTGATTATAAATATGGACGTCTCTTTGCGGAAAAGGAATTGAAATACCTTCTTTATCAAAAGTTAGTTTTACTTTTTCTGTCATGTCAAAATAAACCGACCAGTAATCTCCGGTTTTAGTCCAAGCTCTGACAACAAAATTTACGCTGCTGTCTGCAAGTTCACTTACGGCAATAAATGGAGCCGGATCTTTTAAAATTCTTTCATCAGCATTTACCAAATCATTAAGAATATTTTTTGCTTTCAGGAGATCATCTCCATAACCAATTCCGAATGTTAAATCAACCCTTCTAGTTTCTTGAGCTGAAAAGTTTGTAATAACATTAGAAGTTATTTGAGAATTAGGAATAATAATTACTTTATTATCTGGAGTTTTTAATTCAGTAGTAAATAATTGAATTTGAGAAACAGAACCAGATTCACCGCCTACTGTAACAAAATCACCAACCTTAAACGGTCTGAAAAATATTAATAATACACCGGAAGCAAAATTGGAAAGTGAACCCTGCAATGCCAAACCAATTGCTAAACCGGCAGCACCTAAAATTGCTAAAAAGGATGTAGTTTGAATACCAAGCTGACTTAAAGCCGCTAAAATTACAACTACTAACAAAATAGTATACATCAAATTAGAAATGAATTTAATTAAGGTTGGATCAACACTCCCTTTTTTCATTAGGTTTTCTACTACTTTTCTTAGCTTTTTGGCTGCCCATTTTCCTATTATAAATACGGCAAGAGCAGCTAAAATTTTCAAACCGAATTCTGTTGCATAAGTCTGTACTAATTCAATATATTTTTCCATTAATTACTCCATTTTATTGGTAAATTAAGTGATTATTAATTGAAACAAGATACAAAATAAATGAATAAATTTTTTGCGATTGTAATTTTAATTTGGTTTTCCGGTTTTGGTTTAATGGGATTTGATAATACGGAGCAGAGCAAATTTTTAGAACAATTCAATTCCATAAATAAAAACGGGATGTATGTTTTGGGGAGTTGGGCAGTATTAAATATTGTTTCCGGTACAATAGGAAATTTTAGTACTTCAGGAAGAACAAAATATTTTCACCAGATGAATGCAGTTTGGAATAGTGTAAATCTTGGAATAGCAGTTTTTAGTTTAATGAATTTACCCGGAAATGATCTAACACTAATAGATTCATTTAAAGAATACAGCAATCTTCAAAACTTTCTTCTTCTTAATACAGGTTTAGATGCAGCTCACATTGTTACCGGATTTTTTCTTAAAGAGAAAAGTTATAATTCAAAAACCAAAGGAGAGTTACTTTATGGGTACGGAAATAGTTTAATAATTCAAGGAGCATTTCTTTTGGCGTTCGATTTAATTCTATATTTTTTTCATCAAAGTAATGCAGAAATCAATCTTTATCCGTTAATTAACACTATAGATAAAAGCTATTTAGGAATTCAATTTCAATTAAATTTATAAGAGGGCAAAATGAAAAAACAATTTATGGTATTAGGATTTTTTCTTCTATTACTTTTTCCAATTACTTCATCAGCACAATTTGATGATTTAATTAAAGGAGTAAAAGGAGCACTTTCCGGTGATAAACAATCAAGTTCAAATCTATCCAATGATCAAATTGCTGCCGGATTAAAAGAAGCATTAAACGTAGGTACCGGAAACGCAGTAGATTTAGTTTCTAAAATTGACGGCTTTTATGGAAATGATCTAATCAAAATTTTATTACCCAGCGAACTTCAAACAATAGAAAAAACAGCTAGACAATTCGGTTTGGGTTCTCAATTTGATGAAATGATTCTAAGTATGAATCGTGCAGCGGAAACTGCTTCAAAATCTGCCGCACCAATTTTTATTGATGCAATAAAAGAAATGACAATAACCGATGCTTTGAATATTCTTAACGGAAAAGAAAATGAAGCAACATTGTACTTTAAAGATAAAACTGAAGGAAAACTTACTGATTTGTTCAAACCTATTGTTACTAATGCTATGAATCAAGTTGGAGTTACAAAGACATACAAAGATCTCACATCAAATATAAAATCAATACCTTTTGTTAGTGTTAAGGTCACAGATATTGATCAATATGTTACTTCAAAAACTTTGGATGGATTATATACCATGATTGCAAAGGAAGAAAAAAATATTAGAGAAAATCCTTCTGCAAGAATTAATGATATTTTAAAAGATGTTTTCGGAAGTATAAAACCATAATTTTATAAAAGGTGAATTAATAAAAAAAAAATTCACCTTTTATTCTTATCGCTTTTCGTTTACAAAGTAACCAAATTCTTTATCATGATCCAAGACATGTTTTAATAACCAATTTTTAAGAAAATCGAATAGACTGATTGATACATTGGTTTTACCCGATTTTAATTGCTCAAGAACTTGAATTATTTGGTTGATCAAAATTTTATGCTGAGCTTTATGAAGATGAATATCCGTATAACCGGCCATTTCCATTTGTTTTTCTTCATCATGAAAATGGATTTTTGAGTACTCAACTAGTTTTGGGAGTGTCTCTTTTAATACTTCATTTTCCTTCTTGTTATCTATTCCATCTTTTAATTCGTTAATTATATTTACTAACTGCTGATGCTGTGCATCAATTGAATCAATTCCAATGCTGTACTCTTTCTTCCACATTATCATTTTGATCTCGGATTTATTGTTTATTTTTTTATTGGAATTGAAAAATAAAAAGTTGTTCCTTTTCCTTCTTTACTTTCAAACCAAATATTACCATTATTTTTGGAAATAAATTCTTTACATAAAATTAAACCAAGTCCGGTTCCGTCCTCTCCTTCAGTACCTTTATTGGATAACTGTTTATCAATATAAAAAATACTTTCTCTGTCGCTTTCAGAAATTCCAATTCCTTCATCTTCAACATAAAAAATTAAGTGATTTTTATTCATTTTGGAATCAATAATTATTTTACCTTTTTTGTTGGAAAACTTAACTGCATTTGAAATTATATTTCTAATTACCGCTCTTATCATGTATTCATCTGCATAAACATAAGATTTTGGAGTAATTCTTTTTACAATTTCTATTTCCTTCTGTTTAATATTTATGCTTTGCGCAAGAAGAACTTCCAATACGGTATCATAAACATCAAAATCGGTAGGATTATAATCAATTCTGTTAGTCTGTATTCTGGCCCATTCAAGTAGATTAAGAATCAGACTCTGAAGACCTTTTATTCCGTTATTAATTCCCGATAAACATTCATCAACTTCTTCCTCAGTCATATCAGAATATTCATTTTTTAATATTTCGGAAAAACCTAAGAGGGCTGTTAACGGACTTCTTAAATCGTGCGCAATTATTGAAAAGAATTTGTCCTTTGCAATATTTGTTTCTTTTAACTCACTTTCAATTTCTTTTAGTAGTGTTATATCTTCAAAAGTGCCTATTACCCCTCTAGTTTTACTATTAATTACAAATGGTAAAACACTCCTTCTATAACATCTAACCTTGCCATTATTAAATTGAATCTGCTCTTCAAAATCCAGCAGAGGTTTATTTGTTTTAATTACTTTTTTCTCAATATCAAAATGCTTTGAAGCCAGTTCATCATCAAATAAATCATAATCAGTAAGACCTACAACATCACTGACTTTTTTGAAACCTAACTTATTTGCAAAACTTTTATTACATCCTAAATATCTATGATAAGTATCCTTCCAATAAATTTTTTGTGGAACGGCATTTAATATAGAATTGATTAATGCCTCGGAATTTTTTAGAAGTTTAGTAGTTTTTTCCCGTTTCTTAATCTCATTTTGAAGAGATTTATTAAGGTCATCCAATTCCTTTGTTCTTTTTTCAACTACTATTTCAAGATTTTCTTTATGGTTTTTTATTTCCTTTTGTGTGTTGATTAGCTCAAAAATATTGTGAGAATTGCCTATTATTCTAATTACATTTCCCGATTTATCTAATATTGGATTTAGAAATGTATGCCAGTATGATTCATCACTTTGAAGTTTATAAGTCTCAAAGTATTCTATAACCTTTTTAGTTTTAACACATTTCTTATATCTGTTTTTGAATTTATTAATTATTCTTTTGGGAATAATTTCCGATAAATCATCAATAGATTTACCTGCAAAATTATTGATGGGAAACTTCATAACCTGCTGGTGTATTTTATTACTTCCAGCAAATATAAATTCGGAATTATTTATTACATCAATAATAAATATTGGGAAAGGAGATAAATCATAAATCTGGAACAATAAATTATTATCAATTTTTCTAAATGAATTCTTCTTCGAAACCGCATTAGCACTGGATTTCTTAGATCCATTTTTATCTTCTTTGTGAAGCATTTATTCTCTGGTATTATTTTTAAAAATCTCCAGGGCCGATAATTTTTAAAATTATTGAAAGATTTTGTTTAACGCAATAATAAAGGAATGAACAAAATCTTTACTTACCAGAATTAATAATTTATTCTAAATATTGGTGAAAATACAAAATAAGTATCGCTTCTATATGGATATTTAATTTTATCAAATTTAAGAGCAGTGTAATATTTCATTTCCACACCAAAAGTATCACTTAACATTGCTCTTGCATTAACTCCAACATAATTATAATCATCAACAATATTTTGGCCGAATAGAGCACTTAAACTGTACTGCATCAATCCTCCCCTCTTTTCAATACCGATCTCAGAAAAAACAAAGTGGGAAAATTTATTCGTCCAATCAGTTTTAGGTGAAGTATCAATTAAATTTGCAGAAGCAGGATCAACTATATAATTAAAAATTGAATGAGTGCTTACACCAAGAGCAAATTCAAATTGACCAAAATCAAAGAGATTGAATAAATCTTTTTTATTCAGTTTGAAAACTAGATAATCTCTAATTGATGTAAATTCAAAAACTGCTTTTGGTTTAAAATCACTTCTGTTGTAATCTGTTACAGTAAACATGCCTTCAAGATTTACAAAGAATTTATCAAAATCAACATTCATATATTTTAGCGGTTGTCCGGATATTTTAAAATAAATACTTTCACCGCTTCTTAAAATTGATTTGGATGGAAGAACAGAAGTAAAAGGTTTACCTGCCGGAACAGCAATACCAACTGCCAGTTCGTACATATAATTATTTGGATCTTGTGTTAATACATCTCTAAAATTTAACTTTGCTCCAAGTATATAATCACTTGAAAACCAACCTGGTAAAAAGATGTAATTTTCTCCCCATTTACCAAATAAAGAAAGAAGATATTTATTTCTAAAATTTGATGTTGTTGACCAAAACATAACATAAGGATCGAATAGACTTAAATTTACATCAAAGTTATAACCAACTTCACTTTGATATACATCCTTTGTTATATCATAGAAGAAGTATCCTTTATCTTTAACTTTTAGATAAAGTTCTTCTCCAAGAATTTTCTTCAAATAAAACCCGTCGTTTATTGGATCAATAAAATATTTGGGATTTTCCTTATCTAGTTCTTCTACCGGTAAAAATGCAAAGTACTCAATCTCATCGTCGTAATATCTTTTTCTCAGATCAATAATAATATCACCGGTTTGAACTTTTCTTGACAGAATTCTCAAAGAATCATTTAGTAATTCTTTACTGTTTAATCTAACGGCATCATTAACTATGAACCTGTTAAATATTTCTCTAATTAATAAAGGATCGGTTATCTGCCACTTCCCTTTTAAATCATCAAAGGCAATCGTATTATATTCTAGATTAGAATAGACGTTTTTAAGATGCTGCACTTTACTGCTGTCAATTTCCTGCCCAAAGTAAGATGAAGTAAAACTAAAAATAATTGACAAAAATATTATTCTATAAAATTTCATATTGCACCTATAATCCTAATCTATATCTAAGTTGAAACATTAATCCGCTCCCTTTTTCCCATTCATATTTTTTTCTTGTGAATGGCTGAGAGATGTAATTAACTTCTAAACGTACTGAATTCTTTTCGCTGAATTGAAATAATTTCAGCCAAACATTTGCATTTAATACACTATCAAAGACTTTCATCTTAGCGCCAAATAACGGTCCGAATGTTGGGACAAAATCATAATAAATTGCAGCAAGAGGCTGAAATTTTATATCAAAACTTTTTTCAGAAGAGATTTTATTACCAGTATATTCGGCTTTATAAATATCATAATATCCGGCTCCAACATCTATTCTAAATCTGTTTGTGCGGAGATCGCTGCTGTTCCAGAAAAAAGACATTGTCCCTTCAATCTGATTGAAAGAATGATAAGAACTCAAAACTCCATTAACTGATCTTTTTATTATTGCGTCTGAATAATCTTTTTCACCACTGGCAACTTTAAGATTGATGTTTGGTAAACCAAAAGGTCTTGTGATTGAAAAACTTGCTGCAATTCCTTTCCCTACATTTAAGTATGGAACTTCGGCAAGAATAAAAGGAAGATTATCAAAATGCCATCTCGAATCAACATTAAATCTTATTCCTAATGATAAATCAATAAACTGAACTTTATTTATGTCAGGTGAAGCATTTAATGCTAGT
Source organism: Ignavibacteriota bacterium (assembly GCA_002698995.1). Classification (GTDB taxonomy): domain Bacteria; phylum Bacteroidota; class Ignavibacteria; order Ignavibacteriales; family Melioribacteraceae. The sequence continues at coordinate 44,439 of PAAX01000007.1, read as the reverse complement.
AGAAGTCGAGCACCGGCTGTAACCGTCTGCCCTTGATAAGGAAGGATATTAAGAATTTCATCACCGGTTGTAGCAAAAATACTAGCATTACCATTTTCAAAATCCATAGCCTCATGAGAAAATCTTAATGATGAAAAGTTAACATCAAGACGAAATGGAAATGTATCTTCAACCTGCCTTACTAAAGTTCTTCTTTTAGGAGGTTCGGGATACCAATAAGGATCGTTAATTCTAACATGGTTAAGGTAATCCAAATTATCATCTGCAGTAACACCAAAGCTGGTATTTATTTGTGTATTCGGATTAATACTTAATAACCCGGGAATTTCAGAATCATAATTTTGGTAAACATAATTTTTTACAATTCTATGAATTTTATCATAAGTAGATTTATCTTTTTCTTTAAGGAAATAAAAATCTCTGTAATCATAAACAATTGATGTATCTTGAGATTCAATTCCGGCTGCCGCACTAAAAATAGTTTCTTCTGTACCTAAGTTGGTTCTAATCAATTGAATATATAAAAGTTCGAGTGAATCTAATCCTTGTCCTTTTTTTACAAAAACAATATTGTATTGATTTGATTTGGATTCTTCAAACAATAAAGGGGGTCTTTTAAGCTCACGTTTTAATTCCCACAATTCCGCTGGGAAATCATTTTTTATATCTAAAGAAAGATAATTAAGATCGAGATAAGTCTTATCATTTCTTAATTTAATATCTATTTTTTTTATTAGATCATCAATTTGCTGCGCGTAAAGCTGAACAGAAATTATAAGAAGAATGATTAATTTTTTCATTTTTATTCCTAGAGCCGATTAATTTAATAAAACAGCATTATATTCTTTTCTGATAGTAGAACCGAACTGATCTGTAAATTCAATAGAAAAACTAATTTCCTGGGAAGCACATTCATTCATTAAAGCAAGTAATTCTTGATTAAAATCAAAAGTTACATAAAGAAATACTCCCGATGGAATTGCCTTTGCATTTGTAATTATATTATTCGGTTCTGAAGTAAATCGGAAATTTGAAATTTCAGGCTGCACCAATACAAATCCATTATCCTCTGTTTTACCGATATATGTATATAAAATTCTTCTGGCATTTTCGTTAAAAGCACTAACATAAATTGTTTGATCATCTTTTGATTTTTTCCAATCGCTGAACTCATCAAGCACAGGTCTTTGTATTTTTACATTCCAACGAGAAGTATGCGGTTCTTTATCGCCATTATATGTATATAAAAATTCTTTGCCGTTATAAAGACCTATAATTGTTATTTCCTTACCAACATTTTCTACTTTATCAAATACATCATCTAAAACTGCAATTGGTCCAATTGACTCTTTCAATACATTCCCAAGATTATCTTCAATTCTATATGAATAAGCTGTAGGATCACTAAATTCGACAGTCATAAAAGCAAACGATTCTTTTTCCGTAAAATTGTAATTTCCACTTTTGCGTAAGGTTATTGCTGAGGCAAGAGTTGGATTTGAAACTTCAATTCTATAGAATGCTTCATTACTATGCTTCTTTTTATATTCATCAACATAATCAAAATTGAGTTTTATATAATAAGTACCGGCTTCTTCAATTTTTTCATCTACATGATACTGCACAGTAGTTCCTCTTCCCCCTTTTACTTCTCTGGCAATTTCATCTTTTGTAGGGAGCTGCCATATTCCATTAATATCTCTAATGAACACACCGTTCTCATCTAATAGAACAGCTCTTAAATCGCTGTTATAAACTGCAACAAGAAGAATATTTTTCTCCCGTGGTACTTTAAATTCTTGTAGCGCTGTTACTTTAATTGTATCTGTAACCGATTGAGGAACTTGAGAGAACAAACTAACAGCAAATAAAAAAACTATTAATAAATATTTCATACTTCCTCAAAAAATTATTTTTGCTTCTTTTTTCTCTAAACCACCAAACGATTTAGCATTAATTATGAAATCCTCTAAATTGCTTTTCTTAATTAAGTTTTCGCCAACTTCTCTTTTTAATTCTTCAAGTAGATTTTCGGGAAGATATTCCGGCAGTACTCTTTGAACTTGGCAGTAAGCAACAAATTTATAACTTCCTATACGGCTGAATTTAGCTATAAAAACGCCGTTTCCTTCTTCTTTTTCAATATTGTAATCTTCATTCAATGTACTTAGATTAATTCCCCCTTTAGGCCAATTAGGAGGAATATTTTTTGAATCTTCGGCAATATCAATAAAAAACTCAATGTTCTCTTTTTCTTTTTCTGATGTTAATCCAATTGGGGTTAAAACTACTCTAACATTTTCCTTTGCACCCAGTGAGTATTCGGATTCTTTTTCTGGGATACTTAAGTAAATATCACTTTTATAATTTTCTGCAAGGGTTGTTAACATTTTATTTCTAATTTCATATTCAACAGCCTGCAGTTCGTCTCTCTCTGTTATAACTACAAGTAATTCAACAATCAAAATGATGTATAAAACGAAATAAACCATATTCTTTTTCATTTAATTCTCCTTTTAATATGATTCTATTTATTTAACATTTCTTTCATGTTTTTAATAGCCATCATATTTTTGGTTTGAATATGATTGATTTTCTCCTGCATTTCTTCAAATTCTTTTAAATATGTTTTTATGATATCCAATTCTTCTCTGGAAACATCCTTTAATTTAGAGAGTTCATTGCGCAAATCATGAATCTGAGAAGCTTGTGTAGTGGAAAAATTCGACTTTCCGTTTTCAATTTCTTTATTCAGAAAAGTAAACACAGCTAAAAGAGTAAGCATAATAAACTCAACAAGCAAAGCTAGTATTACCCAATTCGGATCAATTTTACCAGATGCATCAACTAGAAAAGACGGGATTACTGAGAGCTGACCGGCTAAAGTTCCTAATCCTCTTAAACCGACAATAATAATTAGAAATGAAGCACCAAAATAAACTAATCCCATTACCTTATTCTGATGCTTCTGAACAAAATTATCTATTGAGTTATTATTTCTATTTACCACATACCCCTCCTATTGATTGATAGTTATAACAAACGACAAAAATCGTGCTACAAAAAATGCTTGAAACGGTACTTTTTTCTCTCTCTAAATACTACTTTTCAGTAAAAAAGTTAAATTATTTTACTGTAATAAGTAATTTTTACTGACTAATAAATTATAATAGTATATGGAAAATAGATATAAGGTATATTATAAGATGTGATTTACGTCTATTTGTGATAAAAATCAAGTAGGTTAAAACAAAAAAAATCCCGCATAAAGCGGGATTTTAAAAGACTTTTAAGAAAATGAAAAAATAGTTATTTAATCAAAGTCATTTTCTTTGTTATAATAGAATTATTCTGCTGCAGAGAATATATGTAAATTCCTGAACTCAATTTTGATGCATCAAAATTAACTTTGTATAACTGCCCTGCTTCTGCGTTTTTATTAAATAATGTTGCAACCTGCTGACCAAGTAAATTATAAACAACCAATTTAGTTAAACCATTTTGGGCAACTGAAAAACTAATTGAGGTTACCGGGTTAAACGGATTTGGATAATTCTGATTTAACGAGAATGAAGTTGGAATTTGCTCAACATTTACTTCAATAGAATTAGTTAATTCAAACGTACCGTCAAAATCAATCTGTTTTAATCTATAAAAATATACACCACCGGTTAATTCAGAATCGGTAAAACTGTAATGATTAATTTCGGTTGAAGTACCTTTTCCATTTATAAATGAAATTGTTTGGAAAGTTTTATTATCACTACTTCTTTGAACTTCAAAACCTGAGTTGTTAACTTCTGTTGCTGTAGTCCAAGTTAAATTAACATTATTATTAACAACAGAAGAATTGAAAGAAACTAATTCAACCGGAATTGGAGCACCAAAACTATGGAAAGGACCGCCGGCTAAAGTAGAGAAATTAGGATTTTCACCTAAATTACCAGTTGTGATGTTACCAGGAACTGTTACATCACTAAACCATCCGGTACTTGAAACAACCACGGCAAATAATTCAACAACATCACTTGATGTTGGATTGCCTAATTCACTTAAAGGAATAGCAATTTCCCATCCGCGTTTATTATCGGGCATAGAATTATAAAAACCAAATGAAACAGAATTTGCAGAAAAAATACCATCTGTAGAAGGGCCGGTACCTGTAGAACCGGATTGGTTTGCATTTCCTAAATATTGTCCAGCCGGAGTTCCAACATATTTAACAGCATCAATATAAACGTCTGTAGCACCGCCGCCAGGATTAACAACGAAACCATAATGTGTTTCAAAATCATTAGCAAATGAAGAAGCACCTGCACCAAAAACATGTCCGCCGCCATTAACTGCACCTAAAGCGCTTCCGGCACTTACACCTTGTCCGGATAAATTTGATAAACCAACAAATAAAGCAATTCCATCATTTGATCCGGTATTTAATTTACCTTCAACGCCAATATAAAGATGAGTATCATCAACATAATAAGAGAGAGCATCAATATTAATATCACCACCGAATCCTGAATTTGTATTTTGTTTATTAGCAATTTCAGAAAAAGGTTCTAAGAAAAGACCGTCTGTAACTTGGGGTGCTGAAATTGTATAGGCACCTACACCATTATTTGTACTTAATACGAATAAAGTAATTGTACCATCTTGATTGTAACTAATATCAATATCACCTGTACCGTTAGTATTTGTTACAGAAAATATAGAAGGAGTTTGACCTACACTAACTGCATTTGCTGGATCTTCACCTACTAATACTAATCTTGCATTTTCTGTTGTAGCACCATATTGAAAAGTTGTTAAATAAGTAACATTATTAAGTTCTACTGCCATAACAGCATTTGAACCGGTTCCAACAATACTTCCTGGAATTACTCCAACTTGAGTGCCGGTTAAATCATAAGCAGCAAGACTTTTACCATTACTATTGGTAATTAATATTTCTAATTGATCATCATTAAAAATTGGAAATACAGAAGGTGTAGAACCAAATGAACTTGCTGGTAATACAATAGTTTCCTCTAAAGTAAATGTTTCGCCAAAATCTGCTGTACCTAGAATATATATTTTACTATTAGTTGCATCGGCAAGAAATATTTTTACACTGTTATCAACAGCCGATCCATAAACAGTAAATTTATCTCCTATTCTTTTGTTATCAACTCCTCCTAAATCACTATTAAAAGCAACAGTAGGAACATCTGAATCATCGTCCCACTTGTAAATTTTAACAAATGATGTTGCACCAATTGCTAAATTAATTGCATAAAGTTTACCATCAAATGATGCACCAATATCATTTAGTGCATATGTACCGCCGGAGATTCCTGTTGCATCTAAATTACCAACATCGGAACCATCTTCACTATTCATTATTCTAATAAAAGTACCGCCGTTTCTACTTACAACATAAACATTATGGGTTGCATGGTTATAAGCTAAACCTCTTTCGAGATGAGTTGTACTAAACCAAGATGGAAGACTTGAACTGAGTCCTGTTTTTTCCCAATCCGTATCAATTTGCACCTGTGCAAATAAACTAACTGAGAATAAAAATATTAATGAACTGTAAATCATTTTCTTCATAAGCACCTCTTTATATAGTTAGAATATTCTTTCTTAATCTCTGACAATTTATTATAAATTCTGAAAAATAGCTACTTCAAACTTTACTTGTCTGAGACAAAATTCGATTTAGTTTTCTAATCAAAATCTCTCTTTTATTTGATTTATTTAGCACTGTCAAATCACTCAGTTATATTCATCCCAGCTTTTAACTTGAATATCTCTATCAATAAATTGTTTTAATGATTTAACAAACCTTTTAGCGATTTGAATATTAGTTATAAGAGGAACATTAAGATCAACGGCACGCCTTCTTATTAAATAATCACTATCCAATTCTTCCTTATCGGTAGTTTTGGGAATATTAATTACTAAATCAACTTTTCTTTCATTCAGATAAGTTAATATTGAAGGTTCTTCATTATCGTATGGTCTGAATAAGGTCTCAACCTCAATTCCATTCTCCTTATAAAACTCAGCAGTGCCGCTTGTAGCATAGAATTTTAATCCTATTTTCTCAAGTATTTTTAGTTCATCAATAAATTCAGCTTTGTTTTTATAAGTTCCTGTTGATAATAAGACCCCTTTCTGAGGTACTTTAAATCCGGTTGATAAAATACTTTTGAGGAAAGCTTCGTTAAAGTCATCACCAAGGCAAGCTACTTCTCCCGTAGAAGACATTTCAACTCCGGTAACAGGATCGGATCCTTTCAATCTAGTAAAAGAAAATTGTGAAGCTTTGACTCCAACATAATCAACATCAAATGATGATTTATCAACTTTTGTCACTTTTTCCCCCATCATTAATTTTGTAGCAATATCAATAAAATTAATTTTGAGAACTTTGGAGACAAATGGAAAACTTCTTGATGCTCTTAAATTACATTCAATTACTTTTACGTTATTATCTTTAGCAATAAACTGAATATTAAATGGTCCGGTAATTTTAAATGCTTTGGCAATTTTCTTAGTAATAATTTTTACTTTACGCATTGTTTCCAAATAAGTTCTTTGCGGAGGAAGAACAATTGTTGCATCACCACTATGAACTCCTGCATTTTCTACATGTTCAGAAATTGCATAGCAGAATAATTCCCCGTTATCACCTACAGCATCAACTTCTATTTCTCTTGCATCGGTTATAAATTTACTCATTACCACCGGATGTTCATTACTAATATCAGATGCCTTCTTAAGATAAGTTTCAAGTTCATCTTCAGTTAATACAACCGACATTGCAGCACCGCTTAATACATAACTTGGTCTTATTAAAACCGGATAGCCAACCATCTTTGCAAAATGTTTGGCTGATTCCAAATCAGTTAATTCCTTCCAATCGGGCTGATCGATTTCCAACTGATCTAAAATTTCAGAAAATTTGTGTCTGTTTTCTGCATTATCTATCTGCGAGGTTGAAGTACCTAAAACATTAACACCATTCTTGCTTAATTTAATTGCAAGATTGTTCGGTATTTGTCCCCCCATTGAAACAATAACACCATTAGGATTTTCCCTTTCATAAATATCTAAAACTCTTTCTAATGACATTTCTTCAAAATAAAGTTTATCGCAGATATCATGATCAGTACTAACAGTTTCCGGGTTATAATTAATCATAATGGATTTATAATTTAGCTTATTCAATGTTAATACAGAGTTTACGCAGCACCAATCAAATTCAACTGAAGAACCGATTCTATAAGCTCCTCCACCTAAAACTACTATTTGATTATCATCACCTGCTTTAATATCATCTTCAAATGCGTTATAAGTCATATACAAATAATTGGTTTGTGCCGGAAACTCAGCTGCCATAGTATCAATCTGTTTAACAAAGGGCTTAATATTTTTTGATTTTCTAAATTCCCTAACTTTCATTTCTGAAGAATCAACCAAGATTGCAATTTGTTTGTCAGAAAATCCTTTCTTTTTTGCATCAGTTAAAATTTCTTCATCAAGATCTTCCAACTGCATAACTTCTAATTCTTTTTTAGTAGTTACTATATTTTTTAGTTTATACAAAAACCATTTATCAATTTTAGAAAGCTGATGAATTTTCTCAACTGTATAACCTAAATCAAAAGCCTCGGCAATAGCATAGATTCTTTTATCATTTGGAATCTCAATGGCTTTATCTAAATCTTCAAATTGGAGTTCATTACATACAAGTCCATTCATTCCAATATCAAGCATTCTTATTGCTTTCTGTACTACTTCTTCAAAACTTCTTCCTATTGACATAACTTCGCCGACAGATTTCATTTCTGAACCAAGTTCTTTGTTCACTAAACCGAACTTTTGCAAATCCCATCTAGGAAATTTTAGAACTACATAATCAAGTGCCGGTTCAAAACATGAAGATGTTTCTTTTGTTATGATATTTTCAATTTCATTAAGATTATATCCAATTGCTAATTTAGTAGCAACAAAAGCAAGTGGATAGCCGGTTGCCTTGGATGCAAGTGCAGAACTTCTACTAAGTCTAGCATTAACTTCAATAATTCTGTAATCATCAGAAAAAGGACTAAGTGCATATTGAATATTGCATTCTCCTATAATTCCCAAATGTCTTATAAGCTTTATACCAATTGATCTTAGCTTAAAATTTTCTTTTGCAGTAAGTGTCTGAACCGGAGCAGCTACAATAGAATCACCGGTATGAATTCCCATAGGATCAAAATTTTCCATGTTACAAACAGTAATACAGTTATCATACTGATCTCTAACTATTTCGTATTCAACTTCTTTCCAGCCGTATAGTGATTCTTCAATTAAAATTTGACTTGTAAATGCAAAAGCTCTTTTTGATTTTTCAATTAATTCTTCTTTGTTATTAACTATTCCAGAACCAAGTCCGCCAAGAGCATAAGCAATTCTAACCATAACAGGAAAACCTATTTTCTCGGCAGCTAAAACTGCCTCTTCAACATTTTCAACAGTTTTACTTAGAGCTACTTTTAATCCGGCTTCTCTAACTTTTTCTGCAAATAAAAATCTATCTTCCGTATCCTTAATTGTTTCAACAGAAGTACCTAATACTTTCACATTATATTTCTGAAGAATACCTTTATCGTGCAGTTCAACGCCGGCATTAAGTGCTGTCTGTCCGCCAAATCCGAGAAGAATAGAATCCGGTTTTTCCTTTTCGATAACTTTTTCTACAAACTCAATTTTTATTGGGACGAAATAAACTTTATCTGCCAAATGCTCGGAAGTTTGGATTGTAGCAATATTTGGATTTATTAAAACGGTTTCTATTCCATCTTCTTTAAGTGCTTTAATGGCTTGACTACCGGAATAATCAAACTCTCCGGCTTGCCCTATTTGTAATGCACCTGATCCTAATATTAAAACTTTTTTTGGTTTACCTTTTTTTATCATTTATAAAGCCCTTACAAACATGTCAAAAATAAATTCGGTGTCATCCGGTCCGGGTGAAGCTTCAGGATGGAACTGTGCACCAAAAAACGGTTTTGAAATATGAATCACTCCTTCATTTGTTCCGTCATTATCGTTTTGGAACCATTCTCGCCAATCTTCTGAGAGAGATCTGGAATCAATTGCATAACCATGATTCTGAGAAGTAATAAAACATCTTCTTGTTCCCATTTCATTTACCGGCTGGTTATGACTTCTATGACCATATTTTAATTTATATGTATCAGCTCCGGATGCTAATGCAATTATTTGACAGCCAAGGCAAACTCCTAATATCGGCATTCCCTTTGCCATAGCTTTTTTTACGTTTTCTATTGTAGTAGTATTCATTTTAGGATCGCCGGGACCGTTAGAAATCATTAATCCGTCAGCTTCAATAGATAAGAAATCATAATCATAAGGAACTTGTAGAACTGAAATATCTCTTTTTAGAAATGCTTGAATGATATTGTTCTTTACTCCACAGTCAACTAAAACTATTTTTTTTCTTCCTCTTTCATAAAGCTTAGGTTCTTTGATAGAAACTGTTCTAACTAAATCACTTTTATTTGGATCATTAATTAATGAATCGTGCTGCAAATGAAATTCATTCTCAAAAACAATTTTTCCAAGTAAAGTGCCATGATCACGTAATTTTCTGGTAAGCATTCTTGTGTCTATTCCAAAGATACCAGGAATTTTTTCTTCTCGCATCCAATCATCAAGTGATCTTACTGCGCTCCAATGTGAATACTCAAATGAATAATCAGAAATTATTAATCCATTTACTTGAATTTTATCAGATTCAAAATTCTTTAATAATCCGTTTTCTAATTCTTTATTTGGAACACCATAATTGCCAATCAATGGATAAGTCATCACCAATATTTGTCCGGCATAAGAAGGATCAGTTAAAGTTTCCGGATAACCTACCATACCAGTGTTAAAAACAACTTCCCCTTCAGTTTTTTCTTGTGAGCCGAAAGAAGTTCCTACAATCTCTGTTCCGTCTTCAAGTATTAGTTTTGCTTTCATTAAGTAGTCCTATCAGAAGAGTTAAAAATGGTTGGATTAAAATATAAGAATAATATTACTAATCGTGAAAACTAATTTGTATTCAATAATATTTATTTATGAGAATTTTCAATAAAATCAAAAATTATGATTTTTTATTTTTATAATAGAATTTTCTCTCTTAATCTAATTTGAAAAGAGCAAATTTTAGATACTTAGTTTCATCCATTGAAGGAAGTGACGGATGATCTAACGAAGCTCCATTAAAATGAAGTAGTTGTATTTTCCGGTTTGATTTATTTGCCGCCCTTAAAATCATTCTGAAAAATTCTTGCTCATTCAAATGATGGGAGCATGATGATGTAGCAAACAAACCATTTACTGCTGTGGCATTTATTGCCAAAGAATTTATTCGCTCATAACCTTTTATTGCATTGCTTAAGGACTTTTTATTTTTTGCAAATGCTGGGGGATCAATATTAACAATGTCATATTTTTCGTTTCTTTCATTTATTTCTTTCATAAATTCAAAGGCATCAGACTCAGTGTAACCAACATTACTTTCAAAATTATTTAAGTGATAATTTCGTTTTACATTCTCAATTTCAGATTTGGATGAATCTACAAACATAATTTCTTTTGCGCCATTTAAGGCTGCATGAAGACCAAATCCACCTGAGTTGCAAAACAGATCTAGATATTTTTTACCATTGACTAATTTTCCTAAAAATTCTCTATTATCACATTGATCAAAAAAGAAACCCGTTTTCTGAGTAGATTTAAAATTTATGTGATAATTAACTTTTCCATCATTAATAATTTCTTCAACTGCATCAGAACCTAGAAGTATTTTTTGATCAATATCCAATCCTTCCAATTTTCTAAAATATTCATCATTGTTAGTAAAAATATTTTCTGCATTAAAATCATTTTTAAGTATGCGGGAAATTTCATCAAGATAATTATTCATTCCAAATGAATAAACCTGCAAAACAAAAGTTGAATTAAATTTGTCAATTATTAATCCTGGCAGATAATCACTTTCACTAAAAACTAATCGAAATGATTTTCGATTTGGATAGAATAGCTTTCTTAATTTATAAGCGTTATTTATTCTTTCACTTAAGAGATTTGGAAAGTTAATTTCTGTTTCCTTGTTTAATACTCTAACAGAAATCAAAGATGACTTATTATAGAAACCATTTGCTATAAAACTATTTCTCGAATCGAAGACTTGAACAATATCACCGGATTGAACATCACCTATTATTTCTTTTATTTCATTGCTGAATATCCAAATGTGTCCAAGATTAATTCTTCGTTCTTCATTCTTCTTTAGAATAACTTTTTTCATCTTTAATTCTTATTATTGTATAGAAATTTCAAAACAAATGTAATGAAACTATTTATCAAAAATATGGTTTGTCCGCGTTGTATTAAAGTAGTAAAAGACGAACTGAATAAATTAGGAATTTATCCAAGCAATATTTCTTTAGGTGAGGTAGAATTAGTAGAACAATTACCTTTAAATTTATTGGATAAAGTAAAAGAAGTGTTACTTGAAAATGGTTTTGAATTAATTGAAGACAAATCTGCAAAACTTATTGAAGATATAAAAAAAATAATTATTCTTTCGATTCAAGAAAATGAATTGAACCGAAATCTCTCTTCCCTGTTGGAATCGAAGCTAAATAAAGATTATACCTACCTTAGTTCCCTCTTTTCGTCAAAAGAAAATATAACTATTGAACATTTTTATATTCTGCAGAAAATTGAGAAAGCAAAAGAACTCCTTAAATATGATGAATTAACATTAAGTGAAATTGCATACAAATTAGGTTATGCTTCAGTTAATCATCTATCTTCTCAATTCAAAAAAATTACCGGAATGACTGCCACGGAATTTAAAAAGAATACTAATTCTATTAGAGAATCAATAGATTCTTTAAAATAGCATTTTCAAAAAAGCTTAACCTTACCGTTTATCAGCTAAAATTATATAAAACTTTTTAAAAATTATGTAACGCATACTTCTTGTCTGATTAATATTTTAGATGAGCATTAATAAATAATTTAAAAGGAGAAAAAATGGTAACTAAAGAATTTGCTATCGAAGGCATGTCATGCATGCATTGTGTTAAAGGAGTTGAAATGGAATTGAAGGAATTAAATCCGGCAGAAATGAAAGTGGAAATTGGTAAAGCCGAAGTTACTTATGATGAAAATCAGTTTGGTGAAGAAGACTTTATAAAAGCAATTGAAGAAGCCGGATACAAAGTTAAAAAGCAATAGATTTTACAAAGGCTTGAAGAAGTTAAATTAAATAGTAATGTGAAGGTGTTTGAGAAATGAAAAAGATATTTAATATTCCGGTTGAAGGTATGACTTGCGCAAGCTGTGTTGCAAGAGTTGAAAAAGTTGTAAAGAAATTTGACGGTGTTGAAGATGTAACGGTTAATTTTGCGACTGAAAAACTAAGCTTTGAAGCAGATGATAAAGAAGTTGACTTAAATGAAATTGCAAAAAAAATTGACGAGTACGGTTATAAATTAAAGTTAGAAAATCAATCAGATGATGATTCTAGTCCAGTTGAAAATCAAAAGAATGAAGAGGATGAAGCAGATAAACATTACAATAAATTAAAAAATGATTTTCTGTTTGCCTTAATACTAACCTTTCCTGTTTTTGTGATAAGTATGGCTTTTGATTTTGAGTGGTTTATAAATATATGGCCTTTAACTGTTAATCAAACTCAAAAGCTATTGTTGATAATTACTACACCAATAATGTTTATTTCTGCAAAAAGATTTTTTGTTGTTGCATGGAATAACTTAAAACATTTTTCAGCAGAAATGAATACTTTGGTTGCAATCGGAACCGGTTCAGCCTTTATTTATAGTACATTTGTAACTCTATTTCCGGAATTACTTTCAAATAGAATTGACCAGCATGTATATTTTGAAACCGCTGCAGTAATTGTAACATTAATTCTATTAGGTAGATTATTAGAAAGTAGAGCTAAGAAGAAAACTAGAAATTCTATCAAAGAACTAATTGGATTAAAACCAAAAACTGCTGTTATAATAAAGAATGGAAAAGAACAAGAAATCAATATTTCTGAGTTATCTATTGATGACATTGTTTTAGTAAAACCTGGCAATAAAATTCCGGCTGACGGAATAATTGAAGATGGACACTCGACTGTTGATGAATCGATGATTACCGGCGAATCAATTCCAATTGAAAAGACTAAAGGTTCTAAAGTGATTGGCGGTACTATTAATAAAAACGGCAGTTTCAAATTCAGAGTTAAAGCAGTAAATAAAAATTCTGTATTAGGACAGATTATTAAATTAGTTGAAGATGCCCAAGCAAGTAAAGCTCCTATTCAGAAACTTGCGGATAAAATTTCAGCTGTGTTTGTCCCAACAGTAATATTTATCGCAGCACTTACTTTTATTATTTGGTATATAACAGAAGGAAGTTTTGCAGATGCATTAATTTATTTTGTTGCTGTTTTAATAATTGCATGTCCATGTGCATTGGGACTAGCAACACCTACTGCAATAATGGTTGGAACCGGATTGGGAGCTAAAAACGGAATTTTAATAAAGAATAGCGAAAGTTTAGAAATATTGAATAAAGTTAACAGAATAATATTTGATAAGACCGGAACTTTGACCGAAGGAAAGCCAAAACTTACTGAGGCAATTCCTATAAATATAGAAAAAGATGAATTGCTTAAGATTGTTGGAAGTATCGAAAAGAAATCAGAACATCCTCTATCTCAAGCAATTATAGAATATATGGATGATAGTTTATTGGATGATAAAGTTGAAACTTTCAAGAATCATCCCGGTATGGGAATTACTGCAGTTTATGATAACAAAACCGTGCTGATAGGTAATGAAAGATTAATGACCGAATTTTCTATAAACATTTCAGATATTAAGAAAGAATACAAAGATATTTTGTCTTCGGCAAAAACAATTATTTTTGTCTCTATAAATGAAGAAGTAAAAGGCATATTGGTAATTGAAGATCCACTAAAAAATGACTCAAAAGAAGCAGTTAAAAAACTTCATGAAATGGGAATTAAATTAAGTCTAGCAACCGGAGATAATAAATCTTCAGCAGAAGCCATTGCAAAAGAAGTTAAAATTGATGAAGTATTTTCTGAAGTTCTTCCGAAAGATAAAGCAAATATAGTAAGTAAGTATAAACTGAATGACGAAACTGTTGCAATGGTTGGCGACGGTATTAATGATGCGCCTGCTTTAACTCTTGCTCATGTTGGCATTGCAATTGGAACCGGAACTGACGTTGCAATTGAATCTGCATCTTTAACTTTAATGAAAGGTTCAATAAAGGATATTTATAAAGCGATTAATTTATCCAAGAAAACTGTTTCTGCAATAAAACAAAACTTGTTTTGGGCTTTTATTTATAATGTAATCGGAATACCTTTAGCTGCAACCGGATTATTAAATCCAATGTTTGCCGCCCTTGCTATGTCTCTTAGCTCTGTTAGCGTGGTTTCTAATTCGTTGAGATTAAGAAATAGTAAAATTGATTAGCTTGTTTTGATAAAACCTCCAAATTGCTTTTTATAGTAATTTGGAGGTTTACTTAATTTCCTTATGGATTGTTCGGATCATAAATTAATTCAACAACATTACCGTCCGGATCAGCAAAGTAAAATGAATAACTATTATCTCTGTGCATTTTTAGTTCTTTTAATATTCTCACTTTATCCTTAAGATTATTGAACGCATCTTCAACTTCTTTATTAGAATTTACTCTTAACCCAAAGTGAGGCGGATGATGTGAGACTCCTTTTTTTATAAAGGCAATATCATCTCCGTTTTTTCTTACTATTCCCCAGTCTTCAGCAATGTAGCCTTCTTCAAATCCAAAATTGTTAATGTAAAAATCAGCAGATTGCTTTATATCGTCAACTTCAATTGCTGTATGTCCGGTTCTTTTTATATTTACACTCATTTTCTTCCCTCTTAAATTTTTGTTCTATTTGTAATCAATCTAATTCCATTTCTGAGCGAAATGTAATACCAAATCCATTCAGACATTACTTTGTATTTATTTCTAAAAGTAATCAAAAAGAAAATATGTACTAAACTCCAAGCCAGCCAAGCTAAAAATCCACTTAACTTAAATTTACCGACTTGCAGAATTGCTTTTGCTCTTCCTATTGTTGCCATGCTTCCTTTATCAAAATAATTGAACGGTTTTAATTTTTTTTCACCTTTAATTATTTGTTCAATTAGTTTACCTACATACTTTCCTTGCTGCAATGCAACCGGAGCAATTCCCGGCAAACTTCCATTTTTATAATTATAATTTGCGGCGTCTCCAATAACAAAAATAGTATCGTCTTCTTTTAGGCTGCAGAATTTATTTACAACAACTCTTCCGGTTTTATCAAATTCCGTATCAAGATTTTTTAGAATTTTTGATACTTCATTTCCCGCAGCCCAAATTATATTTGATGTTTCAATCAAGTCATCATCAACTAAAACCGATTCTTGATTAATCTGCTTAACCATTTTATTTGTTAATACGGAAACTCCTAACTCTTCCAAATGAGCTTTTGCTTTCACACTTAAATCTTTATCATAAGTAGAAAGAATTCTATCGGCTGCTTCAACAAGTAATATTCTAGTTTTAGCAGGATCAATTTTTCTAAAATTTTTTAACATTGTTTTCTTAGAGATTTCCGCAATTGCTCCAGCTAATTCAACTCCCGTTGGTCCACCTCCTACAATTACAAAAGTTAAATATTTATCAACCGACTGCCTTTCAGCATATCGTTCAGCTTTTTCAAAGGAAAGTAAAATTCTTTCTCTAATTCTTAATGCATCTGATATAGTTTTTAATCCGGGAGCATTCTTTTCCCATTCACTATTTCCGAAATATGAATGTCGTGAACCAATTGCTATTATTAAATAATCATATTCATAGTAATCATCTTGCAAAAAAACTTTTTTTGATTCTCTCTCAATGTTAGTTACTTCACCAAGAATTACTTTTACATTATTTTGTTTTTTGAGAATTGCTCTTATTGGGAAAGCAATATCTCCAGGAGATAAAGCCGCAGTTGCAACTTGATATAAAAGGGGCTGAAATAAGTGATGATTTGTTTTATCTATTAAAGTTATTTCTACGTCTAAACCTTTTAATTCTTTTGCAGCATTTAATCCGCCAAATCCCCCACCTATAATTACTATTTTCTTTTTCATATTATATTTCTTGTTAGACTTTTGCGATCTCTTGTCTTATTATAAGACGTAAGCATACAATAAGTTTCTTTTATTTTTATTATTTACTTTGCCGCAGATTTTAACTCAAAAAAATTCTGCTGTATTTTTGTTAAATCAAGTTTTAGGAGAAGAGCAAGTTTAGTTTATTCACCCGGAATTATAACTGCTCTTGATGTATCAGAAAGATTTTTATAATTCCAAATAAAAAGTGCATTTCCGGTTGTTCTTGGAATAAACTCATAATTATTGAATTGTCCTTCAACACCTTCAACTTTAATTTCAACATAAGAAGAATCTAGTTTAGTTTCAAAACCCCACTTATCAAAAACTTTCAAATCAAAATCAATTGTATGGTTATGCATTATTTCCTTAAACTTTGGAAAGACTTCAATTCTATTTTCGGATTTGTTTTTAGAAAGTACCATCAACATACTGTATAAAATTCTTTCTCCAGTTAAATCAGATGGTTTATTTACAACACTGTCTCTAATTACCATTGAGGTGGAACCGCCGCCGTCAAGATTTAATGCATCAGTGCATCCTAACATTTTCATTAAACGGGATAATTCATATAAATTCAATCCCATTGAATGATTTGGCTTTCTGCCATCTACAGTTAGAATAATCAATGTATCTTTTGTTGAATTATAACCGACTGCAGTTCTAGGATTTTTATCTATAAATTTTTCGCTCCGCACATTTTCAATTCCAAAAAAATCATGTGTTATTTTGGAATTTTTATATAAACCTGGTAATCCTCCTACCATTGATTTTATTGATTTATCTTCAATATCCCTAAAGTATAACTTAATGCTTCCTTCATTCGATTTGCTAAATTCATTAATTGGATTCTTCGACAATAGAAGAAAACTATTTTGAATATTTTCATTATTCTCATCGAATACAGAATCAATTTGTTTATTCAGTTTCAAATCTGATCTTAGATTAATTGGATATTGAAAGGGATGAAATTCTTTACTGTAATTTTTTAATCGATTATTAACTAAAACAATTTCTGAATTTGGATTTACATTATTAAATCCATCTATATTGTATTTCTTTTGAGTAATTAACAATTCACCGACAAACTTATACCTATCTATCGAAGGAGTTTTATTGGAATCAATTATCAAAAGTGAGCGATTTAGATTTGCTCCTTTAATCAGTTCACCGTTTGAAATAGTTGAGTTTTGTGCTTGGATTGGATAGCCTCCAAAAAAATCAGCATTAACTCCGGCAATAACATTAAAATCTTTTTTTGATAGATATTTTGAAAATTGCGATGCTGTTAAACCTCCAACGCCAAGTGTATCAAAAGGAATAAATACTTCTAAATCATTCTCCTTGTTCTTCAAATCTATTTTTAAGACGTCGATACTTAACGGTCTGATTGAATCAATAATTTTGTAATAAATAACTCCTGGACCAACTTCTTTCACTTGAAGAGTATCAAATCCAAAATTGCTTGTTACTAAAAATATTACTGCAATAATTACATTAATTATTCTATTCATTCATCAACACCGAATAATTTTTTAATTGCTTCATCATCAATTGATTTAATTCTTTCTTCTTCCTCACTTTTTTTGTTAAGCTTTTTCATTTCTTGAACAAAATCTTCAGCTTTAAGATACTCTGCACTATTTACCTTTGCATATTCGTAAATTCTTCTGTCAGAAGAAACTATAATTAGAGTTTTAGGATTTTTTGTTCTATCAATTTGGAGTCTAATTTCATCATCTGCAGTTTTCGATTCGCTGTAAAGAATTTTCACTTTTAATGTTTTGATTGCTTCCTGTGGAAATCCATCAAAGTGAAGTGTGGCTTTTACTTTTTTATTTAAGAAAAATCGATCTAAACGGTGAGCAAGTTTCTCTCTTGATTCCTGTGGATTTTCCTTTTGAACTGATTTGAGATCCTTCATTTTATGAAGCAGATTATTTCCATCGATTAAATAGTGCTTCATTTATCTTCTTCCCGTATATAATCCTCGTGATTTAGTAACTTTAATATCTCTTAACTCTGGTGCTTTCATTCTTATTTCTAATCTAAAACCTCTGTATGTACCAAAAGGTTTCCAAGTGAAATTCATTTCCCAACAGTGCAAATCTCTATAAACTGCTACATCGGGAGCAGAAATTTCTTTTCTTTGGAAATCGTAATTGCCTCTAACTTTAAAACGCCAGTTTTTAGTCAGACTAAAATCAAATGACAATCCAAGTCCGCTGTTCTTAGTTGCATTAGCAGCATCACTTTTATTAAGATTGAAATTGTAATTCAATGATAAATTCCAAGGAATGGAAAAATCGGGAGGTTCGGTTTCGTCATACAAAGCAACATATTTACTTTGCTTAAATGATTCATATTCTTCCTCTTCGGTTTCTCCTGTTCTATCCTCCCCTTTTATTTTATCTCCTGAAAGATTTAAAGCTACAGAAAAACTGAAACTCGTCAATCTGAATAAACCGCGGTTATCACTTGCAAGAAATCTATTTATAAAATTATTTCCGTTATGTTCATAAAAAGAATAAACTGAACTTCCATTTAAGCTGAGAATATCACCAATTTGAGTTCTATAAGTTAACCTAAGGTCATCAAGTTTAAGGCTGTCTCTGGTAAAATCGTAACCAGAACTTATCCCTAAATTAAGAAGCTGAATTTTCTCAGATTGCGATGTTGTATCGGTAGGATCTTTCATTGTTTTCATTTCGAAAATATTTCCGATTGAAAAACTTATTCTTTGTGATTCACCAGAACCGGCACCACCGAATATCTCTTTTCCATACTGATCATACTTTACTTCTTCACCGGCAGAATTTGTATAAGTAGTCCAATATCCCCAATGTTCTTCTGAAAAATCGGGACGATAATTATAAGAAATGGATGGTTGAACAGTATGCCTGAAAGCTTCTATTCCAAGCATATTCGGCTGCATAATACCATAAATTTTGGTCGAAGCTGAAATTCCAAAATCGAATGATCTCACAAAATTAATATCATGTATGTCTTCATCAACTGTTGTGCTTCTATAACCTGACTGCTGAGTTGTATCTGCTATTAATACTTCTGATCTTCTGATTTTCTTATTATACCATTTTTCTGTGTAGTTTATTCTTGGTGAGATATTGAAATAACCGATCTTAGGAGAAGCATTAACGCTGATATTGTGCTGAATACCTCCTCTTACCTTTAAGTTGCCGTCAGTTTTATTTCGATTATTTCTAAGTTGACCTGAATAACTATAACCGATGTATTCATACCAATTTTGATCTTTACTTATATTTCTACCCTTTCTAAATGGAAAAGAAGTGGGGACATTAAAATTAAGACTTGGCAAAGTTTCATTGATATTTCCGGTTTTCAGATTTTGTGATCTGCTGTAACTTAAAGATAAACTGTTTCCCGATTCATCCCATCTTTTTCTAAAGTTTGCATTTGATATAATATCTGTTCTTAAAAGATTATCATAATCAACACTATTAGTAGAAAGGAAACTGCTGGATACAAACTGCATGTTTACATCAAGAGTTGTAGTTGGATTAAATGTTTGCGAATGCGCCCATTGAAGATTATAATCTTTTCTTCTTACGGCATTGGGATCTGATTCTTCTCCCTCTTTATAAAAAGAATACTCGGCATTAAAATTTCCATTTAACTTATATCGTTCTGCATATCTAAATCTGGATTTCGCAGCAAATCCCCCTTTTGAATAGTAATCTCCGGTTAAGGCTAAATCCATGTAATCACTAAGAGCAAAGAAGTAACCGAAGTTGCTGAAATATTGTCCTCTAGTTGGACTAGAACCATAAGCCGGAACAATTATTCCTGAACGTCTTCCCGATTTAGCAGGAAAGACCGCAAATGGAATTGGAAGAGGTAAAGGAACACCACCGACATACATAAAAATCCATTTTGCAAAAATTCTATCTTGATGAATAACTTTCATTTCTTCTGCACTGAAATGTGTATGGGGTGTGTCACTAGGACAAGTTGTATAAATGCCTTCATCAATAAAATAAGTCTCTTTATCAACTTTTTTAACTGCATTCCCTTCATACCTTGAATCTTCTGCAGCATTTTTAGCTAATGATATAAATCCGCTTTGATTCTTAAAATTATACCTAATATTAAATCCTTCATAAGTTTCCCCTTCTTCTTTTAGAACGGGAGTTTGAATTATTTTGGATTCGGTAGAATCACTTTGAGCGGAAGTATCTGGAATTCCGGTTGCAAAAAGCTCATTAGTTGTAAAATCTACAAATATGTTTCCGCTGGTAAGTTCAGACTGTTTATACTTCAGATTTCCATTTCCATATACATTCATCTTCTTTTGAAGTACATCAAAAGTAAGTGAATCACTTGAACTTGCATATACAACTGCTTCAATATCAGTCTTTTTTTTCTTGGTCAGACTATCTTGCACAGCGGTAGAATCGGATATGGAGAGTGAATCTAATAATGAAACAGAATCTTTAACTGTTATCGAGTCAGAAAGAATAGAATCAAGACTAACTTCCTGAGCCGTCAAAAAATTTAATAAAAGAAAAAAAGTAATTAAGTAAAAGATTCTCATTAAATAATCATTATTAAGCTTTATAAAATGCCAGAGCAGATGCTCCCTTAATTCCAGCCGCATTCTTTAATTTAGCGGGTGCAACATTAATTCGAGGTCTTAATGGAGTAAGAACCCTTTCTTTAATAGTCGATTCAATAGAATTGAAAAGTCTATCCCCAAAACCGGCAACACCGCCGCCAACAATCACTTTTCCTATATCAAGCATATTAATTACTGATGCAAGAGCATAGCCTAAATAATTTCCTAATTTATCAATAACATAAAGAGAAAATTCATCATTCTTTTCAGCAGCTTCGTGAATCAATTTTGGGGTTAATATATTGTCATTATTTTTTATAAGTAGATTCAAATAAGAATTAGGATAATTTCTCAATTCTTCTGCGACCCATTCAACCAAATAATTATTTCCAGCATAAGCTTCAATACAACCGGTTGAACCGCATTTACAATTTACACCTTTATAATCAATAGAAACATGACCAAGCTCTCCGGCTGCCCCAAGCATTCCTCTGTAAATTTTTCTGTTGATTATAATTCCCCCGCCTACACCTGTTCCGAGAGTAACCATAATAAAACTTTCCAATTTTTTTCCGGCACCAAATATCATTTCACCAATTGCTGCAGCATTTGCATCATTCTCAACACTGCATTTCAATCCATAATGCTTCTCCAGAATTTTACCTACCGGAACACTTTCCCATCCCGGAAAGTTAGGAGGATTTTTAACAATTCCCTTCTTACCAATAACCGAACCGGGAGAACCCAGACCTATTCCTATAAAATCTTTAATATTATTTTTACTGATTAGTTGATCAATTCCATTTTTAATTGATGAAATTACAGCCGCAGGTCCATTCTGAGCATTTGTATCAATTGAAGTTTTCTTAATTATTTTGCCACTTTCAGATACAATTCCAATTTTTACAGATGTCCCTCCTAAATCAACACCAATTGCATATTTAGATTTCGACATAGAAATTCCTAATTAAACTTCTGATCGACAACAGTAATTTCATCCGGATATTCAAGATCGCCAAGTGGAGTTCCAATCACAGGTTTTGTGATTAATTTAATTGCAGAAGTATTAGCTTTTTGTCCGCCAAGATTTAATGCTAAATTAATAATACTCTCCAAGCCTTTATCCTTAAAAAACTTCATTAAATCCATATCTATATTGATTGGAATTAATTTATTTTCTCCAACACCCGGAACAACAACCGGTTCTCCGATATTTCCTGTTACTGTTAATTTATCATCAATATACAATTTTGCCGGAAATGATTTAAGAGTTATATCTGTTGCAGGATAGCCGCCGGTTCCATCATTAGGATTTTCAGCTTCAACAAAAAGAGTAAATGTGACCGGAAGTTCCCCCTTTGCAACTGATGCAGTAAGTTTTATTATATCCAAGGGATTAAAATCGGATAACTTCTGTTTATCCTTTATCGAAATACCAAGCACTTTAAATTCATTTACATTATTGACTTTAAACTTCAACCTGGAGACATTCATAACTGTCTGAAGAACTGAACACGAAGTAAAAACCATTACAGCTAAAAATGATGTGATTATTAATCTTTTCATTGAATTCTACTTTCATTTATTTTAGTGATAATCTCTTCGGCAACTTTTAGTGCTTTTAATCCATCTGCACCGGTTACCATTGGTTCTTTCTTTTCCAAAATTGAATTTACAAATAACTGTAATTCATATTTCAATGCATTTACTTCTTTTAATTCCGGTTGTTCATAGACTAAAAGTTTTTTCTTTTCACCGACACCAATTTCACCAAAAGCCATCAAATTTTCTGATGCAGGATCACCCGGCTGAAGCAGTCTGAATATTTCAGAAACTCCGGTTGTAAAATCTAAAGTAATGTAAGCATCCTTTTGAAACATTCTCATCTTTCTCATTTTCTTTTGAGAGATTCTGCTTGCAGTAACATTTGCAACTGTGCCATTTACAAATTCAATTCTTGCGTTGGCAATATCAATATTATCTGTTACAACGGCAACACCGCTTGCATTCACCTGTTTAACGTCACTTTTAACCAGACTCAAAATTATATCAATATCGTGTATCATTAAGTCATGAACAACGGCAACATCTGTTCCGCGTAGATTGAATTGTGAGAGCCTGTCACTTTGAATAAAAGTCGGTTCAAGCGGAAACTTCTCAAGTGATAGAAGAGCAGGATTAAATCTCTCAATATGTCCGACCTGCATATTCAAACCATTTTTCTTAGCAAGTTCAACAATCTCTTCTCCTTCATCAATCCTTGCAGTAATTGGTTTCTCAACAAAAACATGCTTCCCATTTTCCAATGCTTTCTTAGCAATTTTATAATGTGCACTTGTTGTTGATACAATTGATACTGCATCAACTTTGTTTAATAAATCATCAATATTAAAAAATGGTTCAACGGCAAATTCTTTTGATACCGAATTTAATTTTACTTCATCAATATCATGAATACCAATTAACTCACAATTTGTAATTTCCTTAAACAATTTTGTGTGAAGTTTTCCTAAATGTCCTGTTCCGATAATTCCTACTTTTAACATAAACTACCTATTTTGTATTAATTTATAACTGATTAGTTTTTCGTATCCGCCAAAATCTGTTGAATTATAATAAACAAAAATATGATATTCGTTTGAAGTCTCCCAAAAATTCCCTTCCAATTCAAGCCAGTCTCCATCTTCACCATTTTCAAATGCAGTTACATACTGATAATCATAAATTCCTCTTTTAAGATTTACAAAGAGTGAAAAGTAACCTGGTCTTTCCTCGTATAATTTGAAGTCTTCATAAATTTCCCAATTTGTAAATGCGCCAACAAGATAAATATTCTTATCATTATTAAATACCGCTGGCTGAAGTTCAAACTTAACATCCATATATTCGGCATAATCATCTTTATAATTTTTTAGTTTTGATCCCCCGTTAAAATCATTATTACCGAACTTAAAAAATCTAGACAAATCTGCTCCATCATAATGCGCTTTGGTTTCTGGAGGATTATACCAAGTAATATCGTTAAGATTTACTTGTCTATACTCATTACCCGGCTGTATAGATTTAAAATAAAACTTAAATTTCTTATCTCCGTTCCATTCAAAAAAATCATTCTGAAATGACTGGTCGGTAGTTATTTCTATTGCTGATGTTAACTTTTGATTTTCAATCAGTACTACTTTTCCAAGTTCATTACCAAACCTATTTTCATTTAGATTGAATGAAGTAGTAATGTCAATTATTCTACCAAGATTTGCATCAGTAACTTTTCTACTTTCAATTCTTCCTTCTTTTAAAGAAGTTGATTGAACAATTTCATTTCTTACGACAAAAAATTTACCTTCACCTAAAATAAAATTGGGATCGGATGAATTGTAAATCTGGAAAATCCAATTACCAGAAAAAGGAAATTTTATATCTTTATTTGGGTATGATTTAGTGAAATGATAATCTGCACCGGAAGCGGGTCTGGGAACTCTTTCCAGCCATAAATTATAATCAATATCATTTGGTGCTGATGATAAAAATGAGCTTTTATAAGGTTTCCAATTACTGTTACAGAAAAGAAATCTAATATTTAGATTTGGATTGACATCAGATTCAACATCAAAATCTATTGTTATTCTTGAATTACCTTCATCTTTATATTCAACAATCGGAAATGAAATTTCGGAATGTGATCCATAAACTCTTAAACTATTTATAAAAACATCCTGCGCATAAAGATTCATAATAAGAAAAAAAGTAAGTAAAATTTTCATGTGCAAAGCTACCTTTATTTCAAAAAAAGAATTGATATCAAATTTGAGATAAGAGCGAAAAGAAAGCACTTTATCTTATAAATTTAGAAAATAAAAGTACCCAAAATTGGATTGTTTTACAATGGAATTGCTTGGTAGAATAATCCGGTATCAAAATTTATTTTAGTATCTATTTACTTTTTACTGCTGTTTTTCTGCAATATTAAATCAAGAATATGAATGAAAAGAACAACAGTTAAGCCTATCAGCATTGGTTCTATTATCTGCAAAGATTCATCTAAACTTTGTGTTTCTTTTAAAATATACCAAACTAATGATGAAATAAAACCAAGAATTAACTCCAGACTTGCAGTTCTGCTTGAGACACGGAATTTCTCAAAATAACTTCCGAGAACATTAAAGATTAATCCAGGAATTAAGAGTGAGCCAGTCAAATACCACATTTCAATAACCGACTGAAAGAATAGGGCTAGCACAAATGAAATTAATGATGCAATTAAAATTCCAATTCTTATCAAATTGTTTGTAGATATTTTTTTTGATTTAGAGATTTTTGGAAATAAATCCTGACCAAAAGTAATTCCGCTCAAGAACATAAAACTATTTAATGTAGAAAGTACAGTCGCAAACAAAGCGGCAAAAAATAATCCTTTTAATCCATTACCTAAAATATTATCTGCTAGAGCAGGAAATGCTTGGACCGGATTATCTAGATTTGGAAGAATTGCTTTGGCATAAAGTCCTCCTGTAGTAGTAAGGAAATCAAATAAAGCCCAGAAAAAGATTGAGATTATTATCCCCCATTTAGCAACTTTAACATTCTTTGCTGCATAACATCGCTGATGAAATCCGGGATCGGTAAAAGTCCATAATGCAATTAAAAACCAAACAAGAAGATAAAGGTGAGAAAAACCTCCGGTTGGATTTAAATGTTCTTGAGGTAAATTGTTTTGTAGAAAATTAAAATCACCGTAGTTTATAAAAGCTGCAACAAATAGAATTATAAATCCAACAAACATAATTACAAATTGAAATGCATCTGTATATAAATCAGATTTATATCCCCCTTTAAGCAGATAAGCTATTGAAACTACTAACGAGATTAACAAAGCAGATGAAAAACTGATATCAAAAATTAAAGTGAAAATATTCCCCATCATTAATAAATACGGGGCTGGTGTAACAATCAAGAAAATGAAAATAGAACTTATAAAAGAAGTTTGTTTTCCGTAAACAGATTCAATCTTATCAGGAATTGTTAAAAGTGATGTATTTCTAATTTTTGGTGCTAGATATATTGCAAAAATAATTGCAAAAATGTAATAAGGGAGACCTTGAGTTACCCAGCTAACAATTCCGTATGAATAAGTAAATTCACCTACACCTAAAATTCCACCGTACCAAGTTGAAACATTGGTAACAACAAAAAGTATCAACCCAACTTTTCTACCGGATAAAACATAATCTTCAACACTTTCTTTATTTATCAGTTGAGGAAGAAATCCAATAAATAACAGTGCGGAGAAAAAGATCAGAATTATAGAAACATCAAGTGTGCTTAAAGAAATCATTCTTTTTTAATGCCTCAAATTCTCTGATAATAAAAATTTTTCCTCCTTTAATTTTTAGATTAACTTCAGTTCCTACCGCCTGATTGCTGGTACTTTCTCTTTTTCCAAATGGAAGTGCTTCATCAGTTAATTCATACTTTAATCCCTTTGAAGTAATTTTTGTTTTTGAATCAAATCCATAAAGGGAAATTATCTCTTTAGGTATGGTTTTTAAATTTACAGTACCTGTTTTAACCGAGAGATAACTTTTTTGATGAAGAACATTTATCTTAATTTTATCATCAAACTTTAGAGCAATTCCCAAATTGCAAAATGAATGATCTAATCTATCTCCTGTTGCTCCAAGCAGAATTACTTCTCTACAGTTTTTACTGATTGCATACTTTAATGCCTTCTCAACATCGGTATCGTTCTGTCTTTTTATTTTTTTGATTTTTGTTTTTGGTTCATAATAATTGAGAATGTGCTCTTCAATTGAATCAAGATCACCAATAATTAAATCGGGAATAATATTTAATTTGAAGGCGGAATTAGCTCCGCCGTCGGCACAAATTATTTTATCGAAACCATTTTTCTTTAAATAGAGAATTTCTTTTTTATTAGGATATTGTCCATTAGCAAGAATCAAACATTTTTCCATTTATAATCCCACTCTAATTCCAGCCATAAAATTACGCTCTGCCGCCGGAAAAAATTCTTTACCAATTGCATAAGAGGCATATAGATTATTAAAAATATTATTTACCTGAGCGAATACTTTTACTTTATTAAACATCGGTTCAAGCGGAAATTCATAACTCAACAATAAGTTTGCAGTGAAATATGGATCTACTTTATTATCGCTGTAATCTGCAATTCCGGGATACAACAACAAATAATTTGAAAGATTTTTATCATAATTATCTGAGTAAAATTCACCTACATATTTAGCAAAAAATCTGGCTAAAAAGTTTTGATACTTAAATGAAACTATTCCATTTATAGTAACATCAGGAAATCCGCTTATTCTATTATCTTTTAGATTAACTTCTTTGACTGAACCATCACTTAAATTAACAAATTCTTTTCCTTCACTAATATAGTTTTTGCTGTATGAAGCATTCACAACAAAATCAAAATAATCATTTACTTTTAAACTAGAAGAAAATTCAATTCCGGTGTGAATTGTTTCATCCATATTGCCGGTAATCGGTTGTCCAAATCTATCAACTTGTCCTTGATTTACAATTTCATCATTAAAGAGCATATAAAACCCGTTTAAGCTAAGATTAATATTACTTTTCGAGTAAACAAATCCAAGTTCAATATTATTCATAGTTTCCGGTTTAACAAGAGGATTTTCAAAATCATAACTTCCATTTGGCAGTGTAGAAAATTGTGGAACTGCTCCGCCGCTCGATTCTGCTGCATCATAATAGTTTTTCAATCTTGGTTCTCTTGTAACTCTTGCAAATGAAAAGTATGTGCTTACTGCATCATCAAATTTATAATTTAATCCGAATCTTGGATTTAAATACAATCCATCAATTTCAAATTCGTTATTCAAATATTTTTCATTTCTTATTAAATATTTATGATAAGCCAATTGAAGTTCACCCAGCATACTCAATCTTTCATTAACATTATAATTTTCATGAACAAAGAGATTTAGAATATCTTTTCCCCCTTCATAATAATAGTATCTGTATGTTTTATCTAAATTTGGAGGAAGATTTTCAGCATAATTTATACTTCCCCAATGCTTTGATCTGTGATTTCTGAATTCACCGCCAAAAATTAATTCACCGTTTGAGTGTTTCATGCTGAATCTTGGAATCCATCCCCATTGAGAGTTATCAACCATTGCTCTAATAATTGAATTAGTCGGGACAAAATTTGTATCAAATCCATTTGCTTTCAATCGGAAATAATCATCATAAAAAACAGACCAAGAACCATCGTAATCAAAAAATCCTTCTCCTAAAACTAAAAACAATGCAGAGTTTAGTGTTACGTTTTTAGAAATATTAAATTCATTTAACAACTCAAAATGAGGTTGAGAGAAATTTTCAATTTCAGTCGGTTTTCTTCTGACTGTATATGTGTATTTTCCGTCTTGATCTTCCCAATAAGAATAGTTTTCTTTTCGTAAATCTTTATCCTTAATAGCCCATTTAGGAAGTCCATTGTAAACCAAACCATCTTCTAAAGGTCCGCCGTACATATTAAACTGTGTTGTAATATTTTTATCAAATCTAACTGCAGAAAGATAATATGAATTAAGTTCAA
Source organism: Ignavibacteriota bacterium (assembly GCA_002698995.1). GTDB lineage: Bacteria > Bacteroidota > Ignavibacteria > Ignavibacteriales > Melioribacteraceae. The sequence goes on along the minus strand of PAAX01000007.1, from coordinate 15,965 downwards.
CCCAGCTATTATCTCTATAACCTGAACTTAAAGTTCTAGATAATCGAGCAGAAAAAGAGTATTTATTGTCAATTAATCCGCTTGAAACAGAAACACCGTATTTTCTGTAGTTATAACTTCCTAAAGTAGAATAAAGCTCAAACTTCTTTTGATTGGAATAAGTTGAAGTAATTATATTGATGGAACCTCCCACAGCAGGATAACCAATCACACCATTCCCGGCACCTCTCTGTACTTGAATCATTTCGGTGTTTTCTAGTAGATCAGGTAAATCGATCCAGTAAATATTATGATCTTCAGGATCATTTTGAGGAATTCCATTTATTGAAATAGCAATTCTTCTCTGCCCAAAACCGCGGATACTTAAGTAATTATATCCAACACCATTACCGCTTTCTGAATAAAATGTTGTTGAGGGAAGATAACTTAGAAATTCAGGTACATCTTGATGAATATAATTCTCTTTTATCTCTTCCTTTTTAATTTGTGAAAATGATAAAGGAGTGGTTCCAACTTTGCCAATTGCTCCTTTTACTAATATTGTCTGACTAGTAATAATCTTTCGTTCAAGATAAACTGTTTTGTTTTCTGTGGATAAAAAATCTTCAATTGAAATTGATTTTTGTTCATATCCCAAATATGAAATAAGCAAGTGAGCATTTTTATTTACTTCAGCTTCTAGCTTGAAATAACCGGCTTCGTTTGTTGTTGTTCCATAAGAACTATTTTCAATAACAATATTAGCCAAATATAATGGAGTTTCATCTTCTAAAGATTTTATAAATCCATCTATTGAAATAATTTGAGAATTGATTGAATAGAGCAGAAAAAGAAATGTGATAATATGTTTCATTGTTATCTCCTTTCATTTAAAATGAAAAAGCCGTTAAGAAAACGGCCAAAACAGATAACAAAACGTTTTGCGTTTTCCTACGCCGGTATTATCCGGATCAGGTTCAAGGGTATTTTCTCAGCCAAAATCGGCACCCCTAACGGCTTTCAAAATTTATTTACACAAACCTACTAAATTACGAACTTAGTTCAAAATTCTTAACTCATCCCCTATTTTAATCTTATTAGATGATAAGTTATTCCAGCTTTTCAAATTGCTTACTGTAATTTGATATTTTCTTGCAATTGTCCAAAGTGATTCACCGGATTCAACAACATGTATATTTTCTTCATTAGAAGATGAAGGAACTTGTTCGGAACTGCTGCTTGAATTTTCATTAGGATAAACAATTAATTCTTGTCCAACTACAATTTTACTTCCAGAAATATTATTCCATGTTCTAATATCGGAAGATAAGATACCAAATCTTTCAGCTATATGACCTATTGTATCCCCTTTTTTAACTATGTAATGAACTGCTTGGTCTTTATCCTTCAAAGTTTTAGCTTCAGATGATTCCGCAACAGAATTGTCATCAACGTTTGATTCATCTGAATAGATTTTAAGAGTTTTACCAACTACAATTTTATTGCTTGATAAATCATTCCACTTTTTAATATCTGTACTGCTAACTCTATATTTTAATGCTATTTCACTTATTGTATCACCAGATTTAATTTCATAATTAACTACGTTTGAATTTGTTTTAACTGTATTATCACCGATTGATGTATTGTCATCCTGTCCGAATATTTTTAATGTTTTACCGGCAACAATTTTATTGCTTGCAAGATTATTCCATCTCTTAATATCAGTGGTTCTCACTCCAAATTTCATTGCAATTTCGCTAAGTGAATCCCCTCTTTTTATTCTATAATATGTTTCTTTCTGATTAGAATTATCAGTTGAAGCTATCTCTTCAGATTTACCGGTAAAGATTTTTAATTTTTTTCCAACAAAAATTCTGTTTGATGAAAGATCATTCCATTTTTTAATTTGGCTTATACTTGCACCATATTTCATTGCTATTACGGAAAGCGATTCTCCTCTTCTAATTCTGTGCTCAATCCACTCACCGCCAGATTCATTATATAATTTTTGAGTTTTTTCACTTCTATCTAATTCATTTAATGAAGCATAATATTCTTTCTTTTCCGAAGGAACATAAATATTAAGTTCTTGACCAACTACAATTACAGATGTATAAGGAAGATTATTCCAATTTCTTAAATCAGAAACTCTTACGTCAAACAAATCAGCTATATCAATAAGATTATCAAACTTCTTAACTTTATATGATACTATTTCACTTCCTTCAGGAATTATAACTTCTACCGGTTGATTTCTTTTTTCTGCATAGATTTCTTTATAATTATTTTCACCGGTACTTTCATTAACAATTAATTGATAAGGTGCAACAGTTGGATCAAATTCATCTTCTTCAAATGCTGCAACTCCATCAATGTTAAATGAATAATCTTTTTCATTGAAATCGGATATAGGAATTTTTAAATCAACACCTGGATAAATTCTTGACTTAGTTGAAATGTTATTAACCTTTGCAAGCTGAGTCATATTAACACCATAGCGGTAAGCTATTTCAGAAAGTGATTCACCGTTTCTAACAGTATGAACTACATACTGTAATTTTGCTTCATCTGGAATCTGAGATAAGTTCTGAGCAAAAACAGCAGCACTTTTCTTTGGAATTCTTAAAGGATATCCGCCGTAGAAATCCGGAGGTGTACAATGCTGCGTTAGTTCAGGATTCATATCTCTTATAGTTTCTTCATCTACTCCGGCGCACATAGCTAACACTTTTAAATCAACTGCACCTTCAACATTAAAGACCTCATAATCGTATGGTTTTTCAAATTGGATATTAGTAAAACCATATTTCTCCGGCTGACTTGCGATTAAAGTTACTGCAATATATTGAGGGACATAATTTCTGGTTTCTCTTGGTAAGTGTTTTCTAATTGCCCAGAAATCATCTCCGCCTGATCTTCTTTGTGCACGCTTAACTCTTCCTTCACCCGCATTATAAGCTGATAAAGCCAAGTACCAGTCACCTAAACTATAATATAAATCTCTTAAATGTCTTGCAGCAGCTCTAGTAGCTTTTTCAGGATCTCTTCTTTCATCAAAATAGAAATCAACATCTAAATCATAAGTTTTTCCGGTAGCTTTAACAAACTGCCATAAACCAACTGCTCTTGCCCAGCTTCTTGCAGTCGGATTCAAACCACTTTCAACCATACTTAAAAATATTAACTGCTGAGGGACTTGCTCTTCGGCAAAAATTCTTGCCATCATTGGAAAGTATTTACCTGAACGAGAAAGCCAGGTTTCGATATGTCTTCTCCCTTTTCCATTGAAATATTCAATAAACTGTTCAACGTAATTGTTAATTTCTAAAGGAAATTCTCCAACTACAATTATGTTTTTAACTTCGGAATTTTCTTCATCGTTTTCTTCAGATATTTGAATTTCGGGGATATTTTTAAACATCCATTCTTCTAAAGCTGAAACTGAAACATCTGAAGGAATTTCATCTAAACTTTCTATAAATCCTTTATAATCTTCTACTATAGATGTTTGCAATTCCAAATAGGCAAAATTTTCGTCAATATCCGGGTAATAACTTAATTTATTTATGATACTTAATGAGTTTTCATAATTTAGAATTGCCTCTTTTTTAAATCCTAATTTTTGATTGGTTAAAGCATCAACATAATTCTGTCTAGCTTCTTCCAACATTTCATTTATTAGAATATTTGGATCTACAACAACTGAACTTTCTTCATTTTGATTATTTGTAGATGCACTTTCAAAAAGACCGCAGGAAGTTAAAATAAGTGAGAATATAAAAAATGATAGGATTTTTAAAGATTTTTTCACACGAACTCCTTTTTGAAGATTATATTGCAATATATATCCTTACATAAATATTATCAAGAAAAATATTATGTGATTCACATAAATTCTTGTTATAAAATAATTTAGAGAGAAAGCAATTGATTTACAACGGAATATTGCAATGCTTCCTTTTTGGGTTATTATCGACTTTATTTTTCAATAGTTGAAAGGTATTTATCAGTCTTAATCTTGTTTCTGAGGGCAAAATCACATCATCTACATAACCTCTTTCTGCGGCAATGTATGGATTTGCAAATTTTTCTGTGTATTCAGAAATCAATTGATTTAGTCTTGATTCTTTATCTTCTGCTTTATCAATTTCTCTTTTGAAAATAATTTCTACAGCACCTTTTGGTCCCATCACGGCAATCTCCGCAGAAGGCCATGCAAAATTAAAGTCGCCGCGAATATGTTTTGAATTCATCACATCATAAGCTCCGCCATAAGCTTTTCTAGTAATTACTGTTACTTTTGGAACAGTAGCTTCACAATACGCAAAAAGTAGTTTTGAGCCATGTCTAATTATTCCGTTCCATTCTTGTTCAGTTCCGGGCATAAATCCGGGTACATCTTCAAGAGTAAGAATGGGAATATTAAATGCATCGCAGAATCTTATAAATCTTGCCCCTTTAACTGAAGCATTAATATCCAAAACTCCTGCTAATATTGAGGGTTGGTTTGCAACAATCCCTACAGAAATGCCGCCAATTCTGCCGAATCCAACTATTAAGTTCTCAGCATAATTTGCATGAACTTCCAAAAATTCTTCATCATCTAAAAGAAGATGAATTATTTCTTTCATATCGTAAGGTTTGTTTGGATTATCGGGAATAATATTATCTAGTTTTGTCTCTATAAAATCTTGGTCAAAGTTAAATTCTTTTTCAGGTGATCTATCTTTCCAATTTAGCGGAAGATATGAAATCAATTTTCTGATATTTTGAAATACTTCTAATTCATTTTCAAAGGAAAAATGAGCAACACCGCTTTTTACCGAATGAGTATCTGCGCCTCCTAAATCTTCAAAAGTAACTTCTTCATGAGTGACGGTTTTTACAACATTCGGTCCGGTTACAAACATGTGGCTTGTATGTTTAACCATAAATATAAAATCAGTAATTGCTGGTGAATAGACAGCTCCACCGGCACAAGGACCTAAAATTGCAGATATTTGTGGAATAACACCACTTGCAAGTGTATTTCTTAAAAATATATCGGCATAACCACCTAAAGAGACAACTCCTTCTTGAATTCTTGCACCGCCGGAATCATTTAATCCTATGACAGGTATTCCCATTTTCATGGCAAGATCCATAATCTTGCAGATTTTTTCTGCGTGGGATTCAGATAACGAACCGCCGAAAACAGTGAAATCTTGACTGTAAAGAGCAATTGGTCTTCCGTCAATTCTTGCAAAACCGGTTACAACTCCATCACCTAAAATTTTTTGTTTATCAAGATTAAAATCAGAAGTTCTATGTTTTACAAACATATCAATTTCACTAAAGCTTCCTTCATCAACTAAAAGATCAATTCTTTCTCTGGCGGTAAGTTTTCCCTTTTCATGCTGAGATTTAATTTTTTCTTCACCGCCCCCTTTTTGGGCTTCTTCTCTTAATTTTTTGAGTTGATCAATTTTTTCTTTCATAACCAATTAGATAGTGAGTTTTGCAAATACTTGTGAATATTCCTTCTTAAAAATATTTTCAATATTATTTCTTTTTGATATAAATTTTTCTTCTGCAATTGAATGCAATGTATAATTTTCTGATTCTTTATTATCAATCTTGCTAATTATTTCTCCTGGTTTAGCACTTAATAAATAAATCTCTGATGCTAAATATAAAGCTTCGGTAATGTTGCTCGTTCCTATTATAAATGAAAATCCTTCTTTGCTTAATTTTTTTATCAGTTCATATAGTTCAACTTTGGATTCAGAACTCATTAAACTGAAAACTTCATCCAGAATTATAAAATCGGCTTTATATGCAATTGCTTTTGCCAATGAAATTCTAAATCTAAAACCAATACTTCTGTTGTCTGGTTTATGATCTTCGTAACCTTTTAATCCAACAAGTTTTATTATAGAAGTTAATTCTTCATTTGAAATATTATTTTCATCAAGAATATTTTCTTTAACTGTTAACCAAGGAAAAGAAGAAGGTTCACTAGGAATGTAAACAACTTTTGAATTACAAATTAAATCACCATTTGAATGAGTTTCAATTCCGGCAATTATTTTTAACAATGATGATTTACCTGAACCTTGAGGAGCAAGAAAAGCTGTAATTTTATTAGGATAAATTTCCGCGCTTACATTTTTTAATACTTCTAATTTATTTCCAATTTTATCGAAATAGTTTTTACCCAATTTATTTAGTTTAATTGTAGAATTACTCAAAACTTACTCCCAATCGATTAACTTATTCTTAATTAGAATTATTAATGAATCTCCTATCCAAATTAGGAATGCGATTAAAACTGCAAGACTAAAAAAGGCAGCATAATCATTGTAATTATGCGCATTATAATAAACTGATCCAACTCCATTAAAAGTACCGATATATTCGAAGATCATAACTAAAGTCCAAACGTAATAATGAATTCTATTAAGATTGGAATAAATTTTTGGTTGAGAATCTTTCCAAATTATTTTTGAAAGCTTGGACTCACTTACCTTGTAACTTAATGCAGAATCAACATAACTTTCATTTACATTTTTTAATGCATTTTGAATTGGGACAAACATAATAGAAACAAAGGCAAGAACAACAAAAACTAATTGAGCTATAATAGAAACCGGAAACCAGAAAGAAAAAAGTATTGCAAAGAAAAACGCCGGGAAATACTTTAGAAACTTAAACAGCTCAAGAGAATATTTATTACTGCTTAAAAATTTGACAAGAACTCCCGAAGTAATTTCTAATATTAAAACTCCTAAAAAGATTCCCACATAAACAGTGAAAGTTGTTATGCCAAGTTCTGCTAATAAATTATAATCAGTCCAAAGAGAAAAAAAAGAATCGAGTAAAATTTGAGGTTTAGGTAAAAAGTTTAAAATTGGTGTAAGCTCACCAAGAATTATATACAAAAGTAGAAATGAGAAATAAATTAAAAAGATATTTTTTTTCTTTTCGATTTTAAACTCCTTCATGATAAAAATGGATTATTTTTCTTTTCATAACCGATTGAAGTTGAGTCACCATGCCCGGGAAAAACAACAAAATCATCATCCAAAGTAAATAATTTGGTATGAATAGAATTAATCAAAGTATTAAAATCTCCGCCTGGCAAATCTGTTCTTCCAATGCTTTCCAGAAATAACACATCGCCACTAAATAAAACTTTTTGAGAATGAAAAACAAGACAATATTCACCAGGTGTATGACCCGGTGTAAAAAGAAATTTAATTTTTATTTCACCAATTTTCAGTTCAATATCTTCAGTGATATAAACATCCGGTTTTGGAGATGATTTTACGGAACAGCCATATTTAGCTGCTATGTTTGGCATTTCTTCCAGCAGAAACATATCTTTTTCCGGTGCGTAGAACTTTACATCAAAATAATCTGTAACAAATGCATTTCCAAAAATATGATCTAAATGGCAGTGAGTATTTATGAGGTACTTAAGCTGAAGTGAATTTTCTTCAATAAAATTTTTCAATTCATTTTCTTCAAAAGTTGTTAAACAACCAGGATCAATACATGCAGCCTCTTTTGATTGATCATCAAAAACAACATAAGAGTTTTCCATAAAAGAACTGAAAACGAATCTCTTAATTTTTAGCATATCACTTCTTAAAATTCTTTTTAATTCTGTTGTTTAATTTTTTTGTATAAGTCTTATAATTATCAATCGTCTCTTCTAAAGAATCGCCGCCAAATTTCTTTAGGAAGAAATCCGCCAAAGTCCAAGCCAGCATTGATTCAGCAATTACAGCACATGCTGGAACAGCCACAAAATCACTTCTTTCTCTTCTAGCTTGAATGGATTTAAATGAAGATAAATCAACGGTTTCAATCGGCGACATTAAAGTTGCAATTGGTTTCATGGCAACTCTTACAATAATCGGCAGCCCTGTAGAAATTCCTCCTTCAATTCCCCCTGCTCTATTTGTTTTTCTTGAGAAGTTATTATTCTCATAAACTATTTCATCATGAGATTCTGAACCAAAAATATTTGCTGAATGAAATCCTGTTCCAATTTCAACACCCTTAACAGCATTAATTGACATCATTGAATGAGCAATTGCAGCATCAAGTTTTGTATCGTAATGAATAAAACTTCCCAATCCCAACGGAACACTGGTGGCAAAAGCTATCATAGTTCCGCCTAGAGTATCCCCTTGCTTTTTAGCTTTTTTAATTTTGTTTATAATTTTTGTCTCTTGATCCTTATCCAGAACTCTAACTGAGCTTTCATCAGCCTGCTTAGCAATTTCCCAAGCATCAAGATCATCTTCAACATTATTCAGAAATAATTCATCCGCAAAATTTTTCTTTGGATAAATACCACCGATATTTTCAACAAAACTACCGACTTTAATTCCGAAGTTATCTAAAAAGCTTCTGGCAATTGAACATGCCGCAACTCTAGCAGCAGTTTCTCTGGCACTCGATCTTTCAATCGAATTTCTTATATCACTAAAATTATATTTTGAAATACCTACTAAATCTGCGTGTCCGGGACGAGGAATAGTAATTTTTTCAGTTTTATCTTTAGGCTTATGTTCGGTCATTTTTTCTTCCCAGTTTACCCAGTCACGATTCTGAATAAACATAGAAATTGGTGAACCTAGAGTTTTTTGAAACCGGATTCCACCGTTAATTTCAGCAGCATCAGTTTCAATTTTCATTCTACCGCCGCGTCCATATCCCATCTGTCTGCGACTTAAATGATAATTTATATATTCATTTTCTATTTTTATGTTAGATGGAAAACCTTCAACAATAACCGTTAAACCTTTACCGTGAGATTCTCCAGCAGTAAGAAATCTGATCATTAATTTTTCCCTAATAAACGAAAGTGTAAATATATAATGGTAACACTTAATGCACAATGTATAATATAAAATGTACAATGTATAATGGACAATTTATAATTATGAATTCAAAATTACCGAGGCAAATCAAATCTGAGTTATAATATTCTTTAATTTATCATTCATCAAATATCAAATGTTTTTAAAACTAAAAAGAATTAAATTGGCAAATCAATTCACTATTAATAAATAATTATGTCAATGTTAAATTCCTTTTATGCTGCTATTATTCCAATGACTATTTATCTGCTAATTTTATGGCGGCAGGATAAATATGAAAGAGAACCATTTTCATTTCTTATCATTCATTTTTTATGGGGAGCAGTTGGCGCTATAATTTTATCAATTATAGGTAGTTCAATTTTTCTTTGGTTCTTTTCATTTATACTTTCAGAAAGTCTTCTGGATTTATCCGGAGCAGTTATTGTTGCTCCAATTGTGGAAGAAATTGCAAAAGCTTTAATACTTTTTGTTACATACCGAAGTGCTAAGTTTGATAATGTAACAGATGGAATGCTTTACGGAGCCGCTGTTGGTCTGGGTTTTGGTATGACAGAAAACTTTTTATACTTTTCCGGTGCAGCAGATAATTCTACAATTTGGTTATACACAGTAATTTTAAGAACTGCAACTTCTGCTTTGGTACATGCAATTTGTACTGGAATAATCGGTGGTGTGTTTGGTATTTTTAAGTTTCAGCGGAGTTATTTTAAAAGCATATTTATTACCGGATTTTTAATTTTTCCAATGCTAATTCATTCAGCTTGGAATTTTTTAGTCAGCTTTGATTTCACATTTTTATATGGAATAATATTTATAGTTATTTGCATTATAATTTTTTGGAGAGTTTATAAATCATTTATAAATTCGGAATTAAAATTAATAAGAGAAGAACTTTTTGATGAATTATATTTAGCAAATTATATTGATTTTATTTCATCAAACAAAAGATTTAGAAAAGGATGGATAGATGAGAAAAAGAGAAATAAACTTATTACTCTTTCTACTACTTTAGCTTTCAGAAAAAATCAGTTGAAGAAGTTTGGAACATTGGAAAGTAATTCACTATCCGACGAGATTGAGTCGATAAGAGATAAAATTAAGGAACTGGTAATTACATAAATGAAGATTGGCATATACGGCGGTACTTTTGATCCGATTCATTTTGGACATTTAATAACAGCAAGATATATTCTTGAAACAAGAGAACTGGATAAATTAATTTTCATTCCATGCTATATTTCTCCTCATAAAGTTCATCAGTTTTCATCAAATGAAAATGCAAGATTAGAAATGTTAAGGTTAGCAACTAAAGATGAACCACGATTTGAAATTTCGGAATATGAACTTGAGAATAAAGAGATTTCATACACAGTTAAAACTTTAGAGCATTTTTCAAATATTTATGAGGAAATAGAATTAATCATTGGTTACGATAATCTTTTAGTCTTTCCGGATTGGAAAGAACCGGATAGAATATTTGAACTTGCAACAGTGGTTGTTCTAAAAAGAAAAACTGATTTGAATCAAAGAATAAACAAGTATTTTGAATTGGCTGAGTTTGTGGAATCACCGGTAATTGAGATCTCATCAACAGATATAAGAAACAGAGTTCATAATGATATAAGTGTTAAATACCTCCTTCCCGATTCAGTTATTGATTATATTAAAGAAAATAATTTATACAGATGATTATGGTAAACATAGAACTCTTAGAAAAGTTAAATACAAATAATAAACGAATTGTATCAAGAACAATTTCCAAGGTTGAAAACAATAGTGAAGAATCAATTGAAATACTAAAACAGATTCATTCTAAAACCGGAAATGCTTATCGTATTGGAATTACAGGTCCTCCAGGAGCCGGTAAATCAACTTTAACAAATCAATTAACAAAAATCTACAGAAAGTTAGGAAAAACAGTGGGCATTATTGCAGTTGATCCTACTTCCCCTTTTACCGGAGGTGCCCTGCTTGGTGATAGAGTAAGAATGAATGAAATAGGAATGGATGAAGGTGTATTTATAAGAAGTATGGCAACCAGAGGGAGTTTGGGAGGATTAAGCAAAAAAACAATTGATACTGCAGATGTGCTTGATGCTGCCGGTTATGATATAATAATTTTTGAGACTGTAGGAGTTGGTCAATCTGAATTAGATATTGCAAAAACTGCAGATACAACTTTAGTTGTTCTTGTTCCGGAATCTGGTGATTCAATTCAAGCAATGAAAGCTGGGTTAATGGAAATTGCCGATTTTTTTGTACTTAATAAAAGTGACAGACCGGGTTCTGATTCTGCATTTCAAGCAATTAAAACAATTCTTGGTTTAAGAGCTCATGATGAAAACAGCTGGCTCTCCCCTATTGTAAAATGTATTGCTCAAGAAAATAAAGGGATTGAAGATGTGTACAACAACATTGAAAATCACAAATCATTTCTTGAATCCAAAAATAAATTAAATGAAAGAAGAGCTGAGAATTATAAAATTAGAATAAAAGGAATAATCGGTTCTAAACTTCATGTTGAAATATGGAATACTAAGCGTGAGAATTTATTAAATCAAAAAGTTTTTGATGTTGTTGAAAGAGACATTTCTCCTTATACACTTGCAGAAACTCTACTGAGTAATTTTAAGAATGATATTTCTCCAAATAATCAGGATTAAAAATGAAACAAATCGGTAAAGAAATTATCGAAAACGAAACTACTCTTTATTACGAAGATATAAATAAAACGAAGATCAGAAAATTAAATGCTATAAAAGATACCGTAAAACTTGGTGGTGGAGAAAAAGCAATTGCAAAGCAGCATGAAAAAGGAAAACTGACAGCAAGAGAGAGAATAAATAAATTAATTGATCCTGATACAAAATTTTATGAGTTAAACACATTAGCTGCATACGATATGTACAAAGAATACGGCGGAGCCCCTTCATCCGGAACAATATATGGCATTGGCAGAATTCATAAGCGTGACTGTGTAATTGTTGCAAATGATGCCACGGTTAAAGCCGGAGCTTGGTTTCCTATAACCGGAAAGAAAAATTTGCGTGCTCAGGAAATTGCAATGGAAAATAATCTTCCGATAATTTATTTGGTTGATAGTGCAGGAGTTTTTCTTCCAATGCAGGATGAGATTTTCCCGGATAAAGAACATTTTGGGAGAATATTTAGAAACAATGCAAGAATGTCATCAATGGGAATTCCTCAGATAGCAGCAATTATGGGTCCTTGTGTTGCCGGTGGTGCTTATCTCCCAATTATGAGTGATGAAGCTTTGATTGTTGAAGGAGAAGGATCAGTATTTCTTGCCGGTTCTCATTTAGTTAAAGCAGCAATTGGTGAAGAGATTGATAATGAATCTTTGGGTGGTGCAAGAGTGCAGTCCAATATTTCCGGTGTTACAGATTACGTAATGAAAAATGATGATGAAGCAATTGAGATGATCCGAAATCTTATATCGAAATTTGGGGCTAGACAAAAAGCGGGATTTGACAGAATTGAATCATCTCTTCCAAAATTTAAGAGTGAAGATATAAATTTTATTTTACCGGATGATACTTTAAAGCAATATGATACATATGAACTTCTAGCCCGAATTGTTGATAATTCTGAAATTGATGAGTATAAGTCGGGTTACGGTAAAACAATAATAACAGCTTATGCAAGAATAGATGGCTGGTCGGTTGGAATTATAGCAAACCAACGAGCTGTTGTAAAATCTGAAAAAGGTGAAATGCAGATTGGCGGAGTCATATATTCAGACAGTGCAGACAAGGCAACAAGATTTATAATGAATTGTAATCAAAAGAAAATTCCTTTAGTATTTCTTCAAGATGTAACCGGATTTATGGTCGGCAGCAAAGCTGAACATGGTGGAATTATAAAAGACGGTGCTAAAATGGTAAATGCTGTTGCAAATTCGGTTGTTCCTAAAATTACAATTATAACCGGGAACAGTTACGGCGCAGGAAATTATGCAATGTGCGGCAAAGCGTACGATCCAAGATTTATCTATGCTTTCCCAAATTCTAAAATTGCGGTTATGGGAGGAGCTCAGGCAAGTTCAGTTCTTTTAGATATAAAAGTAAAACAGCTTCAAAAAGAAGGAAAAGAATTTTCGGAAGAAGATAAAAAGAAACTTCTTGATGAAATTAAAAACTCATACGATTCTAAAAGCAGTCCGTATTACGCAGCAGCAAGGTTATGGATTGATGAAATAATTGATCCGACAAAAGCTAGAGAATACATTTCAAAATCTATTGAATGGGCTGATAATAATCCTGACATTCCAAAGTTTAATGTTGGTGTAATACAAACGTAGTTTGGTTATTGAGTTTATGGCTAACGAGTTATTTATCTATTGGCTTCAATTCAAACAAAAATTCAAGGGAAATAATTTGTCATGTCGGTTTCTGTTTTTTAGAATACTGGCATCTAATTTGATTTTTCAAAATGGATTAAGAGATGCCGGTATTGGTTAAAAAAAACAAAACCAATCCGGCATGACATTCCCTTCCTTTTTTCAGGTCAGCTTTAGATTGAATAGAAAATAAATTTACAACTGACTTATCACTTTAAATAAAAAGTGTTGGTTAATGAAATATGCGATGTTGTTAATCAATGGATTTATCCATTGGGCTTTTATCCCAATGATTTCTTATTTTTGGCATAAATAAATGAGGATTTGGTTTGAAAAAGTTTGTTTTAATAATTTGCCTAATTACAATAAGCATATATGCACAAGATAGAACAATTTCAAGAAGCGAATTTAAAAATGAGTTGATTAATCTTGAAACTCAAAAAAGTAATCTCCTTTTAGAAATTGAACAGTTAAAAAATGAGATAAAAAAACATAATGATAAAATTACTGAATTAGATAAAAGTATAATTGAATGTAATGAATCGATTGTTATTACAAAGTTAGATAAACTAACAAAAAAATATGGCAAAGATATTGCTTCAATGATATCGGCTGGAAAGATTTGGAAAGGAATGACAATTGAAATGCTGAGAGACAGCTGGGGAAAACCGGATAAGGTTAATGAAGATACTTTTTCATATGGAACATTTACACAATTAAAATACGGAGATATTGAGTTTTTCTTCCGTGACAAAAAATTAATCGATTGGGAAGAAAAGAAGTAATCTGACCTAACAAAATCCTATCTATAAAATAAACTAAAGAGTAAAAATGAAAATTAAATTATCACTAATACTTATTGCATTATTAGTTTCCGCATTAAGTGCACAAGTTAAAACCGGAATTGATGTTTTGAAGGAATCAAACTTTAAATTACTTGAAGGAAAAAGAGTCGGTTTAATTACTAATCCAACTGGAGTTGACAGAAACCTAAAGTCAACAGTTGATATTCTTTTTGAAGCTGAAAATGTTAATCTTACTGCTTTATACGGACCTGAACATGGAGTCCGCGGGGATCATGCAGCCGGTGAATATGTCGATTTTTACATTGATGAAAAGACTAAAGTCCCGGTATATTCTCTTTACGGTAAAACACGAAAACCGACAAAAGAAATGATTGAAAATGTTGATGTATTGGTTTATGACATTCAGGATATAGGAAGCAGATCATACACCTATATCAGCACAATGGGATTGGCAATGGAGACTGCTTCTGAGAATAATATTGAATTTATTGTATTAGACAGACCAAATCCAATCGGAGGAAATAGAGTTGAAGGACCTCTAGTTGAGGATGGTTTTTATTCGTTTGTAAGTCAGTTTAAAATACCATACGTATATGGATTAACCTGCGGTGAAGTTGCAGAGTTAATAAACAATGAAAAGATGCTTGAGAACGGAGTTAAATGTAATTTGACGGTTGTAAAAATGGAAGGGTGGAAAAGAGAAATGACATTTGAAGAAACCGGATTGGAATGGGTTCCTACTTCTCCTCATATTCCACATAAGGATTCTCCTTATTATTATTCAGCAACAGGAATTATAGGTGAACTTGGTACAGTTTCGATAGGTGTAGGTTATACAATTCCGTTCCAAACATTTGCAGCTTCATGGATAAATAGCAGTCAATTAGCAAACAAACTTAACAGTTATCATTTAGAAGGGGTGATCTTCCGCCAAATTACTTACAAACCATTTTATGCAATGGGTAAAGGTGAATATTTACATGGAGTCCAATTACATATAACAGATTTTGAAAAAGTGAAATTGACTGAGATTCAATTCTATTTTCTTCAAGCTGTAAAAGAGATTCACACGGATAAAGATATTTTTGAATTAGCAGCTCCGAACAGAATTAACATGTTTGATAAAGTTATGGGTTCGGATAAAATTAGAAAAGCATTTATAAAGAATTGGAAATTTGAAGATATAAAAGAAGTTTTTTATACTGATGCAGAAAAGTTCAAAGAATTTTCGAAGAAATATTATTTGTACGAATGATTTTTTTGTAGGGGACGATCCGCCGAGGTGGATTTCGTCCCCTACATACTTAAAGCTGCTTAATAGTAATGGTATTAACATAACAACAATATTAATTCACTTAAAGCTTACTTGCTCTGTCACGGTGCGACCGTGACAGCCTTGAAAAATATTATTTTTTGATTGGGCATAATTTTATACTAAAAAAAGTCAATAATAATCAAAATCAATCCACATATCCCTAGCAAAATCATAATATACACCATTGATACATGTAATTTCCCCCAAAAGGGTTCATCTTCAGTTTTACCAGGAATAATTAAACGAATAATTGTTCCAACTATACCAATTGCAAAAAGTACTAAATAATCTGTATTCATATTCGCCTTTCCTCGGGTGTTATGTCCATGCCTTGATACTAATATTGATTAAACTACTAGATCACATGCTCTGTCACGGTGCGACCGTGACAGCCTTGGAATTAATTATTACTTAAGAGAATACTTAAGCATTAAAAATCGATTCAATATTGAATAACAATAATCATCTTTCACCCTAAACTTCATTGGAAGTATGAAAAACAAAAACGCTATAAAGATCGAAAATTCAAAATTATCAATTGATCCCATGTAAAAAACAAATCCAGAAATAATCACAATTCTTAAAATATTTTTCAAATGATTTTTTTTATTTGTTTTGATATCGAT
>PAAX01000006.1 GCA_002698995.1 Ignavibacteriota bacterium | reverse complement strand
TTTATTACTTTTTCTTCTGTACTCATCTGACTTCTCCTTCTGTTATTCTAATTTATCATCTTTTTTACAGAAGTGTCAGATTATATCATGACTATCTCAAATAAATCCAACTATAATCAAAATACCGGCAATCCTTGATTTATTTTTTATCCCCATAACTTATTTTCTTCCTACATTTAAATATTTATTTAATCTACTATATACTTTTTTCCACTTTAATTTTTCCTCGTCCAATAATCATAAGCTGCTTTTGCTGCTTGTGCAATTGTCATTTCTCTTTTTTTCTGACTGTCATATGAATCTGAAATGAAAATAGAAATTGCTAAATGACTTCCGTCTGGTAATGTTATTATCCCAACATCATTTGTTGCTCTTGTAAGTCCATTATAAGTTGACGAGGTTCCTGTCTTATGAGCTAATTTGGTTTCTTTTGGCAGCAATCTTTTTATCCTTCTGTCAAACCATTTATTTGATACCGACATAAATCCCAACAGTAAGTTTTTGCTTTGCTCCGTTAGATAATTGCCATTTTGAAATATTTCTAAAAGACGATTCATTGCATTTGGGGTTGCCCAGTTTTGATACTGAATTGTATCATTGGCAACTTGAACCATTTCAGTAGTTGAAATAGCTATATCTTTAACTCCTAAAGCGTGAATACTTTTCTCTACTTTATCTGTCCCCCCTAATAGTCTCAGTAAAACATCACAAGCAGTTCCATCACTTTGCGAGATGTTGTATTCTAATATCTCTTTTATTGTAAGTTTTATACCATTTGGATATTTATCTCTTATAGGACTATGACCAGCAGTAGGTATGTATTCACTTTCATTAATAAGTATGGTGTCTTTAAGCGAAAAGTTGCCATTATCGATTTCATTAAGCATAACCATTGCGATTGGAAACTTATACACACTTTGCATTGGGAATTTTTCATTGCCGTTGAAAGAAATAGACTCTCCGGTTTCTATATTTAAAGCACTGACACCGATGTTCCCTTTAATAGTATCTGCTAGCTGTTCAAATTGTCTTTGAAGAGCATTCTGACTAACCAATTGATTAGTAAACAATAAGACCAAAATGAAAAAGTTTATTCCTATACTCTTCTTCAATCTATTTTTCATTTATCGTAACCTTTTATTATTGTTTTGTCACATCCTTATAATCTTGTTTATAAAATATTCTATAAATATCTCTTTGAATTCTAATATCGGGAAGATTATTTTTTTGCATCAAATAATTTCATTAAAAATTTTTCATATACCTCTTTGTTGGTTCTTCTTCCATAAACAGCCTTTGTCTTCAATGCTATAACAATATCCATTGATGGAATTATAGTAATATATTGACCAGCATTTCCAGTAGCGGTGTATGCCCCTTTAAATTCTGGTGATAAGTTAGGGCTGTCCCATATTCTCCACATAAGTCCTTGACCCCATTTCCACCAAGGCCAATTCTTAAGTCTTGGATCAACTTTATACATTTCTGCATAACTTGTTGTAATGGATGTAGATCTTTCTACCCAAGAAGATGGAATTACTTGTTCGTTTTTCCATTTCCCTTTTCTCAACATCAAATAACCAACTCTGGCCATATCCCTTGTAGACAATTCGAAATGATAAGCTTTGAACTGAGACTTTGTAGTATCTCCTGACTTCTTCTGTTTGCTTCTATCCCATTGCTGAAATCCTATTTTATCTGCTATATCGCTTTCAAAAGCATCATAGATGTTTTTACCTGTTTCTTTTTCAAAAATGTAACCGGCTACATTAAAATCCCAATTGTTATATATAAAGAAAGTGCCTGATTCTTTAGTTCCCCGCTCTGGGAAAAGCCATTCATTACCTCCTGGATTACTTGCCGGGTGAAAAACACCTGATTTGGATTGCAGAATATCCAAAATGGTGGCTTCTTTTTCTGAATTGAGCAGCCCACCAACATCGTCAATTTTTAATTCTTGAAGTGTCTTATTAAGATTTATAGTACCATCTTCAACGTAATTTCCATAAAGCATTGATAATAAACTCTTTCTTACTGATGCGATATAGCTTGTTTCATGTGTGTCTCCATAATCGAAAATCATTTTACCACTTTGAATAACAATTATACCTGTAGCATTTGTACTATCTATGGCGTATCTATAAAGCCGATCTAATTTGTTTTTACTCCATCCAAAAACAGATACATTTTCCATCATTTCCCATTCATTCTCGGGATAAGTAATATACTTTTCTGATGGTATATCTCGAACATATCTTACACTAAATCCACACCCTTTATTTCCATACTCCCGTCCAATTCTATTATTATTAGCACCAATTAGTCTTTCATAAGCTCTTTCTTTATCGTGGCTATCAGCCACCCAAAAGTTTGCATGTTCATTTTGGTATCTGAAATCTCCATAATCCGTTCTCCATCCAGAAAATATGACATTGAATCCTGAACCACCATTCTCTTTTAATGAGGTTACACAATCTCCATCTCCTCTCCATCCATGCTTTAATGCTAACTCTTTTGGCATTCCTGTTGCTGTTTCAAGTTGTATCCAGTCTGCATCGGTGGGTAACCTCCATCCCTTAGGGGCTAGTTGATTTGCTTTCTCCCAAGTATAAAGTGCACCATACTTTTTATAAGAATCTGTATTTTTTGCTTCTTTTACAGAAGTACCTTTATATCCATATACTGAAATATTTAGAGTATCTACTTCCGGTAAATAAGCAAAGTTTTCTGCAAACCATATTTGCGTTCCTATTTCAACTGTTTTATATACACGGCCGTCTCTTATGTCAGTATAATTATCTATGCTGTTATTTTGTTCTTGATTCTGTGCATTAGTATTATTTACAAATACAATTATTAATAACACTAAAGCCATTAATACTTGTTTAAAATTGATTCTCATTAATGTGTTTTTATTATAAGGTATCATAATTAACCTCTAGATTTCAATTTAACAAAGTACTCTTCCTATTATCAAATTCTGTTCTATTCAATCTGTATTGTATTAATACTTTATAGTGATCATCCTTTTTGGTTTCCATTATAAGCTCACCTTCTTTTATCATTCCATTCTTTATCAGAACCTTTCCCGATGCTGGGTTTTGCTCAAGATGTGAAGCGCATATCTTGTTTAAATGTAATTCCTTAAATCCAAATTTTATTATTGCTTCTACTGCTTCAGTTGCAAATCCCTTATTCCAGTATTTTTCGGCTATCCAATAACCAAGCTCAGCTTGATTTAATACATTATTTATTTTCAATCCTATTCCGCCAATAAATTCATAATTGGTTTTTATTTTTATCCCAAATGTAAATTGCGATTTATTCTCAAATCCCTTATTGGCATTGTTTATCCAGAATATCGCATCCCTTACTTCATAAGGATGTGGAATATTCAAGGTAGTATCAGCTATCTTTTTATTGCTTGCATATTCGATAATCTTAGGAATATCGTTTATAGAAAGCTTACCTAAAATCAATCTGCTTGTTTTTATTTCCGGAAATTTATCCATAAGTATATTTTTCTTTATTCAAAATTGATTAGCAATAAACGCACTAAGCATATATTTCTCTATCTTTTATCCCACAACTCATTTCCTAAATACAATCGCTTGGTTAGTAATTCTTCATATATATTGTTGACATTATCACCATTCAAGAAAATCAAATAACCGTTTTTCGATTTTGGAAACCAAATGGCTAACGTACTTACACCTGGATCTTTTCCTGTATGTAATAAAGCAAATTCATCATTGCTGAAATCAGTTAAAATTTCCCACCCCAAACCGAAAAAATCATCTTCTTTTAACTTTACTTGGGCTTCTTTCATTTTTTCATATAACATTTCAGAAAGTCCGGCTCCATTTATTACATACTCTAAAAACCTCCCATAATCTTCAACTGTTGTTAAAAGGTTTGCTGCAGCATTAGCTTCGTAATATTTTACAGTCGCTAACTTTTCTCCATTTTCCTTGAAGTTCAGCGCATATCTTGTTTCATCCATTTTTGAATCCCACCAAAAATGAGTATCTGACATTTCAATAGGTTTAAACACAAGTTCATTCGCAAGTTCTTCTATACTTTTATCAAGTTTTTTCTCAATTGCTTTGCGCAAATATTCAAATCCTTCTCCCGAGTATTGATATTTTGTACCGGGTTCAAATTCAAAGGCAAGTTTATTTGATTCAGTCATATAGCGCCAATTTGGAAAACCGCTTTGGTGAGTTAGAATGAGTTTGGGTGTCAGTTTCTTATACTGTTTATCATTTATAATATCCGGATCAATCCAATATTTATATAAAGGTTCATCCAAATCAAGCAATCCTTTGTCAATTAGTTTTAGTGTAACTAAGGCACAAATGGGTTTCGTCAAAGATGCTACTTTAAAAATGGTGTTGTAAGGTGCTGTTTTTTGTTGGTCTAAAGTACCATAAACTTCAACTTTGGTTAATTTGCCATTTTCAACTATCCCAATTCCCAATGAGGGTACTTTGTTCTCTTTTAGTAATTTTTCAATTTCATTCTGAGAGTTTTCAACAACTGGATCTTTGTGATCGTAACTAAGAACTTCGCTTAATTTCCAAACACCGTTTTCCAATACCCAGACATGAGTGAATTTCGCCGTGCTGGTCCATACATCTTCTTTACCATTTTCCCTTAAGTAGAAATGGTGTATCCCTTTCTGAATTGCTCCATAAAGCCTTCCATTATTATATAGAGGGAATACTTCTAAACTAGTTTTATCTACTTTGCGTATAGGCTTCCTTTCTGAATTTGAACAAATATACTTTTTAGTGTTTTCTAAAAATGCTTCTCTATCCTGAATACCGCTTTGATCGTGATAAAATTTCAAATCATCCGTAATGTGATTGTTTAGAAAAACCATATCACACTGATTAAATCCACGTTCAAAAAATGAACTGTCTTGTTTTTCGAGCTCGATAAATAATTTCGAATTTTTATCTGCTTGTGCATTGACATTGATATATGTTAAAGCAACCAAAATCACACAAAAGAAAACTTGTTTTGTCATTTTATTAACTCCCTGGAGATAGTCATATATTCCTAAATCAGTTATAATAAATATTATAAGTCAATATAACTGCTGTCATATTGTAAATGCTATGAGCTGCTATAGATGCAGTCAATCGCTTAGTCGTTACGAATAACAAAGTGTATATAATAGTTGGAACTAAAATATCAAACCAATCTAATGCTGTACTTGGCATATGACCAAGAGTAAAAATTAAAACAGATAAAATTGAAGAAAACCATAGACCCGTTTTGGGATTATTAAAGACATCTTTAAGCACATTAATGAAATACCCTCTGTTAAAGAGTTCTTCAGTAATTCCACCTCCTATTACTCCTAATATAATAAATGAGATTGTACCCATCATACTGCCATCATACATAGCCAACATCCCTTGTATGTCGTCACGGTTAACCCCACCTGTGTTCGGTATTATCAAAACAAATTGAATAATTGTCCAAGCAGTTCCGAATGCAGCACCCAATAAAATGTCCTTTTTAATTTCCACAAATTGTAATCCAATGAAGTTAAAATTCTTATTTAGGATTTTAAGAGAAGCATAAAGTAGAGCTGTAATTGAGAGAAACTGAAATAATGCAATGATCATTAAGTTAATTCCGCTCTTGCCCCCGTTAATTTTGGTGACTCCAAAGAAGACATCCGGAATAATAAAAAGAACATAGCCAACAATGATAGTTAAAGTAAAAACTAGGCTTGTTTTTACTTTGCTTGTCTCTGTTTGATTTGTTTCTGTCATTTTACTCTCTTCCGTTAAAAAGGCTTATAAACACAATTAATTTTACTTTATATTAAATCATATCTTGAGCTATACTAAAAATTTAGCTTCTAAAATTATTATTGGGGACGCTATTTGAATTGTACAAAACGGACATTATTAAGTATTCTTCTTGACAGTGATACTTTTCTGAAAAATCTTCTGCTCACATCAAAATCTTATAAATATCCTGTATTGTTAAAAGTATAAATAAAAGCTCAAATACCTTGCTACTTTACTTTAGAAAATGTCTCATATAATTCTTGAATTTCATTCAAACTAATTTCTTGCCGCATCCATTTAAGTCGCTCTTCGTTCTTTTCAATCCATCTATACATCCAACTAATCCCCCATTTCTTATAGTAGCGATTTTCTTGTGCGTAGATTGGATCGGTTAAAGCTTCATCTAGGCTTATTATTTGATAATCTTTTTCTCTTAGTTCAGATATAATTTCGGTTAGATAATCTGCATTTAATTTGTTATCGTGACAAAGATAAATATGCTTCACATTTCGTCCGTATTTTGCTAAGGACATCTTTTCAAAAAACTCAACTATTTGCATTGTTTTTTCTTTATACATTTCACCAATATTTTTTGCTTTCTCAATTTGACCGGTTTTTAAATAATGTTCATAAACATGGTTAAACATCCAATCCGAACTTTCAATAGTAAACGGAGCAATTGTATATCCTTTTGAATTGAGGTAGCTTTTACCTTGAAAATGCTGGATAGAATCTTTGCCAAGATCGTTGTAAGGAAATCTAAAGTATTTTACTGGTTTTCCTGCCCTATTGGCAAAGCGTATTGTAAATCTTTCTCCCATTTCAACATCTGTCAAAAAACTATCTAATCCTACATTAGAGTATCGCAAGTGTCCGTATGTGTGATTCCCAATTGTTGACGATTCGTTTTCTATCCATAAGTTCAATAATGCTTTATTTCTTTCTATTGAATCCGTTTGAAGAATTTTACTCTCATTAATAAAAATTGCAAATGGAATTTCTAATGAATCTAAAATGTTTAACAGAATAGGAGTAAAATTGTTGTACAAGTATTCTGAAGTGTTAGGAACATCATCTATTGTAATAGAAATCATTTTTTCTTGTGCAAGGAATATTTGGTTAACAAAGATTAGTAAGAAAATTATTTTTTTTAGCTGGTGGAAGTTTAATCCCTTGAGAATAATCCCTAGATTGAATTTATTCATTTTGCTATCCTTTTTTTCATTTTTGAATTCTTGGATATTTTTGATTATCACAATAAACTCCCTTATTAATTTGATCTTTTAATAAAGCTATGGTCATTATTTATAATAATACTGTTATACCAAGCTAAATAATTGTAAAAAATAGACATTTTAACAGTTTACTTTCCCAACTCCCAAAATTTCAAAGGACTAAATCCGGAAAAATATTTGAATTCTCTAATAAAATGAGCTTGATCGTAATAGCCCAATGCATGCGCAGCTTTGGTAAGTGTTGTAAATTTAGTATGGTTTTTTATGAGTGATTCAAAACGGATAATTCGAGAATACAGCTTTGGATTGAAACCCGAGTATTCCTTAAATCGTCTTTTAAATTGCTTGTGCGAAAGGAAGTGATCTTCTGCTAGTTTTTCAATATTTGTATTACCGTTGCACTTTTCTATTTGCTTTATTGCATTAGTAATAAGTTTATCTTCATACTTCGATTTATTCAATCGGGATTTTAAATAACTAGATAAAATATTAATGCGCTCTTTTGTATCCTCGGCTAAAGCAATTTTCTCAGATAATATGTTTCCATCCCTTCCTAAAAATGTGTTTAGTGAAATAAATTCTCTATTTAGTTCTGAGGATGATATATTAAATAAACTAGGAACAGCATAAGAATAAATTGCAACACCCAATAAGTTATAGAAGCCATTTACTGGAATTTGACTTGGTTGATCAGTTTGTCCTTGCACAGAAGAAAACAATAACTCGGGGTGTCGATTGTTATTCCTAAACGCAAATGTAAGTTCGGTAAAACTACTTGCTATCACATAATACTTTGTATTTGCGTCTTGTTGATTAATGTCCCAAGTACCAACCCAAAAATGACTAATGTAATTTTCTAGTTCTTTTGAAGGTTTTACAAGTTCATATTTCATTCTTTCTAGAATCCGTTTTTAATTAAGACGGTATAGCTCATTATAAGTTCTCTTATTTACTACATTTATTAATAACTTATCATCCCTTGTAATTTAGCAGAATCCTAATCTTACTCAAGTATATAAACTTAATAGTAGCCGTTAACTTGATTTAACGGCTTCTTTAACTATGATTTTTCTTAGTTAAGGATAATCATTTTTCTTTAACTAACGCATATTTTTAGTTAAGTTTGTACAAAGAGGAAACATCATGAATATAAAAGACTTTAAAGCCGGTAAATTCATCCAGCAGTATAAATATAAAAGCTTTCTACCAGAGCCAATAAATAAAGAATGGATAATCAGCGATCCTAAAATAAACTCACTCTTAGAAGAGGCAAATCTTAAACTTGGTCAGCTTAATGCTTTCTCTGCAATTGTACCGGATGTTGACCTTTTTATCAAAATGCACGTTGTTAAAGAAGCAACTACTTCAAGCAGAATTGAAGGCACTCAAACTTACATTGATGAGGCTGTACTAAAGGAAGGTGATATTAACGAAGAAAAAAAAGATGACTGGCTGGAAGTTCAAAACTACATTAGTGCAATGAATAAAGCTGTAGAAGGTTTAACTAAACTACCCATTTCAACAAGACTTATAAAAAAAACTCATAAAATTTTACTTGGTAATAGCAGAGGCAAAAATAAACTTCCTGGTGATTTTAGAACAAGTCAAAATTGGATTGGCGGAGCTACAATTAATGATGCTGTCTTTGTTCCCCCCATACACACCGATATAAATGAACTTCTGAGCGATCTCGAAAACTTTATAAATAATGATCAAATAAACGTCCCGCATCTAGTAAAAATAGCAATCATTCATTACCAGTTTGAAACTATTCATCCATTTTTGGATGGAAACGGTAGAGTAGGAAGGCTCCTTATAACTTTATATTTAGTAGCTAATGGGTTACTCACTAAACCAACTCTTTATTTATCAGATTACTTCGAAAAGAATAAACAACTCTATTATGATAATCTTTCACATGTCCGCATCAATAATAATCTAACACAGTGGCTTAAATTCTTCTTGGTTGGAGTAATTACCACTTCAGAAAACGGAATTAACACATTTCAAAATATTCTTAAACTCCGCAAAGATATTGAAGAAAACAGAATACTAACGCTCGGTAAGAAACTTCCATTAGCTAAAGATGTTTTGGAATATCTTTATAAAAATCCGGTCATATACTCAAACTATTTAATTGATGAACTAAACCTTACCAAGCCAACAGCTCACGCAATTATTAAAGATTTCGTCAATTTAAAAATTCTAAAAGAGGTTACTGGACAAAAGCGAAACCGTCTCTTTGTTTTTGAAGAATACCTAATTCTGTTTAGATAAAATAGAAGCCGTTAATTTGATTTAACGGTTTCAGCTTGCTATACACTTTAACTTTTGGCTTGTAATTGTTAAGTCGAATTAATATCAATCCGTTCAAGTGATCTTCATTTGAAAAAGATACAGAATAAAAGATTTCTTCTGTTTTTGTATTTATCGACTAATAACATAGTCCACTTTACATTATTTTTCCGAAGTCTCACAAGTTCAATTTACTTTGATAATTATACCAATGATTCTATAAATATTTCTAATACGATAGATTGAATCGAACTCTCTAATTTTCCCTTTTTTAATAATTCTATACTTTTTGATGATATTGGGTTGGATGTCGCTGATTGTGTTGTAAAAAGAAAGTCAACCGGATCTTATGAAAAAGTTTCTATTGAATATAATTCAGATGGATTGTTGGATGCAGTTTATTATCAAAATTATGGGAATACTGAGGGGTGGCTGGACAGTCATAACGATAAATATTTTCATAAAAATGGAATGATAATAGAAAAGTCGTCTATTATGGTAGAGTACCTCATCTATCTAATTATACTCGAGACCAATACCAATACAACTCAAACGGGAAAATTTATAAACTTACCTGTCAGACAAAAGTATCAGGATGGCAAGAATGGGTTTATGGTCGGCAATTATTTATGAATATGACTTATTAGGTAATAATAATAGTTCTATTGCCAGAAGAAGGTTAATTGATGATCGGCAATATGACTATAGTTTTTTAAAATATTTGTTAAAGATAGGAATGTGATTCGAAGATATACTCAATGGAGTCCAGATAATATTAATTGGGAAAACTACTCATGCAGCGGTGGAAGCCATACATTTAGCGCATGAATCATCATTTTACCCTACAAAAGCTCGTACCTCACTTTTACAAGGTTCGCAATCAATCCTAACATAAACATCATAAAAAAGTTGATACGCGGGTAAAATATGTTTGTGGCGGGAAAGTCCATTTCACTTGAAATAGAATTTTGATAAGTTAATCAATCAGAAAAAAGTTAGAATCCGAGTGGAAGCATTTATTAAAAACTTAATTACATCAAGAGGTTTTGTGGGTTCGGAATCCCTTAACTTTCCTAATGGTGTAATTAGCAAATTAAGCCATGTATGGAAAAACTCCATACAAAAGTCCATACATACTCCATACACAAAATGCACAAAGTCAGTGGGATTCTTAATTAGCACCAAAACAAAAAAGCTCAATTTCATCACGAAATCGAGCTTTTTTGGTGCACCCTGCCGGATTCGAACCGGCGACCTGCTGATTAAGAGTCAGATGCTCTACCAGCTGAGCTAAGGGTGCATCGCAAAAATAGTTATTTTACTTTCCTTTTCAAAAAGAATATTATTTCTGCTAAAATGTAAAATTCTTTATATACAAATTGATTGACGAAAATTCAGTTTCGTATTCTGTTCCTTTAAAGCTAACCGAATTAACATATCAATTGCAAAATGATTTGAGATAAACTGTATTAAGTCATTTCTAATAATCATATTAATCGCCTTCAATAATCCATTGGAAGAAACTCCCAAACCGGATGATGTTACATCCATTTTTTGTTCACGCCAATTGTAACTTCCCCAAGTTAAATACAGTGACTCAAATAGTTCTAATCTATTTGACTTATGAACAATAATTCTATCGGTTCCTTTTAACTGAATTAGATTCTCGAAAGGTTTTAAGTCGCTTAAAATATTTTGATATTCAATTTGATAATCTAAATTGGTGTCTCGCTGCTCTATTAGAATATCTTCAGCATCGGCAATAAAAAAGTAGTTTATTGCATTTAGTTTTTGGTCATTATAATCCAGGTCCAATCCCAAATTTATATTATAGCCGAATCTTGCACTTTTAGGAATTGGGTCACTCGCCGCTTGATCAATATAATATATTTTTTCTCCACAATTTAGAACTGAAATTCCAATGCTGAAGTTTGCCAAAGGTTTTAATTTTAAATCATTCTGTAAATTCCAATTGTAATTTTCTAACCACAATTTGGAAATTGGCAAAACAGCCATAACTCCATAATCCTGTGCGGAAGAAGTTCGATTATAAGGTCTCCACCCCGATTCCGTGTATCCGCCTAATGAGTTTTCAAATACTTTATTTGAAAATCCCAATGAAAAAATTGCATAGTATTCATAACTAATTCCAATTGAATATGTATTTATTTTGGTAAAATTCTCCGCGTAATAGTATGGATAGAGCAATGTATTCGGATTCCATAACTCTGTTTGAAAATCGTATCTTGCTTTTGAATGGGCAAAGCCAATTGAAATTGGATTTCCTTTGAATTTATATCCAAGCATAAAACTTTCTGTTTTAAGTGATGGAAAACCCTTGCCAAAATCTCCAAGCCACTCAACTTCTTTTGTAAGAAAGGATGAAGCAAAATTTATTTCCCGTGATTGAAACCCAAGATTTGCCGGGTTATGATAAAATGCTGACGGATCATTAAATGTTATTGCTGATCCAACCTGTCCCATTCCGTATAATTGTGTTGATTGTGACAGTGCTAAAACCGGAACCGTTGATTTTTCTTGTGCAATTAATTGAACAGAAATTAAAAATGCTGTTAACAGAATTTTTGCAAAAATTGATTTCAATATTTTTCCCATTTTTTAGTGATTATTTAAAACGCAATAAATGTTTAGTAATACCAAGGTTTCTAATAATTGATTTCTAGTTTAGTTCAGTAACCCCAGATTCTAGAAATAAAAATTCTTTACATAAATATTGAATGAGGAAAAATCCGACTCAAACTGATTTCCTTTGGAATTAGTTGATTTAACATATTCAAGTACAATATGCTCGTTAATAAATTTCACAATTGTGTTATTGATTAGTATGTTAAGAATTTTAAAAACGCCTTTTGAAGAAATTGCAAATCCACTAGATTTTGGGATGTAACCAAATCCTCTACCGGAATAACTTCCCGATGTCAATTTTATCATTTCAAATAGTTCTATCATGTGAGCTTTATGAAGAATTATATTTTGATCTCCTTCTAGATTTATCAAGTTTTTTCCAAAATCTAAATCACTCATAAATGATTCGTATTCAACTTCGTTCAAATTTCTTTTTATTAATATATCTTCTGCTTCTGCAAAAAAAGTGTAATCGATTAGATTGATTTTAGAATTGTTGTGTGTTAAGTCAATTCCAAAATTGAAATTGTAACCCAATCGTGAAGTTCTTGGAAGGGGATCGCTTTGATTTGGATCAATGTAATAAATTTCATCACCGATATTATTTACCGAAAATCCAAACGCAAAATTTGATTTGGGACTTACGAAATTTCGTTCGTCAATTTTCCAATTCACATTTTCTAACAGTAATGAGGAAATAGGAACTTCCATCAAAAACCCATAATCCATCGCGCTTATTTCTGCTTTTACTTCCTTTAAAGTACTATCGGCAGTTAATACTTGTCCACCTAACTTACTTTCAATATTCTTAATTGATACTCCCAGACTTAATCTGACATAATAATCTAAACCCAAACCTAAACTGTAAGTTGAATATTTGTCGTAACTATTAAAGGTTCCGATTGGCGTTGGAGAAAAGGGATCGGTTTGTACAAAAGTACCGTAATCCATTTCGGCAGTCGAATATCCGAATCCGATTGCTAACGGCAGATAATCAAAAGTATTCTTTAGATTATATCCCAAATTAAAGCTGAAAACATTGTATGTAACTCCCAATCCGCTCAGCCAATCTGCTTTTTGAGTATAAATTGTTGAGGAAAAATTATTCTCCCAAGCTTGATATCCTAAGATTGCCGGATTAAGATAGAATGCTGCCGGATCATCCTTTGTGAATGAAACTCCAACCTGTCCCATCCCAAAAGATTGCGGGGATTGTGTTAAAGATAAAACCGAAATAGCTGCTTCCCCTTGTGCTGTGATTGAATAAGTGCAAACTAAAACTGAAATAATCAGTGATATGATTTTCGATTTCATAAAACGCCTCTTAGTTACAATTTGACTTAAATGAGTTTAGTTTAGCAAAACAAATTCGTTGTACTTAAGATAAATTAATTTAATTCGATACAAAAGTACTATTATTTTCCCTTTACAAATCGTTGAATTTTACTATTTTTGTTTTGAGCATATGCTCATAATTGGAGATTAAATGCCAAGACCTAAAAAATGCAGAAATATCAATTGTAATCATTCTGCTTACTTCTTTAAGCCAAGAGGTATTCCGATGAGTCAATTGGAAACAATAAATCTTTTTAAGGATGAACTAGAAGCAATAAGACTTGCGGATTCAGAAGGATTGCATCACTCACAAGGTGCAGCATTGATGGGAGTTTCACGGGCTACTTTCGGTAGAATTCTTGCCAAAGCTCGGCAAAAAATTGCTAATGGAATTATTAACGGTATGGCAATAAAAATTGAAGAAGAAAATTCTAATCACATAAAACTTACAATTTAGGAGATATAAAAAATGAAAGCGGCATTTGCAACTGATGATTTTGAAACTATTACCGGACACGTTGGAAGATGTAATGGCTTTATGATTTTTGAATCGGAAAATGATTCTTTTTCTTTTATTGAAAACAGAGAAAATAGTTTTACTAATCATGGAAGAGGACATCATAATCATGGTGAGCATGGTCATCATCATGGAGAACATGAACATCATAATCATGACGGAGGACACCAGAGATTGATTGATGGATTAAAGGACTGCGATTATTTGGTCTTTAATCACGGCGGTTTTAGATTGATTGACGATTTAAAGAAAAACGGTATTCAGCCGATTCTTACTTCACTAACCGATCCTAAAATTGCAATGCAGCAACTGATAAGCGGATCGTTAATCAGCAATGAAGATCTGACTTGTAATCATAAGCATTAATTTGTAAAGCCGGTTTCTTTAACATTGGAGAAATCGGCTTTACTTCTTATAGGTATCTGAGTTATTCAATTTAATTATCGCCACAACTCTTCATTAAACAACTATCATACTTTTATAGAAAACTATTATCTTAACTCATAAGTAATTTTCAAATTATGTATTACTCAAAAGCAATATTCTATTATTCTTGAAAAGAAAGAGAGATAAATGAAAAAATATTCCCGATTTGTTTATACATTATTTTTTGTTCTGTTTATGATTTCATGTACAGATTCTAACAAGCAAGAATCTATTAATTCCGATTCAGTATTAATTGATGATTTAGGAAACAAATTCGAATTAACTGAACCACCGAAAAGAATTATTACTCTTGCTCCTAATTTAACAGAAATGATTTATGCTTTAAATCAAGAAGACAGATTGGTTGGGAATACATTGTACTGCAATTATCCAAAAGAAGCAGAAAAGATTACTAAAGTTGGTGATATGCTTACAATGAATTATGAAGTTATACTTTCATTAAAGCCGGATTTGGTTTTTATAACTGTTGAAGGAAATACTAAGGATAATTATGACAGACTGAAAGAATTCGGAATAAGTGTTTTCGTTTCCAATCCAAGAAACTATAACGATATTAAACAAACATTTCTACAGTTCGGTAAAATTTTTGATGCGTATGAATCAGCAGATTCAATTACAAAAGCATGGGATAAACAATTAACTGAAATTCGTTCACAAATAGGAAACAGAAAAAAGAGTGCTCTATTTTTAGCAGCAATAACTCCAATAATGGCAGCAGGCAGAACAACTTTTATAAATGAGTTTATTGAAATCTGCGGATTAGAAAATATAGTCAAAGAGAGCAAAATTAATTATCCCGTGTTCAGCAGAGAAGAAATTATTAAAGTCGATCCCGATTATATAATTTATGCTTCAAAAGAAGAATTAAGCAAAAAATATTTAACAGATATTTACGCTGAGTGGAAAAATTTAAGTGCAGTTAAAAATGATAAAATAATTTTTGTTGATCCGGATTTGTTTTACAGACCGGGACCAAGATTTGCAGAAGCTGTAAAAACTCTTTATACAAAAATAAACAAACCGTAAACCTCAATATGGCAGTCTGTAAAATAATTTGTGTAAATGGGATTTAGATTTATATAAAATCATCAAATCTATCCTGAAAGTAAATTGAAAAAT
>PAAX01000005.1 GCA_002698995.1 Ignavibacteriota bacterium | reverse complement strand
ATTTTTGACACGAATTCCACTAATTTTCACGAATTATATTTTTGACACGAATTCCACTAATTTTCACGAATTATATTTTTGACACGAATTCCACTAGTATTCACGAATTACTTTTTGACATTAATTCCGCAAATGATCACGAATTTTTTAATCAATAAATTTCCTATATCATCATTAGTGTAATTTGTGTAATTAGTGTCTAGATGAAGCACAAATCGAAATAAGCACATTTCTTACAAAATGGTTTATCAATAGTTTTTGGAGGGCAGGTGAGGTTAATAATATTTATAATCTCCCCTTCAATCTCAATAAGTTTTTCTCTATCATAATCGGTTAACACAACCTCAACTTTCTGACGTAACTTTGGATAATCAATTACTCCGGTGACCCCCAATACGCCCTTGTTTTCTAATACTAAAATATAATGTTTTACTTGCCAGACGTGTATCTCCTCCATTTTGTCTGACTTCTTTATTTCATGAATCACTTTGCTTTTACTATCATAAAAATCAAGAACAATATCATCAATTTTTATTTCATGTTTTTGACGTTCATAAGTTGATTCAGAAATAAACTTTCCGAGTGCAACATTTTCATCAAATTGCTCTAGTTCAATATGATTTGAAGAAAACCATAACTTTCGATGGCAAAGAAAATAATATGCTATTTGTGTTCCTGTCATAACAATAACTTGTAACCCAGACTCTCAGTCAAAACAATAACTTGTAGCCCAGACTCTCAGTCTGGGAAATATAAAATTAAAAATTGGTCTTATAATTCAGACTCTCAACCTGGAATTAATTGAAATCAAATAAAAGATGTTGTAATTCAGACCTCTTAGGCAGCAGCTAAAAAATGCAGTTCAAAACTCATTACGGCGTTGGGCACAGACTGAGAGTCTGTGCTACATCATTATTTTATAATACTATATAATTCCTATCACAAAATGTGTGTTCCCAGTCATTCCAATTATTAGCCAATCCGGCTTTTACTGGATTCATTAATATATATTTAATAATAAAAAACAATTCCTTATCATTTCTCACTAAGCGGTCATAACTCTCATCCTGCCAAAACTTTCCGGTCTTATTCAAGAATAAATTACTTATCCTAGCAGATGTTCCTTTTATACCTTTCATAATTTTACTAATTCCTGAATTTCCTGCTAAAAGTCTAAAAACCAAATGAACATGATTTGGCATAATACAATAACAGATAAGTTTATAATCTTTTCCATTAGGATAATGAAGAGTGCTTTTACAGATATCAGCTATTTTTTTATTTATTAAGTAATCAATTCCAAAATCAGATGAATCTAAAAGTGAATCATACTTAAGGAAAAGTTTTTTAAATATCTCAAAATCATAATTTGTTGGTGAATGTTCCAATTTTTGTAAAGCACTTAAAGGGATAGAATTTGACAATCTATAAGTAATAAAGTAAGTACCAAGCTCATCATACAAATGAGGCAGATTTCTTCTATGAAAAGTTTGAGTCATAAATAATAATAATGTATTTGTAGCACAGACTCTCAGTCTGTGCAAATAAAAGAAAGGGGGGGATTAAATAAAATCAGCTAACCTACAACCAATAAAAAGTAATAAGTAGATCTTTACAAGAGTTAAAACAATTGGCTTAAGGAATAACTATTATTCACTAAATGATTTTTCAATAAAACATAGCACATCAAAAAGAGTCATCTCCTCGGAAGATTCAGTATTATCATTTAAATGCTTATGATGAGGAAAGTTAAACAGCGAAGTATGGTGGGGAGCATTATCCCATCTACATATTAGGTTGTTACTTTCGGACTGCCAATGATACGAATAATTTCTTTCTTCTATATCTGAATATTCCCTCACATAAAGTTTACTATTATCAGATAATGAAACAATTAATTTAATATAGAAGCCACCGAAAAACCTCTTATATTCAACAACATCAAAACCATCAACAATATTTGAATCTTTAAGCCACTCTAATATTTTCATCTTCTATGGCTTTTTTTTGCTCGATCAAATACTTATAATTATTAAAGAAACCTTTCCATTCAATATAATCATCCCATTCAGAAAAATTTTCATTTTCGGTATTCTTAATTTTAGCTTCAAAGCTTTCAAATTCCATTTGGTACTTAGAATTAAACAACTTTAGTTTATCTTGAGTAATATGAAGTTCATAAAGAATTTCAGCATATAATAATTCTTTAATTTTATTTTTATTGACGGTAGTCAAAATTACAATCCCTCAATTTTAATATCGAATTGAATATAAATCCTTTTCGAAATATATTCAATTCCCAAAACAAATATGTAGCACAGACTCTCAGTCTGTGCACAAAAGCAGATATTAGAAAAATAAATACCAAACGCCCCTCAAAACCAGAAAGAATCAATAACCAAAAGTATCACAAGCACAGCCATTATTTGCTGTGCTTTTATGGTTAAACTTGATTCTCATAATCAAAAGCTAACATCATTTCTTTTAGTTTTTCTTCAGCTTTATCTAGTGCATTTACTATATTAACCCAAAAATTATAAGAAAGAATTGAAATCTGGAAACTCATACTCCATTATTCCAGTTTCTTCATTATAATCTGTTTTTACAATAAAAATATTTTTAAGATACTTTTTGATTCTACTAATAGAAATATCCTTAAAACTATTTTGTTTTTCTTCTATCCAATATTCCAATTTAATGTCTGACCTGAATCTGATTTCATCAAATTTCCAACGAGGGAAAAAAACATTGGTAACAAACTTGTTTAAGATTTCCATTTTAAATCTTGTATAAATATTATTCGTATTTGATAATCCAGCAAAAAACACTTTTATAGCTTCTTCTAGTTGATCTAATTTAAACAAAGGAATTACTGATATACTAGAAATTTCTCTAAAAATTCTATGTGCTTCATCTTTTCTTTCTGCCATAAAACCAGCATCAAGTATATCTAGTGTCTGATAAAAATTTGATATATAACTATTGGTTGGTGCAAAATAATCTGGGTTATAAAGTTCTTCTACTAATTCTTTTTTCCTTATTTCAGATAGAAGAAAATCTGATTCGGGAAGGTTTTTAATTACTGAAAAGAATTCACCGGTTGTTTTTTTACTTCTCCAATCTTTGAAATTGTAATTTCCTTTATTTATCCATTTGTTGCTGAGTAAATCGGCTTGTCGGTTGGTAAATAATCTTAGGGAGATTTCAATTAAATCTTTTGAGTATACCGCATTGCCTGCCGATTCAACTCCATTCTCAAATATTGTTATAAATACATTTGGATTTTCTAAAGATGGATAGGATTCATTTTTATAACGTCGTAAAACTCTTCCCATTCTTTGAACAAGAGAATCGATCGGAGCAAATTCTGTAAAAAGAATATCAGCATCTAAGTCTAATGAAGCTTCCACAACTTGTGTAGCTATCACAATCTTAGGTTTATTTTCGGCAGTTGGCTTTGGATTGTGAAATTCATTTCCGATTCTATTTTCTTTTTTCTTTCTAAGATCAAATGTTAACCTTGAATGAAGAAGTTCAATAAAGAATGAATCATCGGTTTTCTCTTTTATTTTATTAAACGTATCAACTGCTAGCTTAACTGTATTTACAACAACCAAAACACGCTGTCCATTATTCTCTTTTGCTTTATCAATAATTTCATTTATTAATCTCTCATAACTAAATACGGGTTTTTCGTTATGAACTTTATTTTCAATTAATTCAAAATGAATTTTGTGTTTAGTAATATTCGAATAATTCCCTTTTACATAGAAATCAATTTCTTCAAAATCATTTTGCTCAGTATTTTGTTTTTTTATTCTTGACTTTAATTCTTCGGAAATAAATTTAGGTAGTGTTGCTGTAATGAGTAAAAACTTACCGCCCATTCGGTGAATATCTTCTAGATATTTAACAATTATTGCTGCTGCTTTTGGATCATATGCTTGTACTTCATCAATTACTAGCCGTGAATATGAAAAAGTCGCATAGATTTTTTCATAAGAAGGTGGTTTTAAAGCATAAGGGAAAAACTGATCGCCGGTTGATACCATAAATGGATAACTTAACTGACGGGATAGACTATAAGATTGAAGATTCTCGGATTCATTTCCATCACCTAATAAATATACATCAGCATCAGAATGAAGTAACCCCGCTCTTTCAAAACCTTCATCATTAAATAAATCTTGAGAACGTTTAAAAATTTGATTAACTGCGGAGCGTAAAGGAAGTGTATAGAATGTTTTTTCACCTTGCGACCAAATGTATGAGAACTCAGTTTTACCGCTTCCGGTCGGAGCAATTAAAACAACATTTTTATCATGAAGCTTTTCTTTTTCAATAAGGTCAACTTGCCAGATCTCATTTTCATTTTTTAGCTTAAATTGCTTTACCATTTTCTGTTTTATATTCGAATAGCTTTCACCTTTAATCTCAATTTCGAATTGATTATTCTCTTCTTCCTCACAGAAGGAAGCAAAATGATCACATCTCATTAAGAAACCTGAGATTTTAATCCAATCGTCAATTTTAGTCTTTTCAAATTCTATTCTTTTTGGTAGCCAGTATAAATTATATGGAGGTACGGCATAATTTTGTATTGCTGCACCATTAAGAATTTCTTTTGCCATTTTATTATCGAATTGAATTAAATCTGCATATCCATTTAATATTTCAGATAAATCATTACGGAGATTTTCTTCAATTTTCATTGGCAATTCAGAATTCAATAAATTGTCTAAATCGTCATTAGAGTACCTAATCACATCACTAAAATTATTTCTCCAATGATGAAATGCTACTGCTGAAAGAACATATTGCGTATATTCTTCTGAATTTTCAATTGAAATATTCTTAATAGCTTCTTTAAGTTTTGCCTTATCAATAAGAAAAAGAGAGAAAATTGAATGGGGGATATTAGAAGTAATTTCAAAAGGAAGATATTTTTTATTCCCTAAACTTCGTATTTGAAAATAGGGCAATGCCTTACCTAAATCATGGAGCAAGACAGATATTTTTATGAGTTGGTATAATTTGTCGTTATTAATGAACGTCTTAATTTTTTTCAAATTTGTTAAAATATCATCAATATGTTGATACAGTGAAATACCTGATTCATTTTTTTTATTCGAACTTTTAGCCCATATCTTTTTATCATTAGCCATTTAATTCACCTAAAAATATTGGTAGATTAAGTTCTTCATCCATCATCAGCTTTTGACCAACAATCAAACCATCGTTTAATTTAGCCCTAACATATTTGAAATTTCTCTTACCATGTCGATTATAATTTTCTTCGTAACCTTCAACCTCGCTGAATGTAGGGAGATTATAAAGCAAGCCTTCAAAATTCTTATTACTATTTGATATCCAATCCCCATCTTCTTCAATGTAAAAGTTTTCGGGTATCCAGAAGAAGTGATTGAAATTACCACCAAAGTCAAGATAGGATAATTGTTTTTCTTCGATTATTTTTGGTTCATCTGCATATACAATCCAATCTTCCGCTCTACCAAGATGAAGTATTTCAAGTCTCTTTATTGGATTTATTAGATTTTCTTTTATTTCTTCAAGAATCTCTAAATCCTCATGTCCCAAATAAATGATCAAACAAACATCATGCAGTACATCAATTTTCATGGGGGATTGTCCGCCAGGATGTTCTACATGCCCATTATTCTCTCGATTTTCAACATAATTAAATTTACTTAAATGTGCTTTTTTGCTCATATTGCGGAACCAAATATATTCAGTTACTTTTGAACCAAATTTACCGGCAATAGAAAGTTTTAACTTCCTTATTCCATTAGTATATAATTTTTCTCTTTGATCAAAGAAACCCAATGCATTTATAAGAAAACCAATTATTGTTGAATACGGCGGAATTGGATATGTATGCCGTCTCTGATAAGTAAACGGCATTCTATAATGAGCATTCGGTTGATATATTTTAACTCTCAGAAGATTCATTTTCAGCCTCTTCGTTCTCTTGGAGGTTATTTAAAAATAGATCCCAATCTTGAGTTATCTTTTCACTTTGGACTTCAACTGGAATTCGTTCACAATCTTGAATATATACTTGTCCGTCGATCCAGTCGTTTTTAAGACAATCTTGTATTCCAATTACTTTGTATTCATTCTTTGTCTTTTGGATGTCAATGTAAGAATGAAAAACTGGAGATGGGACTTTTACACCGCTTGCAATTATAAAAAGAGGAACTATTGTATTTGATTCACCGCTTGAATGAGCAAATAAGCCATTCTTTAAAACTCTCATGATTTGGCTAACTCTCGCCATTTTGAATTCTGGTTGTAGATTGAATATTATTTTATATGTTCTAGAATTAATCTCTTCATAACTAACTGTTGCATAATCTACTTCTTTACCTTCAATTTCTTTTTTTATTACAAATTGATTTTCTGTGTCTTGAATTGGATGACAATTTATTTCCCTATACTCATCATTGGAACCAACAAAAATTCTTAGGCTATTGTTAGTTTCGTCAAATACTGGTGTTCTTGATAAAATCCATGTATCATTTCCAAATATTTGGTTATCTAAAGTAAAAGTAACTTTGTATAAAGAAGTGTGTTCTTCTTTATTATATGGATTTGGATTTGCAATTTGATCAGTTTGATTTACAACTCTTTTCACTAAATCATGATTTGCATAAAAAGCTAAATCTTGTTCATAAGCATTTAGCGAAATTGCTTTCGTTATTCCAAGTGGAGCTTTCCTGGTAATAGAAACATCTCCTGATGCTTTATCCAAGGTGTGCATAAATCCAAATAAGTCTAGTTCTGGATTTTCTATAATATCGCCTTGGGTTACATCGAATTGTACAACTTTATTTTGTCCTTCAGAAGTTACCTTTACTTTTGCCGGTTCCCAATCATACATTTTATGAAGTGTTTCAAATAAATAGTGCCTGATAGCCGGCTTTCCGATATAAGATTTGATTTCACCATTCACGTTCATTTTTTTTATTGATAGAATATTGCCGCCTATTTTTTCATCACGGTTCAAGGCAGAACCTTCAAATATCATGGTCAATGTTATATTTTTCATTTTACTGTTCCCTTAATTTTTGTTTTCATTTTGTTTTTCTTTACCGATTATGCCGCTTAAAAATGAGAAGATGAACACTTTGAACATTTCATCTGTATAAATTGGCTTAAATGCTTCGACTAAATCATCAGGGAATTTTTTATTCTGAGATACAAATACTCTTAAAATACCGTAATAAACATCATCTCTTTTTCCGGCTCTTGTCTGTTCAAGTAAACGATAACCAACATTTTGAAATGCATCTCCTAAATCTTTTCTAAATGCATATCCTTTTCTCATTAAGGCGTCTACCAAATCAGAAGTGTTCCTTGCAGTAACCTCACGGTATAATTTCTGAAATTCAATTTCATCTTTTTTTAAGTCAATTGCGTATTCTAACAACCTTTGAAATTCCATCTGTTGTTTTTTCAGGTTGTTATAATATTCTCTGAACTTTTTATATTCCGGTTCAGCATCCTTGAGCTGCTGCTCAAGCTCTTCAAAAGTAATATGTTCCTTTACCATAATTTTAATTCCTTCTTAGTTTATCTTCTATTAATGAATATAATTTTAATATTTTGTTGGCAGTTGAATTTAAATGAGTTTGATTTTTCCAATTATTAAGCAAACTGTTTCTTAAATTCTTTTCGTTTGTTGATAACTGTTCTTTTGTTGAAAGTTTAAGTAACTTCTGCGAGATATCAATTAGCACGCTATAATTTTCATCAAGTATTTTATTGTAAATATTGTATTCTCCTAAATCTGAAAGCAGAGAAGCAATCTTTCTATCCGTAATTAATTTGATAACATTATACGGCAGTGAATAAAACTCGATTAAATCATTTTTCTTAGTAACAATTTCTATATTCATACCAGTCCAAATACCAAGCGAAGTTTGGATTTTATTTGTATACTCAATTACAGATGTTGCCAAAATATCTCTTTTAGTTCTTGCTTCTAATTTATTACCGCTTCCAAATGTTTCTTTCACAAGTTTGTTTAATTCATACATCACCTTGAAAGATGGGGCATTAATGAATATTTCGGAATTCCCATGCATTTTAATTCTTGATAAATGTCCACTTATGATTATCATTGAGCAATAATCACAAATATTCATACTGTTGTTTTTATTCAAATTCCAGAATGAGTTAGGAACTCCTTTCTCTCCACTCGAAGTGCCCAAAATATTTGAATGCTCAGATGTAAAATCATTCTTGTAAGTTGCATTTGCTTCTCTTTGGCAAAAAGAACAATTAGTTTTATTTGCATCTTCGATTATAAATGAGGTCAAGAAATTATTGAACTGTTCAATAATTGCAGTAGAAGTTTTTGATGGAGTATAAAATAAATTTGAATTGGCATTAAAAAATCCACGGTAAAAAACATTGAAGAGCATTCCCCAAGCTTTTTTTATTTTTTCATCTTGGGTAAGTTGTGGTTGAGGAGATACTTCTTCAAGGCTTTCTAATAACCAATGTAATCCGAATAGAGGTAATTCATATTCACGGATTTTCTGGGGCGAAAATGTACTTAATAATTCAATATCTAATAGAAATGTACCATCTCTCATAAGATTTTGTTCAATATTACATCCCATTTTTTTTAAGATCCTTAACACACCTAATACTCCAGCATTATAAAGCCAATTAGAAGGATAAAGTGTTATTATATTATTTTTCTCACTCATTTCACCACCTCCAGCAAACCGAATCCTTGCGAACGGTGAACACCTATTCCTACATCATATATCATTTGTAAAATTTCCGGTTCGGCTTTCATTCTAAATATTCCTTTATTGGTAGGCATTTTCTTGTAGTGATAAATAACATGCATTTTCATATTAACCGGCTCAAACTCGAATTCTACTTTCTCATCAACTCCAAGAAATTCTTTTGCACATTCGTTCAATGAAAATTGTAAACCTTCAATGAAGCCGTCTTCACCCGGTAATAAAAATTTATTGGAATTTCCTTCATTATTAATAAGAAAAGGGGAGAGTGTTTTAAATAAGTGTTCGTTTTTACGAAATATAGTATTTGGGTTGAGGAAAGCTTTTACTGGTTTAAACTCAATTGAAGATTCATTGTTTTGCCAAAAATGTTTTGGTGTTTTAAGAAATCCGTTATAAATATTAGTTGCTAATTGTATTGAAGATGTAGAGAAATTTACTTTAACTACATTTCCAACTTTCAACTTATCATTTGCATTCCCTTGTAAATGCGGAAAGTACGTCCCAAATGTAAAAGGCTTTAATTTGTGCTGATTATAAAATTCGTTAAACAGGAATTGATCTGTATTCTCAATTAGTTTTTTAATTAAAGAAATAAATCCTCGCCCATAATTTTTTGGTATAATGTCCGGAGTTATTTCATAATCCAAAGTTATTCTCACATCCACCTCCACAATTATTTTTTCAATTCGTGTAAATCTGTGTAATTAGTATCAGACTTGGCGCAGCTCCGCCACGTAACCCCCAGACACTAATTTCACTAATTGCACTAATTATACTAATTGCACTAATTATACTAACTGCACTAATTTCACTAATTGCACTAATTATACTAATTGCACTAATTATACTAATTGCACTAATTATACAGCTTGTAACTAATTTTTTATTTTTGATTATTCTAATTCAGCTAAACCAAAACCAAGGGAATTCTTTTCTCCAAATCCGCAGTAATAACCAATCTTAACTAGTTCCTTATTTCCGGTTAGTGTAAATGGAACAACATTGCCGATAATGTCTATTGGGTTAGCTTTATTTTTGATAACAGAAACTTTTTTTGTAATTCTTTTATTTTCACTTAATCTTTTTTTTATATAATCTTTATCCCACTCTAACAATAAAGGTTCACCTGTATAATCTTTACCGGTAACAAGTTTATATTTATTAAAAAGGTTTGAGTTGAATATTTTATTTAATTCATCTTTATCATGATCAGTACGTAAAAATTTTTGTTTTAGTTTATTGTTTTCTTTAATACCGGTTGAAAGAACTAAAG
Organism: Ignavibacteriota bacterium; assembly: GCA_002698995.1. GTDB lineage: Bacteria > Bacteroidota > Ignavibacteria > Ignavibacteriales > Melioribacteraceae. The sequence continues at coordinate 93,404 of PAAX01000005.1, read as the reverse complement.
GGGAGAGGAGTCTGAATTTATTAACATTATTAAACTTTGGTTCCGGTAAACTTTCTATTGTTTGAATATCGAAAATTGTTTTTACATCTTCAGTTACAAGTTCAATCCTTTGGCTATTTAAAGAACCCAATACAAAATTTTTTATAAAATCATCCGCCAATGGTGAGCTTATAAATAATTGAATAGGTTTATTATCAAGCATGATTTTATTCTTGTTGATTTTTATGTATGAATTAAATTTTAATGCGAAGGAGAAAAGTTTATAAGATTTGCCGTCAATAGAAAACCCTACATCATGTAAATACTCTGAAAAATCTTTAGAAGAAAATCTTAACAAATTATAAATGGCGGCTGATAAGGAATAATTATAATTAACATTCAGATGTGATGAATTAATTGGCAGTAGATTTAATTTTAATCTCATAAATTAGCTATAATTAATTGCCTTATTATAATAAGAAAATAATTAAAAAGAGGATATTTAAAATATCCTTTTGAATTGTTTTTATTCTTGAATGATTTTTATATTGATCAACTTGATTGTGAATAATTTGTAGCAACTGAATTTAATTCAAAACCTTTCTTTTTACTTTCACTCTTACTTTGAAACATTTTAATTAAGTAAACCTACTCCGTAGGCAAACTTGACAAACTTGATAAACTTGACAAACTTTACAAACTTGATAAACTTGACAAACTTTACAAACCTACTCCGTAGGCAAACTTTATAAACTTTACAACTTGATGAACTTTACAAACTTGATAAACTTGATAAACTTTACAAACTTGACAAACTTTACATACCTACTCCGTAGGCAAGCTTGATGAACTTTACCCCTCCCAAAGCAGCGTTAAACAAGAATTGTAATTCGGCATAGGAATATTCTGCTCCATTATAAATTGATCTTTCTTGTAATTATTGTCATTCCAAAACCAAGCTTCTAATGGGATTTCTTCTGCTGAAGTTGGAATTATTTCTCCTTTGTAATAATTGGAAGTATAAGAATTGTTGTTCACTTTCATTCCATGTTCAATATATTGATAGGGAAAATCTTTATTGCATTTACTGAATTTCACAACGCCGTCGGTAGTTAAAATAATTGCTGTTGGTACCGGACCAATTTCCGCATACCTCATTGCTGCAGAGCTTAAGGAAGTATTAAAATAATCTGCCGTTTCACTTAAAAGGGAAGAGGAGAGTCTCTTCCCTTTAGTAAATTCTAAAAACCAAGGTTCGTGCATCACCAATTCACCCGCAAAAACATTTGCGTCATATTCTCTGCCGCTTCTGGATGTTAAATCTTTTTCAGTACAGATAATTGTCTGTGGATTTTTTCTTTCATTAAAGTAATGTCCAAGTTCATGCGCAAGTACAAAATTCTGCTGCCCCTTATCGGTAATTTTATTTGAAATTCCGATTGCTCCGTAACCATCCTTAAAACTTATTTTACCGGCACCATTTTTAATTTCTATGTAATCAACCGATAAATATTCGGCATTTGCAATTTTAATAAGATTAAGTCCGCTCGGTTTTTCAATGCAGTATTCTTCTATAACTTTGCGGGCATTTGCCTTGGCAATTATATTCATTACTTAAATTTCTCCTTCTTTAATTTTTCTTATTAGCTCTAATGTTGTCTGTTCTTTTAATTTTTCTTTATTAAATTCTTCTGCATTCCCTTCAAACTTGTTGAAAGCAAATTGCAAATCATCTTGTGCTTCTGGAGAAATATTAAGTTCTTTAATATTGATTTTATTTTCCGCAATTTGAGAAAGTACATTGTTTAGTTTCTGTATGAATTTTTCTCCTTGTTTTAGTTTTTCGGATGCTTCAATTTTCTTTAATAACTTTGCCTTATTTTGGCGGACTTTTTCTAAATTAACTTCAGCACTTTCTAATAATTCTAAAGTAGTTTCCAAATTTTCCTTATAAAAAGTGAAATAAAAATTCAGCAAAGAAATACTTTGCTTAAGCATGTGCGCCTCCAATGTTAAATTGTTATTGTACCCCTTTAGGTTAAATGGCTCTGCGTATATTTCGGATAAATTCTGACGGTAATTGTTTCTCAATTTTATAACGTGCTCTTCTTAATGCACTGTATGTTTCTTTTTCGGTTAGCTTTAAATCTTCTGCAATTTCTTTTATCGGTTTTTCCATAATCCACTGTTCTAGAACAAAATTCGCTTCAATATCATCTGCAAGAATTTCATCAAAAATTATTTCTTTCATTCTTTTAAGATCTATATTTTCAATAATATAATTGAGCTCATTCCTATCAAATAGTTTATTATTTTCAAAATACTTGTAAAGTGTTTCATGATCTTTGTAACCGTCAAATTTATTTTTTAATCTATAAATTTCGTTACTTATCAGACTTTTTATCTGCATTGTCATAAACTTGTTAAAATCAATATCACTTTTGAAGGTTATTTCTCCATCTTCAACTTTGTTCCATACAGCATCAATAATTTCACCTTCTTCAAATTTGTGAGTAAGATTAAATAATCTTAATCTTTTTTGCTCAAACAATATCCAGCTTTCATAGTCGCCGTTAGTTATTGCCTCTTTCATTTTTTGATTGAATTCATCCATTATTATTTCCTGCATTAATTTGAGATTACATTAGTAACTATTATGAAACCATCTATTTCTACGAAACAATTTTAAAATTTTAAAATCGTATAAATTTATTAGTCTATAGTAGTTTAAATATGTAAAGCAAATTTATGATTTAAATAACATAAAAGAAGATTAAATGATACTAACTGAATTGAAAAATAGAGGCACAATATTTCTAATCGTCATAATCATTTCTCGATTAGTTCTCGTTCAGTTGTCGAATGATTCTCGAACAGTTCTCGAAGAACTATCGAAACGGTGCCGTTCTGGTGCCGTTACAGTGCCGTCTCAGTCTCGACCTAGTTCCGTTTCAAGAGCACCCCCCGTGAATATTAATATCGAATTTAAATCAATTGTAGCACAGATTCTCAATCTGTGCAGTTAGAACAATTAAAACATTAAAAAATAATTACAAAAGGAAAACAAAATGGCAGAGTTTAAAGAAAAGTTCTTTGGAAAAGTATCAGGTAAATTTGGTGATTTTATCGGTGTAATTAAAGGGGATGAAAATTACCTCGCTAAATTTTCGGCTAATAGAAAAATTGATAATTCTGAAGCCGGTATTAAAAGAAGAGCAAAGTTCAAAGCTTCTATTTTAGCATCAAAAACAATAATGGGAATCCCTAACCTTAAAACCTTATGGAAGCTTAAAGCTCCTAAAAAGCAATCCGGTTATAATTACTGTATTCAATACAACTATCCTAATATAGATATGGATGGTACTAAAGCCGGATATTCTATTGTACCGGATTACGGGTTCGCATTCTCTACTGAGTCATTCACTATAACCGAGGATTCAATCTCCCTTACAGTTCTTCCATTAATTAATTCAACTACTTTCGATCTAACAATTGAGAAATCTATTGAAGCCTCCTTTATAGTAGAATTAATTAATCCTGATGCTGATATTAGCAAAAAACTGGCTTTCACCAAATTAGTATCAGCGGATCAGATATTGGATCTGGAGAATAATATTATTTTTGCTGTAAATCTCCTTGAGACTGAAAAGAACTTAATTGCTTCTTATCCTAATAAAAAAGTTCACATTGCTTTAATAACTAAAAATGAGTCTGGTGAACCTATACAATATTCTTCATCCCTCATTAAATCTTAATCTCATCATTACTCAAAATGTCTGTCCCTTTAATTATTTGGGACAGACATTTCTATTCTAATCAACTTTTATATCCGCAACCTGAAATGATCCGTTGCATATATGTCCGGTTAAAGTAATTATGTTATGCTGTTCAATTATTCTGGTGAAATTTTTACTTACGGTTATAGGTGTCTGCTCTCCATTTCTGTCTTCTGCATAAAACATAATTTGATTTGTTTGGTACAAGTTTTTTATTCCCTGATCCTGAACTACCTTAACTGTTATATCTCTTTGTACATGACTATAAGGATCAAAATCACTGAAAGCTCCCAATCCTTTAAAGGTTGAGAAATAGAAAAAATAAATTACTGCTGCAATTACAACAATTAATGAAGGTAATATAAATTTACTCGGATTTTTCATAACAACTCCAATCTGCTGATTTATGTTAATGCTTTTCTGAATTTTTAGTTTTTTATTTCTGGTAATAAGCCAAATTATTTCTGCAAAAAGTCTAATTATTAATATGCTTTTTGAAGAATAGGGAAGAGGATTCTAAAACTATTCTTGCCTTAAGATATCTTTAAGATTCTCTTTTGTTTACTCGATTTTAATAGATTGATTAAATGCTTATCGGTGGTTTCCAAACTTTATCATTCTTATCGGTAGATAATTTTATTTGGCATTGAGGGGCTTTTTCTATAATTACATTTGGGATGTAATTTACAGCAAAGTCTGTTAATAATTCTTCTTCAATTTGTAACTCAATTTTCTCACAATGAGGTATTGTCAACTCATCTTTTGTAATATGAGTATTGAGACTTACCATAAAAGTAAGTATGATAATAAATGCTGTATTTATAAAATTTATTTTTCTCACATTTATAAAAATATTAATACCATTCTTATTGGCAGTTCAAAATAATCACAATTAAATAGTAATTCTCAATCTTTCTAAAAATTATGTTCTCTCTAATACTATTGCAATACCTTGTCCAACACCAATGCACATGGTGCAGAGTGCTCTTTTTGCATTTGATGAACGCATTTGGTGAAATGCAGTTGTAACTAATCTTGCACCGCTCATTCCCAATGGATGACCAAGTGCAATTGCTCCTCCCCATTGGTTTATTCTTGGATCATCATCGGCTAAGCCTAGTTCTCTTGTGCATCCAAGTGACTGTGCTGCAAAAGCTTCATTCAACTCAATTATATCCATCATGTCTAAAGTCATTCCAATTCTCTTTAACAGCTTTTGGGTTGCCGGTACAGGTCCCATTCCCATAATTCTAGGAAGAACTCCAGCGGTCTCCATTCCCAATATTCTTGCAACCGGATTTAGAGAATATTTTTTTACTGCATCTTCGGAAGCTATTAATAATGCTGCTGCTCCGTCATTTACACCGGAAGCATTTCCGGCAGTTATTGTTCCGTCTCCTCTTACTACCGGTTTTAATGATCCCAATTTTTCAATTGATGAAAGTCGCGGATGTTCATCTTTATCTATAACTATTGAATCACCTTTCCGCTGGGGAATAATTACCGATATTATTTCTTTGGATAGATTTCCATTCTTTTGTGCATCGGATGCTTTAACCTGACTCCAATGTGCAAACTTATCCTGATCTTCACGGCTTATCTTGAAATCTACTGCTATATTTTCTGCAGTTTCCATCATTGATTCAGTACCGTACATTTTATTTAATTGCTTATTGATAAATCTCCATCCTATAGTAGTATCGTATATCTCTGCCGATCTTGAAAATGCCTCGGTTGCTTTCCCCATCACAAAAGGAGAACGGGACATACTCTCAACTCCGCCAGCTACTATCAGTTCGGCTTCACCTGCTTTAATTGCTCTTGCTGCTGTTCCAACTGCATCCATTCCCGATCCGCACAATCTATTTATTGTTGCCCCGGGAATTGTTTCCGAATATCCTGCTAATAGCAATGACATTCTTGCTACATTTCTATTATCTTCACCTGCTTGATTGGCGCATCCTAAAAACACATCATCAACATTCATCCAGTCAACATTAGGATTTCTTTCCATAATAGCTTTTAAAGGAATTGCAGCCAGATCGTCAGTACGAACTGAAGCAAGTCCTCCTCCATATTTACCGACCGGTGTTCTTATTGCATCGCAGATGAATACTTCTTTCATTTTATTACCTTTCTAATTTCCGTTTAGTTTTTCTAATTCAGGTTTTATAACCTTAAATCCGTTTAACATTCCTTCTGCCAGTCTCTCCACTTCCTTATCTGTTATTGCTGTTGAAAACATACAGGCGCATGTATTAATCATCATAATCTTTTCTTGAAAATAAAGATGATCGATCAGCATATTCAATACTCTTAATGTTTCTTTGCTTTGATACGCTTCGCGGTATGTTGTAGGAGGAACTGCACTTAAATGAATTCTGAACATTGATCCTGCTCCTGTTAATGAAACCGGAACATCTGCAAGTTTAATTGCTTCTTCAATTTTATTTCTTGCACTGAATGTTAATTCATTAAGTTTTGTTACTGCTTCCTTATCAAATAATTCCATTGCAATTCTTCCTGCAGTCATAGTAATCGGATTAGCAGAAAAAGTACCGGAGTGGGGGAATAGTAAATTCGGTTCTCTCGGATCGAGCACTTTCATTATGTCTTCGCGTCCGGCAAACGCACCTACTGGAAATCCACCCCCGATAATCTTACCCATTGCAGTTAGATCAGGTTTTACTGCATAATTCTCTTGAGCTCCCGCATAACCAACTCGGAAAGTAACAACTTCATCAAATATTAATAGAGCGCCGTTTTCACGTGTCCATTTATATAATGCTTCAACAAAATCTTGATTCGCTTCCATTAATCCGGCTCTGTGAGAAATCGGATCAATTATAACTGCAGCTATTTGATCCTTCTGCTGATCAAGAATATTTAATGTTAGTTCAATATTGTTATAGTGAAAGATTATTACATTTTCCAGCACTTCTTTTGGTGTTCCATAGGCAAGGGGAACACTGTTCGGTTTCTCAATATTTCCCCAGTTAGTTGGATTTGCATATTGGCTTACTTCTGCAAAGTCATAAGTACCATGATATGCCCCTTCTGCTTTTGCAATTTTCGGTCTGCCGGTAAAAGCTCTTGCAGCTTTTATCATTCCCATAACCGCTTCAGTACCGGAGTTCACAAATCTTATTCTGTCAAAATTCGGAACTCTATCGCATAAATGCTGAGCCAGCAGAACCTCTGCTTCAGTTCCCATTGTATATGCAGTCCCTTTTTGAAGCTGTTCAATAACTGCATTAACAATTGCCGGGTGGGCATGTCCATGAATTAATGAAGCCATATTATTGGCAAAATCTATTCTTTCAATTCCATCAATATCTGTAACATAACAGCCGCTTGCTTTATCGGCATAAGTAGGGTATGGCTTGCGAAAAATTGTATTACGGCTTACACCCCCTGGAAGCACATTTACTGCTTGAGAATAAATCTCTTGACTGGTTCTTTTTTGAGTGCTCATAAATTTAATCTGACTCCGCAGAAATCTTTTGTTTTAATTTTATATTTAATATTGATTTAACTTTGCCCCGGTTTTTTCCTGAAGATATTCAAATGTAATTCCCGGTCCCAATTCTTTTACAAAAAGCCCTTCTTCTTTTACATCTATTACAGCTAAGTCTGTATATATTCTGTCAACAACTTTTTGTCCCGTTAATGGATAGGTGCATTCTTTTACTATCTTAAATTCGCCCTCCTTTGTTGTGTGCTGAGTAATAACATAAATTGTTTTTACTCCGGCTACTAAATCCATTGCTCCTCCAACAGCAGGAATAGCATGCGGTTCACCAGTCGACCAGTTTGCCAAATCACCGTTTTCAGCTACCTGCATTGCTCCCAAAACGCACACATCAATATGCTTTCCTCGTATCATTGTAAAGCTGTCCGCATGATGAAAAAAGCTGGCTCCGGCAATTGCTGTCACCGGTTTCTTTCCTGCATTTATTAATTCGGGATCTTCTTCCCCCTCTTTTGGTGCAGGACCCATACCAAGGAGTCCGTTTTCAGTATGATAAATAAACTCTCTATCTTCCGGCACAAAGTCAGCTACAAGTTCCGGCATTCCTATACCAAGATTTACATAAGCTCCGTCTTGAATATCTAAAGCTACTTTTTGTGCCATTTCATTTCGGCTCCATCCCTTTATACTCTTATCTACCATGGATAGCTCCTTCCTTCTTTTACTAACTGAGATTCTTCAAGAGGATTGGAAATCTCTACAACCCGCTTAACAAATATTCCCGGAGTTACAACAATCTCCGGATCAATTTCCCCGGGTTCAACAATCTCTTTTGCCTGTACAATTGCTGTTTCCGCTGCTGTACACATTATCGGACCAAAATTACGAGCTGTTTTATTATAGATTAAATTTCCGTATCTATCTGCTGATTTACATTTAACAAGTGAGAAATCTGCTCTAATCGCATGCTCCATTACATACATCGTTCCGTTGAATTCTCTTGTCTCTTTACCTTCCGCTAAAGGTGTACCGTATGAAGTTGGAGTATAAAATGCCGGTATTCCGGCTCCGCCTGATCTTATTCTCTCTGCTAATGTTCCTTGAGGTACTAACTCCAATTCAATTTCTCCTTTGCGATAAAGTTCGGGAAAGACTGTTGAGTTTGCCGTTCTAGGGAATGAGCAGATCATTTTTCTTACACGTTTGTTTTCGATAAGTGCAGCTAAACCAACATGTCCGCTCCCTGTATTATTACTTACAATTGTTAGATCTTTAGCTCCTTGATCTATTAATGCATGTATTAATTCAATTGGACTTCCGGCTTCACCAAATCCGCTTATCATTATTGTTGCACCGTCAAATATTCCTTCAACAGCTTCTGCTGCCGACCTGTAAATCTTGTTTATCATTTCTATATCTTACTTTATTTTTAGATTAACTACTTTAGTCTCTCTTCTAATTTCTTTTGAAGATTTTTCTCTATCTCAATCAATTCATCTTCAAAGAAATATTTCTCTGTATCGTATGGCTTTAATTTTTCTATGGTGTTTTCAAGTTCGTCATATTTTGCTAGAAATACTTTATCCATCCATTCCATATTTCTTCCTTCGTTAAACTTCAAGGCAAATACGGTCTCTCCATTTACTTCTGCTGTTCCTAATAAAGAAACTTTTCCCGCAGATGATGTCATTGAGATATATCTTGATGGACGATTAATAGATGCCAATGAACGATATACTTTGTTGAATACTTTATTTAGTTCAACCAAAGGAGTTGTAAAATAATGATGTTCTCCGGTTGGACGAGCACAATACATCGAATGGAATCCAACACCAAGCATTGCTAACACATTACCTAAATCTATCCAGTTCTGCGCTGAGCGATCAACATCAACTTTATTATCTTCTTTTGTAAATAGGCTGATGTGATTCATTATCGGGCTTTGACTTTTTATAGTTACTTTGCGATTTTTTAATCTTCTTATAGCCGCAACAGTACTTAAATTAAGAACTTCTCTTGGTGTAGAAAAGTGAGACATCCAGACTAACTGAATTCCATTATCATAAAGTCTTTCAAATAATTCTAATGTCTTTTCATATTCCGGTTCAAGAATCATTTCGGGATGAAAAGTTAATGCTCTTGATCCGATACGCAATGTTTTGATGTGTGATAATTCCGGATCTTCAATTAACGGAGTAATATATTCTTCCAATCTTTTTGCAGAAATCCAGCCGCCGTCTCCGCCGGTAATTAACATATCAGTAATCTCTTTGTGGCGTTTAACATATTCATGCACTTGACGAATTTCTCTTTGTATGAACATATCCTCGTCACCGCGTACCTGCGCATGTCTGAAACAATAAGTACAGAATGCAAAACAGCTTTGTGTTGATTTATCAAATATCAATTGGCATTGAGGATATTTATGCTGACTCCCTTCAACAAACTCTACTGCGCCGTCATCATTTACAAACCATGGCTTATTCAGTTTTTGTTTACCATCGTGCGGATTTGTAAATGTAATTATATAATCATCAACAATTTTTTTCTTTTCTTCATCAGTTGCGGCACTTAGATATGCTTTGGTAATTTCTTCATCTATCATTCCCGGTTGAGGAAAAACTAATTGAAATACAGAATCATTCTCAAAATCATTCCAGTTAATTGTATTTAGAACGTGCTTTGTAGCAAGGAAGCGGTAAATATTTATAAATAATTCTCGCTCTTCAATATGTCCAATGTTTATATCATTTTTCTCTAATGTATTTACTATTTCTCTAAATCCCTTTAATCCTTCATAGTGTATTTTATCGTTAAATAAAAATTTAGCTTCTTCCATAATTCCGGAACTGTTAGGGAAATTGGTATGTAATCTGGCAAGCACACCAACCGGAAGAAGATTTTCGTTGTCGATTATTCTTTTTATTTCATCAGAATAGTTATAGCGGTCGATCATCATTTGTCTGCTTGATTCATCAAAGACTGAGCTTTGATTTACTACTACTTCTGTATCTTTATGTCCGTTTATTCTCATATAGAATTATCCTTTAAACGTTATAAATAAATTTCTAGTTAATTATTGGTTGGTTTATGATATCAAAAAATCAAGAATAAGCTTTTACCATTTTCTATAAATTACTTAGAGAAAACTAATATACTTAAAAATGTTTGTCAAGAAATAGCGTACCGCAGCATCCGAAAAAAGGAAATTGAAGCTTAAAATATAATTGGTCGTATTTTTAGTATAATTCAAATTTAGCTAATCTGCCGTCAAGTCCTCCGTTCTGCAGAGGTCTTTTCCATTTGGGACGTAAACCGATATTCTTTAAGTATTTTCTGTCCCCAAAGTAAATGAAAGCTGTTGAGTTTGTACATTTCTGCTTCAGAAAATCACCAAGCTCCTTGTAAAATTTTGATAGATCATGATTGGGTTTTAATCTAATTCCATAAGGAGGATTGCAGACTATAACTTTGTCCTTTAGCTCTTTAATATCAAAAATATTCTTCTGCTTTACATTAACTAATTTATAATTATCAATTACCGCTAAATTGTTTTCCGCTGCTCTAACTGATTCGATTGAAATATCACTTCCGCTTATTAAATCCGGTTCAATCTTTCTAATATTTTTCTCAGAATCTGATTTTATCTTTTTCCAAAGTTTCTTGTCAAAATCGGGTAAATTCTCAAACCCAAATCTTTCTCTCATAAATGATGGGGGAATATTTGCTGCTGCTAAATATGCTTCGCAAAGCAATGTTCCCGATCCGCATAAAGGATCATACAACGGTTTTTTCATGTCCCATTCAGTTAAAGCAATAATTGATGCGGCTAAGGTTTCTATCATCGGTGCTTCAACCGAACCTTTTCTGTAACCTCTTCTGTGTAATGATCCTCCCGAAGTATCAATACTTATTACTGCATGATTCTTTTCAATGTGAAGATTAAACCAAACTTTAGGATTTCTAGTATCAACATCCGGACGTTTACCCGTTTTATCTCTAAATCTATCAACAATTGCATCTTTTAACTTAAGTGAGGCAAATTTTGAATGGGTAATATTACTTTGGGAAACCGAAGCATAAATTGCAAAAGTATCATCATTGTTTAGAAGCTTTTCCCATTCAATCTCATAAGCTGTTTTGTAAAGATAATTTTCCGAATGACAATCGAATGAAATTAACGGGGCAAGTATTCTGTTTATTAGTCTTGTATAAAGATTTACTTTGTATAAAACTTCTTTATCTCCGTTAAAATAAAGTCCTTTGTATGCATGACTAACATCAGTCGCTCCCAATCCAACTAATTCTGATTCAACCAAGTCTTTAATATCCTCAGCAGCCTGAGCGAAATATCTATTCGATTTTTGATAATTGTACATTTTCTTTCTTCTTTTATTCAAATTATTTGATAAATCAAAAATAGTATTAAATTTTACTTATATCAGATAAGAAATAAAATAAAATTGATTTTACCTGGCTTTTATCGCAATTAATTTACAATTATAAAACAAATATGAGATAAACCGACTTTTAACACTTAAAAAGAGATTACTCTTTTATTATATTTACTTATGATTTTTTAATGAAAAAAGAAGGGAAGAAATGAAACTAAGAAATTTGATTATCGCCGCATTGATTTTACTATTTGCTATTGCATGCAGCAGCAACAATGAAGAACAGCAGGAACAAGCCGCAATTCCGGCAGGAAACCATAAAGTTGAAGTATTGGAAGTTCTTCAAGCAAACGCTTACACTTATTTACGTGTAGACGAAAACGGTAAAGAAGTATGGATGGCAGTAACTAAAATGAATGCTGAAGAAGGAGACATCCTTTATTATAAAGATAGTTTTGAAATGAAAGATTTTCAGAGCAAAGATTTAGAAAGAACATTTGAATCAATATTATTTGTGCAGGCTGTAAGTCCAACTCCTTTTGGATCACCGCAAATGCCTAAAGATGTAAAATCAGCGCACAGCAATGTTAAGCCTCAGACTAAGACAGATATAAAAGTTGAAAAAGCTGAAGGAGGAATTTCTATTGGTGAATTGTTTGCTGGTAAAGAATCTTATTCAGGTAAAACAGTAAAAGTAAGAGGAGAAGTTACTAAAGTTAATCTTGGTATTATGGGAAGAAATTGGATTCACATTCAAGATGGTACTGCCGACGGTAATAATTATGATCTTACAATTACTACAGACAGAGAAGCTTCTGTTGGTGATGTTGTAACTTTTGAAGGTACTGTAACTGTAAATAAGGATTTCGGTTCAGGTTATTCTTATGAAGTAATTATTGAAGAAGCAAAAGTTATAGCTAACAGTAAAAGTTAAATAGTTTTTCATGGGGCTGTTTAATTATTTATTCAGCCCCAAATATTTTCTATCAAAATATCATTTCAATTCACTCTTCACTATTTTTTGATTAATTAAAAAACGGTTTTAATTAATGCAGAATGCTCTCACTTTAATATCTTTGGTTCTTCCAATATTTCTTGTAATCTTTATCGGAATTGTTCTAAGATACCTTAATATCATTACTCTAGAATACAATAAAATTTCATCGAAGATCATTTTTAATATTGCTCTCCCTTTATTTCTCTTCAAAAAAATTCGCGAAAACAATTATACTTTTGAAGGAAGTGCAGGATTCATTCTCTTTGCTGTTGTAAGCACAATAATCTTTTTTGTTTTAATGTGGATTGTTGCAAGTCTATTTAAACTGAGCGATGAAGTACGTGGAGTTTTTATTCAAGGGGCTTTCAGAGGGAATTATGCAATTGTTGGTCTGGCTTTAATTTCTTCTGTTTTAGATCATGATTCATTAGTTAAAAGTGCTATGCTAATTGCATTTGTACTTCCTCTTTATAACATACTTGCAGTTATTGCTCTTGCTTATCCTGCAAAAAATGTAAAGGGGAATTTTATTAAAGATATATTAATTAATCCGCTTGTAATATCTGTGATTATTGCATTTGCATTAAACGGGATTGGCTTTAAAACTCCTCAAGTGATAGATCAAACTATCGGTTACATTGCAGCATTAACATTACCTTTGGCACTTATCAGCATTGGAGCTAGCTTTTCAATTTCCGAGATTAAGAATATTTCAAAATCTGCAGTATATTCAACATTATTCAAATTAATATTGCAGCCACTTATTTTCACTCCAATAGCTTTTTATTTCGGATTTACACAAGAAGAAATAATTATACTATTTATTTTCTTTGCATGTCCAACTGCAATAGCAAGTTATATTATGGCAGAAGCAATGAATCGTGACGGGCAATTAGCCGGAAGTATTGTTGCTCTTTCAACTCTACTTTCTATTGTTACAATCTCTATCGGACTTTATTTGTTGATGCTGTAAATCTTGTTACTTCCTTATCAGCTTTGAAAGAATTCCATTCTTCTTAATTATACCGGTAATTTCCGAATAAGGAATTTCAATAATTGTAATTCCCTCAGCATAAGGAGCAATTTCGTATTGATTGAATAAAAATCTCAATCCGGTTTTGGCTATTAAGAAATTATTGTTCAAAATGAATTTATTATTATCGAACCAGTAACCGGCTTCATTCAGATTTTGAGAAGGTGACAAACCTTTTATTTGTCTGAATATTTTCTCCCCCGCTTTATCTAATTCATTTTGGTAATTATCAATCAATAGCTCACTTAATAAAATCTCTTTACCGCTGGTTTTATTAAAATTTGCAAATCCAAAAAATGAGTTTGGATGAGCTCCACCGAAATAATTGCTTCCTCTAAAAGCCAGACTAAATACATTTAGAGTATCGGTCGAAATAGTAATTTCTCTATCATATGAATATCTAACAGGAGAATCGGGAAAATCTTCTTTAATTTTTTTATAATCATCTACAATTGAATTCTTAAGTGCATCAAAGGTTAAATCTCCTTCTTCACTGAATGGGGATGAATATAAAAATTCTTTAATTGAACCATTAACACTGTCGTTCAGCTCTTTATATTTATAATCATGCAATGTTAAAAACGAAAGTGAAATTTCAACACATCCAATCTCTAAAGAATCGCAGTTGCCGTAAATATAAGTAGTATCTTCAATTGTATAATCAACCTTATTATAATCAGTAGTTGAGCAAGAAGAAATTAAAACTGACAAAATAATTAACAAAGCAAAAACTAAGTTTTTCATTTATGCCTCTTTTGAATTATAAATCTTTCCTAAAAATCTATCTACTTTGTAACGCTTTAATGAAAATAGGAAAAGTGGAATAGTTAGAAGAAATCTATTCTGAATTGGGGAATCGTAATAAGAGGAGATAAGTAAAAGAATGAAAATCATTAATCCGCTTGAAAATAAAAGCTCTTGCCTGTCTGCGATAATCCAGCCCAAATAAAAATTGATTATTATAAAAATTACCAGAATAAAAACTGGAATCACCATAAGAGTTTCGATAGTAATATTTATCTTATCGGAAAAAAGTATAAATGAATTAATTGAGTATGCGGTAAATGCTGTAAAAGCTAATCCACCGAAAACAAAATATAAATTATTCCTAAAGTAGTATAGGAAAGCAAAAGTAAGTGGAATAATAAGATAACTGTTTAATGTTAAGAATATAGATGAAAATATTAAAGCGAAAATAAAGTTTACCACTCCTTTTCCTTCGGAAGGGAGATTATCCATAATGTAAGTCATAAAAACAAACATCAAGATTGCAATTCCTTCAAACATGAACGCTTCATTTAGTAAATTGTAACTGTATAGATTAATCGATAAATAAATGGAGAAAAGAATAAATATTACCGAACTCCAATTGAGTATATTTTTAATTCCAAACATTAATAGAACCTAATTTCTTATTATTATGTTATCGAAATAAAAGGAGAATTGAATGAAAAAACTAATTATTATCGCATCAATATTTCTGATTGTAAATTTAATCTCGGCATCAGATAAATCATTAAAAACAAACGAAGGTAAAAATATGGAATCTGTTCATGAATTTTCTGTAAAAGATATAAATGGTAAGGATGTTAGTCTTTCCGAATATAAAGGAAAAGTTTTATTGATTGTTAATGTTGCTTCTAAATGCGGTTATACAAGGCAGTACAGCGGACTTCAAAAAATTTATGATAAATATAAAGAGCAAGGATTTGAAATTCTGGCTTTCCCATGCAATGATTTTGGTGGACAAGAACCGGGCACAAACGAAGAAATTGCCGAATTCTGTTCAACAAATTTCAATGTGACTTTCCCTCTATTCGATAAAATAAAAGTCTTAGGTGAAGATAAAAATCCACTTTATAAAATGCTTACTAATAACTCAAATGTGGAAAAGGGAGATATAAACTGGAACTTTGAAAAGTTCTTAATCTCTAAAGAGGGTGAAGTTATTGCAAGATATAAGAGTTCCGTTGAACCCGAAAGTGATGCTGTTACAAAAGCTATTGAACAAGAATTAAATAAATAAATTAGAAAGGGCTGTCTCAAATATCGTAAATCGTCATTGCGAAGCGATTTTTGCTGAAGCCTGCCTCGCTTCGCTTTGCAAGGCGGGCAATCTTTCTATTTTAATTAAAAAATGAGATCACTTCGCTTCCTGCCTCGCTTTGCTCAGCAAGGCGGGCGCTCGTGATGACAACAGTCAATTTGAGACAGCCCCTTTTTATTGTTATAAATATTCTCTTGAAGTTGTTCATAAAAAATGAAAGATTTACCAAATGTTAAATTCAATACAAAATGTATAAATCGATTATTAATTCACAGATTGGTTTGATTGAAATAAAAGCCGGAGATGAGGGAATTATTTCAGTCACTTTTCTGGATGAAAATGAGGTTGAGAAAACTTCTTCGGAAAATTCCCTTGTTAAAGATTGCATTGATCAGATTAACAAGTATTTCCAAGGGGAATTGAAAGTCTTTAATCTTACTTTGGATTTAAGAGGAACGGAATTTCAGAAATCTGTCTGGAATAGATTATTGCAAATTGAATATGGAGAAACAATTTCTTACAACTATTTAGCAGAAGAGTTAGGAGATATGAAAAAAGTAAGAGCAGCAGCAAATGCAAATGGGCAGAATCCTATTGCACTAATAGTACCTTGCCATAGAGTAATTGGGAGCGACGGAAGTCTTACCGGTTATGCCGGAGGTTTATGGAGAAAAAAATGGCTTCTGGATCATGAAGCTAAATTCTCCAACGTCGATTTTCAAATAGATTTCTTTGAATAGAAAACGGGATAGAAAATGTATCACCAAAAAGTTATAACATTAAAACCAAGACCAAGAGGATTCCATATAATTACTCAAGAAATATTAAATGAACTAAGCGAAATTAAAGAAGTAAAATCAGGACTGTTAAATTTATTTATTCAGCATACATCAGCCTCATTAACCATTAATGAAAATGTATCATCAGACGTAAGAAGAGATATGGAAAGACACTTTAATCAAATGGTTCCGGAAAATGCATCATATTATGAACATACCTTGGAAGGGAGCGATGATATGCCGGCTCATATTAAATCATCATTGCTTGGACCTTCTTTAACAATCCCGGTTACTAACGGAAAATTAAATTTAGGAACTTGGCAGGGGATTTACCTTTGCGAGCATAGAGATAACGGCGGTCCAAGAAGAATGGTCATTACTATTATGGGTGAATAATAAATCATCTTACAAACTAATTTAGAAAGAGAAAAATGAAAAATATATTGGGAAGAATTTTTGCATTAGGTTTACTGATTAGTTTTATACCTTTTAATTCAATAAAAGGACAATGCTCTGATGCCGGTATTTGTCAGATTGGCGGTTATCATAATGAGGAAATCAAAGAAAATCCTTTTAATATTGGATTATCATACAGTTTTGGTAAAAGTAAAAAACTTGAGGATGTCTCATATAATTCTGTGAAATTAAATTTCTCATATAAAATATTAGAGAACAGTACCGTTCAATTAATTCTTCCGTACAATTCTCAAAGCGGTCCTCTTGGGGATGTGAGCGGGTTAGGTGATTTAATAATTTCCTGGACTCAATCATTTGCAATTGATGAAGAATCTCTGATAGATTTAACACTCGGTGGTAAATTTGCAACCGGAAGCGATAATGAAAAAGGGCTTCCTCAAATCTATCAAAGTGGATTAGGAACAACGGATTTACTACTAAACGCCGGATACAAAATTAACAGTTTTGGTTTGGGAGTCGGTTATCAATTAGCAGGTGGAAGGAATAAGAATCTGCTCCAGTTAAAGAGAGGGGATGATTTAATATTTAGATCATTTTATAATTTTGAGTTTGATCAATTCTCAATAACTCCGCAGCTTCTTTTGGTTAAAAGATTATCAAAGTCATCAGTTGTAAATCAGATCCCTTCAATTATAAATCCTGTCTTTGGATTTTCTGAAATACCTGATAGTGATCAAACACAATTAAACTTTTTAACCAAAGTTAATTATCAAATTAATACTGATTTAAACATATCGGTAGAAGCAGCAATTCCATTTCTGCAGAGAGATTTAAATCTAGACGGATTAACAAGAACCTTCTCAATTGGAGTTGGTATTAATTATTCTTTTTGATTTATGTAGTTAAGTAGCAGATTTTGAGATTATAAAAAAAGCCCGATTTCAGAATTAAATCGGGCTTTTTATTGAGCTGGCAATGGGACTCGATTATATTTTTGTATTTAGATTATTACTATCAGGACAAAACTGAAATAGAAGTTTTTTCCGGAATTTTGAAAAGGTCTATATAGGCATATTGATTATTCACAAGATCAGTTATAATAATCACTTGCTCAAAATAGAAATTAGTTTTCCAAAATGAGAGAACATCAGCGTCAAGCCGAAATGAATTTGTTTTATTTCATTTAACAGATGAAATATTTATCTTATCCACATGCAAAACAAAGCTCTAAATATTATTAATGAAATAAACAAGGTACTTGAAGAAACTTATTCTGATTTCAAAGGGATCTATTTTTTTGGCTCTCAATCTAAAAATATAAATCCAATTGAATCAGATTATGATCTGGCTCTAATATTCAGCAGGAAAATAGACAGAAAATTCAAAAATGAAATCATTGATTTAATTTATGGATTTGACTTAAAGTATGAAGTGGTTCTCGATGTCAAAATATTTTCAGAGAGCGAAATAAAAAACCCTATAACTCCATTTAGAAGAAAAATAAAAAATGAAGGGTTTTTCTATGGAGTATAGTAAAACTGAATTAGTAAAACATAGAATTCAGAGAGCAAAAGAAAGTAGTGATTATGAGGATTATGTAGAATTTTCAATTGAAGAAGTAAAAAATAATTTTGAGTCAATGACAAATTTTGTTTCGGAAATCGAAAAACTCCTAAAATAAGAAGCATCTTATTCGAGGCTTTTTTTCTGAACTTCTAACGAACCCTCCGAACTATATTTATACATAATGTTAATAAGATACGAAAAGAGCTTGATGATGTTAAATTGGAAAGTTTTTTAGATGAAGGATAAATAAAGTTAATGGTTTTAAAGAACATAGCAATTCGAAGAGGTTGGAATAAAAAAAGAAGTAAATTAAAGGCGCGAATTCTTAGAGGAGCATCTATTGATTCTGAACAGCTCAAAAAGTACAATCTCTATGATTGGTATAAAAAAAATAAAATTTCAAAACAGCAAAGTCCTTCTTCAAGCAACGGATTTATAATTCCAAGGGATTCAATAGAATTTAGAATACCCACAAATTTTAGCCTAATAGAAGATCATGATAAATCATTTGATTTTCTCAACAAAATTGATACGTTGCTAAACGGAAACAAACCTTTAAATTTAACAATATTGCATACAAATACTAAAAATATCGATTTGGCCGCCTCGTTTTTATTTGATGAAAAAATTAGAAAGTATAAAGAAAAATGGGCTAAACTTAAATATAGAATAGTCAGTTCCGGAGAAGTTTCTCATACAAATAGAAATGTTAATAATTTTCTACTGTCTTTTGGATTGCTAAAATTATTAAACATTAATCCTGATCAATTTGGCAGCAATTTTTTTGATAAAGACTACTTAGATAAATATGAGACTCATAAGTTTTATGGTAATAGTGTCGAAACTCATTTATTAAGTCAAGCTGCTTCTGGTTTAGCTGATTATTTTAATAAATGTTTAAGGCACAACAATTATCAAATGAGTAATGTAACATATTTGAACTTAATAGGGGCTATTTCGGAAATAATAGGAAATGCTGAGGAACATGCCAGTGCAGATAGAGTTGACTGGGTAACATTAGGATGTTACGATAAATCAGATCATGAATGCAGTTTTGCAATAATAAATTACGGGAAATCGTTTTATCAAAGCTTAAAAGAGTCAAAATATACAACTGCTACTGCAATCACTGAAGTACAAACCTTGGTTGCAAACAATAAAAATTTTTTTCAAAGGCAATTGGAAAAATTTAAGAAAGTATCAGAGGAACCATTTTGGAATATAATGGCGCTTCAAGATGGCATAAGTTCAAAAAGAACAGATCAAAAAACTGGCAAAGCTTCCACACGTGGACAAGGTTTAATGGACTTCCTACAGTTTATTGAAGGAATTGGTGTTAAAGACACTTCAAAGGTGTCCTTTATTTCCGGTAAATCTAAATTATTCATTGATTTTTCATACCCAATACATTATGTTCAGATTGGTGCAAATGAAAAAAGAAGAAGAATTGTTTTTAACAAATTCAATAAATTATTAGGTGAACAAGACTCTGATAAAGTTATATCATTGGAAGAATCATTTCCAGGAACAATAATTAGTGGAAAATTTACAATAAATGAAAAATATTTGGACTCAATAAAGTAAGACAATGAAAGAAATAGTAATAAAAATATCTGATTATTTTGACAATAAATATACTGCGTTGGTTGGTAGACCAAATGGAGAGAAACTTTTAGACCTTTTGAAGAAAAAAAGTATTCTTTTAAGGGACTTAGAAAAGGAAAAAGATATAATTTACATAGATATTCCAAGTTATATTCTGACTATGAATAAATCATTTTTTCTGGGTTTTTTAGAAACTAGAGTTCAAGAATTAGGTAAAGAACATTTTTTAAAGAAATATTTATTTAGAAATAATGAGCACATCAGTAATTTGGTTGAAGAAAAATTTGTTGATGCTGCTCTGAGCAGTTCTCCTCCTGAGGAAATAATAAATGCATGATATTTATATAATCGATTCTCCAGATTCTTCCAAAATTTTTACTTTAATAAACATTGCTATTGTTTTCTCCAATCTTCTTTTGGGAATTTTGATTAACTTTTTTTTATTCAAAAAAAGAAGAGCGGAAGATAGGATTTATAATTCTAGCTTTAAGCTTTATGAAACTCTAGTCTTAAATGAGATCGGTAATATTTTTGCTATGTTTTCAAAGGTTCATGAATTATTTAATGAAACAATTGAAATAGTAATATCTCCAAATATCGATACCAGGACAAGCATCCAAGATAAGATTTCTAGTTTATATCACATTCAAGAAAAGTTTACAAATCAAATTAAATCCCCAATAAAATTTTTCTCAATAGAATTATATTCTGAATTGAATAATGATTTCGAAATCTTTTTTAATGAAACAACTATCAAATTTACAAGATTAGCAATTCATGATGAACAGAAAAAAAATGACTTTTCAAAAGCCAGAGAAGAGTTTTTAGAATTAAAAGAAAAAAATCTTGAGAAAATAAACAATACCCTCAAAAAGTATTTGCCCAATCCATAGTATAAATAAAAAGTGTTATAAAAAGTGTCATAGTTTTTTCGGCAGATTTTAAGGGCATAAAAAAAGCCCGATTTCAGAAGAAAATCGGGCTTTTTAGTGAGCTGGCAATGGGACTCGAACCCGCAACCTGCTGATTACAAGTCAGCTGCTCTACCAATTGAGCTATGCCAGCAAATCAAGACAAGAAATTTATAATATTTTCTCTTTCTAATCAATATATTTGTGAAAAATTATTTAAAAATTATGACTAAAAACGAATTAAAATATATTTCCAAATTACTCTTTAAAAAATATAGGAATGAATCAGAATTATTTTTGATTGAAGGGGAGAAGATTGTTTATGAAGCTGTAAAATCTTTTTATAAAACTGATAAAATATTTATTGAGAAAAATTCGGTTGATAGATTTTTTGAAATATCTCAAATAGCAAAACAAAAAAATATTGAAATTGAACTAGTATCAAATAACGACATTGAAAAAATTTGCGATTCTAAATCTCCTCAAGGAATAGCTGCTCTGGTTAATAAGCATAATCAACAACTTTTTAAAAACGGATTAATAACTGCTGTGGAAAATGTTCAAGATCCGGGGAATGTAGGAACGATTATTAGAAACTGCGATTGGTTCGGCTGTAATCAAGTTTTACTTAGCTGTGATACAGTTGAACTTTACAATCCCAAATTGATTAGATCATCTATGGGTTCAATATTTCATATTAATGTTTTTTCTTCAAATGATTTTTATACTGACTTAATTTCGCTGCAAAGAAATGGATATAAATTATTTTGTGCTGATCTGCGTGGAATTGATATTAAGGAAATTAGTTTTTCAAAAAAATCGGTTTTAGTTTTTTGTAATGAATCACAAGGACCTTCCGAAAAATTACTGGAATTAAATCCGGATAAGGTAACAATTAAAAAATTTGGTAATGCAGAGTCGCTAAATGTTGCAAATGCATCTGCAGTCGTGTTATCCGAATTTGCTTACCGGCGTTTATAAAAAATATAATCGATAGCTGCCGGCTTCAAATTATTTATGCTTAGTAATTGATTTATCTGTGCACGGTGATAATTAGAATGGTTCAAAGCATGAGTTATAATATCCTTTAGTGAATCAGTAAATTCAACCCCTTTTGTATTTCTGTATTGAATTGTTTTTTCAAACTCTTCGGGTTTTAATTTTTTTATTAAATCCGTCCATTTCATATTGCATTGGGTTACTAATATTTCGCATTCTGGAAGTGTATATTCATCCCAAGGTAATATTTGATATGAGTTTGTTTTTTTGATTCGCTCAAACCAGATTTCTTGGGCAGAAATTATATGGCTTAAAAGAACTAAACATTTCTCAGGGTATTCTGTAGATTTCAAGATGCTAACAATTTCATTATTAGCCCATAAATCATATTCCAGCATTTGTAAAAAGTGTTCTTTAATCATAATAAATCTATTACTTCATAAATCATTAAATAATTTGTTTATAAAAAAGTTCACTTCGTCCCCAAGCTGCCGGGACGAAGTGAACAAGACTTATTTAACAAGAAGCATCTTCTTTATTTGAATATTGTTACCGGAATTTAATCTGTAGAAATATACTCCGCTGGAAAGATCTGAAGCATCAAAATTGATTGTATAAATTCCGGCTGATTTCTGCTCATTTACTAAAACAGCTATTTCTCTTCCAAGAATATCAAAAACCTTCAAACTTACATGCTCACTGCTAGGTACCGAGTACTTAATACTAGTTGTAGGATTAAAAGGATTAGGATAATTCTGATCTAAGTTAAATACTATTGGAACTGAGTTATCATTAGTATTAAAATCATGTATAGATGTTAATATTCCCGGCTCGGGAGTAGGAAGTTTTTTTGTTGAATAAATAAAAAATTCTCCCGGCTGAAGATTAATTAAATCTTGTGTATTGCTTACATTAAAGCTGTCACCGGAGAAGAAATCATACCATTTACCTGTTGTTTGAAAATTTGGATTTATATCTCTCGAAGAAACGTCAAAGTTTCCAATTACCGTAACATTCATAGAACTATGATTCAACTGAATTCTCTTAGTTCTGTTTGATACATCCAAGCTGTAATCGGTAGTCTCAAAAACTTCAAAGTCCTTTTTAACTTCTATAAGTGATTTAGTAACTTTATATAAGTTTTTTCTTGATGTGTTGGAATAGTAATCCCATCTAATTGGTTTCGGACTTAATCTGCAATCGTCAGTCATACAAGGATAATTAATAGAAAAATCATATCCCAGTTCTCCAAACTGCCAAAGCATTTTTGGTCCCGGAATAGTATAGAAAAATGCTGAAGCAGTTTTCATCCTGTTTAAAGCTGTATTAAGATTTTTGACATTATAATCGCCGCTGGAATTTCCGTATTGAATATTCTTGAACATTAATCTTTCTTCATCATGGCTTTCCATGTATGAAACTAAATGAGGATCATTCCAGCCTCTTGATTTATAAGAACCCCAGTTTAGATTTGAATTATAACCCATTGATGCTTCGTTATATTCATGATTCATATTTCCCCAAAGCATAAATCCGTAGTTTGCTAATTCTTTCTCTTCATCATTGTCTGCAAAGTGTTCAAGTATTAAATAACTGGATGGATCAATGTCCCAGATTACATCAGCCATTCTTTTTAAGAGGGCAATACGCGATGCATCATATTGTCCCCACAATCCAACATTCGAACCGGAATTAGTCTGTGTAAATCCTTTTGACAAGTCAAATCTATATCCGTCAATTTTGAATTCTTCTACCCAGTAACTTGTAACTCTATCAACAAAGTATTTTGTAGCATCGGTTTCATGATTCATATCATAACCAACATTGAAAGGATGTTTAGCAACAGTATTAAACCAAGGATTTTCAGCAGTAACATTATTTCCGCTCTGGTACAATCTCACCAAAGGGGATTGACCAAATTGATGATTCAATACGATGTCCAAAATAACAGCAATTCCTCTTTTATGACATTCATCAATCAATCTTTTTAATTCATTTGCCGGTCCGTAATATTTATCAACTGCAAGCATAAACATTGGGTTATAACCCCAGCTTTCGTTTCCTTCAAATTCCATTATAGGCATTAACTGTAAGGCATTAATTCCAAGTCGTTCAAGATAATCAAGACTATCAATTATTTTGGCAAAACTATGTTCTTCAATAAAATCTCTTAACAATAATTCATAAATAACTAGATCTGTTTTTTTAGGCTTTTCAAAATTTTCGATTTCCCATTCGTACTCGGGTTTATCTGTCTGCAGGACAGAAACAGGCAGATTGGTTTTGTCATGCGGATAAGGCATTAAGTTTGGATAAAGATCTTCATCAATATATTGGTCATTCC
Source organism: Ignavibacteriota bacterium (assembly GCA_002698995.1). GTDB lineage: Bacteria > Bacteroidota > Ignavibacteria > Ignavibacteriales > Melioribacteraceae. The sequence continues at coordinate 69,085 of PAAX01000005.1, read as the reverse complement.
AAGGATCAAGAATTTTCTCTGAATATGGATCACCAATTCTAATTTCTCCGTCAACTAAATATTGAAATGCATATTCTTTCTGGGGAGTCAATCCGCTAATTGTAAGCCACCAAATATTTCCATCGGGAGTTTTTTTCATAAAATAATTTGGGTTGGGAATCCAGTCATTAAAGTCACCAATTACATAGACATTTTGTTTATTAGGTGCATAAAGAGCAAGAGTAACTGTTGTTGAATTAATATAATTAATTCCATGCACAACTCCGTTAGGTAAAGGCTCTATTTGTACTTCACCTTGAACAACAACATTAACAGTATCGCTGAAATTGTTAACACCTGAATAAGCAGTTGCAATAATCTGAACTGTTCCTGATGAATTAGCTGGATACTGGTATTCTAAATTATTTTCATTTGTAGAAGTTTTTTCTTCACCGTTAATGAATATTTTTAGAGATTCCGCCATGAAAGAAGCTGCTGAAATTTCAACTGTTTCTCCTAAGTTATATACTTTCCCATTTGGAGCAGGTGAAACAATCATAGCATCTAGTTCATTATCTAATTTCAAATCGACAAATATATCACCACCGTCATATCCTTTCCCTTCAAGGGTTCCCGAACTGTTTCTGAATACGAAAGCAAGCTGATAAATTTCTTCTGAATTCGGAACATTATAAAATTCTCTTACAGAAGACATTTCAATCTTCCAGGTATTTGCGGTTACTAATTGCATCTGAAAATCTGAATTTGAAGAACCCCAAGTACCAACAACATGCTGCCAGATACTTGATGGGGTGCTGTTGCTGGTTACAACTCCCGTATGAAAATATACCGGAAAAGTTGATGATAATTGTGTTGTACCTTCAGTTGCATCGTAATAAACAGTCACTGGTTCGTCATCACCAAAAAATACTGGGTCTGTCCATACCACTTGAGCAGACAATGAAACTGTAAAAAACAATATTATAATAGAATAAGCAAATTTGTGCATCACTTCCTCACTTTCGTATAAAGTACCTTTTTATATAAAATTTAACTTAGAATTTAGAATTAGTAAGGATATTAATCAAGGAATTCCCAAGAGACCCCAAATCTTAATCCTCTTGCCGGTGCAGGATAATATGGTACAATAAAATATTTTTCATCAAGCAGATTTTCAAATATAAAGAAGAATACTGCTGATTCTTGAATTCTAGCAGACAAGAAAAAATCAACTTTAAGATTGGCTTTTGTTTTAGCTTGATTGCTGATTGTAAATGTATTTGTACCTATTGGAATTATAGTTTGAAATGGAATTGATTTTTCAAAATCGTAATTGTAAAAATATCTTGGACCAAATAAGTAAAAATTCAGACCGGTTTTTAGATTTAAATTTCTGTTGAATAATATATCCTTGTAATAGAGTCCGGCAAAAACAAAATAATCCGGATTTAATTTCTCTACAGAATTACCTTGAAAATAGTAAGTGCCGTTATATTCAAAATTAATTATCCAATAGTTTAGTTCGCCGGTCAAACTGAATCCGCTTAATTCTTTATTAATCAATGCGAGGTCACTAACTTCGTTTAACAATAATGTATCACTATATTGATAGACAGCGGGAAGAGAAGCATTTTCTTGTTTTAAGTAAAAGTAATTTAGCTCTGTCTTTAAGATTTCCGAATCGAATTCAAGTCCAATTTGGAAAGCATTATTTTTATTCTTTACGTTACTAGTTAATCTCGATATTCCAAGTTCAATCATATTATAAGGTTTTTCAAAGTATGAGAAACCAGTTTTTAATTTTAGATTGAGAAACTTATTAGTTGCAAAATCAAGTCCAGCTCCGAAGTAGTTGGTGCCGTTAAAATTAAGATTCTTCAAATAACCGGTTGGTGTAAAAAAATCTTCAAATAATTTTAATGAAGCAATTCCGGCGAATGAAACATTATAAAACGAAAAATTCTCTCTGAACAAATCGGCATTGATTTCATTTCTCTCAAAATTATAAAGGAGTGAAGCATCAATTAAAGAACTGTTGAATGAGTTGTTAAAATTAACTCCGAATGTTTGATATTCATTATTATTTATAATCTTTGGGAAGTCGGGATTTTGAGTAAATTGATTTTGTCTGAATTCAGTTAAATTATTGCTGTAATAAAATGTCAAATCAGAATTAATGAAAGGAATGATATTACTTAAAATTTTTCCGCTGAAACTATGGTTGGTAAGTTTTTGGTATCTGGGGGATGGTGAACTAAATCCACTAATTGGATAATTTACGGGAGCTTGTAAAGGAGCATATAAAATATTTTCCAATTCGTTAGGTGCAATTGCGTTGATGTTAACTCCGCCAAATAAATAAGTATTAGATTTTCTGTAAGAATAATCCAATATAAAATTGAAATTATTGTTCAATATATATCTTAGTTTGCCGAATGCAAGCCAACTTCCGAAATCAGAATTATTATATCTTGAATCAATACTTTGATTAGATGTTCCTAATGTTAAATTAATTCTTCTTGTAAGGTAAAGACTGACTCTTCCATCAAACATTCCTTCGCCGTCCGGGGCTTGGTAAAATTTTATTCTGGAATAAGGAATAGAATAAATCGAATCTTTCTCAATCACTTCTATTGCTGCCGGATTATTATAGTTATTGTAAATAAATCCTTGCGTAATAGGATAAACAATAATCGAATCTATATTCTCTGTTTGAAAGGAGTAGGCATCAAAGCTGTTAGTAATTCTGTTATTCCTATTTACTCCGTTAGTAATAAAAGATAAATTATTAAAACCAATTCCGTAAAAAGTGATTTCGGAAGGCTGTCCTAATGTCCCAAGATCTCTAAGAAAGCCTGAAGGAAGATGATTAAAAATATCACCGGAGTATCTTAAATCTTTTCTGTCTATTTTATTTTTTGTTATCGAATAAACATCATTATGAGTGAATGCCTTATAAAATAAGGGCTTTAATGTATCTGCAATTTGAATTGAATCTTGAATTGATAATGAATCATTTACAGAAATTGAATCGGATAAAAATAGAGAATCATTAACGGCAAGAGCATCGGCAATTTTAATAGAATCATTAACGGAAATAGAATCGCTGAAATTTATCAATGAAAAATAATTATTACTTCCCCAAACACTTGTACAAAATAAAAAAAATAGAAAAACCTTGAGCAGATGCATCATCAAACCAAATTATTTTTTTCAAAGATAACTATATTTGTAAATGGATAAAAGAACAATCCTTATGAAAGCCTTATGGATATTGGTTAAAATAGTTACGAGAATCTCAAAAAAAATATAAAAGATATTTGTTTTATTAATAAAATTATTTATTTTCGAGATAAATACTTCACTAACTCACTCACAAAACAAGGAAGGTAGTATATGGCAAAAGCACAACCTAAATCAATGACCAAAGGTGATATCGTTGATCATCTTGCTACAAAACTCGGTACTACAAAAAAATTAGCTACCGATTTCTTAGAAGAACTAGTTCAATTATCTTACAAGCAAGCGAAGAAGGGTTTCACCATTCCTGGCTTAGGTAAACTAGCAGTTGGCAAAAGAAAAGCAAGAAAAGGACGCAATCCTCAAACCGGTGCAGAAATTAAAATTCCTGCTAAAAATGTTGTTAAATTTAAAATTGCTAAACAATGCCAAGATGCTGTATATCCTCCAAAAAACTAATTTAGTCTGGACAGTTAAAAAGCCCGTCATTTTGATGGGCTTTTCTTTTTCTTCTGTTTATTAATTTTTTGTTTCAGCTTTTCTCTCTGGTCATCTCCCAACTCTTTAACTTTATCCAATAGCGATGAATAAAGATCATGATTTATATTGCTGAGTATTGTTGTTAATACTGAGTTAAACCCTTTTAGGTGATGATGAAAACCTAATTTGATATTATGCTTTTCATCATAAATATAAATTGGTCGGGCTTTGTTTCCACTGAATATTCCCCCTTTTATTTCTGTTATATCGGAATGTTTGAGAACTACTTTTTTTCTTCTATCAAAAAAGTCTGTGCAGATCATCTTCTCATTATCTATTTCAATATGAAACGGAAATGTATTATAACTCTTAATATAAAACTTGTTAATCCATACAAGTGCGATTATGTTGAGCAATAGCGGAAAAGCAAAAATCCAGTTTTGATAAATTCCGGCGATAGATACCCATACATGAATCAATAAAAACAAGGATACCGGGATATTAGCGTATCTATAAATAAGTCTTGAAAATAAAGAGTATTTGAATGTTTTCATTATTCTTCTATTTAGTTTTCTATGATAGTTGCTTAATTGTTATTTTAACAATGCAAAATATGAAAATTATTAAGAGGAAACAGTTATGAAGTTTTTACTTACATTTATTTTATTTACATCTCTTATTAATGGCCAGCCGGAAAAGATTACAAATTTCGATCAATTAATGACCACCTTGGAAAACGGTTATAATACAAACGTTATTATTTATTATGCAAAAACAAAATTAATTGTTGATGGTGAAGAAACTGAAGCTCCAAATGCTGTTGGGGGAATGGGGATAAATACTTTTGAATATTTTGCCAAAGGAACAGTAAGAAATGAAAAAGCTTTTTTATCTACTTCAGAAACAGTTATGATTAATCATCCTTTCTATGGAGTGGTTAATAACTATGTAAAACTAAGAATTTATGAAGACAATAAAATTGAAATTACAGCGCAGTATATTGATCCATTGACATTAGAAATAAAAATGGATGAGAAATTTGTAACGGAGATTAACAATAACCAAAATGATTCCGGTGTTATGTTATTTAAAAAGTAAGGTAAAAGTAAATTATGGATTATGATGTTATAATTGTCGGCGCCGGTCCAATTGGATTAGCCTGCGGCATTGAATGTAGAAAGAAAAATTTATCGCATCTTATTATAGAAAAGGGAACAATTGTAAACTCAATTTTTAATTATCCAACCAATATGAATTTCTTTTCGACTTCCGAAAGACTTGAGATTGGAGATGTTCCTTTTATTTCACATGGAGTTAAACCAAACAGAACGGAAGCATTAGAATACTACAGAAGAGTTAAGCAATCATGGAAGTTGAATGTTCATACTTATGAAAAAGTCAATTCATTAAAGAGAGAAGAGGGAAGCTTTATTGTAGAATCATCTAAAGGAATCTATTCTGCTAAGAAGGTAATAATTGCAATCGGATTTTATGATAAAGTAAATAGACTTAATATTAAAGGGGAAGAACTCCCAAAAGTAAAACATTATTATGATGAACCGCATGCATACGTAGATCAAAAAGTTTTAGTAATCGGGGGTGGAAATTCAGCAGTTGACGTTGCGTTGGAAACTTACAGATACGGTGCATCCGAAGTTACGATGGTAATTAGAAAAGACCGCTTGGAAGATAATGTAAAATACTGGGTAAAACCGGATATAGAAAACAGGATTAGAGAAAATTCCATTAAAGCATATTTTAATTCTGAACTTATTGAAATAAATGATAAGTATGTGTTAATCAAAACTCCTTCCGCATTATTAAAATTAGAAAATGATTTTGTTCTTGCAATGACTGGCTACCATCCCGATTTTGATTTTTTAAGCAAAATTGGAATTCAACTAAAAGATGATTTTTCTAAAGAACCTATTTATGATGAAGTTACTTTTGAAACCAATATAAAAGGAATTTATTTAGCCGGAGTTGTTTGCTGCGGTTTAGATACAGGTAAGTGGTTTATTGAAAATTCAAGATTTCATGCAGTTAATATTATAGAAGACATAGTAAACAAAATCTAATGAGGAAATTGTGACTTTAGACTTTCTAGAAAAACTAAATAATGAATATGATAAATATTTTGAATCAGTTCTAACTCAAAAAAGATTTACACATTCATATGTGAAGCAATTAATCAATGATTCAAAAATTCAGAATAATTTTTCTGTAAAATTGTTGGGAAGGTCAATAGAGAATAGAGAAATTTATTCAATTGAGTTTGGTGTAGGAGAAAGTACGGTATTATTATGGAGTCAAATGCATGGCGACGAACCAACGGCAACTATGGCTTTATTTGATATTTTTAATTTTCTGCTGGCAGATGATGAATTCAATGAGATTAGAAATCAAATCAAGAAGAATTTGAAATTGATTTTTGTACCGATGCTTAATCCAGATGGTGCAGAAAGAATAACTAGACAAAATGCAGTTGGAATTGATTTAAATAGAGATGCAAAAAGATTACAATCACCCGAATCAAAAATATTACTCAATCTTGTTGAAGAGTATCAACCAGTATTTGGATTTAATCTTCATGATCAAGATTTTCGATGGTCGGTTGGTAATACTAATCAACTGGCAGCAATTTCTTTACTTGCTCCTGTTTATGATTATGAAAAATCGATTGATTCATCAAGATTGAATGCGATAAAATTAGTTGCTCAATTGCGCAGAAGTTTTGAAAAGTATCTCCCAAATAAAATTGCAAGATATAAAGATGATTATGAACCAAGATCATTTGGTGATTTAATAGCTGGTAAAAATATTAGTACTATTTTAATAGAAAGCGGAAGAGATATTAATGATTATAATAAATTCTTTTATAGAAAAATTAATTTTATGATGCTTTTATTTTCATTTACAGAAATAATTAATAATAGTTATTCTGAAATAAATATTACAGAATACTTTGAGATTCCAACAAACGGCAATTTCATGGTTGATTTAATTCTGCGAAATGTAACCTATGAAACCCAAAGTGAAAAAGCATTAATTGATATTGCTATCAATAGAGAAGAAGTTTATAAAGAAAATTCTCGAATTCCTTTCTTTAAAAGTTACATCATGGATATTGGTGATTTATCGGTTTTTTATGGAATTGAAGAATTTGACTGCACCGGATTTGAATTTGATTTAGGATTAATATCAGATGAAGAATTAAAATCTGTCAGCAATTTAAAAGAAAGTGATCTGAAAAAATATCATGAAAAGGGAATTCTCTTTTTGAGAACCAATCAACAAACTGAATTAAATGATTTACGAATGCCGATTAATCTTATAACAAATCAAAACGATTCTGCTCTGGAATTTAATCTCAATAAACCGACAAATTTTGTACTGAAGAAAAATAACGAGATAAAAAAAATAGTATTAAACGGCTGGCTTTGCGATCCTGATGATTTGAGCAAAGTTAAAAATGGGTTAGTATTTTAATGTGTTATTAAGTTAATGGGGAAAAGGTTTTTAAAATAAAAATCCCACATATAATTTATGTGGGATTTTTTGTTTGATAATTATTTGTCAAAACTATTTCTAACTACTTAACAAGCATCATCTTATTAGTTTTTGTAAAATTACCGGCAGTCATTTTATACAAATAAATTCCACTAGTTAATTGAGAAGCATCAAAATTTACTTTATAAGTACCGGCAGATTTTGTCTCGTTAACTAAAGTACTAATTTCATTTCCTAATACATCATAAACTTTCAAACTCACAAATTCATTTCCTTGTACCGAGTATTCAATGCTAGTTGACGGGTTAAAAGGATTTGGGAAATTCTGCATAAGTTCAAATTTATTTGGAGCCAAAGTTACATTTTCTTCAACGCTAACAGCTTTGTCAATTTCTATCATCCACACATAAACATCTTCGGGATAAAGTGAAAAATCACTGCTGTAGTTAACAAATAAATATTCGTCCTTTCCGTCTTTATCCATATCACTTGCCGGATGACCATAGAAAAATCTAGGAGTTAAAGTAGGATCAGCAGTAGGAGAAAAGCCAGCATATTCCCAAACATCAAAAATTACGTTTACGTCCCAGCTCTCTGCACTAGCAGGATCACCGGTTCCTTTATATTCGATATCATAAATTTGTCCGTTTCCTTCACCAGCAATCATTAAAGATAAATTTCCATCATGATCAGGATCGGCAACTTGCATTGATCTAAACTTCCCGACATTAATTGGAGTAATTGTTAACAACTCTTTTACATCATCTGCTGTAATTTGAGTTACATCGTTTACATCAGTAATAATAAATAAAGTGTTTTGAGGTTCTGTTCCGGCAATATATAATTCTTTTACTCCGTCATTATTTACATCGGCAACTCTAACGGCATCCACAGCGCCATAATCAATATTTTGATCTTTGTAGATTTCATCTAGTTCTGTTGTGATGTCATAAGTAGTACCGTTATATTCAAAAATCCTCATTGTAAAGTAGTTCCAAATCAAAGCATAAATTTCTTGATTGCTGTCATTATCAAGATCACCAGTTGTTACACTGTATAAAGAACCGCCAAAAGTCTGTGCAAAATTATATTCAACTTCCCAAAAACCAAATCCGGTTAATTGACCGTTAACAGAAGCAACAATAACTTCTCTACCTCTTCCACTTTGTCTTACTCCGGCAATTAATTCATTCATTCCATCATTATCAATATCTTCTACTTGCAGACTGTAAGGACGAAAATCGGTATTATCTTCAACATTGAAATTCCAAGAACTACTTGGTTCGGCAACATCGCCATTGTATTTGCCGTATTTGTTTTCACCAATATTACCGCTCCATTCAAAAGTCCATAATCTTGGCGGATTAGGATCAGTTCCAACAACAGCCGGCGCAGTAATTATTAGTTCAACCAAACCACTGTTATCAATATCTCCAACAGTTATACCTATAAAAGTATTAATTGCAATTGGAATTTTGAACCACCAAACCAATTCAAATTGATTATCACCTGTGGCTTCATACATAACAACATAATTTTCCGGAGAATCGGTCCAGGCACATAAAAATTCTCCCCAGCCATCTTCATCAGTATCTAAGCCAGCTTTTACTATTGCCATTTCAGAAGGCTGCTGCGGATCCATGAAAGGTAACTGCTCCATTTTCCAAATAACTTCCCAGTTATTTTCTTGAGCGAACAAATTAAATATTAGAACGAATATGAATAGAGGTATAACTTTTTTCATAAAGTCTCCTTTTTATGGTGTGATAATGATGAAAGCAAATTTCAAAGTGATTTTAGATAAAAAAGTAAATAATGTCAATAACTTATAAGTATCAAATGATTTTCATTTGTAAAGTATTGAAGTTTGGTTTAATAGAATGTTGTGTAAAAAATTTACACTCTGGTGAAATCGAAGAGATTTTTTTCGAAAAGATAATTTTGTAAAGCCTGTGATACTTGTGGTGAATCTTGATAAATTATTTCAGATAATGATTTTATTTCCTCGTCTTTCAATAATACTTGAGAAAATACTTCTGAAGTAATGTTTGAGAAGTCTTTTGTGATAAGTTTTAAGCGTTGCAATGTTTCTTCTACCATTTTGGTATTCGGATTAACAATTTCAATTTCTTTATTAAAAATCTCTTCTGCAGATTTTCTTATTATCTCTTCACTGTATCCGTAATGGGTGCAGCAAAGAGAAGTTATTACTTTATCACTCAAATATTCTGATTGACTTAATGCTTCTTTAAGAAAATTATTAATCATCAGCTTTACTTTATTACTTTTAGGATTAATTTGTATTTCGCTTTCCAGCAAAGGGCATGATTGGTTTATAATTTTACTTTCACTGATTCCATGTTTTATCAATCTGTTTTTATATGAATTTGAGTTAATAGTAGTCGGTGTTCCAAGAAGTAAAATATTACTACTTTTATTGCTGTGTAATTTTTCTTCAATTAGTTCGATTCCAAGGTCAATAATTCCAAGTACTTCAGTATAAGTTCTTTTTTTGAAATCGGTATCTTCGTAAACAACGGATAAGGTATTGCATGCAATTAAAATTAAATGCGGATTAAACAGATTCTCAATTGAATTTAATGAGGAATTAAAAACTTCCGCTTTTTTTTCTTTAGTGATAATTGAATTATAACCAAAATCTGATGCTGCCAATGAATTAAAAAAGATCAATCTTATATTTCCAAAATGATTTCTTCTTCTTAATTCTTTTTCCAGTTCTGCCATAACCGATAATCCACCTAATCCTGAATCAGTTACAACAATCCTCAATTCATTATCAGCAAAATTTTTCATATTCATCAATTTGATTTTTTTTCTAATGCTTCAAAATATTTTTTAATTAATTCTTGATAATCTTTTGAATAACCTTCTTTAGCGGCATTTAATAACTGGTCTCTTAATCTATCAAGAATTTCCTTGTTATTTAACAACAGTTCACCAGGAGAATCTTGAGCAATATTCTTTCCTTCATTAGATTCTCTGTTCTTTTCAAAATCCCTCTCATTAATTGATCTTTGTGCATCAAGTAATTTTGAAAGAATTCTATTTTGTGACTCAATTAAATCATCATCAACTTTCTGTGTATTCATATTCTGAACAACTTCTTTTATTTCGTTTATTATATCTTCCAAATTACCAGCAAGTTTTTTTGACTGACCGGTTTCCTTAGTCTCTTTGTTCAACTGTTCAAGTGATTTTTGAATCATTTGCTGCTGTTGTGCAAGTCTCTGCATCTGTGCCATTTGCTGCTGAGTCATTTGTCCGCTCTTTAACATCTGCGTCATTTGATTTAAGTTCATTTGCTGCTGACTCATTTGCTGAAGCTGCTGCATCATACTCATCATTCCGCTTCCGCCGCCGCTTTGATTCATCATTTGATTCATCATGCTCTGCATTAAATTTGCTGCTTCATTCAAACTTTGCATTGCCCCGCTTTGCTTCTGAAATGCTAAAGAACCATTCCTTCCCTGCATTTGATTTACTGCCTGGGACATTTCCGATCGCGCATTACCAAGTGCTCTACCCATTTCCGGAGTAATCGCAAATGTTTTTTGCGAAAGCTCACCTAATTGTGCTAAAACTCTATCTAAATTTTGTGTTAGTTGATTTTGTTCCTGAGCCTGTTTATTAAACTGCGGTGAATTAGGTGAAAGTGACTTCGATTTTTCCTTCAAATTTTCTTGTGATTTTGAGAGAGATAAAAGATTGTCAAGCGCTTGATACATTTCTCCAAATGTTTCCATCTGACTCTGCATCATCATGCTTTCCATCATTTGTTCCATTTGCTGCTGCATACTCTGCATATTTTGTGAAAGCTGCTGTTGTTGCTGCATTGCGTTTTGCTTCATTTTTTTTGCAATCTGTTCCTTCGCTTCATTTGATTTTTCATCATTATTTTGTTTCTCAAATTCCTCCTTAATTTCATCTAATTCTTCAGATGACATTTCGGGGATTTCTTCAAGCATTTCTTTTAATGCTTCCATCTCTTTTTCGAACTTATCTAAAGAGGAAGTAACATCATCTTGTTTTTGCTGCAGATTTTTATTCTCCGATTGATTATTCAAATCACTTTGTTCTGTCTGCTCTTTTAATTCATTTAATTGTTCTGTTAGGTTTTCCGCACGTTTAATCAACTCATCAATTTTTTGTTCTGCTTGTACTCGTTTAAGCAGATTTAAAGTCCGTTCAATACTCTTTTGAAACATTTCTTCGTTAAGCTGCATATCTTCAAAAGAATTTTGAACTTGATCTCTATTTAGATTTTTTAACATTTCCTGCATACGTTCTAATGATTCTCTCATTTCCGGACTGCTTAATTCATCAAGTAATTCCTGAAGTTCCATATATTTTTTTAATGTCTCTTCAGAAAGAAGATTATTCTCGGCTAAATCTTTCTGCATCTTTTGCATTTCCTGCTGAATATCTTCTACCTTATCAGCAAGCTCATTAAATTTCTCTATCGATTTTTCAATTTTATCTTTTTCTTCGTACGTAATTTCTTTTGAATCTTTCTTTAACTCATTTTCAATATTCTTTAATTCATCACTCAGCTTTTTTGCTTCTTCAAAAATTTCCTTAAAATCTTCTTGTGCCGATTTATTAACATTATCAGCTTGAGCAAATAGTTCATCTAACGAAGGAACTCTGATATTTATTGAAACAGATTTTGCAGATTTAGGTCCGCTGATATTATCATTGTCAAAAATTTCTAAATAGAAAGTTACAACATCATCTTCGGCAAGTTGTTCAGGAGAAATATCCCAAATGTGATTTATAATCTGCTCATTAATATTCTTGTCAATGTCTATAATCTTAGAATTAATTTGACCTGTCACTTCTTTATATCTTGAAGCTGATAATCTGTAATTCAATGTCAACTTAGAAAATCCAAAATCATCGGAGACTTTTACTGAAATTGGAATTAAATCCGTAGCACCAAGTTTTATGTCCTCAGTTGGATTTGTCAACTCAATAAAAGGGAATTCATCATCAATAATTTTTATACTGTATTGAATCGGATTTTCATTAGAAATATTTTCTTCATCTATTAATCTAATTGAATAATCTTGTTCAGTTAATAATCGCAGTTCACTGCTAGCTGATTTATTAATTAATTCAAAAGGAAGAGTTGTAGAATCCGAAAAAACTATTTCCGCTTTCTTTAATTCCTTATTTGATCCGATATTGAACTTTGCCAAACTTCCTTTAAGTGCTTGAATGTTTCCATTATCATTTAAGATTTCGATTGGAAGTTTTGAATAAGAAGGAGGAATGACTTCTATTGCGAGTGAATTTATTAATGGGCGATTTAGAACTTCTATTTTAAATTGATCACTTTGTATATCATCTGCTTGAACATAATAAACTACGGAACGAGTTAGTTCATTTAATTTATATGATGAGGTTTGGTTTGAATCCAAACTAAGATTTATCTTATTGAATTGGGCATCATCTTCATCTTTGTAAAATAAACCGATACTTTTAGGAGCAATACCAATTACTTTAACATTAATCTCAATATCATCGCCCTTTGTAATTCTGCTGTTTCCCGGTTCAATATTAAAACTAAATTTAAGCGGTTCTTCGTATGAAATATCATAATTATAAATTCTGTTGATTGCATTTGAAAGAGGGGATAACGTGAAAAAGGAAATAATAATAATAAATGCAGTTCCTAAAGATCTGCTAAGGATTTTTTTCGCATCTTTCGACTCAATAACATTCGATAAATCTTTTGATGAAATATTTTTATAAACTGATTCCAAAGATGCATCAATTAAGTCAGATGAAAATTTAGTGTTTTTCTCTTCAAATAATTGAATTGCATTAAATAATTGATCTTTTATATCATCAAACTTAGCACCTATTAATTCTGCAGCATTCTTAATCTCTATATTGCTTGTTATACTTAGCTTATATCTTAAGAAAGAAACTAAATTAAATCCTATAAAAGAAATGAACAGAAATGATATTGTTGAGAAAATTATAAATCTAATTTCATGATCAAACCTGAATAAATATTCAAGAAAACCGAGCAACAGTATTGATATGAAAGTAAACAAAAGACTTATTGAAAAGTATTTTATAAATTTATTAAGTCGTACTTGTTTTACTACTTTATTTATGATTTTTAATATGCTATTGTAATTATTCATTAAAACAATTTCTTTTTCAATAAGTATTAATTTGTAAGAGCCCAGACAATAATATTAGTCCCGAATTTTAAAGCTTCTTCTCTAATATTATCACTATTATTATGAATTTCTTTATCAGCCCAGCCGTCACTTGGATTGCTTTCAAAAGTGTAAAGTACAGAAAGTCTTTCTCCTATAAAAATTCCGAAAGTCTGCGGAGATTTATTATCATGCTCGTGCGTTTTAGGTGTTCCATTTGGGAAATCAAAAACTACATTAAATATTCCGTGCGAGTAGGGAATTTCAACTAAATCTTTTTCCGGGAATATCTTTTTTATCTCTCTTCTAAATGGGGAATCTATACCGTAATCATCATCAACATAAAGAAAACCGCCACTGAGTATGTATTCTCTTAATGAACTAATTTCTGAATCAGAAAATGAAATATTTCCATGTCCGGTTAAAAATAATACCGGATAGTTAAAAATCTGAGGATCATCTAATTCAACAAAAGTATATTCAGGTTTTACTTTTATGTTGGTCTTATCATTTATAAAATTTAATAAATTTACTTCGGCTGAGGGATCATTGTACCAATCGCCTCCGCCGTCATATTTCACCCGGGCTATTTGAAATCCAGGTTCAATCTGTGATGTAATTTCTACTGTAAGCAACAATAGCAAAAAGAAAGTTTTCATAATTCTCAAAAAAATTAAAAACTAATTTAACATAAGAAGCAGCAAATAAAAATGTAATGTAAAATTCTTAAACAACTTTATTTACTAAGAGTTGCAGTGCAACTTAATTTTAAGCAATGTAATATTGACTTAGAGGTCTTATTTAATTAATTTATTAAAATTATTTAACAGGAAAAGTTAAGATGAGAAAATTTCTTTTATTATTTCTAATACTGTTTGTTGTGAATATTTCTGCACAGACTCCCAATCCACTTGTTCAAAACATTATAAGTCAAGTTAATATTGATTCATTAAAAAAATATGTTAACGAGCTTTCAGGTGAGGTACCTGTAATTATTAATGGATCAGAATATACAATTACATCTAGGCATAGTAATAATGCAATGAATGATATTGCTGCAGATTATATTGAAGCAAAACTTCAATCGTATGGCTTACAAGTTTTTAATCATAATTATGACAGCAATGGAAGAAACGTATATGCTGTTCAGCAGGGAACGGTGTATCCCGATCAGCAATATATTATCTGCGCTCATTATGATAATATGCCTGGATACGGTGCTGCTCCCGGGGCTGATGATAATGCAAGCGGAGTTGCCGGAGTAATTGAAGCAGCTAGAATTTTATCCAACTATGAAACTATGTATACAATTATTTATGCATTATGGGATGAAGAAGAACAAGGATTAATTGGAAGCTATTATTATGCTGCAAGGGCAGCTTCCCAAAATGATGATATTAAAGGAGTTATCAATCTAGATATGATCGCATTTGATAACAATAACGATGGTAGAGTCAATATTCATACAAGAAGTACAGGTAATTCTACTGTAATTTCGTCTAAAATGGTTCAAGTAATTTCTACTTATTCAATTCCGTTGACTTATTATATTAACAATCCGGGTTCTACATACAGCGATCATGCTTCTTTTTGGCAGAGAGGTTTTCCCGCAATTTTATTAATTGAAGATGATTACTATAATGATTTTAATTTCTATTATCATACAGCTAATGACAAAATTCAATATTTCAACAACAATTATTTTCATAACTCTTCTAAACTAGCAATTGGAACACTCTCGGAATTAGTAGGTGTTAATATGATTGTACCGGTTGAATTGGTTTCTTTTTCGGGTAATCAATTTGGTAATAAAGTAATATTGAATTGGACTACAGCAACCGAAACAAATAATTTTGGTTTTGAAATAGAAAGAGCAAAAGTCAATTCTGAAAACAAATCTAATCAATTTAATGTAATTGGTTTTGTTGAAGGAAAGGGAACTACTGCATTTACCAGTAATTATAGCTATACCGATGCAAGTATTTCAGGCGGAGGTTATTTATACAAGTTAAAGCAAATTGATTATGACGGTAAACATGAATATTCAGATGAAATATTTATAAACACAATTGAGCAGATGACGTTTGAACTTTATCCTAATTACCCAAATCCTTTTAATCCATCTACAACAATAAGTTATCAAATTCCGGTTGATGGCAATGTATCTTTAAAAGTGTACAATCTTTTAGGAAATGAAATAAAAACATTGGTTAATGATTATCAATCAGCTGGCAATCACAAAATAGAATTTGATGCAGCAGAATTAAGCAGTGGAAATTACTTCTATATTCTAAAGTATAATGATCAATATCAAAAAGGAAAGATGACTTTCCTAAAGTAAAATTGTTAATGGGATTTCCGGTATAACTATTTTGAATTGTATTTTATATCGGAAATCTCAAATGTTATTAAATCATATCCAAGCAGATCTCTTAAAAATCCGGTAAACCCACCCCCTTTAACTTCAATCTGAGCCTTAACCAGACCGATATTTTCAGCATACCATTCAGTTACAACATTCTCAGAACCGTAATCGGTTTTTACAATTGTAGTAAGTTTTATTGTATCAAATGAGCCAATCTTAGTATTTATTTTTTCTTTTTTAATCATAGAACCGGACATACTTACTTTGCTTTTATATTTACCCGAAAACTGAGTTGTTGAACTTTGCCATTCTGAATTAGACATTAATGGAAATGGAATTCTTAATAATGGTTCTTGATAAGAAATTTTATTTTCTCTGTTGATAAAAAGGAGAACAGACAATTTTTGATGCGTTTCGATAACCATAACGGAATCGTTTTTGATCAGCATCTTTTGAGCATAATAAAAATCCTCCGCTTCATTTATAATATGAACCGTATCCTTAACAATAGTAATCGAATTTTTTACTTCACCAAAGGAGGATTCATAAATCAAGTTGATTTTAGAGTTTATGGGGAAAAATTTATTTCTTTCAAAACTTACTTTTTCATTTTTGTTACTACCATATAAAACTGAACCGGTTATCAGAAAAATTAACAATATATTCTTCATAGAATTCATTAGTTGTCCTTTTAATTTTATTTCTAAATCAATTTTATTGGGTAATAGTTCAATTTCCGAAAGAAGTTTAAGCTAAGATAGTGAAATCAACTTAAATAAAATAAATAAGTTACAGCGGATAAAAGAGGAATTAAGCGCTTAAAGAAAATATAACTTTAAGCGCTTTTAGCAATAATTAATTAAGATAACGTTTAGAAGTATAGTGATTATTAACAGCAGAAGAATAATTATGATCAATCTTAAAAGCATCAATCAATTGTTGCAGATTTTCTGTTAATCTGTTTAAATCTTCCGCAGCTCTAGCAATTTGTTGAGTTCCGGCAGCGGTTTCTTGTGTAACACTATTAATACCTTCAATGCTTCTGCTAATTTGTTCTGCAGCAGTTGACTGCTCTTCACTTGCACTGGCAACTTGTGTAACATCATCAACAACTTTTTTACTTGATTCAATAATTAATTTTAAGGAATTACCGGCTTTTTTAGCTAATTCTTTTCCATGTTCTACTTCAACTTTTCCGGTAGTTATAGATTGCACGGCACCATTGGTATCTTCTTGAATCTGCTTAATCATTGATGCAATTTCTTTTGTAGCTTTTGTTGTTCTTTCAGCAAGTTTTCTTACTTCATCAGCAACAACAGCAAAACCTCTTCCATGTTCACCGGCTCTAGCAGCTTCAATCGCTGCATTCAAAGCTAATAAATTTGTTTGATCTGCAATTTCATCAATCACTTGAATAATTTCACCTATTTGATCACTGCTTGCCCCAAGTTTTTCAACTGTTTCAGCCGCTTTTTTAACTACATCTGCAATTCTCTCCATTCCATTAATAGTATCAATAACAGCTTTTCCACCTTCATCGGCAATTGAGCCTGCATTCTTTGCATTCTCTGTTGCACCGGTAACATTTTTAGTTGTTTCCATTATTGTCGTTGCCATCTGTTCAATTGCAGTAGCAACTTCAGAAGCTTGTGCAGACTGCTCTTGAGAGCCTGCCGCTAATTCTTCCGAACTTGCAGATATTTGCGAAGATGCACTTGCTGCTGCTTGAACTGCTTCCTGAACTCGTTTTATCATCTCTTTGATATTATTTACTGCTTTATTAAATCCATTAAATAACTTCCCGATTTCATCATCGCTGTTTTCTGCTTTTACATTAACTGTTAAATCACCATTGGCAAATTTCTCCATTTCTTGTAGTATTATGGATGTGTTATTTGCTAAATATTCCTGTTGATTAACGGCAATTTGCTGAGCTTTTTTTGCTTCAATAGTTGCTGTTTCAGCTTCTTTTGATTTCTGATTTATTTCTTCAATAGAATTATTGATATTGCCGACCATTAAATTGAACGAATTGGTTAATTCTCCAATTTCATCTTTACTGTTATAATCAACCTTAATATTTGTATCTCCGGAAGCAACTTTACTTGCTGCATTATTAAGTGATTTAATTGGACTACTAATAATTACTGCAAAATAATATCCGGCTATAACAGCAATTAAAGCTACTATTAAGAGAACAAGGATTACATTATTTCTTAGACTAGTAAGCATTTCCTGCACTTCGGTCAAATACATTCCGCTGCCAACAATCCAATTCCATTTTTTGAAACCAATTACGTAAGAAATTTTTGATTCTACTTCTTTCGAAGTCGGATTCATCCATTGATATTCTACAAATCCGCTGCCTTCAGATTTTACTACATCTGCCATTGTTTGAAACATTCTTACACCGTTTGCATCTTTAATTGATGCGACATTAGTTCCATCTAAGGCTTTATTAATGGGATGCATGATCATTTTCAAATCATAATCATTTATCCAAAAATATTCATCATTATTGTATCTAATTTCACTAATCACTTTTCTAGCAGTTTGCTTGGCTTCCTCTTCAGAAATTAAACCATTTTCTGCTAATTGATTATATGAATCTATAATTCCGTAAGCAACTTCTACGGCATGACTTACATCTTTTCTTTTTCCTTCCAGTAAATCATTTTCTATTATTGGAAGAATAAATAGAAAGTATGAAACTAAAAATAAACCAACAATGCTGACTACCAGCCATGCCGATTTAGTAAACATCTTCCAATCTTTGGGATTAAAAATATGCATAGTTATCCTCTTCTTGCTTATTAGCAGATTATAATTAATTAAATTTTTATAAATAGAATAGCTGATGTGGACTTTGCAATTTTTTGGGAAATTGGATTGCAATTAAAAATTCAGCTTTTCATCTCTCTCATTCGGGGTAATTCCTTTTTGTAAAAATTTCCCCACTATATCATCGAAAATGAAAATTGAGAGTTTAGAGATTTACTCTCTTATATAGGACTTTTTCTACAAGAAAAATTACAATTAGCATGAAATTGTAATTTTAATCCAGCAAAAACTGACATGAACTTTGCTTTGTTAATTAATTCATCCAAAACAAATACGAACTTAAATTTAAAATCTTCTGTTTTAATGTTAACTTTGTAAACACAATCCCGCAGCATTGCTGTAAGGGATTATTATGCATTTTAAAGGAAAGCGAATGAAATCAGAGATTCTTGAAAATTTTTTTAAGTCAAATTCTTTTGAATTATTACACCTGAATTTCAATGGAAAAACAGATATAAAATATATCTCAAAATTAGCCGGTTCTGCAAGAAGTTTAACAGCGGTTTCGATCTTTAAAAAATATCAAAAGTGTGTACTCTTTTTTAATTCCGTTCAAGAAATAAGTGAAACAAAAGTTGAACTTAGTCTGCTTGGATTTGAAAAGGAACTGGTAGTTTTTGAAAGTTTGATAAGAGAAGAATTACAAGAAAGATTGACTGATTTAGCTAGCAGAAATCAATTTATAATGCTAGCTCCTTATAAATTGATAAATATTCCTTTATACACTCAAAAGGAATTAAGCGAAAGCACTACAAACATTGAAATTGGCGGGGAACTGAGTTATGATGATATTATAGAGTACTTAAATTTATTGAATTACCAAAATGATAAGTTTGTTGAAAATCCAGGTGAATATGCAGTAAGAGGTTCGATAATTGATTTTTGGTCATATTCTGAAAAACAACCATGCCGGTTAGAATTTGATGGAGATTTTCTTGAATCAATTCGTCATTTTGATCATGAAAGTCAGCGTTCTTCACTCTCAATAAATTCAATAACATTAGCCGCACCTTTGAATGCAGATAAAGAAAAGTCCTCTACTATTTTTGATTATCTGAAAGATGCGATTGTTTTTGCTTCATACATCGAACTGAATCAACTTTATGTTAAAAAGAAAAAAGAAAAAGTCATTGAAGAAGAAAATGATCTTGATGAAGAATTAAAGAGCGAATTGTTTGAAGGACAAGTAAAGCCGAAAGAACTTATAGAAGAGGAACCAACCGAAGATGAATTTTTATTCAATTCATTAAATGAAATTTTATCTAAAGGAAATCATTGGTTAATTGAAGATGAACTAAATCAGAGTGAAAACAGAATTAGCTTAGGAATTTTTGATACTCCTATTATCAATTCAAATTATGAAACACTTTTTAACCGACTTGATGAATATTCGCAAAAAGGATTTACCACATATATAGCTGTCGAAAATGAACTTCAATTAAAAAGACTTAGAGATTTACTTACTAATTTTAATGATGAATTGAAATCGTTAATTGAAAGCGAAAGAGTTCAAATAAAAATTCTTCCTTTAAAGAAAGGTTTTGTGATTAAATCGGATCAGTTAATGATTCTTACTGATTATGAAATATTCAATAAACCTTACCGGACAAAGCTTTCTACAAAAAGTAAATATAAAAGAACAAGAGCCAAAGATTTTGCTTCATTAAAAAGAGGGGATTTTGTAGTTCATGAAAATTTTGGTATTGGTCAGTATGATGGATTGCAGACAATAAAAATCGGGAATGTCGATCAAGAAAGTATTAAGATTTTATATGCTGAAGGAGGAGTTGTATATGTAAATCTCAATTATCTTTCTTTGGTAAAAAAGTTTTCTTCAAAGGATAATGCTGCACCAAGACTTTCATTACTCGGTAGCAATGAATGGAAGAACACGAAGAAAAAAGTAAAAGCAAAAATAAAAGATGCTGCAAGAGATTTAATAAAATTGTATGCGCAAAGAAAATCTGCCGAAGGATATATGTTTGGTCCAGATACAATTTTACAAAAGGAATTGGAAGCTTCATTTTTTTATGAAGATACACCTGATCAATCCAAAGTTAATGAAGAAGTTAAAAATGATATGGAATCTATCAACCCGATGGATAGATTAGTGTGCGGTGATGTTGGTTTTGGCAAGACCGAAATAGCAGTAAGAGCAGCATTCAAAGCTGTTAACGATTCCAAACAAGTTGCACTTCTAGTTCCAACAACAATTTTGGCTGAACAGCATTACAATACATTTAAGGACAGACTTGGACAGTTTCCTGTAAAGGTTGCTGTACTTTCAAGGTTTCAGACAAAAACTCAGCAGAAAACAATTGTTGAGCAAGTTGTAAAAGGGGAAGTTGATATATTAATCGGTACACATAGAATTCTTTCTAAAGATGTAATATTCAAAGAACTTGGATTATTAATTATAGATGAAGAACATAGATTCGGTGTAATGCATAAAGAAAGACTTCGTCAATTAAAAGCAAATGTTGATACCTTAACTTTAACTGCAACTCCAATTCCAAGAACCTTGAATCTATCTTTACTCGGTGCAAGAGATTTATCAATTATTGCAACTCCGCCGCCAAACCGACAGCCAATTTATACAAAAGTTGATGTATTCAATATTACAAAAATTCGTGAATGGATTTTAGATGAGTTAATCAGAAATGGGCAAGTTTATTTTGTTCATGATAGAGTTCAATCAATTGATAAGATTGCAGCTTATATTAAAAAGCATATTCCAAAAATTGAAATAGGAATTGCACATGGACAGATGAAACCTCAGGATTTAGAAAATGTAATTCATGATTTTCTTCACAAAAAATATCATGTTCTTTTAGCTACAAAAATTATTGAGTCCGGAATTGACATTCCAAATGTTAATACAATTATTATCAATAGAGCAGATAGATTTGGCTTGGCAGAACTACATCAGCTAAGGGGAAGAGTAGGTAGATCAGACAGACAAGCTTATGCATATTTAATTGTTCCTTCATTAGATTCGATAACCAAAAAAGCGGTTAGAAGACTGCAGGCAATTGAAGAATATACAGATTTAGGTGAAGGATTTAATTTATCGATGCGTGATTTGGAAATTCGTGGAGCCGGTAACTTACTTGGCACTGAACAAAGCGGTGCAATTGATTCGGTTGGATTTGATATGTACATGAAATTATTAGATGAAGCAGTTGAAGAATTGAAGCAGAGTGAATTCAAATCGGAATTTAAGGACCTTCCTCAACATATTGAAAGAGCAGATACTAATATTGATACATATTTTGAGATTGGAATTCCAAAATCATTTATGCCGGATCAATCAGATAGATTAAGCTATTACACAGCATTATTCTCAATGGTAAATATTGAGGAAGTAGATGAAATAAAGGAAGAAATGATTGATAAATTTGGAAGACTTCCGGTTATAATTGAAAGATTAATTTCAACTGCAGTTTTGAGATATTATGCGTCGTACTCACTTCTTGAAAGAGTTGTTATTCAAGAAAATAAAATAATAATTGTGTTACCAAAAGCAGAAAGAGAAGAGTTTTATCAAAATAAATTTTCTTTATTGATGCAATGGATTATGGAAAATCATTCTAAAGATGTGCAATTCAAACAGATTAAAGATGTAATGAAATTGGAGATTAATAATAAGTATGATTCACCGGAAAAATCACTGCAGTACACAATAAAGTTTATTAAAGATATGCATTCAAATATTATTAATAATAATGAAACTGTTGAGGTGAATTAAGCGTCTAAAAATTCAAAAAAAAGGATGAATTGAAATGTTAACATTTTTAGCTTGGATTTTACTTGCAATGATTTGTTTTCCTTTGGCATTATTAACATTGATTCTTTATCCAATTGTTTGGCTGCTTTTAATTCCCTTTAAAATAATTGGATTTACGGTTGATTCTGTTTTGGAATTAGTAAAAGCACTTTTCTACCTTCCATCAAGACTCGTAAAGAAAATGTAATTTTCTTTACACTAAATCCAGAAATCTAAGCTCCATCTAAAGAGAGCGATAGTTATTAATATAAATCCTTCTATTCTAGTAATCTTCCAACTTGTTCTAAGCATTATAAAAAATATCATAAGATTTATAAGCATAACAAGAAGTGATAAATATTCTGATTCAGTTATCGAAATAGATCTTAAAACTGAAGCAACTCCAAGAACGCCAAGCATATTAAACAAATCACTGCCGATTAAATTACCTGCAGAAATACCATGTCTTCCTTTTATTAATGCAACAATTGAAGTTGCAAATTCCGGTACAGAAGTACCGCCGGCAACAATGGTAATACCTATTAACCAGTCTGATACACCAAACACCTTTGCAATTGAAGTAGCAGATTCAACTAGAAAATTAGCACTTCCAATAATTAAAACAATTCCAACAATAATTTTTGGGATATCAATCCAAGTAAAATCTCCGGTTGGGATTTCTTCTTCTATCGGTTCTTTCTTTTTAATTAAGAATACAATATATGATACTAGAATTGTGAAGAGAATAAGTCCTTCATACCAGACTAATTGAAGATCATAATAAAAAGTTAATAGTAAAATTCCAGTAATTACTAAAAGTCCCCCGTCTCTTAACCAAATAGTTTTATTTGTTGAGATAGAACTAAAGATTGCAACAATTCCTAAAATTAGACCAAGATTGAATATATTGGAACCGATAACATTTCCAAGACTGATTGCAGATTGACCAGAAAGAGCTGCTGAAACGGTTACTGCAAATTCTGGTGCAGAAGTAGCGATAGCTACAACTGTCAAGCCAATCACTAATTCCGATATACCAAGTTTTTTTGCAATATGAGTAGCTGAATCAACAACCCAAAGTGCACCAAACCACAGTCCAAAGATGGAAAGTAAAATAATTATTGAATCAATAAGCATTTAAAATCTGTTTAGTTTTTTGAGAGGTAAACTTAATGAAAATTAAGTAAAGAGATAAATAAAAGTAGAACAGATTGAATTATCAATCTGTTCTATTAATGATTTTTTTTTGATGTAGTTTATTCTTCAGGGTTATAAGTCAATTCAATTTTAATATGAAGATCGGCACCGCTGAATAATGTATATTTTACATCATTAATTGTGCATTTGTAATCTTCGCCAACTAATTCACTTACAACTTTTCCTATACCTTGCTCAAGAGCACCTACACTTACTGATTTTAATTTATTTTTCAGTAGTTTTTCTACATCAATTGCTTTTTCTTTTCCGTCTGCCATTTTATTCTCCTAAAAATTTCTCTCTTTAGACGATAAATTTCGAAAGAAGTTTACATTTTATAATAATATAATACAAGTAAATTAACTGCGAATTAAGCTTAAAAGTTCATCTGTTTTCTTTTTCATTAGATCAGCATCATTTTTGCTCTCTACATTTAATCTTAATAAAGGTTCTGTGTTACTCATTCTTACGTTGAATCTCCAGTCTTCATAGTCTACACTTATACCATCAAGAAAATCCTGTTTGCCGTCCGAATATTTTTCTTTTATAAGTTCAATTTTTTCCTTTGGATTATCCACAACAGAATTTATTTCACCTGAGCAAGGATAATTACTTATCATTTCATTACATAATTCAGATAATGATTTGTTTTCATCAGCCATTAACTGAAGAATTAAAAGGAAAGGAATTAATCCGCTGTCGGAATATGCATTATCTCTAAAATAGTGATGAGCGCTCATTTCTCCGCCGTAAATTGAATTTACTTCTCTCATTTTTTCTTTAATGAAAGCATGACCGCTCTTTGAAACAACAGCTTCACCACCAGCACTTGCAACCACATCAACAGTATTCCATGTCAATCTTGGATCATGAACAATTTTTTCACCGGGATTTGTTTTAAGAATTGATTTAGCTAATAATCCAACTATATAATATCCTTCAATAAATTCTCCTTTTTCATCAAAGAAGAAACAGCGGTCGTAATCACCATCCCATGCAACACCAAGATCAGCATTGTTGTTTTTGATTGCATCAATTGTAGGTTGTCTATTTTCTGGAAGTAAAGGATTTGGAACTCCATTAGGGAAAGAAGAATCGGGCTCATGAAAAACTTTTATCATTTCAATCGGGAGTTTACTTTCCAGTTTATCTAAAGCGGGACCAACACATCCGTTTCCGGCATTAACAACCACTTTGTATGGTTTCATCTTTGATGCATCATAAAATTTATTAAGATTATTTATGAATTCATCCATAACATCAAGAGTTGAAACTTTACCTTTTACTTCAG
Organism: Ignavibacteriota bacterium; assembly: GCA_002698995.1. Lineage (GTDB taxonomy): Bacteria > Bacteroidota > Ignavibacteria > Ignavibacteriales > Melioribacteraceae. The sequence goes on along the minus strand of PAAX01000005.1, from coordinate 44,222 downwards.
CTTTATCTCCCATATTATTATCTAAAATCATTTTTTCAACTTGATTTAATCCGGATGAATAGCCCATTGGAACAGAACCGGCTTTTACAAATTTTAGTCCATTATATTCCGGGGGATTATGACTTGCAGTAATCATAATTCCGCCATCAGCATTCAAATATGGAGTTGCAAAGTAAATCATTTCAGTTCCGCATAACCCCAAATCAATTACATCAGAACCTGCATCTGTTAAACCATCTGCTAAAGCTTTTGCAATAGGTTCCGATGATTCTCTAACATCCCTTCCGATTACTACTTTTTTGCATCCTAAAAGTTTGGCAAATGATCTCCCTACTTTATAAGCTAAATCTTCATTTAATTCAGATGGGACTTTCCCTCTTATATCATAAGCTTTAAAACAAGAAATATTGGACATTCTTTTCTCCTGGAATTATTATTTTTTCTTTCAACTATCTAAGTTAACAAAATGGGGAAAAATATTTCACTGCTGAGGCACTTTTTTTTGTATAGAATTCGATTTTTAAATGAAATAGATTTGGGCATAAAATTAGGAGAAAGATATCGAACCAAATTCTACAACCCGTAAAAAGTTTGCCCGCTGCAACAATTCCAAATGTAATCTAGTTTTTGAATTTGATCCCAGAAAAGTAATTGGTGTTGCAGGGCTTCTTTGTCCTTCGTGTGTTGAAAAATTAGACACTCACCATATTGTACAGTGTACAAACTGTGAAACAATAATAAATTTTATGGAAGCTGAACCAAGTGAAAATCCTGTTATGTTTTATGTAGAAAAATGTTCCAAATGTAAAGGTACACTTGAAGATGAAAGAAATGTTGTTCCATATTTTTATCTAGAGGCATACATTTAATTTATATTTTCTATTCTTTGCATTACATTTCGAAGTGAACAATTTAGATTGTTTATCATTTTAAAAGAAATTTTACAATTGAGGGGATTTATGAAAAAGAATTTTTTGTTTTTCACAATGTTGTTTTCAGTTCTATTTATCATAAGTGCGTGCAGTACTTCTGAAAAAGTTACTTCCGGTTCTAATAAAATTAATTATGATACCGTTAAAGCCGGGAAATTTGATACAGGTAAAATGTGGACTTTTGAAGATGCACCTATCAATTATTTTAAGGAGACCTATGGATTTGATGCAAACGATGAATGGCTTAAAAAAGCTAGATTATCATCATTAAAATTTGCAAGCTGGTGCAGCGGTTCTTTTGTTTCCGGTGATGGATTAATTATGACTAATCACCATTGTATTGATTTTGTTTCTACCGGAATTGAAAAAGAAGGTGAAGATATTAAAACAAATGGTTTTTATGCAGAAACTTTAGAAGATGAAAGACAAGTGCCGGGTGTTTTTGTAGATCAATTAGTTTTAACAAAAGATGTTACTGATGAATTATATGATGAAATGGCTAATGGAAAAACCGATGAAGAGAAAATTCTATTAAGAGATAAGAAAATCGAAGAGATTGAAAAAAAATATTCCGAAGAAACCGGATTAGTAATAAAAATAACCTCGCTTTATAATGGAGGAAAATATTCATTATACGGTTACAAAAGATATAATGATGTAAGAGCAGTCTTGTTTTTAGAATCAGAAGTTGGTTTATATGGCGGAGATCCTGATAATTTTACTTACCCAAGATATAATGCTGATTTTGCCTTTTTAAGAGTTTATGATGATAATGGTGAACCATTAAAAGTTGATAACTTTTTCGGCTGGAGCTTAAGCGGACCAGAAGAAAATGAACCGATTTTCGTGATCGGAAATCCCGGAAGTACAAACCGTTTGAATACTGTTTCGCAATTAGAATATGCCCGCGATGTTAGTTATAAAAATCTTTCATTCCTTTATAATAATCTTACTCAAACTTTGGATAGATTAATGAGAGAAGATGAATCCAAGAAAGAGGAATTTGAAGATATTTACATGATGATTTCTAACAGTGCAAAAGTATTTAAATATGTTGATGAGGGTTTGAATGATGAAATGTTTATGGCAAGAAAAAAAGCATTTGAAAGAGACTTTAAGAATTTAGTTAAATCAGATGCAAAACTTGATGCTGAATATGGACATCTATGGAAAGCAATTGAAGATATTAATAATGAAAAACTTCAATTTGCTAATGAATATTCAGTATTCAATTTAAATCCTCAAGTAACTCCCGATTACTTTATGATTGCTTCTGATGCTGTAAATCTAGCAAAACAATTACAACTTCCTGAAGATCAAAGAGATGAATCATTTAAGAGTGAAAATTTAGAAGAAACCATATCATTAATCTTCCCAGAAGATTTTGATCCTTATGTAGAAAAAAATCTTTTAGCAATTGTTGCCGATTATTTCAGAATTAATCTTGGTGATGATAATTCATTAGTTAAGAATTTATTTTCAGATAAAAAAGGAATGGCAGCTGCTGAATTTGCTGTTGAAAAATCAAAAATTTCTACTCCAGAAAAGCTTAAAGAATTAGCTTCAAAAGGAGGAGATGCAATTTTAAATTCCGGCGATCCTTTCATTAATTATCAACTTGAAAAAGAAAAAGTATTTAGTGGTTATTCTAAGAAAATGAAGGAATTAAACTCAGCTTTAGAAGCCCTTCAAGTCCAATTAGGGAAAGCACTTTATGAAGTTTATGGTACTACAATTGCACCGGATGCAACTTTTACTTTAAGAATTAATGACGGGGTTGTAAAAGGTTATGAATATAACGGAACTGTAGCTCCTTGGTTTACAACATTTTATGGTTTATATGATAGATACTATTCTCATCAAAAAGAGTATCCATGGGCTTTACCAGAAAGATGGACTAAATTCGATGATTCATTCGATTTATCAAAAATGTATAATTTTATTTCGACAAATGATATTGTAGGGGGAAGTTCCGGCAGCCCTGTAATAAATAAAAATCTTGAAGTTGTTGGATTAGCATTTGACGGAAATATCGAAAGTATAACAGGTAATTTCCTATACTCTACCGAAAAAAACAGAATGGTTTCAGTAGCTTCACCCGGCATTTATGAAATCGTTAGTGATTTGCTGAAAATGAAAAGATTAGCTGAAGAAATTAGAACAGGTAAATTATATAAAGTGCAAACTGAAGAAAAAGCTCAAATAGCTGAGTAACCTATAAACATTCTAAATCCGGTTTTAATTCTAGTACAGGAATTGAAACCGGATTCTCCTTTAATTCCAACCAAACTGCTTGTCCAGATTTTTCATCATTATTTTGAGGAAATATTTATCTCTATTTCATAATTTTGGCATATCTAACCAATAATAAATAAAAGGGAATGATAATGAAAAAATTTGCTCTTCTGGTTTTACTGTGTGCAATCTCTTTACAAGCTCAATTAAATGTTGACTATGATTCCGTTAAGGCTCAAAAGTTTGATAACGGAAAAATGTGGACTTTTGACTATCCTCCATCTTTATATTTTGATGAAACTTATGAGTTCACTCCTGATGATGAATGGTTTAAGGATGTTAGATTATCTGCGCTGAGGATTCCGGGATGTACATCATCTTTTGTTTCTGAAGATGGATTGATTATGACAAACCACCATTGCTCAGAATGGCATAGAGATAAAGTTCAAAAAGAAGGTGAAGAACTTAAACTTAGTGGATTTTATGCTGAGACTCTTGAAGAAGAAAGAAGAGTTCCGGGACTTTACGCAGAACAATTAGTTCTTATAAAAGATGTTACCGAAGAAATTCAATCTAAAATTGATGAGGGAAATACTGAATCAGAAAAATTAGAAAAAAAGAAAAGTGCAATTTCTGAATTAGAAAAAAAATATGCAGACGAAACCGGATTGAATTGCAGAGTAGTTGAATATTACAACGGTGGAAAATATTCATTGCATGGAATGAAAAAATATGATGATGTAAGATTAGTATTCATGCCTGAAGAAAAAATAGGTTACTTCGGCGGCGATTTTGATAACTTTACTTATCCTAGATATAACCTTGACTGTGCATTTTTTAGAGTTTATGAAAATGACCAGCCTGTTAAAACAGAAAATTATTTCAAGTTCAGTGAAAATGGGGCACAATTAGGTGAACCAATTTTTGCTGTCGGATTTCCGGGAAGAACCAGCAGATTAAAAACCTTTTCTCAATTGAAATTTAATAGAGATTATGCTTATAGAAATTTAGCTTTTCTTTATGATGAATATTATAAAAGATTAGAAACTCTAAAAAAAGTTAATCCCGAGAATGCTGATTATTATGAAGACTTAAGAGTTGCTATCGGTAATGGTCAAAAAGTAATTTCTAATGTTTATAAGGGTTTGCAAGATGATTATATGCTTGCAAGAAAAAATGCATTCGAAAGAGAATTAAAGGATAAAGTTTTTGCTGATGCAGAACTAAAAGAAGAATATGGTGATATTTGGAATAAAATAGAAAATCTACAGACAGAACTTGCAAATGTTTATCCTGTTCAATCTGCTTTAACCCTTTCAAGAAGATGGAATGCTCAATATTTTATTATGGCTGATAAAATAGTTGAAATGGCGCAAGAGCTAAGTAAACCTGAGGAAGAAAGAAGTGAATCATATAAAAATGTAAATATTGATTCATTGAAACAGTCAATTTTTCCAGAAGAATTTGATAAAGTTTTAGAAGATATGAAACTTGCATATAATTTAGAGTATATGCGCTTAAATATTGGGGATGATGAACTTCTAAATAAATTATTCGGTGATGATGATGTGAATAAAATTCTGGCAGAATCACACTTAACTAGTAAAGATAAAGCCGCAGAATTATTAGAAAAATCTCCAGAAGAAATTTTAGCTGTTCAAGATCCATTCATTCAGTTTATTCAACTTAAAAAAGAAAGATTAGACAAAGCCAATAATTTGGTTAAAGAAATTAGAGATACTGAAGAAGTATATTCGAATATGCTTGGACAAGTTTTATTTAAAATTTACGGAACAAATATTCCTCCGGATGCTAACAGATCATTAAGAATAAGTGACGGCGTATTAAAAGGATTTGAATATAACGGAACTGTCGCTCCTGAATTTACAACATTCTATGGACTATATGACCGTTATTATTCTAAAGATGGAGCTTATCCTTGGGGACTTCATGAAAGATGGATTGAAAATGAAAGTGCTCTTGATAAATCTGTTAAGTTTAATTTTGTTTCGACTAATGATATTATCGGCGGAAATTCCGGCAGCGCTGTTATCAATAAAAATGCAGAAGTTGTTGGTTTAGCATTTGACGGTAACATGGATAGTATTATTGGTAATTTTATTTATCTTCCGCATAATAATAGAATGGTTTCTGTTACTTCACAAGGTATGGTTGAAGCAATTGAAAAAATTTATAAAGCACAAAAACTAGCCGATGAACTTAGAAACGGTAAAATAAAATAACTTTTCTTTCAAGGGGTGCGGCAAGCACCCCTTTCTTTTTATTAAAATTAAACCGGATTCAAAAATGAAAAACATTTTATTAATTACACTCTTTTCTTTTTTATCTCTGCAGGCGCAAACAGAAATGCAGAAGATTTTTCAATCCGATAAAGCTGAATATTCTTTAAATGATTTTGGTAAAATGTGGACTTTTGACGATTTACCAATTGATTATTGGGAAACTGAATATGGTTTTTCTCCTAATGAAGAATGGATTGATGATGTTATGAAATCTGCTTTGCAGTTTGGATGGGGCTGTTCGGGAGCTTTTGTTTCTGCAAATGGATTAATAATGAGTAATCATCACTGTGCTAGAGGGGGATTTGTATCAGTTCAAAAGGAGGGTGAAGATATTCTTAAAAACGGATTTTACGCTGCCGAACTTGAAGAGGAACGAAGAATTCCTAATTTATTTGTTGATCAATTAGTTGAAATATGGGATGTGACAGATAAAATAATTAACTCAGATAACAAAAAAGAAATGATTGATTCTTTAGAAGCCCAATTCGTAAGAGAAACCGGTTTAACTTGCAGAGTTGTAAATCTATATAATGGTAATAAATTTTCAATGTATGGCTATAAAAGGTATAATGATATTAGACTTGTAATGGCACCTGAGTTTCAGATAGCTTCAACAGGATGGGATTGGGATAACTTTACTTATCCAAGATATGAATTGGATTTCGCATTCTTCAGAGCCTATGATGAAAATGGGAAACCGGTTAATGTTGAAAACTATTTCGAATGGAGTGAAAAAGGAACAGAAGAAGATGAATTGATTTTTACAGTTGGCCGTCCCGGTAGTACTGAAAGATTAATATCATTCAGAGAATTTGAATATCAGAGGGATATACGTTATCCAGTTTATCTCTCAATGTTTGATGAATTTTACAATGTTTATTTTGAATTATTCCAAAAGTATCCTGAAAGAGAATCCGAGCTGTTAAATCAAGTTATGGGAATTGGTAACGGTAAGAAAGCCTATTTGGGTGAATACAAAGCTCTTCATGATTCTTATGTAAGAAATAGAAAGAAAGCTTTTGAAGATGACTTGAGAAAGAAAATTAGTTCCGATGATAAATTAGAAGAAAAGTACTCTCATATTTTCCCAGCTTTGGATTTGGCTTTTAATGAGCTTTCTGAATTTTCTGCTGAATTTTATGCTTTCAGATTAGGTTCTAGATTTAATTCTGATTATTCTGCAATTGCACAAAAAGCTATTGAGCTTATTAATGATTCAGCTAAATCAGAAGAAAAAATAAATAAGTTTATTGAAGAGGAATATGACAAAAATATTGACGAAGAAAAATCAATAAAAATTACTCAAGCATTTTTTAATCTCCTAGAAAGATCATTGAGCAACGATCATCCTGTTATAATTGAATTGATTACAAATTATGAAATGAATGCTGCTGAATTTTTGAACCGATCGTTATTCAAAAATAGAGAAGAATTGAAAACTGTTCTTATTGAAAGTGATTTGGAAAAATTGAATAATGATCCTTTAGTAAAACTGATTAACAATTCTAAAGAAATAATTGCAAGATTAAATCCAAAATTAAATGAAGTAAACAAAACTATTGATGATCTCACAAAGCTTTACGGAGAATCAGTATTTGCAGTATTTGGAGACAAGATGTCACCGGATGCAACTTCAACTTTGAGAATTTCAGACGGAAAAGTTAAGCGTTATGAATACAACGGAACATTAGCTCAACCATTTACAACCTTTTATGGATTATATGACAGATACTTTGGATTTGGCAAAGAGAGTTATCCTTGGGGATTAACACCTAACTGGGCTGAAGCTTATGACGATATTAACTTATCTACTCCGCTAAATTTTGCTTCAACAAATGATATTGTTGGTGGAAATTCCGGAAGTTCAATTATTAATAAGAATGCCGAAGTAATAGGGTTGGTTTTTGACGGCAACATGGAAAGTCTTTATGGTAATTTTATATTTTTGCCGGAAACCAACAGAGCTGTAGCCGTTGACTCAAGGGGAATTATAGAAGCATTAAAGAAAGTTTATAAAGCCGAAAGATTATTAAGCGAATTATTAGAAAAATAGTAAACTATTTTTATCAGTTTTGAGTTATAGTTAATCATAAATGAAAGGAAGCAAATGCATAGAATAAAAAATATATCAATCTTTTTTTTAGCCCTTTTTCTATTTCAAATAACTGCACAAGAAAAAGTTTTTACAACACATGATATTTTTAGAATTCAGAATGTGGGAAATGCAATCGTTTCTCCCGATGGTAATTATGCTCTTTATACTTTAAGTGTACCAAGACCTTTTACAGAAAAGGCTGGATCAGATTATTCCAATCTTTATGTTTACGATTTTTCTAAAAAAGAATCTGAAGAATTAGTAACAGGAAAATTAAATATCTATTCTCCTTCATGGAACGTTGATTCAAAATCGATTTTCTTCAGAGCAAAACTTGAGCAATCACCTAAGACACAAGTCTATAGGATTGATTTAGAAAACAAAGAAATCAAATTAGTTACAAATTCTGAAAATTCCGTAAGTCAATATGAACTAAGTCCTGATGGCAAGCATTTATTATACACTTCAGAAGAAGTTCTTCCATCAAATAAAGAAATAATTGAAAAAGGATTTGATCAAGAAATATTTGAAGAAAATTTAGCTGATGTTAATCTTTATTTAATGACTCTTGAAAACAATGAAGTAAAGCAATTGACAAAAGATGTAAGTGTTTTTGATTTTACCTGGAGTAATAGTGGAAAACAAATAGCTGCTGCAATAGCTCCAAATAACTTAGTTGATGATTCGTACATGTTCAAAAGAATTCATCTGATTGACATTGAATCTGGAGAAATTAAAAAGCTTGTAAATAATCCAGGTAAATTAGGTGAAATGAGTTTTAGTCCTGATGATTCTAAACTTGCATTTATCTCTGCAGCCGATACCAATGATTCTGTAGCGGGAAGTATTTTTATTGCTGATACTAAATCAGAAAACAATTTCAAGGGATTGAAAAATTATTCTAAAGGATTTAGAGGTTCAGTAATAGATATTGATTGGCTTGATAATTCAACATTTTTATTTCTTGCCGAGGAAGGTGTTTATACAGTTATAAGTAAACAGAAGGTTGATCAAGATGAAAGAGAAATTCTTTTAGAAGAAGATAAGTTAATTTTGTCATCATTCAGTTTTAACGGTGAAAAATTTGTATTTGCCGGGAATACGAAAATGCACCCTAACGAATTATTCGTCTTTGAACATAATTCAAAAGAATTAAATAAATTAACAAATCATAACAGTTGGCTGAAAGATTACAAATTAGCTAAGCAGGAAAAAATAGTATACTATGCTAAAGATGGACTAGATATAGAAGCTGTTTTAATTTATCCGTTGAATTATGAAGAAGGGGAATCATATCCTCTTATTACATATATACATGGCGGACCTGAAGCAGCTGAAATGGATGGCTGGCAGACTTCATACAGCAGATGGGGACAAGCTGCAGCTGCAAAAGATTATTTCGTCTTTATTCCAAACTACAGAGCTAGTGCCGGAAGAGGTTACGAATTTGCTTTAATGGGTCTTGGAGATTTGGCCGGAAAAGAATTTGAAGATGTTATTGATGGAATAGATTTCCTAATTTCTAAAGGATTGGTAGATCATAAAAAAGTTGGGATTGGCGGAGGTTCTTATGGTGGTTATTTCTCGGCTTGGGCTGCAACTAGACATTCAGAAAGATTTGCTGCTTCCGTTTGTTTTGTAGGTATTGGCAATCAAATTTCTAAACGCAATACAACCGATATTCCTTGGGAAGATTATTATGTACATTGGGGAATTTGGACTAATGAAAATTTGGAGAAAGTTTATGATAGAAGTCCTGTTAAATGGGCATATTTAAATCAAACACCATTATTAATTTTACATGGAACTGAAGATCCGAGAGTTCATCCCTCACAAAGTTTAGAACTTTATCGCTCAGTTAAAATGTTCGGTAATGCACCGGTTAGATTAGTCTGGTATCCTGGTCAAGGGCATGGCAATAGTAAAAATACTGCCAAACTTGATTATGCTCTCAGAACAATGGAATGGTTTGATTATTATCTTAAAGGTAATAATGATAAATCGACTAAACCAAATACTGATTTAGATTACAAATTAGAAATACTAGATTAACAAAATTATTTTGGGCTGAATCAAAATTAAATTGGTTTAGCCCAATATTCTCTGAGGTTTTAGCAGACTATGATATTAAAGAATCCAACTACTCCATGTATAAAAATTTGTGAAATGGATAAAGAAACTCAGCTCTGTAAAGGCTGCTTTAGAACAATTTCCGAAATTGCTGTCTGGGGAATGCTGAACGAAAATCAAAAAGATCTTATTTATAATGAAATTGGAAAAAGAAAATTAAAAATGTCACAAAAGTAAAATGCTGAAAAAAGGATTTATTCAGATTTATACCGGTAATGGAAAGGGAAAAACGACTGCTGCTATCGGTCAAGCTGTAAGAGCTGCGGGGTATGGACTCAAAACTTATTTTGTAATGTTTATGAAAGATTATCATTACTCTGAATTAAAAGCTCTTGCTAGATTTAATGATCTAATTACAATTAATCAATTTGGTAATGATAGTTTTGTCTTTAAAAAAGAAGAGCCATCCGAAGAAATTAAAAAAGAAATGAAACTTGGAATTGAAAAAGCTTATAATGCAATGCAAAGCAATAATTTCGACTTAATAATTCTCGATGAATCATTAGTCTCAATTTATTTTGGGTTAATAACAAAAGAAGATTTAATACCCTTCTTTACATATAAACCGGATAATGTTGAATTAATATTAACCGGCAGATATTGTCCACAAGAATTAATTGATATGGCTGATTTAGTTACAGAGATGAAGGAAATCAAACATTATTACCAGAAAGGCATTCTATCCAGAAAGGGAATAGAATCTTAATAATAATTAGAATGTAATTCCAATCACTCTTAATCCAACCGATAATAAAACAGCTATTACTGCAGTTATAACGGAAATTAATAGAGCGTTTTTCCAATTTAATTCTCTTGCTAAAGCAGCAATAGTTGCAAGACAAGGAACATAAAAAGTAACAAATACAGTAAAACTAAATACTTGAGTTAATGTCATAACCGAAAGGACATCCCTCGTTCCTAGTGCGGCAAATAAAAGAATTAATGCTAATTCTTTTCTCATAATTCCGAAAAGTAAAGTAATACCTACTGCAGCCGGTAAACCGAGTAATCCGGAAGTAAACGGCGCAATAAAACTATTAATTCCTTCAACCCAATTGAAATGAGTAATTAATTCTAGAATTATACTTCCTACTACAAGAAGAGGCCATGCTACAATAATAAATTCTTTCAGTCTGAACCATGTTTTATTCATTACTGTTGTAAATGAAGGCATGTGATATTTTGGAATTTCAAGAATTAGACCGGGACTTATTTCAGGTAAAACTTTAGACAAGAATTTTCCAGTTAGACCTACAATCACAATATTCAATAGATAAATAAGAACAGCTGCTTTCATCGAAATGAAAAATCCAACCAATCCGAATATGACTGTCATTTTTGCTGTACATGGAATTAAAGTAGTTAAAGTAGCCGTAATAAATTTATCTCTTTTTGACTTCAATATTCTTGTTGCTAAAATTCCTGGAACAGTACAACCGTAACCAAGAATTATTGGAATTATTGATAATCCGTGAAGACCGATTTTATGCATTAAATTATCAACTAGAAAAGCTATTCTTGCTAAATATCCAGTATCTTCAAGTATAGAAAGGAAAATAAAGAATGGAATTAAAAAGGGAATAACAATCCCAACTCCGCCGCCAATACCTGATGCAATACCAATTAATATTGAAGCAACAACTTGGTTATCTTTAAACTGTTCTGCTAAATAGTTATTCAATAAATCAAAAGAGTCTAAAAATATAGGTTCTACAAAACTTCCAAGCTTAAATATTGAGAAGAACATAATTGATAAAATAGCTATCATAAATATATAACCAAGAATTGGATGCATTAGCAGATCATCAATTCTTTTTCTTATGTCAATTTTATCATGAGATTTAACTTCGGCAGTTTTTTCAAATATTCTATAAGCCGCTTCAATTCTAGCTGAAGAGCTAATCAGTTCGCTTGGTTTTTTATAATCCTTTTCTGCAGATGAGATTATTTCTTCAATTTTTTTAAAATCATTAGGATGAATTATTGATTTGTACTCATTAATAAGCAAAGGATCTTTTTCGATTAATTTAAGTGCGTTAAATCTGGAATACCATCTTAAATCATTTTTTGAATTCTCTAAAACAGATTCAATTTTGGATATTAATTCTTCCGTTTTATCATCAAACTTTACGTTTTTGGGAATTTGTTTTTTCTCATAAATCTCTTTGGCTTTTACAAATAATTCAAAAACTCCGGTTCCTTTTCTTCCGATTGTTTCAATAACTGGTACTTGAAAGATTTCTTGTAATCTTTCCTTAAATATTTTTATTCCTTTATTTTCGGCTTCATCCATCATATTTAATGCTATAACCATAGGCATTTGAAGAGAAGCAAGCTGAATTGTTAACTGCAGACTTCTTGATAAAACCGAAGCATCAATTACATTTATTAGAACTGAATTATTAGATGAATTTCTTAAGTAATTAATCGCTACTAATTCAGCTTCATCTGTTGTTTGAGATGAATAAGTACCTGGAAGATCAACAACATCTATTTTTTGATTTTCAAGCTCAATATTTCCCTTTGTATATTTAACTGTTGCACCGGGAAAATTTGCAACTACCGCTTTGTAACCTACAACATGGTTGAATATTGTACTCTTACCGCAATTTGGTTGTCCAACTAAAATAAACTGCAATTCTATAATCCTTCCACTAAAATTTTTTCAGCTAATCCATGTCCAATAGCTATTTCCGAATCTTTATTAATTATCACAACCGGTCCGCGCAATCTCGATCTTTTACTTACCGTAATTACATCGCCAATATTCAAGCCTAAATTCATTAGATTAAGCTCTGCACCTTTTCCGGCATCTATAGATAATATTTTAACTTTTGATCCATTTAAACAATCTATTAAACGCATTTTTTAATATCCGAATTTTTCTGTTATTTAAACTTAGTCTAAATAGAAATAAAATACAATATAATCTTATTATATTTTAAAGAAAAAATTTTTCTATTTTGTTTTGATTTATAAAATAAAGGTGAAACTTGAAACCATTACTGATTGATTTAGACGGAGTTATAAAGTCTGGAAATACAATTCTTCCAAATACAAAAGAGTTTTTAGATTTACTCGATAAATACGAAAACCCAAAAATAATACTTAGTAATTCTACTTTAGTTACATCAAATGAAATTTCGGATTTTTTTGAAAAGAGAAACATCAGCATTAAAATTCCAATTATAACCGCTTCTGATGCAAGTCTGGAATACATTAAAGGAAAATATAAAAAGGTGGCTGTTTATGCAGTTGAAAAAGTAAAAACAATATTTTCTGATTTTTTGGATTATAAAAATCCGGAAGCTGTTTTGGTTGGTGATTTAGATAAAGAATGGAATTATGAAATTATGAATGAGATATTCAGATTTGTAAGAGACGGAAAAGACTTTATTGCAATGCAGAAAAACCGGTTTTGGAATACACCGGAAGATGGAATTTTATTGGATGCCGGTGCTTTTATAAAAGGAATTGAATATGCTGCAGATAAAGAAGCCTTATTGATCGGCAAACCATCGAGTGAATATTTTAAGTCGGCACTAAAGAAAATAAATTGTAAGGCAGAATCAAATTTTATTATGATTGGTGACGACATAATAAATGATATTGAAGGAGCTAAAAAATTAGGGGCTGAAACTATATTGATTTATACCGGAAAAACTAAAAAACCAATTACAGAAGAGCAGAAAAAGTTTGTAGATTATGAAGTGAACAATCTATCCGATCTTTGCAAACTTCTTATTAAAATTTTGTGAATTCACTCCACGTTTAATAGCATAGTCGATAATTTTTAATAATGCTTTTCTGTAGGACATTCCCGCCTGTTTTGCAGATCGCATAAATCCGGCATCCTCAGTTAAATCGGGATTAGGATTAACTTCCAACACATATAATTTATTATCTTTAGAAAGCCGCATATCAATTCTTGCATAATCTCTGCATTTCATAGTCTTAAAACATTTCATCGCAATTTCTTTTGCTTCCAATTCAATTTTTTTAGGGAGCTTAGCAGGACATTTAGGAATCGTTTTGTGATATGATTCATGCAGCGGGTCCCATTTTGCTTGATAACTTACAATATTATAAAGATGATCTGGCATTCTTGAGAAATCAATTTCACTTATTGGTAAGGCACGGATTCTCTTATCTCCCATTACTGCAACGTTTAGTTCTCTACCGTCAATAAATTCTTCAATTAAAGCGGGCTGCAGATAATAATCGAGAATGTATTCAACTCTTTTTTTCAAATCATTATTATTCTTAACAATAGAATCATTCTCAATTCCAACACTTGCATCTTCAAAAGCAGGTTTAACAATTATTGGGAAATTGAGATCAAATTTATAGCTGCTTCTTTTTTTCTTTATAAATCTAAATTTTGGAGTAGGGATTTCATTTTCTTTTAATATCCTTTTTGCGAGAGTTTTATTCTGGCAAGTACCTAAAGCTATTGATGATGCACCGGTAAAAGGAATTTTCATCATTTCCATTAATCCGGCAAAGCTCATTTCTAATTGAGCATTATCTTTATAAATTTCTACAAAATTAAAAATCACATCCGGTGAATTCTTTTGATAATCATTTAGAAATTTATCTAAATCATCAAGTATGTTTATGATGTATGCATTATGTCCGGCACTTCTTAATATTTTTGCAATATTTTCATATTCGGCAATCGGATCACTTTGCTCAATATCAAAATATGGCTTAAACCCCAGATTTTTAGGGAGTTTTACAGAATATTCATTCTTTATTTCAGGATAAGCTTCATTATAAACTACAGCTATTTTCATTTTTAATTGACTTATTTGAGAAAAGATTTATAAAAGTAATTAAATTATGAAAGCTATACAAAACTTTTTATTATTTTAGAATTCATAAAAGAAGACTGAAAATTACATCATGAGTTTTTATCCACAACCAAATTCTTATCAATGCGGTCCTTTTGCATTAAAGCATGCTCTTGTTATGCTTGGTATATTTAAACATGAAAACGATATCGGAATAACTGCCGGAAGCACTTGGTGGGCAGGTACTGATGAAATAGGACTTTCACGAGCTGCAAAAAAGTATAAATGCGGAATGAAATATTTCCAATCATCCAATCCGGATGATGCAAGACGAATGTTGAACAAAGAATTGAAAAAAGGAATCCCATGCATCTTAAGTGTTCAAAATTGGGAACACTGGTACACAGTTGTAAGATATGAAAAAGGGAAATATGTAGTAATTGACAGCGGTTTGGATAAAGTAATTACAATAAAAACTTCTGCTCAATTATTAAGAGACTGGAGATACAAAGATAAAAAGCAAGGGGTAATCAGTTATGACGGCTATGCGGTAATTCCAAAGTTTAAAAGTCATAGTAAAGCAAAACTTGATGTTAAGACAGCTAAAGAAATTATGTATCATAAATATGAAAGACTTGCTCTTAAATGGGATGAGTATTTTAATGATTTAACAAATGTCTGCAGACCTCGGACAAAATTATCAGTAAATTTTATTACATTTAATGAATTTTTAAGAAGAAATGAAACCAGATTAATTCATCAAGTTGCTAACTGGCATGGAATTCCATCCTACACAGAATTGAAAAATATTTTGGATAACATGAAAATATTAGCTGATGTTTATGATTTAATAATTCCCGAAAACGAAGAAAAGAAATGTTTAATTGATCTTACCGCAATTTTAATGATGTACAGCTGCGGCAAATATGGAATGGATCCAATGTATTAGGAGAAAAAATGAAAAGATATTCAAAATTATTAGATAGAAATAAATCAGCTCTTTTAATTATTGATGTACAGGAAAGAATTCTTGGAGTGATGAATAATAAAGAATTTTTCCTCGAAAATATTATTAAACTGATAAAGGGAATTAAAGTATTAGATGTTCCTATATTTTTAACTGAGCAGTATCCAAAAGGTTTAGGTGAAACAATTCATGAAATTAAATCGGAATTAGAAAACACAGCAATTCAAAAAATGAGTTTTAGTTGTTTTGGAGCTGAAAACTTATTCCAAGAACTGATAAACAAAAATATTTCACAAGTTATATTATGTGGAATTGAATCTCATGTTTGCGTGATGCAGACAGCATTGGATTTGATAGAAAACGGATTTCAAGTAAATTTAGCAGCAGATGCAGTCACATCAAGAAAAATATCCGATTATCAAATTGCAATTGAGAGAATGAGAGCAAATGGAGTAGAAATAACTTCTACTGAATCAATACTATTTGAGCTTCTAAACGTATGTGGAACAGAAGAGTTTAAGTCTGTTTCTAAAATCGTAAAATAAATCCATTCGAACTGATTTTTTTCCTAAAAATCACTTTAAAATTCTTATAAACATCCGATAATAAGGTGTCAAATTATAAACATGGAGGTTTATTATGGGCAAATTAAATATTACAAGGATGTTTGCTCTTTTCATATTAATTACCCTCGTATTTCAGCCAAATTTTATTAAGGCTGCAGATTTAGGTGAGGGAGATCAATACTTAGCGTTTGCAGAACAGATGCCGGAACCTGTTGGCGGTTTACAAGAAATTTATGCTAAAATAAAATATCCTGAAATTGCCAAAAAAGCCGGAGTTCAAGGTAAAGTTTTTATAATGGCAATGATTAATGAAAACGGTACTGTAGATGATGTTAAAGTAATTAAAGGAATTGGCGGCGGTTGTGACGAAGCTGCTTCTGCTGCTGTAAAAAGTTCTAAGTTTACATCAGCAAAAAATAAGGGACAAGCAGTTAAAGTAAAATTATCCCTTTCTATTGAATTCAAATTAAGTTAAAGGAACTATAAAATGAAGTTCTTAAGTGGATTAAAGAAATTAAAATTTGTACGTAAACTTCAGTTGGGATTTTTATTAATTGCATTTGTTTCTGCCGCAATTGCCTTAAGTGATGCAGTCCAAATGTCAAATTTTAAAAGTACTTCTGAATCTTTATTTACAGATTATATTGAACCTAGAGCTAAGATTGAACATCTGCAGAGAAATTACAATGAAATACAAGGAATGATGCTGAAGTTTTCAATGGATGTATTTGCAGATCAATTTGAAAGCAACTATCAAAAATTTGGCGAACTTAAATCTTCATTTACAACCGACTTAGAAGAACTTTCCAATCAAGAAAACTTAAATGAAGAAGTTAAATTAAAACTTCAATCCATATCGGAAATTTGGAAAAACTATAACAATAACGTTGCAGATGCAATACTTAGTGCTGCTGCAACTCAAAGTTATGAAATGGCTGCTATTATTTCCGTAACATCCGGAGAAGAAGTCGGCAACATGCTTGATGGCGAATTCAAAGCAATAATTGAGTTATTAAATCAAAATGCTCAATCAACTAAAGATGAAATCAACAGTACGGTTCAAGCTTCCATTACTTACATAATAATTGGAATGATATTCGGTACTTTAATTTTCTTGGCATCAACATTTATTGTTGCTCCGGCAATCACCAAACCGATTAATAAATTGAAAGACGCCCTTACAGAATTTACTTTGGGAAATTTTGACACCGAAATAGGTGTAAATTCTCAAGATGAAATTGGTGAATTAGCGACAAAAATGAGGCAGTTGAGAGAGACTCAAAACGAAAAAATTATTGCTGCAGAAAAAATTGCTTCCGGAAGTTTAGAAAAAGTTAAAGAAGCATCTTCTAAAGATAAACTTGCTCAATCATTTAATTCCGAAGTAGAAACAATTAATGAATTACTGCAGGAAGCTAAAAAGTTAATTGATGCAAACCAAAGAGGTGATTTATCAGTAAGAGGAAATGTTGATAAATTCTCAGGCGGCTGGAAAGAATTAATTCTTGGTATCAATTCAATTCTTGATTCTGTTATTGTACCTATTAAAGAAGCCTCTTCTGTTCTTGAAACTTTATCAAAAGGTGATTTTAGATCCAGAATGACCGGAGATTACAAAGGTGATTATGATGTAATAAAACAAAGTGTTAATACATTAATTGCTTCAATGAATCATTTAATTGGTGAAGTTGCAAAAAGCTCTAACGAATTATCAAATGCAGCATCTGAAATTTCTGCAAGTACCGAAGAAATGGCTGTTGGTGCTAATGAACAAAATAATCAAACTTCTGAAGTTGCCGCATCTGTTGAACAAATGACTAAAACAATTCTTGAAAATACGCGAAATGCAAATCTTGCGGCTGAATCTGCTAAAGCTGCCGGTACTGAAGCTGTACAAGGCGGAGATGTTGTTGTTAAAACTATTGACGGAATTAAACGTATTGCAGAAGTAGTTAATAAATCATCTGCTACAATTGAAGAATTAGGAAAGAGCAGTAATGAAATTGGTGAAATAGTAAAAGTAATTAATGATATTGCAGAACAGACAAACTTACTTGCACTTAACGCCGCAATAGAAGCTGCCAGAGCAGGTGAACAAGGAAGAGGTTTTGCCGTTGTTGCCGATGAAGTTAGAAAACTTGCTGAAAGAACCACCAAAGCTACTAAAGAAATTGAGGAAATGATAAAACAAATTCAGAGAGTTTCTTCAGAAGCTGTAAGCTCAATTTTAGAAGGAAAGAATGAAGTAGATAAAGGAAAAGAATTAGCATCTCAAGCCGGCGATGCATTAAGTAAGATTATAAATCAATCTGAAAAAGTTTCTGAAATTATTGCACAACTTGCAGTTGCCAGTGAAGAACAAGCTTCTACAAGTGAACAAATTAGCAGAAATGTTGAAACAATTAGCAATGTAACTCAGCAATCTGTGCAGGGAACTCATCTTATTAGTCAATCTGCTGAAGGATTATCAAATCTTACTCATAATCTCCAGGCATTAATTAATCAGTTTAAGTTGGATCTTGAATTAAGTAAAGATCATTCACACCTTTCGGTAAGAAAAAACGGTAAGCTGATTACAAGTTAAATATAGATGAATATTGTAAAACCGGATGACCATTAAGGAATTCCGGTTTTTTTATTTTAAATCAAATTACAAATTCAAACCTAAATTCAGATAAAAATCTTTTCCATTATATGTAGTAAAATTAAGATTATCTCCAATTCCATTATCATTAGAATCATATATAAAGTAGGAAATTAAAGAACCGGCTGCTGCTCCTACTAAAACATCGGAAAGGTAATGCTTTTTATCTTTTATTCTGGAATAACCCACATATCCAGCCCATCCGTATAAAACAGAAAAACTTGCTATTTTAAAGCTTATTCGTAAAGGACTATTATTTCTGGTTAAGCTCCAATTATTAAAAAATGAGTTTAATTCTAAAGCCAAAAAAGTCGAAGAGGCGAATGCTGTAGATGTATGTCCGCTAAAAAAACTTCTGTCATTGCTTCCATCTGGGCGTTTTCTTTTTACTAAGTTTTTTACAATTTCTGTTATTGTGAATGTGTATATCAGTGATTTCTTAAATAAGAAAATATCTTTATAAGATTCAGAAGATATATCGTTTTCACTAAATGTATCGTTTAAGAATAGGAATGTTAATCTGCCGTAAAATATTATGTTTGGAATAATATCTTTATCCATACTGCCAATTGTGTAAGAGTTATCTTTTCCAACAAACATTGAATAGTCATTTTCGTATCTAGATGGACCGAAAATAATTTTATCACCGATTGTATTTGGATTAATTAGATTTCTCCCAATGTACGCTGCACCAATGGGGATATCAATCCAATTAACAGATGATATAAATCCTTCACTTAAATTGTTAATACTGGTTTCGAATGATGAGCTATTACTTTCAATTGATTGCGAATAACTTATTCCGGTAAAAGAAATTATTAACCAGATTATTAATACGGATTTTCTAAGTTTATCTGTATTCATCTAAAAGTGACTTGAGTAAAACTTTTCTGTTATTTATAAAATTTTTCAAACTGTTTATTTCCGCATCAAAATTATATCTTCCGTTACCCAGATAGGGATCGGCATTATAAGCCTCTCTAATTTTATTTGATGTAGAATCAATTACATTATTAAGATAATTCATGTCGAGAATATTAAGTTTCTCCTCAAAAATATCCAGATATTTATTTCGGGTACTTTCTGCTGAAAGCAGTTTTACTATGAGTGCATTATAACCGTAAATACTATTTATTGCTGATGCTTCTTCAAATACCTTATCAAAATCCCACGGCATTATTATAAAAGGGGATTGAGGTTCTTGTTTAAGAAAATAAAAATTATTTCGAAATGCATCGGAATTATTTATAATCGTTGTAATAGCATGATAATTTAAATAATTATCGATATCTAAAAACTTACCTAAAGAAGAATATATTCGATCATTTTGTGAAGTATCAACTGCATAAATAAAGTCGGAAATTGAATTGAAATTTTCATCATTTGGAATTTCCTTGTCAAATGTGAGTTCCGGGTAATTCGGATTATTGAATGTAAAATCGGCATTAAAATTTAGTTTGAATAGTTCGTTTACTTTTTTATTTCTTCTTGAAAAAAAATCTTCATCAATCTTTTCAATTAATAAATAAAGTCCTTTTTCCTCGTCATTAATTCTAAGAAAAACATGTTTGGAATCGAATAAGATAAATCCGTTATCTCTATATATTTTAGTAGCGATTGTAGTACTTAAGAATGTTTTGTCAAAAATTTGCGCACTAAGATTGAATTCCCTAATTCCTTCAATAAATTTATTACCATTTAATATTACGCGATATGACCATTTGGAGTGATATCTTGAACCTGCACCTGAAGATCTTAATAAAGCATTGTATTTTTCACCTTTATAAAATAGTATAACGGAAATTTCCGTGTTATACATTCTATTTGAAAGCAAAGTAATTAAATCCTCTTCATCGGCATAAATATCAATAATATCAACGTTTGAAAAGTTTTCAGATGGATTTAATATCACATCATTATTGCAGCTAACAATTAGAAGAATTATTAAAAGTGTATAAAAATATTTCATTAAAAGCTCACTTGTATCTCAAAAATTCCTCTTGAACTTTGAGTTGAATAAGCTGAATTAAATTTTGATTTAATAAATCGTAAATCACCGTTTATTCTGAATCTAACATCTTTATCGATATAAAAATTAATTCCAAGAATAGATTGTATTGTATGGTATTCGGAAAGATCAGAATCCGGTACAAAAATTCCCACTAAAATTAATGGTTCAATTCCTTTTAAAAATTCCTCATTAAATTCAAAATTATAAGCCGCCGTATATGTAGCACCGGTTGAAAAAATTTTATTGTTGAGATTTTGCAGTTCTCTTCTTATTCCTTCTTCCGGATCCTGAACATAAAATAACTGCAGACTTGAATGGAAATCTTTTTTCTCAATTGCAACATCAGCTCCAAATCCGTTTGCTGTTATTGGATTATTTCCTCCTTTCTGCTGAAACAAATAATTTATAGAGTAAATAAAATCATTGTTGTGATAACTTAACCTTGTCATGGCACCATGATAAAGTGAGTTATCTTTGAACACATAAAAGTAATAGGAGAATGGAAAATCTTTTTCATCTTTGTCAAACTCGTGATAAGCCATTATGCTAATTCTTCTCTCTCCATAACCTACTTCTGATATTTTGTTATTCACAAAACTTCTATCAACAGTGTAGAGTTCTTCACGATTAACTAACTGCTCATATCCAAAAGGCATTTTCAGGTTACCTATTTTGAAATAAAGCTTTTTAAAAAACTCCAGTTTTAAAGAAAATTCTCGCAAACTAACTGCATTATCAGTCGAGTTGCCTCTAAAATCTAGCTGGGCTTTAATCTTTTTGTTGTATTTTATTTCTGCCTGAAGTTTTCCTTCATAGTAGGTTTCTTGGTTATATTCTATTACTGTTTCTCTATTATAAAACTTAAATCCTGCTGCACCATAACCTTCAAAATCTACTTCCTGAGCAGAGGTGATAAATGTGAACAAAATAGAAATGATAATTAAAAAAGTAATTCTCATTCATTTTCTCCGATAATCAAAACTTTATAATGAACAAATATCAGTAAAACATTATTTTATATTACTAAAGTAATAAAAATTGAGAACGATTTAATATGGCGAAATTAAAATTGTTTGTAAAAATCAGTTTGTTAAATCTGCTGTTCTTATGTAATTATAACTTTGGACAAGGATTGGATAATTATGATTTTTCCAAAGCAGAATACTCGGTTGATCTTCCTAAAGAATTAAAGGAAATATCAGGATTAACCATTGGCAAAAATGGAAGAGTTTTTGCTCACAATGATGAATATGGAATGGTTTATGAGTTAAATCCCAATAACGGTCAAATCATAAAAGAATTTCAAATAGGAAGCAGCAAAATTAAAGATGATTTTGAAGATATAACTTTTGTAAATGATTTATTTTATCTACTCAATAGTAAAGGGGATTTGCTGGTTTTTCCAGAAGCAGATAATAATGAATTTGTGATATATAAAAAATATAGAACGGGATTGAATTCAAAGTATGATACCGAAGGTTTATGTTATGATAAATCGATTAATTCACTACTGATTGCTTCAAAAGAATCTGTTAAAAAAAGCAGTAAAAAATATATATTCAGATTTGATCTTCAAAATAACAAACTAAATGAAGAACCATTTTTAGTAATTGACTTGTCAAAAATTAAAAAGGGAAAGAAAAAAGAAGAATTTAAGCCCTCAGCAATAATCAAAAATGAAAAATCAAATACTTATTTTATACTTGGGGGAAAGAGTCTGGCTTTAATAGAACTCAACAGAAAAAGTGAAATTATTAATCAAATTGAGCTTAATGATAAATATCATTTTCAGCCTGAAGGAATGATTATTTTAAAGAATGGCGACTTACTAATAAGTGATGAAGCCGAAAAGAAAAAAGGAAGTATCACACTCTATAAATCAAAGAAAGATAGCAAATGAAATTTGTATTCATAATAATCATTCTATTTTTTATAAATATTTCTGCACAGAATGTTTATGAAAAAAAATATCTTGAAGTAATTCCAGGAGAAGAATATGAACAAAGCCGGCTCTTTGAAGTTTTCTTTGGTCACCATTGGCGAGATTTATGGGTTACACCTATTACTGTAGAAGTTTTAGATTTAGAAAAATTTAATGGTGGACTTACTCCAATAAAAAAAGGGGGAGGTTTTCAAACTAAATCATTACGATTAATTACCCCTAAAGGAGTTCAATGGAAATTTAGATCGATCAATAAAGATCCCTCAAAAGTTTTACCTGAAGAATTAAGAGAAACATTTGCCGCCGATATTCTGAAAGATCAGATAAGTTCATCAAATCCTATGGCTCCTTTAATTGCCGGAGAAATTCTTGAAGCAGTTAATATAATTCAAGCAAAACCAATTTTAGTCTATATGCCGGATGATGAAAAGCTTGGTGAGTACAGAGATGAATTTAAAAATGTACTAGGATTTATTGAAATTCATCCGGATGAATTTGAAGACGGCACTTCTACAGTAGAAGGTTCTGATAAAATTAAAGGCACTTATAAACTACTTGAGACTATTGAGGACAAAAGAAGTAACAGAATTAATTCTGCTGATTATTTAAAAGCAAGATTAGTCGACTTTCTAATTAATGATTGGGATAGACATACTGATCAATGGCGCTGGGCTAGATTCCAAAAAGATACTTTGAAATTCTGGTCTCCTTTTCCGCGCGATAGAGATCAAGCTTTTGCTAAATATACCGGACTCTTTCCTTATCTCACTTCAGTTATTGTTCCGCAATTAAATCATTTTGGTGAAGGATACTCTAATGTAAAATATCAAGCTTGGAGCGGTAGATATCTTGATAGAAGATTTCTTATTGAATTAAATAAATCCGAATGGGATTCAGTTACTAACTTTGTTTATAATAGAATCTCAGATGTGGTTATTGAAAAATCTGTTGCAGCCTTACCAAATGAATATTATGAAATTGCCGGTGATGAAATCATAACGAAATTAAAATCAAGGAGAAATAAGCTTAAAGATATCTCAAACGATTTTTATGAATTGACTAATGAAGTTGCTCATATTTATGGAACAATAGATAAAGATTTTATAGAGGTTAATTTTTATGAATGGATTACAGAAATAAAAATCTACAAACTTGATAAAGAAACCGGCAGCAAAAAAGAGCAGTCTCTTTTCACAAAAGTAATCGATAATAAAATTACTGATGAAGTACGGTTATTTTTGTTAGAAGATGATGATAAAGTAGTAGTCAATGGTATTGGTGAAAACATTCCTACAGTCAGAATAATTGGCGATAAAGGTAAAGATGTAATAATAAATAACAGCACAGAAGAATTACTCGTTTATGATGATAAAGAGAAAACTATTTTTGATAATAATGAATTTATTCAAATTGATGAATCATACCCAAGAATAAGTGAGATTCCGGAAATTAGATTTGAACCTCAATACAATCAACAGGGGAGTGAGTATCAAATATTCCCTTCCTTAACAATTAGTTCTGATGACGGTTTTTTGTTTGGCGGATTTATTGATTACTGGACATATTCATTTAATAAATATCCCTACAGTACTTTTCATCAAGCTGATTTCTATTATTCAACATTATTGAATAGTTATTCAATCAATTACAACGGTACTTTTAATAACTTATTTGATAAGCATTCGTTAAAAATTTCTGCATCAAAAACTGAAATTGAATACGGCAACTTTTTCGGTTTTGGAAATGATACCAAATACAGTAAGGATTTATTCGAAAAAGAGTATTACAGAGCACGAAATGAAATTGTGAAAATCTCATCATCCATTCTTTTTAACAGAAAATCAATGAGTAATTTTGAAGCAGGTTTAACATATTGGTACTATGAAGCTCAGGAAATAAATCTGAATCTATTACAAACGTATAAGTATTTTAATTATGGTCTTAACGGAATTAAACTTCTTTCACTTGATTTTTCATTCAAGCATAATTCAGTTGATAATATTTACTTTCCAAGTGATGGAATGAATATAAATTTAAGAATTAATACATTTCCAACAATAATTGAGAATGAATCAACATTTGCAAAATTCCTTTTTGATTTCAGATATTATAAATCGATTCAGCATTTTAATAAAACTGTTTTTGCTTTAAGGACAAGCGGTGAACATATTTTGGGACATAAAATACCGTTCTATTTAATTCCAATGCTTGGAGGCAAGAATTCTCTTAGAGGTTATGATAGAGAAAGATTTGCAGGAAATTCATTAATCTTTTTCCAATCTGAATTAAGAAATTATCTTTTCAACTTTGATTTGATAATTCCATTCAACTTTGGAATTTCATTTTCAGCAGAAACCGGAAGAGTTTTTATTGAAGGAGATATGTCGCAAAAATGGCATCCAGCTTATGGTTTTGGAATATTTGCAACTTCATTTGAAGATACTGCCGGCTTTTCATTCACTACAATTTTTTCAGAGGAAAGCACACAATTTTACTTGAGAACTAAAATGGGATTTTAGCTGCTTAGTAAATTGTAGAAATCCGTTTGTGAGTTTATTGCAGCACTATCATTTTTTACATATTTATTTTTTTGTCTGCTGTCAATAATTCTAGCCTTTACATTATCATTCAGCTGAAGATCAATCATTCGCTGAACATTTTTACGAATATCCTTATCAAGAATTGGGAAAATTGTTTCAATTCTTCTGCTTAAATTCCTTTTCATCAAATCAGCAGAACCTGCATAAACTAATTCTTTTTTGTTATTACAGAAAATATAAACTCTGCTGTGTTCTAAAAATCTTCCAACAATGCTGGTTACTTTTATGTTATCACTTAAACCTTTTACTCCGGGAACTAAACAGCAAATTCCCCTTACTAATAAATCTATTTTAACTCCTGCTTTACTAGCTTCATATAACTTTTTTATTAATTTTTTATCCTCTAGACTATTCATCTTAGCCTTGATAAAAGCCGGTTTTCCTTTCTTTGCATTTGAAATTTCATTATCAATCAATTCATCAAATCTTTTACGCATATTGAATTGAGCAACAAGCATATTTTCAAAGTAACTCTTTTTATTTTTGTTTATTAAGAAGTCGAATACTTTTTCAACTTCCTTTGTTATCTTTTCATTTTTAGTAAGTAGACCAAAATCAGTATATATCTTTGCAGTATTCTCATTGAAATTTCCCGTTCCTAAATAACAATAGGAATTAATTCCGCTCTCTTCTTTTCTTTTAATAAGTGCGATCTTAGAATGAACTTTTAATCCGGGAAAACTATAATGAACTTTTATACCGCAGTTTTCCATTTCCTCAGCCCACTGAATGTTCAGCTCTTCATCAAATCTGGCTTTCACTTCAACAAATACGCTAACATCTTTCCCATTATTTTTTGCATCAATTAATGAGTTAATTATTTTGGAATTTTTTGCAACTCTGTACTGAGTAATTTTAATCTCAGTTACATCGGGATCATCAGCGGCCTGCTTAAAAAAATTAACTACATGATTGTAATTGTGATAAGGGAAATAAAATCCAATATCCTTTCTTGATATAGCTTTGAATAGACTATTTCCGGCTTGCTTATGTGTAATCTGTTCTAAAGGTTTATAAACAAGGTTGTCATTATTCGGATTGGGAAACTTGAAGAAGTCGCTGAAGTTATGATACTTTCCTCCGGCTACTAAATCATCTTTATTTAGATTAAGTGCTTCCTTCAAAAATTTAAGAAAATCTTTAGGAATAGATTTATCAAATAAAAATCTACTTGGAACACCTGTATCTCTTTTCTTTAAATTCTTTTTGATCTTTTCTAAAAGATTACCTGAAAATTCATCATCAATAAATAATTCGGCATCTCTTGTCAGCTTAAAAGAATAGCTTGAATCAATTTCATAACCCGGGAAAACTTTTGAAAGATTAAGTCTAATAACATCATCTAGAAAAATATAATAATTGTTCTCATTATTGCTTGGAAGCTTTATAAATCTTGAAATAATCTGAGAAGGGATTTCAATTAAAGAATATTTATAGTTTTCTTTTTTGCGCGCATCTTTAATTTTCTTTGATTTTAATCTTACTGCAAGATACAAAGACTGATTTTTTAAAAAAGGGAAAATCTTTTTCTTTATAAGCAAAATTGGTTGAATTAAATATGAAATATTACTGCTGTAGTATTCTGATGTAAACCTTATCTGATCAGCCGAAACAGTCTTTTCATTGAGTATAACAATTTTGTTATTTTTTAATTCCGGTAGAATTTCAGTATGATAAATCTTACCGAATTCTTCCTGCTGCTTATATACAATTTTATGAATATCCTTTAGCAGTATCTTAGGATCAAAATTTAATTCTTGCAGAGTTTTCTTTTTATTATCCAATAAAGTTCTTAATGATGCTACTCTAACTCTAAAGAATTCATCAAGGTTGGAAGAATATATAGCGAGAAATTTTAATCGCTCAAATAAAGGATTGGATTTATCCTTTGCTTCCTGCAGCACCCGGTAATTAAAAGAGAGCCAGCTTAATTCTCTGTTAAAGTATAATTCATTCTTTTTCATATTTACTTATTCATTAAAATCTTTGGGGAAAGAAATCTTTTAATATTACCGCAGTCAACTACTACTTCTTTCCAAGTTGTTACATTCATTTCTATTTCAACAAAACCGGTAGTTGGAATATTATCAATTTTTTTATCACTTACATAATTAGAAAATTGAGTTAATGCCGGATTATGTCCAAACAGCATTAAACTGTTATACTTTTCTTTAACGGAATTTACAACTTCAAAAATATCTTCAGCATCCGAGTCATATAACAATTCGCTGGTTCTTATTTTGTTAAGCGAGTAACCAATACTTGAAGCTATAGTTCTTGCTGTAAAATAGGCTCGCAAAGCGGGACTAGAAATAATTAAATCCGGTATTATTTTTTCTTCCTTAAGAAATTTTCCCATTAAAGGAGCATCGCGGTAACCTCTTTCATTTAAAGGTCTTTCAAAGTCGATAAGCTTGGGATTATCCCAGCTTGATTTTGCATGTCTTATTAAATATAATTTTTTCATAAAACTTTATTCTATTAGTGATCCAAGTTCGGTTGTTCCGGGATAAAAGAAGATTGCTATTGCAAATGCAATTACCGAAATAATTATTCCATACATAAAAATTGTATAACAGATTCGTAAATATTTATATTTCTTTCCTAAAACCTGACCTAAGTAATAAAAATCTTTTATCATAGAACCATAAAGATAATCGCGGTCTTTCATCATTTCTTCCATTCCCCATGTGAAATCTTCAAGATTTACATTAAAGAAATTACCAAAGAATAAAAGATTTGCACGTTTCTGTTCAATATCATCTCTCGTAAATCTGCCGTCAGTTATTTTAGGACGCGTTACAATAACAGCAAATATTAATGTAACAAGACTAAAAATGGTTAGTATAGCAGTTGGAATTATCAAATGCGGATTAGAATCAAGTTTTCTTGCAAGTACAGCAATAATTGCAGTTAAAAGCAATGTATTAACACTAATCATAATATTAGCTTTATTATCAGCCATTGAACTGAAACTAACATGAGTCCGCATAACATTTCTGAACATTGTTTCAATTCCTCTTTCAGCAAGCTTTTCATCAGATTTTTTCTTTTTGATTTTTTCTTTTTCCAGAGCAATTTTTTCATCTTTAAGATGAACATCTTTTTTCTTCTCAATTTTCTTTCTTAATCTTTTTTGAAGTTTTGCCAAATGACTATTTTTTAACTCATCATATTTATCATGTGCATATTGGGTAAAATATTTGTGTGACGACATAAACTCAATTGTAGAATTAAGCCATTCAATATCTGTAAATTGTTTTCCGGAAACTCTTTCAAATTCAATCCGAAGAATTTCATTTCTTTCAAAAAAATCTTTAGAACCAAGATGATGCAGGTCAGCATCACATAATACTTCTTCAATTAAATTTTGTGGTGATTGAGGAATTTTTGTTGCTAGAATTGCTTTTTCAACTTTTTCTATTTTTTCTCTTTCAAAATGATTTTCAGCTAAAAAGCTCTTTGCAATTTCAGCTGATCTTTCTTCATGATTTTCTCTTGAATCAATATATCCGGCATCATGGAAATAAGCTGCCAGTAAAAGTATTTCCATTTCGTCATTATTTAGTTGAACTGATTTTCCTATTTTTTCGCAGACATCAACAACACTTTTAGTATGTGTAAAATCATGGTAAATTAAAGTAGAAGTATTACTGCTGCTGAACAAATGATTAACATAAGTATTTACTGTTTTCATCAATTCGTTTTTCATAAAAAACCTTAAAGTATTTCTTAAAAATTAATTAATCCTATACACAAGAGAAATAGAATTAAAAGAAGGAATAACAGAAAAATTGTTCTCTTCAGATTTTCCTTCTCTAATTTTTTGCTGAGCGGCCGTATGCAGACCTCCGGTAATACCGAGTAATGCACCAAATATAACATCGCTAGTCCAGTGCTGTTTATTTCTTATTCTGGCATAAGCTGTTAAAGAAGCAAAACCGTACATTCCTATTTTAAGCCACCACTTATTGTAATATTCTGCGATTGCGGAAGAAACCGCAAAAGCTACTGTTGTATGTCCGGAAGGAAATGATTGAATTTCATTATCAAGAGTAAATCCATTAAAAGTAAAAGGATCAAAACCGGAATATGGTCTTTCTCTTCCGGCTGCAATTCTAATTGCCATAACTGAAAGTCCGGTATAGCTTAAACTCTGAAAAATCATTCTTCCTAATTTTCTTATCTCATCTTCTCTTGATAGTAATCCTACTGCATAAACTGAAAGAGCACCGATATTCATATATTGAACAATGCCATATTTGGTTGGCACATCCCAAAAATCCCCGTTCAATGTTTCCTTGTTATTAAAACTAAGTTTTTTCATTAAGTCATTATCAAAATACATTAAACCGTAAGTTCCGAGAGCTGTACTTCCGGCTAATATCCATTCATTTGAACTCATTTTAACTGGATAAGAAAAGTAAGAAATACCGTCATCTAAAAAGATTGTTCCATCATCGGAAAGATCTTCCCAAATTGAATTTTGAGCAAACAATTCGTTGGTATTTATTATTAAGATGATTAAAATTAGATGAGTGAAAAATTTCATTAAATAATCGGCCATTAGTTTTTATAAAAATAATATTTTTTATTTCCAATTACGATTAAGTCTGGAATAAATATGTCATTATGGTATTATGAACAATCCGGAGTAATTCCTTATAGAATATTAAAGGGAAAAATAGAAGTATTATTAGTTACTTCAAGAAATAAAAAAAAGTGGATTATTCCCAAAGGTTTGGTTGAAGAGGGATTTACATCGCAAGAATCGGCTGCAAAGGAAGCATTAGAGGAAGCGGGTGTAGAAGGATTTGTTCACTTTGAAAGAATTGGTAAGTACAAATATGAAAAATGGGGCGGACTTTGTGTTGTTGATGTTTATTTACTGGGAGTAGAAAAGATTCATGAAACCTGGCTTGAGCATTATGCAAGAAAGAGAAAATGGTTTCCAATTAGTGATGCGGTTGAAAAGGTTGAAAGAAAAAAACTAAAAAAAATAATTAAATCAATACCGGAATATTTATTAGAATCTCAATGACAGCTTTCTTCAGTTGAAGCAGCATTTTCTGTTTTTACAACTTCTCCTGAAAGTTTAGGACTTAAATAAGGAATTCCCAAACCCAATCCTCTTACAATAAATAATAAAGCCAGCACAATGGTTAGTGCCGGAATAATTTTAGTTATTCTTCTTCGCAAATTTAAGCTAACCAAATTGCCAGCCATTGAAGTAAAAAACATAATTGGAAAAGTACCTAATCCAAACATCATCATAAATAATGTACCTGATAATACATCAGCTGTTGCAACTGCACCGGCTATACCTATATAAACGAAACCGCAAGGTAAAAATCCGTTTAAGATTCCCATGTAAAGAAAAGAAACTTGTGATTTACTTTTAAAGAGTTTTGAAAAAGAACTTTTGATTAATGAATTGAATTCATGAACAATTCCAATTGATGTTATTTTTGTCCGCCATTTACGTGGAATTAAAACGGCAAGTAAAATTATTACACCAACAATAATTGAAATTTGACTTTGCAGACCAATTAATATCAGTCTGTTGCCGAATAATCCGAAAACAGCTCCCAAGAATGAATAAGTTATAACTCTCCCTAGGTTATAACTTATTCTGCTTAAAATTAACTTAGCTTTAGATTCTCCTGGAATTGGCAGAGCTAATGCTATTGGTCCGCACATACCTACACAATGAAGACTTCCCAAAAGACCAATTACAAATCCGGTTAAAATTTCCATTAATCTATCATTACTCTAAATTCGTTATAGTATGTAGTATTTTTTACAGACCAATCAATATTTAATTTCCACATTCCTTTATCAAACTTGTCTGTGTAAACAATCTGCTGATAGGATGAATCTAATTGGATTGGAAAGAATACATCTCTTTTTGAATTATCCGGTCTATAAAAATGAATTTCTCCTTCAACTGAGTAATAATCAAAATCTTTTGGGAAGATAAATGAAAGAGATGATTCATTCTTCTTAACCGTAATTTTTTCAGAAAGAGAATTTGCTCTATTCATTTTGTCAATTTGATTTTGATAAACAAGTTCTTTCTCGTAATAATTTTCTGTAACCAGATCTACATCTTTAGTCATTGCAAATAAAACTATACCAAGAGTAATAACAACAAAAATGATATAAGTCAAAGCGATTTTAGTTCCCCAAGACATCCTTAGTTTCCTTCATTATTTCTATTTACTTTACCGAGAAAAGAAGTCCTGATTACATCAATTACTTTTTCATCAGAAGCTACAGAAATATCAATCGGTGTTTTCATTGTTTTGATATCATCCTTTGAAAGAATAACGAGGAATTTAGCTTCTGCAATTCCTTGTGATTCAACCAAAAGATTTTCATTACCAATTAAAATAATTTCTCCATCTATGTTCTCAAGTTTTAATGTTACCGGAAATTCATCAAAAGTTTTGTTGATTATTTTAACATCATACAAATTGCTTATTTTATTATTCGGCTGTTCTTGAAATAATATTCCCGGAGTTCTTAAAATTGTTAGCTCAACTTCAGTTCTGTTTATCAATAGAAATGAAATTAAACCTAATAACAGAATCAATACAAAAGTATATCCTAAAGCGCGTGGAGTAAATATTTTTCTTATCTGCGTATCAATTTCATTTTTAGATGCATATCTTATCAATCCGCGCGGTTTATTAATTTTATCCATTACGTTGTCACAAGCATCAATACAAGCAGTACAATTTACGCATTCAAGCTGAGTTCCGTGTCTAATATCAATTCCTGTAGGACATACATCAACGCATAAATTACAATCTATACAATCACCTTTATCATCTCTTGATTTGTTCTTTCTAATTTTGCCTCTTGGTTCACCTCGCACATTATCATAAGCAATTACAATAGAATTTTGATCGAGCATTACTCCTTGAAGACGACCATAAGGACAGACAATTGTACAAGCCTGTTCTCTAAAATAACTGAATACCCAATAGAAAATTCCGGAGAAAACAGTAATTGCAAATAATCCACCTAAATGAGCAGTAATCGGATCAGTAACAATTACAATTAGTTGATCCATTCCGATAATGTACGAAAGGAAAAAGTTTGCAATAATAAATGAGATAATAAAAAATATGATTTGCTTTGAAGTTTTTTTGATAAACTTCTCTACATTCATCGGCATTTTATCTAAAGCTCTCTGCTTGTTTGCATCCCCCTCAATCCAATATTCTATTTTACGGAAAACCATTTCCATGAAAATTGTTTGAGGACAAATCCAGCCGCAGAAAATTCTTCCATAAACTACTGTAAAAAGAAAAATAGAAACTATTATGGCAATCATTGCAAGACCGAATAAGTGAAAATCATGCGGACCAAAAGGAATTCCGAATAAAATGAATTTTCTTTCAATCACATTAAAAAGCATAAATTGGTGTCCGTTTACTTTTAAAAACGGAGCACCAAATAAAAAAGCTAAAAGAAAAATACTTACAATTGTTCTTGCATTGTAGAATCTTCCGGAAGGTTTTTTAGGATAAATCCAAACTCGTTTACCTTCATCGGTAACAGTTGAAATCTGATCTCTAAATGCATTTTGATTATTTTCCAAATCTCTATCTTTCATATAATTACAGAATTATGATTTTGTCTCTTCCTCTTTTGGTTCAACCCATTTTTCTCCTTCAGGCTGCTTAGGATTTGCCGGCTCAGTCCCTTCAAGAGTTAAAATATAACTTGCTACTTCCTGCATTTGGGTCGGACTCAATTGTGTCTGCCAGCTTATCATTCCTTTAGCGGGAACACCATACTTTATAACTTTAAAAACATTTTTAATTCCGCCGCCGTTTATCCAATATTCATCTGTAAGATTAGGACCTACTAAACCTCCTCCATCGTTAGCATGGCATGCAGCGCAGTTTTTAATAAATATATCTTTCCCATTTGATAAAGCACCGGCATCTTTTGTAAAGGTTACCGTTTCTTCATTAAGAAAGGCGCCGGTTTTAATAAGAATTTGTCTTTCAACTTGAGCTGCTCTAATTTCTTCCAAATACTCTTCAGCTTGAACATCACCGCTTCCGATAACATGAAATCTTACCATATATATTATTGAGAAGACAATAGTACCGTAGAAAAGAAAAGCAAACCATGGCGGAACCTTGCTGTCCAATTCTTTTATTCCATCATATTCATGATCAAGCAAAATATCTTTCTCATTTTCAATCGGAGTAGATTTGGTAAGCATTTTCAAAAATTTTCTGTATGGGTTTAAAAAAGCTTTCCCTTCATTGTCGTTTTTTTCCGAATAAACTACTGAAAGCCAAAGTGTTACCGCAATAATAATTACGGTAAATACCAGCATGATTGACATAACAGTATTTAGTTCATCTCCAGCAGCAAAAATGTTCTGCTGCAGAAGAAAGATTATTTCAAAAAGTAAGATTGTATTTAAGAATTTCTTAATCTTCATTTTTATTCTCGGTTTTATTTTTCAATTCATCATCATTTTCTAACGGGAGATTTCCCATTTTATTGATATAGGTTTTATCCATTTTAATAACTTTGATAAGTACAAATACAAATACGGCAAAGAAAATTATCAGACTAATTACTGGAAAAATCTCTACATCTTTTATTGATGTTAAATAATTAGAAAACATTATTACACCTAGTTCCCATTTGCGTTAGCTTTGATATCCATTCCCAGTCTCTGCAGATAAGCTATCAAAGCAATTACTTCTTTATCCGGTTCGGTTACAACACCGTTATTCATTAAATCGTTTGTTATTTCTTCAGCTTGTTTCATCAAATCTTCCACTGCATATTCTTCGTAACCTTCTTCATACGGAACACCTAGAGTTCTCATAGCGGCTATTTTAACCGGTGTTGTTTCTATATCAAGTGTCTGTTCAAGAAGCCATGTATATCTTGGCATTAAAGAACCCGGCGACATACTTCTTGGATCTTCAAAGTGGAGATAGTGCCAGAGATTAGAATACTTTCCTCCAACTCTATGCAGATCCGGTCCTGTTCTTTTTGATCCCCATAAAAACGGATGATCGTACACATATTCACCTGCTTTTGAATATTCACCGTATCTCTCAGTCTCAGACCTAAAAGGACGAACTAACTGAGAGTGACAGCTTACGCATCCTTCTCTTATATAAATATCTCTTCCTTGAAGTTCAAGAGGAGTATAAGGTTTTACACTTGCTATAGTTGGAATATTAGATTCAACTAAATAAGTAGGAACAAATTCAACAACGCCGCCAATAAGAATTGCAACAGTAGCTAAACCGGCAAATTGAATCGGACGTTTTTCAAGCCATCTGTGAATTTTACCTTTTTTAGGTTTATCTTTTTCTATTGTAATCGGTGCTGCTTCATCTTCTTCATTTGCTAAAAAGCTTCCTTGTTTTGCAGTTTTGTAGAGGTTATAAACCATTACAATAACGCCTATATAATAAAGCAATCCGCCGAGTGAACGAATTATATACATAGGAACTATTTGGATAACAGTTTCTAAGAAGTTAGGATACTGTAAAATTCCAAGAGGAGTAAATTCTTTCCACATTAAAGCTTGTGCAATACCAGCCCAATAAAGCGGAGCGGCATAAAATACAATTCCAAGTGTGCCTATCCAAAAATGTGCATTTGCCAATTTTTTTGAATATAGAGTTGTTCTATATAGTTTCGGCATCATCCAATAGAACATCCCATAAGTTAAAAATCCGTTCCAAGCTAAAGCTCCAACATGAACGTGACCAATAATGTAATCTGTAAAGTGAGCAATTGCATTTACATTTTTTAATGATAACATTGGTCCTTCAAAAGTAGCCATTCCGTATGCAGTTACGGCAACAACCATAAATTTAAGCATAGGTTCATCGCGGACTTTATCCCAAGCACCTCTTAAGGTTAACAGACCATTTATCATTCCACCCCAAGATGGAGCAATTAGCATTATCGAAAAAACAGTACCTAATGACTGAGCCCAATCCGGCAAAGCAGAATAAAGCAAATGATGCGGTCCAGCCCAAATGTATATAAATATCAAAGACCAAAAGTGAACGATTGACAATTTATAAGAGTAAACAGGTCTGTTTGCTGCTTTTGGAAGGAAGTAGTACATCAAACCCAAATAAGGAGTTGTAAGGAAAAACGCTACTGCATTATGTCCATACCACCATTGAACCAAAGCATCCTGCACACCGGCATATATAGAGTAACTTTTAAATAAACTTACAGGAAGTTCAAGAGAATTGACTACGTGAAGAATAGTAACGGTAACAAAGGTTGCAATGTAAAACCAAATTGCAACGTACATATGTTTTTCTCTTCTTTTCATTATAGTGCCCATCATGTTGGCACCAAATGCAAGCCAAACAACTGCAATTGCAATATCTATCGGCCATTCAAGTTCAGCATATTCTTTACTTGTAGTTAAACCTAATGGTAAAGTTATTGCAGCAGAAACAATAATTAACTGCCATCCCCAAAAATGGAAATTGCTTAGAAAATCATTGTACATTCTTGCTTTAGTTAATCTTTGCAGAGAATAATAAACTCCTGCAAAAATAGCATTACCAACAAAAGCAAAAATCACAGCATTTGTATGAAGAGGTCTAATTCTTCCGAAAGTAATATATTGTATTCCAAAACTCAGATCGGGGAGATACATCTGGAAAGCAATCAGCAGTCCAACCAGCATGCCTACTAATCCCCAAACAACTGTGGCAATAGTAAATAGTCTTACTATTTTATTGTCATAACTGAATTTTTCTACATTCATAAACAGAGCTCCTTAGTTTGTAGAATTATTGTTTTGTTCTTTTTTATCTTTTTTATTATCAAATAACATTCTAATTGAAGGGGTGTACTGGTCATCGTATTGACCACTTTTTACAGCCCAGAAAAATGCTCCTAAAAATATTATTGCTACAAGCAGACTAAAAATAATTAGTATCAGAATTACCGACATTAAATCAACCTCTTGGATTTTGCAAATAAGTTTGTTGCGGCAGTTGTAAAGACAACAACAGTAATTGAACTTAAAGGCATAAGAATAGCTGCAAATAACGGAGATAAATTTCCGGTAACAGCAAAGTAAATTCCAACAACATTATATAAAAATGAAATTATAAAGCTGACTATTATTATGTTTTTGCTTACTGCAGAAAAGTTTATAAAATCTTTCAGTTTGGTAAATGAATCAGCTTCTAAAATACCATCGCAAGCAGGGGAGAAGTTATTTATATTTTCTGATATTGAAATACCGGCATCGCTTTGTTTTAAAGCTCCGGCATCATTTAATCCATCACCAACCATTAAAACAGTCTTGTTCTCTTTTTGTAAAGCATTAATATAATCTAATTTTTCTTGAGGAGATTGGTTAAAATAAATAGGAGCATTTGTCCCAAATATTTTCTTCAGATTGGCTTCTTCACTGCTTTTATCACCGGAAATAACACTAAACTTATATTTACTGCTTAATGATTCTACTACTTCTTTTAATCCGTTACGATAAACATTTTTGATCTGAAAACTTCCTAAAACTTTGTTGTTTATTGAAACATAAACAGCAGTTGAATCACTTGATTCTTCATCATAATTCTTTACAAAATTTGATGATCCAATTTTAATTTCGTTTCCTTCAATTAAAGATTTAATTCCTTTTCCCGGAATCTCTTCAAAATTATCTAAAGTATATTCCTCAATCTTAGTATCAAAAAATTCATAAATCGATCTACTTAATGGGTGAGTAGAACTTTTAACGCTGCTTTTTACTAAGGATTTTTCATAGTCATTTAAATCATTACCAGCAAACGAAACATCTTTTTTTGCTGAATCTGTAATTGTGCCGGTTTTATCAAAAACTATATCGGTAAGTTTTGCTAATGTTTCTATAACGGTTACATTTTTTATATAAAATTTATTTCGACCAAATATTCTCAATGTATTACCCAATGTAAAAGGAGTTGATAAAGCAAGAGCGCAAGGACAAGCAACAATGAGAACTGCAGTTAAAGCATTTAATCCAGTGGCAACAGAAATTGGAAGCCAGTATAAAAATGCACCAAAACCTATTGCAAGAATAACAAAAGTAAAATATTTACTTACTGCGTTGGCTAAAGTTGTAGTTTTACTTTCACTCTGCTTTGTAAAGACTGAATTATTCCATAACTGAGTTAAATAACTCTGCGATACTTCTTTTATAATTTCTGCCTCTATTATACTTCCTATATGTCTTCCTCCGGCATAAATAACTTCACCATTATTTACTTTTGTAAGAGTAGATTCGCCGGTAACAAAGCTGTAATCTATATTTGCTTTCCCTTTAATTAGAATAGAATCAGCCGGAATAATTTCGCTGTTTCTTATAATTATTCTTTCACCTATTTCCAGTTTGCTTACCGGAATTGTTGTTTCTTTACCTTCTCTTCTAACTGTAATTGCAATAGGGAAATACGATTTATAATTTCTTTCAAAGTTGAGTGCTTCGTATGTCTTATTCTGGAAAGTCTTACCAATTAATAGAAAGAATACCAGTCCGGCTAATGAATCAAAATAACCGGGACCAAGATCAAGAACAACTTCTATAAAACTTCTCAAGAATAAAACAATAATTCCAAGTGAAATTGGGACATCAATATTTACTATTTTTTTTCTTAATCCTTTGTATGCAGAATCAAAATATTCTCTTGAACTGTAGAGCAGAACGGGAAGTGAAAGTATCATGTTCAAATAAGCAAAAATGCCTTTAAGATTTTCCGGATCGGAAGTAGATAAATATTCGGGAAAACTTAGCAGCATAATATTTCCGAATGCAAATCCGGCAACACCTAATCTTAAATATAGTTTTTTGTTTTCACTCTTTACTTTAGTTTCACTTTCTTGATTGAGATTCAAATTGGGCTCATAACCTAAAGCATCTAAAAGCTGCACTAATTCTTTAATTGAAATCAGTTCTTCTTTATACTTAACAGATAATTTTTTCTGAAGGAAATTGACTTGCGATTGAACAACACCTGGATTTAATTTATAGAGGTTTTCTAAAAGCCAAATACAAGAACTGCAATGCATCTGCGGAATATAAAATGTGATTGTTGTGATTTTACTGTCGGTAAAATCAATTAGTTTTGATTTTAATTCTTGATCATCAAGAAAATCATAATTTCTTACAGCAGAATAATTTTTTGTAATTCCAGGTTTATCATCAATATTGTAATAATTGCAAAGATCATTAGCATCTAATAATTCATAGACAGTTTTACAGCCGTTGCAGCAGAAAACTTTTTCATTAATAGCGATCGAATTATCCTTGCAGATATCACCACAATGATAACAAACCAAATCTTCGGCTAATTTTTTTTCTTTAATTTCTAACAAAAACTAATACCCTCTTAGAAGCGAATTTATTTAAAATCATAAATGATGCCAATTGCAATTATGAGAAAAATGCTTAAAATGAGCTCTCAAAGAGGATTTACAGATAAAATATCACATTAAATTGCTGCCGAAATCTTAATCACAAAATCAATCTTCCCATAATTAAGAAATCTTTTTACGGTTTTTTATGTTACTCAGTTCAGTAAGTGTGATTTATAATCTAAAAATATAAAAAGGAGTTGAATTTTGTCAGATTTTAAAACAAAAACGATATTAATTATTGGAGCCACCGGCGGAATTGGTTCTTATATTTCTGAGAAATTTTCAGAGCTGGGTGCAGAACTAATTTGTTTCTCAAGAAATGAAGAAAAATTAAATCTGCTAAAAGAAAAAATTGGTGGAGAACATTTATTTGTTAAAGGGGATGCACAAAATTTTTCGGATTTACAGAATGCAGTAAAATTAGGAATTGAAAAATTCAACAAGATTGACGTCTTAATTCATGCAGTAGGTTCTATTGTATTAAAACCCTTAAACTCAATTGACGAAAAAACTTTCAGAGAGACCATTGAGCTTAATTTAATTTCTCCATTTCTTTCTGCTAAAGCTGTACTTCCACAAATGCTAAAGCAAAATTCCGGTTCATGTATTTTTATTTCTTCAATTGCTGGCTCAAAGGGATTGATGAATCATGAAGCAATAAGTGCCGCAAAAGGGGGATTAGAAGCGTTTGTACGTTCATCTGCAGTGACTTATGCTAAAAAGGGAATAAGATTTAACAATGTTGCATTGGGATTAGTAGAAACTCCTCTTGCAGAATTTCTAACTAAGAATGAATTGTCACTTAAAGCTTCAGTTTCAATTCACCCGATGGGAAGAATTGGAAAACCGGAAGATGTGTTTGGCGGAATTGAATATTTGGCTTCAGATAAGTCGAGCTGGGTTACTGGAACAATAATTCCAATTGATGGTGGTATGAAAGGGAATTGAGATTTGAATTATTATGCGGCTGTCTTAAATTGAATTTTGTCATCACGAGCGCCCGCCTTGCTGAGCGAGGCGAGGCAGGAAGCGAAGTGATTTCATTTTTTAGCTAAAAAAGTAAGATTGCCCGCCTTGCAAAGCGAAGCGAGGCAGGCTTCAGCAAAAATCGCTTCGCAATGACGATTTCCGAAATTTGAGACAGCCCAGTTCACTCGATTAAAAAAAGAAATAAGAAATTTTTTACAATTTATTTAAATGTTGCTCTAAAAATCTTCAGCTCAAAAAAATCATTTACAATTCTCTGAAAAAATTAACTTCCCTAATTATATTTAAGCATTGATTCATTTAATTAATGACGTTCTTTAGTTTCTTCGAATCGTTTTTAATACATAAACAATTTCTAACTTATTTAAGCGGTTAATTTTATGAAAAAGTCATTTTTCCCTTTACTAATTCTTTTGTTGCTTCTTAATTCTTGTGCCGATAGATATGTTTCTCAAAAAGAAACCTATTATTTAGTAACTGCCGAGAATGCAAATCTATATGAATCTCAATCTACAAAGTCTAGAGTAGTTGCAAGACTTGAATTGAATGAAAAGCTCAAAGGTGAAATAGAAGGGGACTGGCTTTTTGTTAGTGATTCGGCAAAACAAGGTTATGTTAGAATGATTAACTTAACTGCTAAAGAAGAATATGTAAAAGTAAATGTATTTGAAGGGAATGAACTTCAGACTTTTATAGATGATATTTTTTATAACAAATTAAAAATAAGTGAATGGACATTTTGGGCTTCATTTCTGTTTTTCCCTTTAATGGCAATAGTTTCTTATATTTTTATCAGCAATAAATTAGAAGCAAAATTTGTTAAAGAAGTAAAAGGGGATTTGGATACAGCAGTAAATGTAACACCAATTTATATTGCAATTATTGTCTCCTTTCAAAGTGTATTGTTCTATTTCTATTATGTAGAATCACTACTTTATATAACAAATCCATCATGGCTTCCTTTGGAAGGAGATATGGTTCAATGGTTATGGACAATTTCTTTTTATTTAATCGGGCTTACGCTGCTTTCAGATTTATTTTCCGGAATTAAAAATTATGGCATCTCTAACGGGTTAGTCCGTTTTGTACTTGGATTAATAACAGTTGTATTTTCTGCCGCAGCTTCTTTTATTTTATCATGGACCTTTATTGCAATTGCAATTATAATTTTGATTTTTGGTGTAATTGCTTTAATTGCAAGCGGATTTGGCGGCAGCCAACAACCTAAAAGTGATAAACGAGATATTTATAAAGAAACATCAGAAAAATGGGCAAAACAAAGAGCCGAAGAAGAAAGAAAAAATGCAGAACGCGAATTTTTTGAAAGGAGTCAGAAGCAGTATAGAAATGATTGATCTAGGAAAAAACTCAAAGTGGGACATATTTTTTTTAGATATGAAAATCAAGAATAAATAAATTGAGTAAGATTGATGATAAGGTTATCTTTATCATTATTTTTCAACTAACTTAGTAAGATGATGTTTGACGAATTATTAGATTTCAAACAAGCAAGTGAATTTGCCTCAAAATATATTAATAAAGAAGTAACTGTTTCGAATATTTCATATTTGGTTCAATATGGAAGGGTTCCAAAGGTTGGGAATAATGGTAACCCTACTATTAAGAAAGATGACTTAATTGCTTATTACGATAAACATCATTCTCCAAAAGCCGAAAAATGGAAAGCAAAATTAGGGAATGATTTAAATTGGCATTTATCTTTTTCGGAATACAAGGAGTCTGAAACTACTAAACATGTTCATCGTCTTCATCCATATAAGGGCAAATTTATTCCGCAATTGGTAGAATATTTTTTAGATAATCATACTGATGAATTTAAACATGAAGTATTCTTTAATCCTGGAGATATTATACTTGATCCTTTCTGTGGGAGTGGAACTACTCTTGTTCAAGCCAATGAACTAGGAATTCATGCAGTCGGAATAGATGTATCTGCATTTAATTCTTTAATTAGTAATGTCAAAATTGGTAAGTATGATTTACAAGATGTTTATATACAGGCTAAAGCTATAGCAAATAATTTATATAATTTTCAAGAACACAAAAATAATATAGAATTTGAGAATCATTTATTAGAAGAATTAAAAAAATATAACGACAAATTTTTCCCAGCACCGGATTTTAGATTCAAAGTTAGAAATAATGAAATTAATGAAAAGGAATATGGTTCTTTTCATGAAAAAGAATTCTTAAAAACTTATAATAAGTTAATACAAGATTATAACATAACATTAAAGCAAAATACTGATTCGACATTTCTTGAAAAATGGTATCTGCAAGTAATTAGAGATGAAATAGATTTTGTTTTTGAACAGTTAAAGAAAGTAAATAATCAAAAGACCAAAACTATACTAAGCATAATTCTTAGTCGAACGATTAGATCCTGTCGTGCTACAACACATGCAGATTTAGCTACACTTTTAGAACCGGTTACAACAACTTATTACTGCAAAAAACATGGTAAAATATGTAAACCCTTATTTACTATTGCAAATTGGTGGAGTAGATATTATAAGGATACTATAAAAAGAATATCCGAATTTCAAAAATTAAGAACGGATACATTTCAAAAATGTCTAACCGGTGATAGCAGAAAAATTGATATTATCGATGTGATGAAAACAAAAAATCCAGAATTCAGTGAATTGATTTCAAAGCAAAAGATAAAAGGAATATTTTCATCTCCGCCATATGTTGGTTTAATAGATTACCATGAGCAACATGCATATGCATATGATCTATTTGGTTTTGAAAGAAATGATTCAAATGAAATTGGAAGTTTATTTAATGGTCAAGGTAAAGAAGCAAGAGTTACATACATTAATGGTATTTCAGAAGTACTTCTAAACTCTAAGAAATATTTTTGTGATGATTATGATGTTTTTTTGGTAGCAAATGATAAATACGGATTATATGAAACTATAGCAGAAAAAAGCGGAATGAAAATAGTAAATCAATATAAACGCCCCGTGTTGAATAGAGTCGAGAAGGACAGATCAGCTTACTCAGAAATCATATTTCATTTAAAGGAAAAATAATGAGTAAAATAATTGTTGAAGCAACTGCCTCCATTATAAACGAATTAATGGAAAAAATATTGAATAAAGTTTTATATGAAGACCCATTTAATAGGGATGAGCATAGAGCTAAAAAACCACTTTATGCTGCTTTAGTTCCAGATGAGATTTTTAAAGGAAGTCATTTTGAAAGAAGATTTGTTACTCCATTTGGAGGTGTTTGGGAAAAATTAGCTGTTACTAGTGCAAAAGTAGGATTAGGAGAAGCATATAAAGGTTATACTATAACAGGACAAGTTAGGCAAGAAAGACAGAAACGGATTCAAGAGGTTCTTAATAGATTGGAACATAAAGAGAAAGGCAAAGAGAGGATAAAACCAAATTGGGAGAGTGAAATAAAATATATTTTGGAAGGTAAAGGTGAACTTATTCCAACAACCGTAGTATGTGATGTTTATGCAAAAAATATTAAAACCGGCTCGGCATATGCTTTTGAATTGAAAGCT
This sequence comes from Ignavibacteriota bacterium, assembly GCA_002698995.1. Classification (GTDB taxonomy): domain Bacteria; phylum Bacteroidota; class Ignavibacteria; order Ignavibacteriales; family Melioribacteraceae. The sequence continues at coordinate 1,042 of PAAX01000005.1, read as the reverse complement.
CCTCTTCCAAATTCCGATCAAACTAAAGTTAGTAAAGAAAAAATATTCAAGCTCCTTAGTATGGAAGAACCTCAAGTTAATAATGCTTTTTTTGTTTTACCTTATAATCCATACGGTAAAAAAGAAGATTATAATTGGTCATTTCCAAAAAGATGGTTTGATATGCAGAATGATCCTGTCGTGCTCATTGGAAATGAGTTTTGGGATTTCCTTGGAGGAAGTGGTACTTATAATCTATTTATTAAAGAAGTGAATAAATTAGGGAAAGTTTATAGAGATAGAATTTATCGAGAATATTTGGGTCTTGAACCTCCTTTAGTGGATGATTTTAACCTAGTATAAATTTTATAACCAAAATTTGCGTGTGTACTTAAAAGTTCATCATGAAGACTAATAAAATATTTGGAATGAGATATGACTTTGCAATAAATTTGTATGAATGTGGTAAAGAATATTCTTTTGAAATCCTAAGTCATTATAAAACGACAAATCAAAAGTCAGTTATAACAAATCTAAATTTCATTATATCCGAATTGATTTATCCATTGATGAAAACAACTGATATTGATTCAACGATTTTTCTTAATAAGCAAAAAGGTATAAAATTGTTCAAGAAATCATTTATTTCTTTTCATGATATGAATTGGATAAAACTTCTTGAAGAAAAACTAGATGAAGATAGACAATTCGGTGGTTGGAATGCTGACTTTGTATTCTAATTTTTTCAAAAGCTAAATCAAATTCTCGCTATCATTTAAAATTCCTAACTTTCATCAACCCTTCCAATTTTTTACAAATTCGTATTACTTTTAATCGATTTTTTCATAAACCAAACATTTGTACTCATGCCGATTGGAGAAAAAGTGTTTGGCGGGCATTCGTACAAATGACGATTGGAGAAAAAGTGTTTGGCGGGCATTCGTACAAATGACGATTGGAGAAAAAGAGTTTGGCGGGCATTCGTACAGATGACGATTGAAGAAAAAGTGTTTGGTGGGCATTCGTACAGATGACGATTGAAGAAAAAGTGTTTGGTGGGCAT